>CAZINI010000020.1:0-51253 GCA_964540575.1 uncultured Ruminococcus sp.
ATCTTTATTTTACACCCCTTGTCAAGTGATAGGTTATTTTTATGGATTGCTATAATCACTCTGCATTATTTTGTTCAAGCATTTTAAGGAAATCCTTCGGCGTACAAACCGAAACAGGCGATTTGCCGTAGTCCTTGATATTTCTTGTAACAATATACTCCATTTCCGTCCGCAGGGCAGTTTCAGACATAACAGCATCTTCGTAGTCCGATATTTCGGAGGATATAGCTTTAAGGCAGTCAAGCCCGGCGGAATCTATCGGCTCGAAAATTACAAAAAGATTTGAAAGTATCTTTCGGGTATCCTTGTCGCTGTGAGTTGCACGATGAACAAGATAATAGATATCCGTAACGGACTTTGCTGTAATAAACCCGTCAAAGCATTTGTTTGCAGCCAAAATGAATATTTTCTCGGCATCATCCTTGAATGGCTCACGGGATTGCAGAGCATCAATTACTACACAAGTATCAATAATCACTCTCATATACTGTTAAGCCTTTCTTCCCTTGCCTCTTCAACGGTAACATCGGAAGGAATGACACCAAAAAGTGACTTTGCCGTATCAACACGATCCTGATTGGGATTAGTCAGCTTTGCTATGACCTTGCCGTTTCGTGTAATGAATACGTCCTCTGTCTGTGCAAGCAGTAAGTATTTACTTAGATTTAATTCAAGTTCAGCAGTTGTTATCGACATATGCACCTTTCCTTTCCGACATATATTTTATACTAAAAACCATTTAAATCACGGAGAAGAAATCGGCGTAAAGAAGCTTAAAACTGTTAAAAACAGTTTTGTTTATGGGTTTTTACGCCGAGAGATTCCCATGATTAATGAGTGTTTGGTATTACTATTATTATACATTAATCACACGAATATGTCAATAAAAATATGTACCCCCGACACTCGAAAAAAGTGTCGGGGTTTCCCGTTTATACTATTTCCGTCAAAACCGCAGGTTTTGACTTGCCGCCTTTTAGGCGGCTCTTCTTATAGACTCTGTCTATAAGAAGATTAGGAATTAGTATTAAAGGATAGGACAGCACTCAAAATCATTGTCGATATAATGTGCAATAAATCTCGCCTTGAATTTTCTTTTGCCGCAAACAGAAGTCGCTGCAGGTGTGTTTTCGTCCTCGGGGAGAACAAATTTTATGCAGCGGACAAGAATATCACGGCAGGACGTTCTTGTGTGGGCGGGGATAGTCATAGTCTTTACCCCACGCTTATGCTCAATACCATGCGAATCCACCTCGGTGACGATAGCCGCAAGAGCTACACGCCTGTTCGGGCAGACGTTTTTCAGCGTTGCATCAAGCAGAAGTATACGTCCCTGAGAGCTGAGGTCAATGTCGCCTGCATCAAATTCAATGAAATCGTCGCAGCCGTCCATCTCAATATCCGCAGGCTCGGGACATTCCTCGGGCTGAATGACAATTCCGCCGCAGTCAACGTCAATTATCGGGGACGGGAAATCCACCGAATTGCCCTCTTTGTCGCTGTAATCCAGATCGGCATTTACCTCGATATTTCCCGAGCATTGACCGAGATGCTGAACGTTAAATTCCAGCACTGCCCCTTCACTGCCCTTGACGCCGAGAGAATCTATCTTCCATTCAACGGTGCGTTGGTCAACAAGAGCAGCCGTTCCCTTTGTGGGGGCTATAACGGAAGTTATCTTAAAGCATGGCGAAACCGTGTCCCGAAGAACGATCTTCGTAGCACCCGGCTTTGAAATGTTTTGGGCAAGGTCCTCGAAAAGCTTCTCAAGCTCCTCTTCATCGGGGGTAACGGCAACATAGGCAGAATCGGGGTCGGAAGCCCAGTCCTTCAACGCCTGAACGTCAATTCCGTCACTGCCCACAAGCCCGATAACGTAAATGGAAACGCCCTGTGCCTTTGCAGCTGTCGCAATGGGGTTGGGGTCGCCGCCGATGGTCGTGTTCCCGTCGGTGAACATTACCATGACCTTGGCATTCTGCGATGCGGGGTCAAAGAGGGCAAGTGCCTTTTCAAAGGCGTCCCGATGATTTGTGCTGCCGTTTGCCGAAAGCGAATCCACCGCTGCCTTTAAGTCGGCAACAGAGGTGATAAGCTGCGTATCCTGAGTAGCAGACGATGAAAAGCTGACTATACCGATATGGCTGCCGCCGCCTATATGACCGTCCTGTGAGCTGTCGGTGGCTTCGTCGATAATGTCGATAAAGGTTTTCGCCCCTATTTTCAGGTTATGAAGGGGATTTCCCGTCATACTTCTTGAACGGTCGAGGATAAGCACAATATCCGTAGGATTATCTGCAATATCAGGCTCAGCCGTCAGGGAAAGAGTTATTTTAAATGAACCGCCGCAGCTGATGCTGTCGGTGCTCAGTTCCTTGTTTGAATAGGTTATACCCATTAGCTTCAACCTTTCTAAGCCCCTTTCTTGGGACTTAGTACAGTTTATGCCGAATTTTGGGGAATGCTACATTTCAATGTGAAAAGTGGAAAGTGGAAAGTGAAGTTATTTGTGTTGAGTGATAAGTGTTGAATGTTGAATTTACTGTGCAGAGTGAAAAGTGGAAAGTTAAGTTTTAGGTAAATCCAAATTCCACTTTTCACTTTCCACTTTCCACATTTTTTAAAAACTTTCTATTGCATTTTTCGCCAAAATGTGATATGATATTATAGAATAAAAATGCCGCAAAACGGTAAATAAACGACAGGGAGATCTATTATGCCAAAGAAGCAGGATATTAACAAAATTATGATAATCGGCTCGGGACCTATTATCATCGGTCAGGCGTGCGAATTTGACTATTCGGGTACACAGGCTTGCAAGGCTCTGAAAAATCTCGGATATGAGATCGTACTGGTAAACTCCAACCCCGCAACCATTATGACCGACCCCGATGTTGCGGATATTACATATGTTGAGCCGCTCAATCTGAACAGGCTCACTCAGATAATCGAAAAGGAACGCCCCGATGCTCTGCTGCCAAACTTGGGCGGACAGTCGGGTCTGAACCTCTGCTCGGAGCTGTCCGAAGCAGGCGTTCTGGAAAAATACGGCGTTAAGGTGATCGGCGTTCAGGTGGACGCTATCCAGCGTGGTGAGGACCGTATCGAGTTCAAGAACACTATGAACAAGCTGGGCATCGAAATGGCTCGCAGTCAGGTGGCATATTCCGTTGATGAAGCCGTTAAGATAGCCGAAGAGCTGAAATATCCCGTTGTGCTTCGTCCCGCTTATACCATGGGCGGTGCAGGCGGCGGAATGGTCTACAATGTGGACGAGCTGAAGGTGGTCTGCGAAAGAGGACTCCAGGCAAGCCTTGTGGGTCAGGTGCTGGTCGAGGAATGCATCAGCGGCTGGGAAGAGCTGGAGCTTGAGGTCGTAAGAGATGCGGAGAATAATATCATCACCGTCTGCTTCATCGAAAATATCGACCCCATCGGCGTTCATACGGGTGATTCCTTCTGCTCTGCACCTATGCTGACCATCTCCGAGGACGTTCAGAAGATACTTGAAGAGCAGGCTTACAAGATCGTTGAAGCTATCGAGGTAATAGGCGGCTGCAACTGTCAGTTCGCTCACGACCCCGAAACAGGCAGAATTGTCGTTATCGAAATAAATCCCCGTACCTCCCGTTCCTCCGCACTGGCTTCCAAGGCAACAGGCTTCCCCATCGCCCTCGTTTCGGCTATGCTCGCCTGCGGTCTGACACTTAAAGAGATACCCTGCGGAAAGTACGGAACACTTGACAAATACGTTCCCGACGGAGATTACGTTGTTATCAAGTTTGCACGCTGGGCATTCGAAAAGTTCAAGGGTGCAGAGGATAAGCTGGGCACTCAGATGCGTGCTGTCGGCGAGGTAATGAGCATCGGAAAGACCTATAAGGAAGCATTCCAGAAGGCTATCCGCAGCCTTGAAACAGGCAGATACGGTCTGGGCTTTGCCAAGGATTTCAACAGTCTGTCCAAGGACGAGCTGCTCCGCAAGCTTGCATATCCCACAAGCGAAAGACAGTTCATCATCTACGAGGCACTCCGCAAGGGTGCAACCGTTGAAGAAATATATCAGCTTACCAAGATAAAGCATTGGTTCTTAGAGCAGATGCTGGAGCTGGTCAACGAGGAAGAGGAGCTTCTTAAACTGAAGGGTGCTGTTCCCGATGAGAACACTCTCCGTCAGGCTAAGCTGGACGGTTTCAGCGACCGCTATTTAAGTCAGCTGCTGGATGTTCCCGAGGAGGACATTCGTGAAGCAAGATACAAGTACAATATCCGTGAAGCGTGGGAAGGCGTTCACGTAAGCGGTACGGAAAATGCTGCTTACTATTATTCCACATATCACCTGCCCAAGGACGAAAGCCCCGTTTCCGATAAGAAGAAAATAATGATTTTGGGCGGCGGTCCCAACAGAATAGGTCAGGGCATCGAGTTCGACTACTGCTGTGTTCACGCTGCACTTGCACTGAAAAAGCTGGGCTTTGAGTCCATTATCGTAAACTGTAACCCCGAAACTGTGTCCACAGACTATGACACCTCCGACAAGCTCTACTTTGAGCCGCTTACTCTGGAGGATGTTCTCAGCATTCACGAAAAAGAGAAGCCCGTGGGCGTTATCGCACAGTTCGGCGGACAGACTCCCCTTAACCTTGCAGCCGACCTTAAAAAGAACGGCGTAAATATCCTCGGCACTTCCCCCGAAACCATCGACCTTGCGGAGGACAGAGATCATTTCCGTGCAATGATGGACAAGCTTGGTATTCCCATGCCCGAGTCGGGAATGGCTGTCAATGTTGACGAGGCTCTGGAGATCGCTAACCGCATCGGCTACCCCGTTATGGTTCGTCCCTCCTACGTTCTCGGCGGACGTGGAATGGAGATAGTTCACGATGACGAGATGATGAAGGTGTATATGTCGGCGGCTGTCGGCGTTACCCCCGACCGTCCCATTCTGATAGACCGCTTCCTGAACCACGCTACCGAGTGCGAAGCTGACGCTATTTCCGACGGCGAGCACTGCTTTGTTCCCGCCGTTATGGAACATATCGAGCTGGCGGGCGTTCATTCGGGAGATTCCGCCTGCATTCTGCCTTCCAAGAACCTTACGGATAAGCAGATAGCAACCATCAAGGATTACACCAAGAAAATCGCCGTTGAAATGGGCGTTTGCGGTCTGATGAATATGCAGTATGCTATCGAGGGAGATACGGTTTATGTCCTTGAGGCAAATCCCAGAGCGTCCAGAACAGTTCCCCTTGTTTCAAAGGTTTGCAGCATCAATATGGTAAAGGTGGCAACGGAGATAATGACTTCACCTATTACGGGAATGAAGTCCCCCGTTCCCGAGCTGCACGACAAGACCATTAACCATTACGGCGTAAAGGAAGCTGTGTTCCCCTTCAATATGTTCCAGGAGGTTGACCCCGTTCTCGGACCCGAGATGCGTTCAACGGGCGAAGTTCTCGGACTTTCCACCTCATTCGGCGAAGCATATTACAAGGCACAGGAAGCAACTCAGACCAGACTTCCCGAGGAAGGCACCGTCCTCCTCAGCGTATGCGACAGGGACAAGCCCGAGCTGCTTGAAATCGCAAAGGCGTTCTATGAGCTGGGCTTCAAGATACTTGCAACAGGAAAGAGCTTCGATATGATAAATGAAGCAGGCATTCCCGTAAAGCGTATCTTCAAGATATTTGAGGGCGGACGTCCCAATATCGCCGACGAGATCGCAAACGGCGAGATACAGCTTATCATCAACACTCCCGCCGGCAAGACCAGCGTTTATGATGACAGCTATATCCGTAAGGCAGCTATCAAGCACCGTGTTCCGTACATTACCACAATGGCAGCCGCAAAGGCAAGTGCCGATGGTATCAGAGCGGTCAAGAACAACACTCATATCGGCGTTAAGTCCCTGCAGTCCTATCACGCCGAAATAAAGTAATATAAAAGTTTCGTCCACCTTTACAAAGGTGGCGGGTCAAGGGCAGAGCCCTTGTCGCCCGTCGCAACGGGCGAAACACCCTTCCCAGCCGCTAACAAATACGGCATTCTTACAGCAAAAAAGCACAAACAATTCAGTCCCAAAAAGCACCGCACACAAAAGAACCGATAAAGCATCAAATTCACGACAACAACAAAAGCCGTGAAAACAGGTACGGTGTGCGGTGCCGCAAAAAAATTGTCGGGGTTAATCCCCGACAATTTTTTTGCCCCCGCCGCCGCTGTCAAGCGGCGGAAATCACCATTTCATACTAATCTTCTATCAGTATATAGACTTATCTAACAAAAATACGGCTGTTCATTGCGTAATTATTCCTGCGGTGCGAACCTGAAAATGCACTTTATTTGTTTGGTTTCTTTTCTCTCAACCCCTATGTGACCTTTGTTTCTTTTGTGGCACCCCCGCAAAGGGGACAACCTTATAGGGGCGGGGGACAGAACAAACCCTAACGCAAAGCGGGGACTTTCCCCCGCCCCTAACGGTTTTCCCCTTTGCAATCCTCTTTCCCTTTCACCCCACCCTCTTTTCCCCGCTTTACATTTTTGTGAGAGGATATAATTTGTTGTGCTTGGGGTAGTTTGTTGTTGTGTTTTCCGCCTGTTACCTTACTGACCTTTGTCGGTTTGTGAAACCATATTTGCGATAACAAAATTAATAATTATGCATTATGAATTGTGAATTATGAATTAGTCAGCCCTCTTTTCCCCGCTTTACATTTTTGTGGGGTGAGAAAGTTTTTGTTCTTTAGGAAAATAGTTTAATAATCTGTTAAAGTGGCTGTTGAATGGAAGTTGGAGAAATGAAGTAAATTATCTTGGAGTTTTGTCTACATATTGATGAAAGATTAGTATCATACTATCTTCCGTAAAAAAATCAGCCCCCGAAGCCTGAAAAACTTCGGGGGCTGACTGCATAGATCATCTGTTAGCATCAAATTCAAAGAACTGTTCAAGTGTCATGGTTTCCTTGCCCAGCATCATAAACTTGTCGCTGTATTGGTCAACAGTTAACACGGAAGCCCTAAGCATATAGTTGAAAAGCTCCCTGCCGAGTATACTGTCAATATAGCTTGTAGTCATACGGAAAACGATCATTCCCTTATTAAAGTCGAAATCAAAGGAACCGTTTGCGAGATGATTATTTACCAAAGATATGGCAATTGCCAGTTCAGCACGTTTATTTTCGGGAATTGAAAAGGGCAGAGGGGACAAAAGCTGAACAAACTCCCTTTCGTCGTCCACATTAAAATATATCTCGACGGGAATGCCATCGCCCTGCAGTGTGAAGTTTATCCTCAAATCTTCTTCGTCCCTGGCGTATCTGTACTCTTTTTCATCCAGTGCTGCACAGATATTACTGAATACTCCCCGTGCGATTTTGTTTGATGATGCGTTGCTCATATTTTGACCTCCTGAATATATATATTTTCGAAAATGCCTAATCGTTTCTTAAAACCCTATCACCTGCTTGATGACGACCTTCCGCCGCCTCCTGCAATGCCTCCGCCCGAGGTATGGTGTGTCGAGGAGCCGCCGCCGCCCGAGCTGCTTTCGATTTTCCGTCTGCTGTGGAGTTCCTTGACAAAGACGTCCTTGCTGCGGTACATATTCATATTGTTGTTATCGAGATATGCGTTTGCACTGACCGTGCCGTGGAATTTATAGGACGATGCAATGCAGCAGCATGTCACGACAGAAATTATCAGACCGAAGATCCCCCCGAATACCAAGACTTCAACCGTGGAGAAGCCCTCATCGTCATTATATTCGCCCTCATAGGTATATTGATCGTCACGCACCCCTTCGGAGATAAACCGTGACAGGGTATCAAGTCCCGTCAGAACGCACTTTGCGTCCTGATAATTTTCATAATACGGAAAACAGTCATCTAAAAACTTGTGAATTCTGTTGTCGGTAATAAGGGTGATAGCCGAGCCGTAGGTGCCGAGATAAACGTCAGACTCGCTCTCGTCGGGATTGGACGGATTTAGGACGATACACACGCCGTTGGCATTGATGCCGTTCTCCGCCTCGTAGCTGTCATCGGCAAAACTCCTTACCGATTTTCCCGGGTCGCCCTCAATGGTAATGATAAGCACGTTCCAGCTGCCCTGTTCTGACACGGACTCTGCTTTGTCGGTGATTTGAGCGTTTTCATCGGCTGAGAATAGCCCCGCATCGTCACGGACGGTAACATTGTAAGCCGCCGCCGAGATAGTCATCGCCGCCGCAAGGAGTATTCCCGAAATCACGGAAAATGCTGTTTTCAAAATTCTCATAACAGCCCTCCTATCAAACCTGCGATAATGGTGATAACAGCGAAAAGTCCCACGCCGAAGCCGATAAGCTTTGGCATCGACAGCGGCAGCTTGCCCGCCATTTTGCCCGTCTGACCGTTCATAACGAACTGATATGTCTTGCCGTTATACTTATAATTCATAAACCAGACAGGCAGCAGCATATACTGCCAGTCGGTCTTGATGATATTGACGTTTTTGGAGCGGTCGGTGACGGTGGTGTAACCCTTGACGCTGTTTTTCAGCACGGAAATTGCACCGTCCTCCAGACGCTTCTTTATCCTCGGCAAAACTGCCGCCTTATCCACGTCATATTTATCCGCATAAAATCCCGATAAATAGGACATTGAGAAATCCTTCAGACCGCTGTAATCGAACGGTTCGATGGCTTCCATCAATTCGTCCTCTATCTTAGACGCACCGTCGTTTGGTATGCCGTGATATTCCAGATATGCCGCCCTGCTGACAGCGAATATCTTTGTGTCGGTATATTCATAATCGCCGCTCCGATGGGTGTGGATAATGTGTCCCTCGCCCTCGAAAATGGCATTAACACGGCAGTCCGCCAGCCAAAACGGAACGTACAAGCCCGTGATCTTTTCCAGCTGTGTGGACGAAGTGAAGTCGCTTGGGGTGAACCACTTCTTCCCCGCCCAGTCCTTGAACGTTTTTTTCGCCTGCTCATTGGTTAATTTAAATGGAATGACCTTATTGGGACGATATTCCGCAGAAAGCCGTCCCGCCAGCATAACGGGGCTGTGGCAATAGCAGCAGAAAGTGGCAGCCGTGTTCTCGTCCGACACTATCTCCGCTCCGCAGTTGGTACATTCGTAAAGATTGTTTCCCGCAGCGAACTCATCGTCCGCTGCCTGTGTCTGCGGGTCTGCCTGATCGAGGGGATGATTTTCGTTGTCGGCGAAAACTGACTTTATCTCCTCCTCGGTAAATTTCGACATACACCATTCGCAGCCGAATTGCTGGCTCTGCGGATCAAACTCAAGACTGCCGCCGCAGTTCGGGCACTGATACTGTACTAGATCCATATAATAACCTCATTCCGACGGTTGATTGCGTGTTACGGTCTGGCTGCACCGCAGTTCTGGCAGAATTTGCCCTTGTTTTCCTGACCGCAGGAGCATTTCCATGCAGCATCGGGATTTTTGCCGCCGCAGTTCTGGCAGAAGTTTCCTGTATTTACCTGACCGCAGGAACAAGTCCAGCTGCCTGCGGGAGCGGGCTTTTTAGCACCGCAGTTTGCACAGAAGTTGCCGTTATTTCCCTTATGGCCGCAGGAACAGTCCCAGCCGCCCGACTGTGCTGCCTGTGCAGCCTGCTGAGCCTGCATCTGAGCAGCGTTTGCCTGAGAAGCGGCACTCATAAATCCGCCTGCACCCTGCATACCCATGCCCATAGCCATATATGCCTGACCTGCACCTGCAGTGTTGGAGCCTGCTGCCTGCAAGCCCTGTGCAACGGAGGTCTGAACGAAGCCCTCTCTGATAGTGGGGTCGCTCATCATTGCACCCTTGTTCCGCATATTGATAAGTTCCTTGGACTCATCGTCGTAAGTTATCGCTTCGATACCTACGGAGCAGACCTCGATACCTCTCAGACCGGTCCAGTCCTCGTCCAGAGTTGATGCCATATACTTGGAAAGCTCACGGCTCTTAGCACCAATGTTGGAAATACGAACGCCGTCTACGGACATCTGACTGATAGCTGTTCTGAGAGCGTCCATAAATTCGGAATAATACTGTGCGTTAATATCCTTAATATCAACTCTTGATGCAGAGCGTGGGCAAGCCTCGGTGTAGAATTTCAGAGGATCGGTGATCTTGATGGAATATATTCCTCTTGCACGGAGGAAAAGCTCGGCGTTATAGAAATTATCGAAATAGCCGATAGGTGACTGTGTGCCGAACTTTATTCCCTTTATTTCCTGGAGATTTATGTAAAAAACCTGCTGCTTCTGAGATGGAGTGCCGCCGAACTTTATTCTGTTAAAGGTATCGGCAACAGCGTCGCCCAGCTGACCGCTGAACATTGAAGGTGAACTGCTGTTATTTACGGTATAGTAGCCCTCCTGTGCGGAATAGTCAACGATCTTTCCGCCGTCGACCAGCAGCATCATCATATTGGGTCCGACGTGAACGACCGAGCCGTTGGAAATGATATTGCTGTTGCCCTTAACGTTGCCGTTTCTCTTATCCTTACGCACGGGGACGCCGCTGACAAGGACAGTTGTATCGCTCATTTCGTCGGGCTCGATGACCTCAAGCCACTGATCGGCAAGGCCGCCGCCCACAGATGACATAATTGCCTTAACAATACCCATTATAAAGACCTCCATTTACTGTTTTCACGATTTTCCAAGATAAAGTCCGCTGACCATATCGGGATTGATAATTACATTATAACACAGTTTCTAAAAAAAAGCAATGATTTTCAAAAATATTTCATAAGCAGGGACAATCTGTCTTCTTGAATGAAAACGTTTTGTCCCATAAAGTAAAAAATGGGCACTGCTTTGATTTACCGCAAAGGTAAATTATCCGAAAAAGAAAAAGCCGTGCCCCGTACTTTCGCACGGAACACGGCTTTGAAAAGCCGCTTTATGTAGCCAAAACCGACACGGTTTAACCGTCACGGTTTCAGTTAATTAGCCTCTCTTCTTGGAGATAACAGCAGCAGCACCTGCAACAGCCATTACGCCAACGATAGCAGCAACGGGAACATTACCTGTTGCGGGAACGCCGGAACCTGTGTTGCTTGCAGCAGTTGTTTCAGCGGGAGCAGCAGTTGTTTCAGCGGGAGCCTCTGTTTCAGCGGGAGCAGCCTCAGTAGCCTCAACAGGAGTGTCAACAGCTTCTACGGGAGCAGCTGTTGTTTCTTCAACTGCAGCAGCAGTTGTTTCCTCTACGGGAGCAGCTGTTGTTTCCTCAGCTGCAGCAGCAGTTGTTTCTTCAGCAGCAGCTGTATCCTCAACAGTTGTTTCCTCTACAGGAGGAATACCAACAGTGATAGCCTTACCGCCTTCGTTAGTGAAAACGATATTGTCAATGTACATTACATAATCTGTTTCAGCAGCCCATCTCATCAGACCAAAGAAGGGGTTAACGCCCTTATCGGAATACATCTGAGTAGGAAGCAGGAACTTTCTTACAACGTGAGTCTTAGCAGCTGCACCGGGAGTATAAGCAGCCTCGTCCTCGCAAGACCAGTCGCCCTGAGACCAGCTGGGGTTCTTCTGACCGCTGCCGGGAAGAGAAGTATCAAAGCCGCCTGCAGCACCAACAGCACCGCCTGCCCAGCCAACCTGCTCTTCAGCGTTCTTAGGAACGATAGTCAGATCAAATTCGATCTGCTTGATAGTAACAGTCTTTTCTCTGGGCATGATCTTGTCCAGATCGAACCAAACCTTAGGAGCGTTAGAAGCCTTGGTAACGTCAACCTTCAGCTGCTTGGAACCGTCATAATCCTCAACGGAAAGAACGGAAGGGTCAGCACTTGCATCGTCTACATTCATATAAACGAAAGAAAAGTCGCCGTCCTCGAAATCAACCTTATCAGCGTCGAGAGTAACAGCAGAAGCACTGAATGCACAAGACATAGAAGCTGCGAGAGCAGCAGCGGAAACGCCCGCAATAATCTTTTTGAGTTTCATTTTTATCTCCTCCATAAATTCCGGCTTATAGCCGCATTTTTAGTATAGAAACATTATAGCATATTCCATCAAAAAACACAACATCAATTTTAGATAATATTTCGCCCGATTTTTAAACATTTCGCATAAAAATCACAAGAAAACGCCCCCGAATTACTTCGAGGGCGATGATTTTCATGAACGGACAGATCCGTTATGTAACGAGAAATTACTTTCTCTTCTTGGAAACGAGTGCAGCAGCACCTGCAACAGCCATAACTGTTACGATAGCAGCAGCGGAAGCGTTGCCTGTTGCGGGAGAAGCGGAACCTGTGTTATCGGAACCTGCAGTTGTTTCAGCAGCAGCCTCTGTTTCAGCGGGAGCTTCTGTTTCAGCGGGAGCAGCAGCTTCATTGGAATCGTCCTCAGCGGGAGCGGAACCTGTTGCTTCCTCATAGGACATACCCTGCATGATGTAAGCGGACTGTTCCTCGTCAACACGTCTGATCTCGCCCTGAGGACCGTCAGCAGCGGAAAGCTCAGCGGACTTGATGATAACGTCCTTAGTCTGGAATGCGAGGCAAGCACTGTCGTCCTCTACGCCATCGTTAACATATCCCTTGAAGGTTGTCCAAACAGACTCGGGAACAACGAATTCGAGAGAGGTCTGACCCTCAGCGAATACGAAGAAACCGTCGTACTTAGCGATAGCAGTGTCACTTGTGAGAGAATCTGTGATAGCATCCCAGGAAACACACATATTCATGGGCTTTGCCAGCATATTTGCAGCACCAACGGGGGGCTTTCTTGTTTCAACGGTAAGAACTACCTTAACATCGCCGCCGATTGCTTCAAATTCAGCCTTAGGAATGGGAGCGGAAGCACCCCAGTCACCTGCGTAATCGGTGTTCATCTCAACAGTAGCTGCAAAAGCAGATACAGCCATCATTGTTGCGGAAGCTGCTGCAGCAACAACTGCTGCAAAAATCTTTTTGAGTTTCATTTTAAATTTCCTCCATTCTGCGGTTTTACCGCTTATTGATAACATTATAGCACACATTTTATCATTTGCACAAGTGATATATTGCACAAATTCCGATTGATTTGTTTAGCGATTTTCTCTTAAAACGAAACCGCCCCGCAGCCAAAACTGCGGAGCGGCATTGCAATCTATCAGATTTGCAAGACTTTTGAAATTAGCCTCTCTTCTTGGAGATAACAGCAGCAGCACCTGCAACAGCCATTACAGCAACAACAGCAGCAGCGGAAGCGTTACCTGTTTCGGGAGAACCGGAATTTGTGGTTTCGGGAGCAGCAGTTGTTTCCTCAGCAGCAGCCTCTGTTTCAGCGGGAGCAGCAGCAGACATACCGGAAACGGTGAATTCCATCTCAACAGAGCTTGTAGGCATTGTGTAGCCGAACAGACCGTCAGCCTTGCCAAGATCGTCGTTCCAGATGTTGATAGCCATAGGAGTGAGATACTCAGCAGCATCGGGGCTCAGGTAAGCTTCATCAAAGGTGTACTTTGTGGAGCCGTCGATCTTAACCTTAACATCGGAGATGGTAACACCTGCATCCAGAGGAATATCGGTGGAAATGAACAGGAGGTTCAGAGTTTCGTCATCACCGAAATCGAAATCACCTGTAAGGCTTACGGAATATGTGCCGTCGCCTGTGATCTCAACGTCGTTGAATGTACCGCCCTTGTTCAGAGCAGTAGGTCCGTCCCAACCTGTCAGGTGGTCGAAGTAGAAGGATCCGTCATCAGCAGCGATACCCTTACCGTACTGGCCCTCGTCCCAAGCGTTTCTGAATGTGAAGCTTGCAGACTGGATACCGAGATAAGCGTGGTATGTACCCTCAGCGGAAGCGGGCATTGCAGCTACCATAGATACAGCCATTGCACCTGCAGCTGCAGCAGCAAGAATCTTAGACATTTTCATAGCAATTTCTCCTTTTTGTCGGGTATTATATATAATACCTCATTTTTTATGATAATTATATCATCATTCAATAGTTTTTTCAAGATACACTTCCTACAATTTTGACGATAAAAAATTAGGATAATGCACAAAATCGCCAAAAAATTCAGCAGTATCCCTATAAAAACCGCCGCAGCGAATAACACTGCGGCAGCAGAACTTATTCGGAAATATTCCCGATATTAGCCTCTCTTCTTGGAGATAACAGCAGCAGTACCTGCAGCAGCCATTACAGCAACGATAGCAGCAGCGGAAGCGTTGCCTGTTGCGGGAGAAGCGGAACCTGTGTTATCGGAACCGACAGTTGTTTCAGCGGCCTCGGTTGCGGGAGTCTCTGTTTCAGCGGGAGCAGCATCACCGCCGCCAAGTCCTGTAACGGTAAATGTTACGGACAGGGACTCGGAAATAGCAGTAGCCTGATTTACACCGGGATCGTCCTTTGTGGGGGAATACATATTGTAAACGTCGATTCTGAAGTTGCCCTTTTCCTCAATGTCGCCATAGAGGATCTTGTTGGCAGAAACGCTGATCTCGGAACCGTCAACCTCGATCTTGTCGAGAGTTGCAACAGCCTCGGGATAGTTAGCGAACATCTGGTCAAAGTCGATTACAAATACACCGAAATCAGCTGCACCTGCAACTGCTGTGGAGGTCAGTGTGTATGTACCGTCGCCTGTTACCTCAACGGAAGTTTCCCAGTCCTGAACAGCCCATGAGCTGTCGGTAAAGCCGAGCTTAGCAACAACGGGAGTATCCAGAGCAAAAGCGGAAACAGCCATAGCAGAAGCCGCAACAGCACCGCTTACGAGGGCAGCAATAGCCTTATTCATCTTCATAATAATGACTTCCTTTCATATTGTGCCGTCAAGCGGCATTGATTTTTGATGTGTAATCGGTTACGCATCAAACGGTATAAATATTATAACTTATTTCCAAGAAAAAATCTATATAGAATTTGCACTAATATCGGCAAAATGTACTGTGGAAATTTACCATAAAACGAATTGACAGAGGGGTCGCCCTTAAGGCAGTGCCGAAAAAGAGGTTTTACCGGTACCGAGCAGCAAACTTTGCTCATTTTGCTATTTTTCGAACGAATTGACAAAGGGGTCGCCCCTTATTGCTTTTTCTTTTTCAGGATAACAGTGGCAGCTGCCAGAACTGCGGGAACTATGTAGCTCGCCGCCCCCGCATTTCCCGTATCGGGCGACACGGACGCCGCTGCGGACGCATTTACGGCTAACGCACCGAATGCTGCGGCAGCTGTATATGCCGCCGTGAACATTTTCTTCATAGGATCTTCCTCCAACAGAAAACCGTCCCCCTGCGAAGCAAACGTAAGGGGACGGCAGAGTTACCTTGATTAAGGCAAAAAATTACTTGTTAGCCTTCTTAGCTACGATAGCAGCAGCTGCCAGAGCTACGGGGATAACAGCCAGAGCAACGGGAGCGTTACCTGTCTGAGGGTTGCCCTCGGGCTTTACGGGAGCAGCGGTTGTAGCCTCGGTTACAGCCTCTGTTACGGGAGGCTCGGTGATAACCTCAACAGCTGTTGTTTCTACGGGAGTATCGTCGATCTCTGTGGAATTGTCCTCTGCACCCTGAGCGGAAGCGGAGAAAGCCATCATAGAGAGAGCTGTTACGGATGCTGCACAAGCAGTAAGAATCTTCTTCATTTTCATTGTTATTTCCTCCATTTGTTTTTTGGTTTATAATAGCAATAGCGGATATTTGGCTATTTAACTACTTTATCATTATAACACAACAATCACTTTTAATGCAACCGTTCAAATAAACAATTTTAGAGAATTTACTGCACTTATTTTAACGTATTTGTCAAAACGGCGATTTTTTTCAGTCAATTCTGAAAATTTGGTTACAATTTCGTATCAATGTTGAGTGATGAGTGTTGAGTGATAAATTTAACGTTGAGTGTCCGGCAAGTAATTTTCACATTTAATTCAACTTTCATCACTCATCACTTAACATTTGCTTTAGTATTTTGTGATATAATGTTTAAAAAATTATGGGGGATGAAAAATATGGACTTACAACAGGCAATGAACGACGCTCGGAACGCCGAGGACGGTCAGCCGAAAATGCGGGCTTTGCAGACTGCTTATGCTATTGCGGACAGCGAGAAAAACGTTCCCATGAGCCTGCATATCAGATATTTGTACATACAGGAGTCTATTTTTTCGGGGGACAGGCTGGGTGCTTTGCTGATATTTCCCGAGTTTCTGGCAATGTACGATGCCCACCCCGAGCTTGATAATCCCCGCATTGACGAGGACGTTTCCTATGCATTCCGCTGGGTCATCGAGGCGGCGGGAGAATTTTATCAGGTAAGCGTTTCACAGGCGGACAGCTGGTTTTCGGAATATGCAAGGCGGCTTGACGAGCAGGGAATCAGCCGCAAGATTGTATATATGAAAAGCTCCCTTTACTACCGCTGGATAGACCGCAAGCGTGCCCTCGGCGACTTCAAGCTGTTTATGAAAGCCCCCGAGGACGGCAATTCCGACGGATTGGCACTGAACACCGACCATATAGTGCTGATGAAGCTTTATCAGGGCGATGAAGCGGGTGCATTGAAAACGGCAAAGCCGATCTTCGAGGGAAAGCTGCCGAATTTCAATCTTCCCCATCAGACAATGGCGGATTTTGCGGATTTTTATCTTGCATTCGGGGAATATGACAAGGCACTTGATATGGCTGACAAGCTTTATCCGACTACAAAGGGCGACCCGTTTTTCCTGAAAAGCAGTTCCATTGCAATGGAAGCGGTGACGGAATACGAGCCTAAGCGGGCGGCGGAAATGTTTTCGGCGGAATTTCCCAATTTTGAGAAATCCAAAAACCCGTTCCTGCGGTATTATTTTGCATCGGCGGCGGCAAAGCTGTATGACAGAATGTCGACTAAGGGAAACCTTCCCAAAGGTCTTGACGGCAGCTTTTACGGCATTGCAAAGGAGTTGGCGGACAAATTCGATGCCCGAAACGGTACGTCCTATTTTAACGACAGACTGAACGGAAGAACGGAGGATTATTATGTTTGATTTTCAAAGCGAATACCAAAAGATAATGGAGCTGGGCGAAGGTGCCCCCCGAATGACTGCCCTGAAAACCGCCATCTCATCGGCAGATCAGGAGAATGACTGCTGGTCGGGGCTGGCACTGAGATACCTATATATAAAGGAGTCCATCTTCGGGGACGATGCTTTTCAGGCGATAGTAATGTTCCCCGAATATCTTGCACTTTTCGATGCCCATCCCGAGCTTGAGGAGGAATTTTCCTCCGATATAATGTGGGCTTTCAAGTGGGTGCTGGAAAATTCCCGTGATTTTTATCAGGTTTCCCTTGAACAGGCGGAGAAATATTTCGGCGAATTCAAAAAACGCTGTGACCGCTACGGTGCGGGACAGGGTGCATACTATATGAAAAAGTCCAAATTCTACGAGCTTATCGACCCCGAAATATCCAAGGAATGCTTTGCCGAATACTGCAAGACCCGCCGTGACAAATACAGCGACTGCTATGCCTGCGAGCTGAATTTCAAGGTGGAAACCGAGCTTCGCACCGGCGGTACCGAGCAGGCGTTAAAGACCGCCGAGCCTATTTTCAGCGGAAAACGCACCTGTGCGGAGGTCCCCCACGTTACATACGGTGCATTTATGGACTATTATGCCCGCAAAGGCGAATACGGCAAGGCTATGTACAATGCCGAGAAAATGTACCGTCTGACAGGCGATAATCCTGCTTTTCTCGTGCAGACGGGCGAGTTTTTGGAGCTGCTTTCCGTTATGGACAATTCACGGGGTGCGATAGTTCTGCGTCAGCATCTGAAACAGGCTGTTGTGTCGAAAAATCCCTATATGCGAATGAAATTCTGGATAGGTGCATACCGTGTCACTGCTTCCATAGCCAAGGAAGATGAAGGCAGGATACGCCTTATTCTCCCAAGAAGCGGGCTTCCCGCCGAGCTTCGGGATATTATCCCCCGGCAGCCCGAAAACCACATTTACGATGCAGCCGTTCTTGCGGATATGTTCAAAAAAGCTGCCGAAGCACTTGCGGATAAGTTTGACGAACGCAACAAGAACGACAGCTGCCGCCGCCTGATAGATCTCACATTCCCCGAATATACGGGAGATAAGGAAAGCTTTTTCTCAATGTACGTTTCCCCCGTGCCGTCCATAATGTCCGCTGTGGGCAATGGGCTGACTCTCGAAGCTGCAAAGACCGCTCTGGAAAACGCCGAGGGTCTGGACGTTTCGGGACTGCTTATACAGGACGAAAGGCTTTATGCAACGGTCGCCTGCGGAAACGGCAGAATGGAGCTGCAGTTCAAAGCATCGCCCTTTATCCCCCAGCTTATGGCAATGGCTGAGCCTGTCCACATTATCCCCGATGACGAAATGGAAAGCCTTAAGCAAGCCGACACAATGCTTGCGGTGCTTGCTATGTATTCGGGAAACGGTGCGGCTTGTTTCAGAAAACAGCTGGAAACGGTGCTGGCAGCTGTCCCCGACACGCCTGTTATCGTTGATATGAGTGCGATACAGACTATCTCGGCAAAATGGGCAAGGCTTGCGGTGAGATCTTCCGTTGACCCGTCCTTTGAATATTATGTGAAGCTTCTCCCGTTTTCAGATGACGAAAGCGGCTCTGTGGAAATATCCGCTATGGGTCTGGAACGGTTCGGCATTTCCAATATCCGCCTTGTGGGTTCGGACAAGATGCGTTACGGCTTTGATGCACGGGCATTGCAGAAGTATGCAAGCGAGCTGTTTTACGGCGAGGATCCCGAACGTCCCGTGGCATTTGCATATGACGATGACGAGAACGAGTTCTGCGGGATATGCGTCCCCGGTGAAAAAACCGATGACGAGGAGGAAAGACCCCTTCCCCTGCTTTACTATATCGACCCCGAAACGGAAGAGCCTAAATCTCCCGGCGAATATGACATTGAATATTTGAAAAACTTCGGCTTCGGTTCGCTTCGTGACGAGTTTAAAAACACCGCCCTGCTGGCAAGAGAACGGTTTGACTATTTCCTTAATAACATCGAAAAGGCAGAACAGGCAGCGGCGAGCGTCCTTGTTATCGACCCCGATGACGAGGAAAATTTTGAATATATCTGGTGCCTGTTTGAGAAATCTCCCGACGGAAAGATAACTGCAAAGGCAGACGAGGACGGCAGCTTTATTGCCGCAGGCGACGAAGTTCAGCCCTATGACGGAGAGGATTACGCTCCCGCCGACTGGGTGCTGAAGATCGGTGAGAGGGGTATCCGTCCCGATGATGCGTATCTGCTGGAATGATTTCCGAAAAGGGGTAAAAAATGAAGCGTAAATATATCAGCAACTATATAATGGGCGGCCTTTCCGTTGCTATGGGGATATTTATCGGGCTTTACTTTCTGGGATATGGGTTTGAGTCCGTGTCGGAAATGCTGATGGCGGTGTTTGTCTGCCTGTTTATGATAGGCGGCGGGATCTTCCTTATCGTCCGGGCGTCAAGGATAGCAAACGGCGAACCCGAGGACAGGGAAACCAAGCTTGACAGATACCTCACCGACCGTTACGGCAAGCTTCGTGAAAAGGAACGCTCCCAACGCCGCCGAAAGCCCACCATGGCGGCGGAGGTGAACAGCCGCTATCTCACCGCAACTATCATCATAGCCATAATTCTTGTGCCGCTGCTGTTTCTGCTGGCGGCTATGTGGGGAAATCTTTTTATCGGTGCTGTCGCATGTCTTGTGCCGCTCTGCGTGTTCATCTACGGTTTGACGGGACCAAAAGCGAGGAAGCTGAAAAAGGTCATTCGGGAGATAGGTCTTGATTACAACATTATCGAGCAGGATTTTCTCAGGGGCGAGCTGTTCACAAACTTTTACGACACCATCTGCGTTGGGGATAGGTTCACCGTTTACAGCGGGGAAATGTCGCAGTTTGTGGTGATGAATGCTTCCATTCTCCGAATTTACATTGAAGATCAGAAAACGGAAATGTACAATTGGGGCGTTTACACGGGCACAATAACTCACCCGTTTCTGGTGCTTGAAACAAGCTACGGCATGCGGTACCGCTTCCGCTGTGCAAAGTCGGACGCTTCACGCATTCTTTTTGAATATCAAAGCCGAAGCCGTATTTTCAGGGAGGATTGTGTGATAATTTTCCCCGAAGAGCAGAAAACAACATTACAGTAAGCCTATTTCCCAAAATTAAAATTTTTTCGATTTCGGGAAACAGAAATATCAAGAAAAATACCCGCAGGGACTGATAAAATCCCTGCGGGTATTGCTATTTACAAGAAAATTATTCCAGCTCAAACGCACCCGTGTAAAGCTGATAGTACTTGCCCTTGTCGGCAATAAGCTTTTCGTGGTTGCCCTTTTCGATAATTCTGCCGTTTTCCAGCACCATTATCACGTCGGAATTTTTGACGGTGGACAGACGGTGTGCGATAACGAAAACCGTCCTGCCGTGCATAAGAGCGTCCATTCCCTTCTGAACGATAGCTTCGGTTCTCGTGTCGATAGAGGAGGTCGCTTCGTCCAAAATCATAACGGGCGGGTCTGCAACTGCCGCTCTTGCAATAGCCAACAGCTGACGCTGTCCCTGTGAGAGGTTTGCACCGTTGCCCGAAAGCTGTGTGTTATATCCGTCGGGAAGCCTTGTGATGAAGTCGTGGGCACCTGCCAGCTTAGCGGCAGCCTTGCATTCCTCGTCGGTTGCGTCCAGACGTCCGTATCGGATATTCTCCATGACCGTCCCCGTAAACAGGTTGGTGTCCTGCAAAACTATTCCCAGCGAACGGCGGAGGTCTGCCTTCTTTATCTTGTTGATATTGATGCCGTCATAGCGAATTTTACCGTCGGCAATGTCATAGAAGCGGTTTATCAGGTTGGTGATGGTGGTTTTTCCCGCACCTGTCGCTCCTACGAACGCCACCTTCTGTCCCGGCTCGGCGAAGATAGTAATGTCGTGGAGGACTATTTTTTCATCGGTATATCCGAAATCCACCTGATTGAGCCGAACATCTCCCATAAGCCTTGTGTAGGTGGTAGTACCGTCACTGTGGGGGTGCTTCCATGCCCAGACGTTGGTTCTCTCGGAGCATTCGGTGAGAGTTCCGTCAGCGTTTTCACGGGCATTTACAAGGGTAACATAGCCCTCGTCCGTTTCGGGCTGCTCGTCAATAAGTTCGAAAATTCTGTCCGCACCCGCAAGACCCATAACGATGGAGTTTATCTGATTGGAAACCTGTCCGATATTTCCGCAGAACTGCTTTGTCATATTCAGGAACGGAACAACGATGCTTATTCCCATCGCAATTCCCGATATGCTCAGGTTGGGAACGTTGAAGGTCATCAGTGCACCGCCTGCCAGTGCAACCACAACGTAAAGCACATTTCCGATATTTCCGAGGATAGGCATAAGGATATTTGCGTACTTGTTTGCCTTTTCGGCGTCCTCGAAAAGCTGCTCGTTAACACGGTCAAATTCTGCCTTGCACTCTTCCTCACGGCAGAACACCTTAACGACCTTCTGACCGTTCATCATTTCCTCGATAAAGCCCTCTGTCTTACCGACCGCCTGCTGCTGCCTGATGAAGTATTTGGAGGAATTTCCGCCGACAGTCTTTGTGACCATCATCATAGCCACAATGCCGAGAACTACCACAAGTGCCAGCCATACGCTGAAATACAGCATAATTGAGAACACCGTCAGAATGGTGATAGCCGATATTATCAGCTGCGGAACGCTCTGGGAAACCAGCTGACGAAGCGTGTCAATATCGTTGGTGTAGTGGCTCATAATATCGCCGTGGTTATGGGTGTCGAAATATTTTATGGGGAGATTCTGCATTCCGTCGAACATTTTGCAGCGGAGCTTTTGCAGAGTTCCCTGGGTGATTATCGCCATAAGCTGATTGAAAGCAAAGCCCGATGCCAGCGAAAGGATATAGAATATCACCAGAACGCTGACGATGGAAATTATCTCGGGCTTAGCCGAATCCCAGTCGCCTATCGACCAGTATTTCTCGATAACGGAAATAACATTCTGCATAAACAGCGACGGCACCGAGGACACCACCGCATTGAAAACAACACAGACAAGAGCCACGGGCAGCATTACGGGATAGAAAGAAAACAGCATTTTAACAAGCCTTTTCATCGTTCCCTTTTTCGCCATAGGTCTGCCGCCGGGACCTCCCGGACCTCCCTTGGGGGGACGCATATTATGCTTCATCGCCGTCACCTCCCTTATTCTGCGAGAAGTATACTTCTCTGTAAATCTCGTTGGACTTCATAAGCTCATCGTGAGTGCCGACACCGTTTATCTTTCCGCCGTCAAGAACGACTATCATATCGGCTTCCTGAACGGAGGATATACGCTGAGCGATGATTATCTTGGTAGTTTCGGGGATAAATTCCTTGAATCCCTTTCTGATAAGTGCATCTGTCTTTGTGTCCACCGCACTGGTGGAATCGTCCAGAATGAGTATTTTCGGACGTTTCAGCAATGCTCTTGCGATACAAAGCCTCTGCTTCTGTCCGCCCGAAACGTTAGAACCGCCCTGTTCGATATAGGTGTCGTATTTATCGGGGAATTTCTCGATAAACTCGTCCGCACAGGCAAGGCGGCAGGCTTCTATCATCTCCTCGTCGGTTGCGTTCTTGTTGCCCCAGCGGAGATTATCCTTGATAGTTCCCGAAAACAGCTCGTTTTTCTGGAGAACCACAGCCACCTGATTTCGGAGAGTTTCAATGTCATACTCCCTGACGTCACGTCCGCCGACCTTTACGGAGCCTGCGGAAACGTCGTAAAGACGGGAGATAAGCTGTATCAGCGAGGATTTTGATGAACCCGTTCCGCCGATAATTCCAACGGTCTGTCCCGAGGAGATATGCAGCTCGATATTTTCCAGAGCATATCTCTCAGCCTTTTCCGAATAGCGGAAGGAAACGCCGTCAAAATCCACCGAACCGTCCTTAACGTCAAATACGGGATCTTCGGGATTGTGCAGAGTGCTTTCCTCAGTCAGCACTTCGGCAATTCGGTGTGCGGATTCGGCGGACATTGTCATCATAACAAATATCATGGAAACCATCATCAGGCTCATAAGTATCTGAAAGCTGTAGGTCAGCAGTGCGGAAAGCTGTCCCACGTCAAGATCAAGTCCGAAGGAAGTGATGACCGCCTGTGAACCGAAGAACATTACACATATCATTACCGTGTACATACAAAACTGCATCAGAGGATTGTTCAGTGCAATGATACGCTCTGCCTTGGTAAAATCCGCACAGACCTCCTCGGCAGCCCTGCCGAACTTCTCCTTTTCATAATCCTCTCTGACGAAAGACTTTACAACTCTCATTCCCTTGATATTTTCCTGAACGGAGTTGTTGATATTGTCGTATTTCTTGAAAACACGCTGGAAAAGAGGCATTACCGTCTTGATAATGATCCCCAGCCCGATACCGAGAACGGGAACTACAAACAGGAACACCATCGCCGTCTTTCCGCCCATAACGAACGCCATAACAAAGGAGAATATCAGCATCAGCGGGCATCTTACGGCAATTCTGATTATCATCATATACGCCATCTGAATGTTCATAACGTCCGTAGTAAGACGGGTCACCAGCGACGAAGTGGAGAACTTGTCAATATTCTCGAAGGAAAAGCCTTGTATCCTGTAAAACATATCCTTTCTGAGATTTTTTCCGAAGCCGCAGGACGCCGTTGCACAGTACATACCCGACAGTGAGCCGCATGCAAGAGAAGCACCCGCCATCAGCACCAGAATAACGCCGTAAACCGCAATAGTTTTCATATCGCAGCCCGCCTTTATCTCGTTGACAAGCTCAGCGATAACAAATGGGATAATACATTCCAGCACGACCTCGCCCGAAACGAATATCGGGGTAAGTATCGACGCTTTCTTGTACTCTCTGATTGATTTTGCCAGAGTTTTTATCATTTTCCTATCTCCCTCCCGAAGATATTTCGCCCGACTAAAAAAACGTAATCCTGATGGATTACGCAAGAGCAATAACAGCCTTTTCCCGGGCGATATAACAGCTATTTGTACCATATATTAGGATAACACTATTATTTTTAAATGTCAAGTAAAGTAAGATGAAAACTTGGTGAAAACGCTATATTTAATGTGGAAAGTGAAAAGTGGAAAGTGGAATTATATAGTGAAATTTACTGCTGTGAAACAGTTCGGACATTTTTTTGTGATACACTATCAGAGGAATACATATGAAACGAGGCATTCTATGAAAAGCAAACACAAAGCAATACTATATATACTCAGTGCCGCACTGTTTTTCTCTCTGATGAACACCTTTGTGCGGCTGGCGGGCGATCTGCCGTTTATCCAGAAAAGCTTTTTTCGAAACCTTATTGCATTCTTTTTTGCCGCCGCTGTTATGCATAAGCAGCATATCAGCCCGAAATGGGAAAAGGGCACGCTGAAAGGTCTGCTGATGCGGTCGGGATTCGGTCTGGCGGGGATACTCTGCAACTTTTACGCCGTTGACCATATCCCCATTGCGGACGCTTCCATGCTAAACAAGCTATCCCCCTTTTTCGCCATACTTTTTTCGCTGATATTTCTGGGCGAACGGGTAACTGTCGTTCAGTGGCTCTTGGCGGCGGGAGCATTTGCGGGAAGTCTGCTGATAATCAAGCCGTCCATGACCAACACCGACTTTTTCCCCGCTCTGATCGGACTGTTCGGCGGAATGGGTGCGGGGGCGGCATACACTGCCGTCCGCTGGCTGTCGGGAAAGGGCGTTAAGGGACCGTATGTGGTGTTTTTCTTTTCGGCGTTTTCCTGTATCATGACCGCACCCGCACTTATCTTCGACTATCACCCCATGACAATCTATCAGCTGGCAATGCTGCTTCTGGCGGGAGGTTCGGCGGCGGCAGCACAATTCTCCATAACGGCGGCATATTTCAACGCCCCCGCAAAGGAAATTTCCGTTTTTGACTATTCTCAGGTGATATTCTCGGCAATTATCGGCATGATAGTATTCGACCAGCTGCCCGATATTTACAGCTTTATGGGATATATCGTTATCTGCCTGATGGCGGTCATTATGTTTTTCTACAATAATCGGGACGCCGACAAATTTGGAAAGTGAAAAGTGGAAAGTGAAGTTTTTTTAGTGTTCGGCAACACCCAAAATTTCACTTTCCACTTTTCTCATTTCACATTACATAATATTTTCTCGGTTTATTTTCAATATCCACATAAACCTTTACCGATTCGCCGGGAGAATAGGGCTGTTCGCTTGGGTGGTAGGGACGGCTTCTGAAATATATCTTGCTGCCCGAACTGTCCGTATAAACAAGCTCGGCACAGTTATATGCAACACCGTTTACCTTAGTGCCCGACGGCTTTTCGCCCGTGCATTCCGCAAGAACGTATTTATCGGCTTCTATAAGACCGTTTATGTATTTTTTCATGCGTATCTCATATACGAAAAATGCAGTGCCGACGCCGCCTGTGACAAGTGTCATGATAATGCTCATAATAAGGGCATTCCACGGCTCGGACATGGTGCTTTCGGGGTCTGAGGGGTCAACAAATATCGTAACATTATCCCCTGTTTTCATTCCCTGGATATAGTAATTCAGGTCGCCCGAATACTCCTTGCCGTCATATTCATAGACAATATCAACACTATAGGTTTTTTTCCTGTGCTTGCCGCCCGAACGTCCTACTTTTTCGTGGATCTCGGTTATCACGGCTTTTACGGGAACTGCCGTTTCCTTGAAATCATTCCACTTTAAAACCTCTGAAACGCCTATGTACATCAGCAGCACCGCCAGAACGGAAAAAACCGTCCCAAAAATAAGATGCGAACGCTCATATTTATATTTTTCCATGACCCGATGCCCCCCATTCTCACAGTTCACGCTAAACTAAAATCCTATTTTCCCCGATGAAACGTAATGCTTGTTTGCGTTCTTTTCCATATCCACATAAACCTTGACCGTATCGCCCGTGGAATAGGGCTGCTCGCAGGGACTGTGCGGGTGGCTGTGGAATGTCATGGTGATACCGAAGCCGTTATCATAGGTGAATACGGATTGGTTGTATCTGACCTTATTTACCGTTAAATTCGAGGGTTCCTCCCCCGTATATTCCGCATAAACATATTTATCATCTCTGATAAGACCGTTTATGTACGCACCCATACGCAGCTCATGCACAAGAAAAGCCGCTCCGATACTGCCGAACACAAAGACAAATACCAGGAAAATGCCGATTATCACCCCGGGGTCTGACATATTTCTCTCAGGCTTGTCGGGGTCGATAAGAACGGTGATCTTGTCGCCGACAGCCATTCCCGAAGAATAATAACTCAGTTCTTCCGAATAGTGCCTGCCGTTATAGTCATACTCAATGTAAACGTCATGGTAGGTTTTTGTCTTGCTGCCACGGCGTTCCCTGTGTGTATCAATATCGGTTATCTCGGCGGTCACGCTGACTGCCTTGTCCTTGAAGCTGTTCCATTTTACAACATTTGCGGCTGATATGACTATAAATACTACTGCCACAAGAGAAAAAACTCCGCCTATTATCATAAAAGGGAGATTATATTTGTACTTTTCCATAGCTTTCCCGACCCCTTTGCTTTTTATGTTTTTTATTGTAGCATATATTTATGGAAAAATCAACAGAGTTCTGTGGGATGGAAAATCAATTATACTATAGCGGTACATAAAAATATCCTGACAGGGCTTGTAGGGGAAAAAGCATAGCTTTGGTTTCCCGTCCCGCAGTTACCAAAGGAACTTTTGAAATATGCGGGCGGGGAAACCCCGCCCCTACAATAATGCTATTTTTATGGATTTCTATAATTCCTAATCTCCTTATAGACCCTTTCTATAGGTTTTATTAGAAAATAGTATAAGCATAATTTCCCGAAAAAATCCGTTTATAAAAATGACTATTCGTCAGTTTTGACTATTGCCAAATATGGACTTAAGCGGTATAATAATGTTCGGGGTAAATTCTACGAAAAGAAGCGATAATATGAAAGTCATTGATTTCCATACTCATATCTATCCCGCAGATATTGCCGATAAAGCCACAAAAAGCGTCTGCGACTTCTACGGACTGTATGAGGAGAAGCATAAAAATAAAATTGCCACCGCCGAAACTCTGCTTGACGAGGGCAGAGCGGGCGGTATCGACAGCTTTGTTATCCTGCCCGTTGCCATAAAGCCCGAGCACGTTTCAAGCATAAACGATTTTGCTGTAAGAGAAGCGGCAGAACACAGCGAGTTCTATCCGTTCGGCACGCTTCACGCCGCTATGGACGACCCGCAGGGCGAGATAGAACGCATCTCGGGACAGGTCAAGGGGATAAAATTTCACCCGGACACACAGCAGTTCCCCATCGACGACGAGCGGCTGTTTCCCGTCTACGACCTGCTCCAGGGACGGCTTCCCGTGCTTTTCCACTGCGGCGACAAGCGGTTTGACTATTCCCACCCGTCACGGCTGAAACGGGTGCTGAAAATGTTCCCCCGCCTGACGGTCATAGCGGCACATATGGGCGGATTTTCCATCTTCGATGAAGCAGTGGAGCTGCTTTGCCACGAGAACTGCTTTTTTGATATTTCCAGCTCAATAATGTTCCTCGGCAAAGAAAAAAGCGTCGAATATGTAAGAAAATACGGTGCCGAACGGATAGTGTTCGGCTCGGATTTTCCCCTGTGGAAGCCGTCGGAGGAAAAAGAACGCTTTTTAAGCCTTGGTCTGACGGACAGGGAAAATGAGCTTATTCTTTCGGAAACTGCATTAAATATTCTTACTGTTAAGAGTTGAGTGTTGAATTTCCCCACGCCGAAAGCAAGGGAAAACTCAACACTCATCACTCAACACTCAACATTAAGCCGAAATGTCCTTTTTAAGATATTTCATAAAGCCGATAAGAACAGCCAACAGCGATATAACTCCGCCCACTGCCGCAAGCTTTATATCTATCTCCGCTTCGGAAATAATATCGCTTGCCTCGGCGTATGCATAGGGCGTAATATACCGCAAAAACTCCGCTTTATCGCTGATATTGCAGATAATATTCATAAAATACAGAGCCAACGCAAGCCCCAGCCCGATGCCGATGCTTCCCCGTCTTATGAACGCCGAAATGCCGAAGCAGATACAGCCTATCTCTATCTGCATCATCAGATAGGCTGCGTGAAGCAGGATAAATTCGGGCATTTTGTATTCCTCGCCAATTATCTCGGCGGACACAAGGCTTATGCCCACAACAGCGGCATTCATAAGGATTATCTGAGTGAAAACCGACATAAGCTTCTGAAACAGCACCGACCCTCTGCTAACGGGATGGGTCAGCAGGAACTCGGCAGTGCGTTCCTTTTCCTCGTTTGCCAGCACGGATATTCCCGCCAACGCCGCAAAAAATCCGCCGCCGATACCCAGTATATTTCCGCATTCAATGCCGTAGAATCCCATAAGCTCCCCGAAGCTCAGCCTGTCCATACCGAAAGCGGCGGTAAATCCGCCCATATTTGCGAAAACGTCGGTAACGCTGTCCATCTGCGACTCCATTTCGGGGAACATCATCACGCAGATAAGCATCATAAAGCCGATGGAAAGCGTCCATATCAGCCACGACTTCGCCGACTGTTTCAGTTCCTTTATGTAAATGGTCATATCATTCGCCGCCTTTCTCATAGAAATGCATAAATATCTCGTCAAGCCCCGGTTCGGTTACAGTCATATCGGTAATGGGCATTTCCCGAACGGCGGAAAGCAGTGCCTTTATATCGCCGCCGTAAAGGAACGTTACACTGTCCTCCGACACCTCCGCAGATTTCACGGAAATGCCCTCGGGAGCAGCGTTCACGCCGTGGAGAGTTACCCGCTTCGCACTTGTTTTCGAGAGATTTTCCACGCTGTCGAGAGCGATAAGCCTGCCCTCTTTGATGATAGCCGCACGGGTACAGTTTTTCTGTATTTCCGACAAAATATGGGAGGACAGAAAGACAGTCGCCCCCTCCTCATGACGTTCCCTGAGAATACTGAAAAACTCCCTCTGCATAAGCGGGTCAAGACCGCTGGTAGGCTCGTCTAAAATGCAAAGCTTCGGCTTATGCTGCAAGGCACAAACGATGGACGCTTTCTTGCGGTTTCCCAGCGAAAGCTCGTCCACACGCTTTGAGCAGTCCAGGTCAAGCCGTTCGCAGAGCCGTTTTGCTTCGGCGGCACAGTCCTTTTTGCGTATCCCCGCCGACAGGGAGATAATGTCCTTTACACGCATACCATTATAGAAATTCGCTTCGGAGGGCATATATCCAACATCACGGAGGATTTCGGTCTTATGGGAAATAATGTCCTTTCCGAACACGGACGCCGTTCCCGAGGTGGGAAAGATAAGTCCCAGCAGCGTTCGGATAGTGGTGGACTTGCCCGCACCGTTTGGCCCGATAAATCCGAAAAAATCCCCCTCGTTCACCGTAAGGTCAAGCTCGGTCACACCTCGGGACTTGCCGTAAGTCTTTGTAAGCTTTTTTGTTTCGATAACAGTCATTGTCCGTCCTCCTTAAAGAAATTCGGGCTTATACACAAGCCGTCTTAGCATTTCGATATATTCAAGATAAATATCGTTGAGCCTTGACATATCAGAAAGCTCCTCGGGCGTTCTCGTCCGCATAAAGCCCTCGGCGAACCACATGATAATATTCACCAGCATTTCGGGGGAAACGTCCTCCCGAAGCTTGCCGAGATCCGCCCTTGCAAGGAAGCTTTCGCTGCTGCTTTTTTCAATATCCCCGTATTTTGTGTCTATCTCGCTTTTCACCTCGGGACTTTCCTCGTAATATGCTTTTATGATAAACGCCATACAATCGGGGTGCTTTGCCAGCATTGACATTTTGCAGGTCTGGGAATTTACTATCAGCTTAAAGAAGTCCGTTTCCGAGGAATCGGAATATTCCCGCATTTCGTCCATGATAAAATTCGCTGCATACTCATGCAGAAAGAGATACAGCCCCTTTTTGCTGCCGAAATAGTGGAAGATAAGCCCTTTTGAAATGCCCGCAAGAGCGGCTATCTCGTCGGTGGACGCCTTTTTGTAGTCATATTTTGCGAAGATATGCAATGCTGCATTTATAATAGTATCCTGCCGTTCCTTTGGCAGGGCAAAAAATTTGTCGTTCAATTTGCATCTCCCTTTCATTGACCGTTTCGGTCAATATTATTATAGCACGGTTGACCGATTTGGTCAATAGAGTTTGTGCGGTCAATATTCACAAATTTATCCGTTTAATTTCTATGTAATATGTGCCGACTGACAGCGAATAATATACTATAATGAATGTTCTTTTCGGAATATTTTTAAAGTGCTTGACAATAATATTTTTGTGTGATATAATAAGCACAGGAAATAAGAAATAATCCACCTAGTTCACCGGATTACACAAATAGCCCCCCCGGAGTTGCCGCTCCGAGGGGGCTTTGTGCTGATGCTGCCGTCTTTTACTTCTTTTTACCGTTCAGCCACTTACAGATGATGTCGTAGATAAAATTTGATGTAACACCTGTTGCAACGGAAATAAGAATAGAAAATAATAAATCCAACCTGGTTCACCTCCCTTCTCCGGTTAGCGGATAAGGGTGACAGCATAGTTATATTTTATCATATTTATCGAATTATGTCAATTTATTTGCTGCAAAATACTCGGAAATCAACTTTCAAAATATTTTTTGTTCTGACGTGAAATAGCAATGCCCGCCACTTCCCTGCCTCCTTGCGACGGGCGACAAGGTGGCGTTGCCCCCGATTTTAAATCTTTGATTTAAAATTGACCCCACTACCACCTTTGTAAAGGTGGACGAAACTTTTACATTTTCGCTTTGTTTCGCAAACTTATTTCAAAGTAACAGCCGCGTGAACTAAACTTTCATACTCCACAAAAGTAAAGACCCGCTTTGCGTGTCGGAACGTGAATTGACAGCACGGTCGCCGTGCACCTTTGTAAAGGCTGGCGAAACTTTTATATTTACGCTTTTTAACAATAATTTTGTTTTCCTAAATTGACAAAACGATTTTTTTGGAGTATAATAACTGTATATCTGAAAAATAAAGGATTCGGAGGATAAAAATATGTCAGAGAAAAAACCATTCTATATAACCACACCTATCTATTATCCGTCGGGAAATCCCCATATCGGACACTGCTATACCACCGTTGCCTGCGACTCTATCGCAAGATATAAGCGTATGCAGGGCTATGACGTAATGTTCCTGACAGGCACAGACGAGCACGGTCTGAAGATCGAGCAGAAAGCCGCCGAAAAGGGCGTTACCCCCAAGCAGTACGTTGACGAGATAGTTGAGATATTCAAGAACCTCTGGAAAACTATGAATATCAGCTACGACAGATATATCAGAACCACCGACGATTACCACGTTGAAGCCGTTCAGAAGATATTCAAGGCTCTTTACGACAAGGGCTATATCTACAAGGGCGAATATACAGGCAAATACTGCACCCCCTGCGAAAGCTTCTGGACAGAATCTCAGCTGGTGGACGGAAAGTGTCCCGACTGCGGCAGAGAGGTCACCGAGGCAAAGGAAGAAGCCTATTTCTTCAAAATGTCCCCCTTTGCCGACAGAATTGAAAAGCTGCTCCTTGAAACCGACTATCTCCAGCCCAAGACCCGTGCCGTTGAGCTGGTAAACAATTTTATCAAGCCCGGTCTGGAGGATCTCTGCGTTTCGAGAACCACATTCAAGTGGGGCATTCCCGTTACCTTTGACGACAAGCACGTTGTTTATGTATGGATAGACGCCCTTTCCAACTATATCACCGCCCTGGGCTATGAGAACAACGCCTACGATGATTTCGGGAAATTCTGGCCTGCGGATATTCATATGGTGGCAAAGGATATTATGCGTTTCCACGCTATCATCTGGCCCGCAATGCTGATGGCTCTTGAACTGCCCCTGCCGAAGCACTTGGCTGTTCACGGCTGGATAACCTTTAACGGCAAGAAAATGTCCAAATCTCTCGGAAATGTCGTTGACCCGCTGGTACTCAGTCAGCGTTACGGCACAGACGCTATCCGCTATCACATTCTCCGTGAAATGGCTCTCGGTGCAGACAGCTCATTCTCCAATGAGGTTATGATAAACCGCATCAACTCCGACCTTGCAAACGATCTGGGAAATCTCGTTTCGAGGACTGTTGCAATGGTCATCAAATATTTCGGCGGAACACTTCCCTCCGAACGGGAAGCCGACCCCATCGATAACGAGCTTATCTCCATGGCTTCCGCTCTGGCGGGCAAGGTCGATGCATTCATGAACGAAACTCAGCTGAGCAACGCTCTTGCGGAGATATTCGCCGTTATTTCCCGTGCAAATAAGTATATTGACGAAACCGCTCCCTGGATTCTGGCAAAGGACGAAGCCAAGAAGCCCCGTCTGGCAACGGTTATGTACAATCTCCTTGAAGCTGTCAGAATTTCCACAACTCTCCTCTCCTGCTTTATGCCGACAGATATGCCGAAGGTATGGGCACAGACAGGCGTTTCCGAGGATATGGTAACTTGGGAAAATGCCTGCAAATACGGCGTTCTGCCTGCAAATGCCACCGTCACAAAGGGAGATATTATCTTCCCGAGAATTGACGTTGACAAGGAGATAGACGAGCTGAATGCTCTTATCAAAAACGCCGAGGAAGCCGCTTCCTCCGATGATGCGGATAAGGCAAACGTCCTGCCCCTTGCAGATACTATCGCATTTGACGATTTCGAGAAGATAGACCTGAGAGCCGCAACGGTCATTTCCTGCGAAAAGGTGAAGAAAGCAAACAAGCTTCTCTGCTTACAGCTTGATGACGGCATGGGCGGACGTCAGGTGGTTTCGGGCATTGCAAAATGGTACAAGCCCGAGGATCTTATCGGCAAAAAGGTCATCGTTGTGGGAAATCTTAAGCCCGCAAAGCTTTGCGGAGTTGAGTCCAACGGTATGATAATCGCCGCCGATGTGGGAGAGGACGCAAGAGTTATCTTCCTTGACAGCGACATTCCCAACGGTGCTAAGCTTAGATAAATGTTGAGTGTTGAAAGTTAAGTGTTGAATTTTTTGACCGGCGGCTGTTCCCCTGCCTTTGGCGGGGGAACAGCCGTATAATATATCACTTTCGGGAGAAATGCAAATGAAAACAGGTCTGGTACTTGAGGGCGGTGCAATGCGGGGAATGTACACGGCAGGCGTCCTTGACACGTTTTTGGACGAAAATATCAGCTTTGACTGTGCCGTGGGAGTGTCTGCCGGGGCACTGTTCGGCGTGAACTTTCTGTCACGTCAGAAAGGCAGGGTCATAAGATATAACAAACGCTTTAACGGAGATAAGCACTATATGGGCATTATCCCGCTGATAAAAGAGGGCAATATTTTCAGCACGAAATACGCCTATGAGGACGTTCCCCGACGGCTGGACCCTTTCGATGACGATACATACAAAAGCTCGGGAATACCCTTTTTCGCCGTCCTGACCGATGTGGACAGCGGTCAGCCCGAATATGTGCGGATAGACAGCGTTTTTGAACAGATGGACACTCTCCGTGCGTCCGGTTCAATGCCCCTGGTGTCAAGACCCGTCCAAATCGGAGAAAAACGCTATCTGGACGGCGGCATTTCCGACAGCATTCCTTATGAATGGCTGTTGTCACAGGGCTGCGACAGATTGATAGTTATCCTCACCCGTGACATAGATTATCGGAAATCCCCCGCATCGTCCGCCGTTGTAAGGCTTTGCGGCGTAAAATATCCGAAGATCGCCGAAAGAATGAAGCATCGTCATGAGCAGTATAACCGCTCGGCAGATAAGCTCAAAGAGCTGGAAAGGGACGGAAAGGCGTTCGTTATCCGCCCGTCGGAGGAAATAAAGATAAGCAGGCTGGAAAAAGACCCCGAAAAGCTGCAATCGGTCTATGAACTGGGCACAAAGGACTGCCTTGCTTCGCTGGATAAACTGAAAAGCTATTTATGTATGGCAGTACACTAAAATCGTATATATTATGAACAATATGTTTAACTATTTTATCCTAACAATGAGTTAACTTTTTGTGAGTTCCTACAAATTTCCAAAAAACCACTTGCATTTTTGGGAAAACCGTGTTATAATGTGGGCAATCAAATTAAAAGGCAAAGCCGATGAAAGTCGGTGTCGCAAAGCACGAGCCTAAGCTAATGAATATTATTCGGGAGTATGGCGGTCGGGCTGCATTTGAGGGGCACAGCTCTGATTGCAGTTCGTTCGGCAGCTCCCCTTTTTGTTTCATATATATACAGGAGGCGATCATTTTGAGTTTGAAAGCAATGTTTGCAGCAATGACATTAAAGGTTAAAATATTAGTTGTATGTGCGGCTGTCGTTGTGACAGGCGGTGCTGCCGCAGCTATCGGCATCACTCTGAGCCAGGAGGACAGCTATCGTGTTCTCAAGGTCTTTGAGATGTCGGGCGAAACCACCGTTACCCGTGAAGGCTCGGGCGAGCTGAGTGCGTATGTTGGTATGAACCTGGAGAGCGGCGATACGGTAAGCGTCGGAGAAAACAGCACTATCAGCCTTTCTCTGGACGGTGACAAGTATATTACGCTGGATGCGTCCACCGTTCTGGAGCTTGAAGCCACAGGCTCACCCGCCGACAGCAGAACTGTAATAAATATGAAATCGGGTACTATCTTAAATGAGATAACACAGCCCCTTTCCGCAAATTCCGTCTATGAGGTGGCAACGCCAAAGGCAACGATGGCTGTTCGAGGCACAAGCTTTTCCGTCAGCGTTGACTCCGATTCGGAAGGCGGATATATCATTACCGAAAATACCTTCCAGGGCAAGGTTGAGGTAACTCTGCTGGATATTGCGGGAAATGCCACCGACAAGATCGCACTCGTTCCCGAAGACAAGAGCGTTACCATACGCACCGAGCGGAATGCGGACACCAACAATCCCGCCGAAGTGGACGGTACCTCAAGATTTGTATTTATCGATGAAAACGGCAATATCACCGATGTTCCCGAGGACGAAGATCCCATTCACGAAATCAACTATGACCTTATCTCTGCTTCCGTTAAGCAGCGTGCTCTCCTTTCCAACGATACTAAGCTTATGGGACTTGATGAGCTGGTCGCAAATAAGCTGAGAGGAAGCAATTTCGCAGGCAAAGCTCCTATCGAAAATGTGAATTCCCCCGCAAATACGGAAGCTTCCGAAACGACTGCAGCCGAACCCCAAACCGAAGCATCATCCTCCGAACCCGCTGTTACTGCACTTCCCCAAAACGACACACCTGAAATAACCGTTACGACCGTTCCCCCCGTATCGGAACCGGAGTCCACAACGGCAACTGTTCCCACCGAAACAACAGCGGGTGAAACTACCGAAGCCACAACAGCCGAAACCACCGTTTCCGAAACAACAACGGCTGAAACCACAACAACGGCTGAAACCACAACAACGGCTGAAACCACAACAGCTGAAACAACAACGGCTGAAACAACAACAGCTGAAACTACAACAGCTGAAACTACTGTCCCCGAAACAACGACTTCCGCTAAAATCACCACCGTTCCCGAAACGACTAATGTTCCCGAAACGACTAATGTTCCCGAAACGACTACCGTTCCCGAAACAACAACAGTTTCCGAAACCACTACCGTTTCCGAAACAACAACTATCTCCGAAACAACTGCCGAGGAAACTACCACCGAAGAAGAACCTGTATCCTTCAATGTATATTTCAAGGCTGACGGTACAGTGATAAAAACCGTACCCGCCGAGGAAGGCGATAACCTCTATGACATTGTAAGCAGCGTTTCCGTTCCCGAAAAGACGGGATATACCGGCGTCTGGAAGCTGGACGGAACGACTGTAATCACTGCCGATATGACCGTTGAAGGCGATACTGACGTTATTGCGGTATACACCGCCAAAAAGTACACAGTGACATTCACCGCTCCCGAGGCAGACGATCCCACAAGCGTTCCCGCACCCGTTGAAGCGGAATACGGAACTATCCTTGCGGATATTGTCCCCGCAGCTGTTCCCACAAAAACAGGCTATAACGGCGTTTGGAAGATAGACGGCAAGACCGCTGTCACCGCCGATATGACAGTTACTAAGGACATTACCCTTACTGCTGTTTACAGCAACAATATGTACACCGTGACATTCACCGCTCCTAAGGCAGACGATCCTACCGACGTTCCCGCACCCGCAAAATATGCGTACGGAACTCTCCTTTCGGATATTGTCCCCGCCGAGGTTCCTGTAAAAACAGGTCACACGGGCGTTTGGAAGATAAACGGCAAGACAGAAATAACAGCGGTAAGTGCAGTTACCGAGGATGTCACCATTACTGCAGTTTACACCGCTAACAAGTACACCGTAAAATTCTCCGCTTCCAAGGCGGACGATTCCGCAAGCGTTCCCTCACCCATTGAAGTGGAATACGGCGATAATCTGTACGATGCCCTTGCAGATGTTCCCGTTCCCAAAAAGGCGGGCAACGATGGATTTTGGTCAATTGACGGCACAAACGAGATACCCGCTGACTATACCGTTACCGATGATATTGAGGTCACAGCAGTTTACAACGCAAGAGATTATGTAAATATAAACTACACCTTCTACTCCGACGGAACGACGGGCACTGTCAAGGGCAATTTGGGCGAAACCCTGAAAGACATTATCTCCAACAAGATACAGAAGGAAACTTACGCCAATGAACTGATGAACCCCTACGCTTGGCTGACACTCAACAACAGTTGGTCCGCATCGGGAGATGGCGAAATAGGCAAGGTTGACAGCGGCGGTATGAGAGTTGACGAATACGTTATCAAGCAGGACGAGGTCGATGTCTGGTCGGTAAAGAAGAATACTATTTCCTACACCGCAGGCAGCAGCACAGGTCAGTTCTATCTTTATGACGGAGATTCTATTCAGGATATTTTCGGCGGATACCTCGATGAAATTTTAAACGGCTATTCGGGCTTCGTTGACGCTGATGGAGAAGAGTTCACAAACACCTCCCCCGCAAGAGCAGACACTAGCATTACCGCATACAAGTACAAGGTTACGCTGTCGTATATTAACGATGAACCTAAAGACTACTTCTTCGTAGAAGGCGAGTCCTTCAACAGCAGATACAGCGGAATGCCGACACCCGATGCAATTATCGGATATGAAGCGACCGAATGGATGACGTATGACGATACTGTTATCTCACCAAGCGACACGATTACTTCAAGTATGACGCTTATTCCGAATCAGATCCCAAAGAACTATTCCGTGGAATTCTCAATCGCCGACGGCACTTCCACTACTAAGGACATAGACTTCGAGTCTACTATTTTGGATCACGCACCAAGTCTTGATGCTTCTGTTTACAACGCTTGGTATGTAGGTGCAACAAAGCTTGAAAGCACGACCTCCTTGTTTGACCTTAAGGAAAGCGGCGTTATTACAGGCGAGGAAACGGCAATAACCGTTACGGCGGGAGGAGATACATCTGTCAATTATACCGTGACATTTACCGCTGACGAGGCTGATGATTCATCGACTGTTCCCGCAGCCGCTGATGTGCCATACGGAACTAAGCTTGCGGAATATCTTGAAGGCGTCACAATGCCCAAAAAGTCGGGAAGCGACGGAAAATGGTTGATCAACGGCACAGATGCTATACCCGCCGATTACACCGTTTACAAGGATATTACTGTCAGTGCCGTTTACACGCCAAAAACCGGCGTTACCGTAAACTACACCTTTAACGGCACAACGGGTACTGTTCAGGGCAATAAGGGCGATAAACTCCTGGCGGATATTATCCCGCAGATAGACACAACTTCCTACGCAAATGAACTGATGAATCCTTACGTTTGGATAACCCGAAACAGCAGCTGGTATAGCGATAGAACCGGCGATGTTCAGGTAGAAAGCGGTATGGTCGTTAATAACTACGTTCTCGATCAGGGCGACGTATCGGTTTGGACGGAAAAGAAGAATACTGTTTCCTACACGGTCGGCGGCACAACAGGCACATTCTATCTCCCTGACGGCGGTTCGGTTTCGGACGATTATTCTGTTTCCAACTTTCTTTCCGGGCTTTTGGGCGATTACGGTGCGTTTGTAGACGCTGGCGGAAATGAATTTACGGAATCTACCTCCGTTACAGACGATATTAACATTACTGCCAAATATGTGGTAACGATGAACTGTTCCGATGGCAGTGTTAAAACCTATTATTTTGATAAGAACGATACCTTCAACAGCCGAGGTATTACATTGCCGGATATTCCTGAGGAAACAGGCTATTACACAGGCAGCTGGGTCGATTCAAATGGCCAATCCTTTACGGCAGAAACTTCGATCACATCGAATATGTCAATTTCCCCGTATAAGGTTGAAAAGACGATTGCAGTAGTCTGCTACGATTCAAACCGTAATCCCCTTGGCACTTTGATGCTTAACTACTTCGATAATTTATTGACTAAATTGTCAAATGTGTATTCAAGTACCGGCAGTTATCATTGGTCAACAAGTAGTAGTGGTACACCAGCGATAAGTTCGTCAGCGACAGTAGGTGATATTGCCGGTGATCAAACCAGCATAGAAGTCTGGGTATGCAATGATTGACATTGGTGATTTTTCGGAGAGAAAGGCTTATCCATGGCAAGGAAAATTCTCATTCACATAGGTGCATTTGCGGCGGCGATAGCCCTGCTTTGGGGGGCTTTGATACTTACCTCGCTTATCCCAAACGAAAAAATTCTGGACAATATGCTGACAAGTGCGGAAAGCTACATCGACCCCGACCCCTTCTCCTTTGAAAACGGGAAAAAATTCAACGCCGTTGCGGATAATTACGCCGATGTTATCCTGCAAAATATCCTCTGGAATATCAAAAGCGATGACCCCTTCGTTTCCTCTCTGGACACGAAATATTTCGACGGCGAAGAGTTCGGCGTGAACTGGGGCTATTACGCCGCACTCAACGGTTATCAGCCCAACGCCGATTACACCCGCTACTGGCACGGCTCGGTGGTCTTTATCCGTCCGCTTATGCTGTTTACCACCGTCAAGGGCGTGAAATTCATCGGATTTTCGGCGGCGGTGCTGCTTGCACTGACTGTCTGCGGACTGCTGATAAAAAGAAAGCAGTATTTTGCGGCGGGGGCGTTTGCACTGTCGCTGATATGCGTTCAGTTTTACAATATCAGGCTGTCACTGGAATATATCCCAATGTTCAACGTAACGCTTGCCGCCTGCATATGCTTTATCTGCCTTGAAAAAAAGGGGGACGGCGTGCTGACGGTGCTTTCGGTCATAAGCGGCGTATCGACGGCGTTTTTCGACTTTTTGACGGCGGAAACGCTTTCCGTTCTCCTGCCGCTGCTGCTGGTTTTTATTATCCGTGAACAGGAAAACCGTTCAGGACAGCTTCGTGATGACCTTATCCTGACCGCAAAATGCGGCGGCTGCTGGGCGGCGGCGTATGCGGGAACTTTTCTCGTAAAATGGACGGCGGCATCGGCAGTCACGGGGGAGAACAAGTTCGTTTCCGCCCTGACCTCGGCAGAAGTCCGCTTCGGCGGGACGGCGGAGGAAATGCCGCTAATCAAGCAGATATTCATGGCACCGCTTGCGAATATCTCCACAATGTTCGGCGGGGAAAGGCGTGTGGACAGCGTCAGAGTAATTGTTGGGCTGCTGCTGACTGTCCTTGTGTTCGGGGGGATATATTTTCTGTTCCGCAGGAGAGGGGTAAATAAGGCAATTACGGTGATATGCCTGATATTGGGACTGCTGCCGTATCTGCGGTTTATGGTGCTGAGCAATCATTCTTATTTGCATGAGTTTTTTACATACAGAGCACAGGCGGTGTCGGTGATGGCACTGTGTGCGGCGGTGTGGTTTAATCTGAGGTTTACGGAGAATAAAGCAAAGCAAAGAGCAAAGCAAAAAAGATAAAAGTTTCGCCAGCCTTTCCAAAAGGCTGCAGGGGGTCAAGGGGGGCAGAGCCACCCTTGTCGCCCGTCGCAACGGGCGAAATCCGCAGCTAACAATCCACACTCAGCCAACAGTAAAAAACACAAAAGCAACAGTTCAAAAAAAGCACCGCACACAAACAAATCAGTAAAGCAACAAATTCACGACAATAACAAAAGCCGTGTAAAACAGATACGGTGTGCGGTGCCGCAAAAAATAAATCGGGGTTAACCCCCGATTTATTTTTTGCCCCCGAGCCGACGGAACGGAGGCTCAAAACCTACAGTCATCGCTGAACAACAATAGGACAGTTTTGCGACCGATTGCGAACAAATCATTGTAGGGGAAAAAGCATAGCTTTGGCTTCCCGTCCCGCCGCTGTTGTTTGCGGTTTTGTTGTAAAATAGCGATAACCATAGGTCTTTCCGCCGCTTGACAGCGGCGGCGGGGGCAAAAAATTGGTCGGGGGTTAACCCCGACAAATTTTTTGCGGCACCGCACACTGTATCTGCTTTACACGGCTTTTGCTGTTGTTGTGGATTTGATGCTTTACTGTTTCTTTTGTGTGCGGTGCTTTTTTTCTGATTTGTTTGTGGTTTTTACTGTTAGCAAGTTTTTACTGTTAGCGGCTGGGAAGGGTGTTTCGCCCGTTGCGACGGGCGACAAGGGGCGTTGCCCCCTTGACCCTGCCACCTTTGTAAAGGTGGACGAAACTTTTATCTTTGAGTTGGCGAAACTTTTAATTCTCGTGTGGCATGCCAAAATTTTATTGACTTTTCCCGCAATATGCGGTATAATTATACAAACGCCTTTTTTATAGGCAAGTATATGTAATCGTATACATAAAATATGGAGGAAATAATTATGAAGCTCAAATTGAAAAAAACCGCCGCTCTGGCAGCAGCGGTAATGATGAGTGTCTTTTCCCTGACAGGCTGTAAGTCGGACAGCGGCGACAGCAGGGAAACGACCGCCGAACCGTCGGAAACCACCGCTGCAGAGATACAGTCTGCCGACCTCGGCTATGTAAATCCCGACTGGACATACGGTCAGGTGTTTATGGGCGGCGGCGGATTTGTTACGGGTCTTATCTCCTGCCCCACCGAACAAAACCTGTTCTTCGCAAGAACAGACGTCGGCGGTGCTTATCGCTGGAATGAAGAGGAAAAACGCTGGAAATGCCTTTCCTACAATATCAGCGAGCCCGACAGAGGACTGCTTTCCATTGACGGTCTGGCAGTCGACCCCTCATCTCCCAACAACGTTTATATGCTGGCAGGCTGCGGCTATTTCAGCAATGGCAAGACAGCTATCCTCGTTTCCCACGACTACGGCGACAGCTTCACTCAGGTGGAGGTCACAAGCCTTATCACCGCCCACGGAAACGGCATGGGCAGACAGAACGGCGAGCGTATCGCCGTTGACCCCAACAACGGCAAGAACATTCTCGTCGGCGGAAGAACAGGCGGCGTTATCCGCTCCACCGATGGCGGAATGACATGGACGGCAGTTGATTTCCCCGTTAAATCTACGGGAAATGCTACGGGCGTATGCTCCATAGTTTACGACAACAAGACCGCCGATACCGTTTATGCGGCTATCTCCGAGGATTCCAAAAAAGCCAACAACATTTACGTTTCCAAGGACGGCGGCGTTACATGGGCTGAGCTTCCCGACAAGATACCCAACGAAAAGTATATGCCCATGCGAATGAAGATGAACAGCGAGGGCAAGCTGCTTATCACCGCCGCAAATGCGGAAGGTCCGTGGAATCCGGGCTTCGGCGGACTGTATATCTACGACCCCGCCGCCGAGAAAATGACCGACATTACACCGAAGGATAATCCTATCGCCGATGTTGTTATTCACCCCGACGACCCCAACAAGATGATCTCCTGCACTATCAACAGATGGGAAAAGCAGCCGAACGGTGCTTACGGCGATGATTTCTACTTCACCACGGACGGCGGCAAGACCTGGACAAGCCTGCTGGAAAGAGGCACTATGCAGATGGACAACAACGGCTGCGAATGGATAACAAACTACGCTATCCACTGGTGCGGTTCTCTTCTCCTCGACCCCTATAATCCCAACAGACTTATGGTGACTTCGGGCAACGGCGTTTTCGCCTGCGATAATATCTGGGACGATGCACCCAAGTTCTATTTCAACGCATTCGGCATAGAGGAAACCGTTCCGCTGGATGCAGTCAGCGTTAAGGGCGGCAATCTTGTTTCCGCTATCGGCGACTATGACGGTTACGACCACAGCGATATTTTCAAGATGGGCAGACTTCATACCTATGCTGTCGGCACAACCACGGGCATTGACGTTGCGGGAGCAAACCATGATGTATGGGTGAAATGCGGCAACAATGACAAGGAACTGACCATTCTTTACAGCGAAAACGGCGGCGACAGTTGGACTAAGATAAAAAAATCCCCCGAAGAAGGAAAGATCCCCACAGGCGGCAAGATCTGCCTGACAGCTGACGGCGGCACTATCATTTACAGCCCCGAAAATCTCCATTCCACATATTATACCACCGACAGGGGCGAAACATGGAACAAGTGCGAAGGCATTATGGGCAATCTGAGCATAAGAGGCGATTCGGTAAATCCCGATTATGTTTATGCCAGCGGAAAGGGTTCCTTCTATGTCAGCTCAGACGGCGGCAAGACCTTTGAGCAGACCGTCAACGGCATGGGCGAGCACAGCAGATTTGCCGTTTGTGCGGATATTGAGGGTATGGTATACAGCACCATCAACGGTCTGAACGTTTCCACCGACCACGGCAAGACATTTACTAGAATTGAAACCGTTAAGTTCTGCGATGCAGTCGGTGTCGGCATCGGAAAGACGGAGAATGACCCGTATGTTATCTATATCTGGGGAGTTCCCATGTCCGAAGATACTAAGGACAGAAACCTTTGGATGTCCGAGGACGAGGGCAAGACATGGGTAAGAGTTAATGACGATCAGCATATGTTCGGCGGTCCGGGCAACGGTGATTTTGTTATCGGAGATATGAACGTATACGGCAGATGCTATATGTCCACAGTAGGTCTGGGACTTGCTTACTGCGATAAGACCGACAAGAACTAAGCAAAGTTAAAAGTTTCGTCCACCTTTACAAAGGTGGCAGGGGGTCAAGGGGGGCAGAGCCACCCTTGTCGCCCGTCGCAACGGGCGAAATCCGCAGCTAACAATCCACACTCAGCCAACAGTAAAAAACACAAAAGCAACAGTTCAAAAAAAGCACCGCACACAAACAAATCAGTAAAGCAACAAATTCACGACAATAACAAAAGCCGTGTAAAACAGATACGGTGTGCGGTGCCGCAAAAAATAAATCGGGGTTAACCCCCGATTTATTTTTTGCCCCCGAGCCGACGGAACGGAGGCTCAAAGCCTACAGTCACCGCCAAACTACAATAAGGACTGTTTTTCCAACGATTGCGAACAAATTGTTGTAGGGGAAAAAGCATAGCTTTGGTTTCCCGTCCCGCCGCTGTTGTTTGCGGTTTTGTTGTTAAATTGATATGACCGACAGTTTTTTATTCTGCTGTTTCGTTGTAAGATAGCTATAACCACAGGTTTTTCCGCCGCTTGACAGCGGCGTCGGGGGCAAAAAATATCTCGGGGGTTAACCCCGATTTATTTTTTGCGGCACCGCACACCGTGTCGTGTTTTCGCTGCTTTTGCTGTTTATGGAAGATAGATGCTTTACTGATTTGTTTGTGTGCGGTGCTTTTTTCTGATTTGTTTGTGGTTTTTTACTGTGAGAATGCTGTATTTGTTAGCGGCTGGGAAGGGTGTTTCGCCCGTTGCGACGGGCGACAAGGGCTCTGCCCTTGACCCGCCACCTTTGTAAAGGTGGACGAAACTTTTATATTTTCGCTGACGAAACTTTTGACTGTTTGATTTCCGCTATTTATTGCTTTTTCTGTTGAAATTTGTTTGTTTCTATGCTATAATTAACTAAGTAAGCTTTTCATTTTTGGAACATTACGAAAGGTGATATTATGATAATTCTGCAATGGGCAAAAACACAGATCACAGCATTGCTCGTGCTGGCGTATGTAGGCATATTATACATAATAGAAGGCGAACGGCTAAACAGAGTCACTAAAAAATCAAACTGCAACCCCCTTTACAGTGCCCTGTATATCGTATCGGAAATAGCCGTGCTGTTTGACGGCATCACCGCCGTCACGGTAAATTGCCTCGATACTGTACCGAGGACGGTCAATCTGCTGCTGCATCTGGGAATGTTCCTGTCCTATGAATTATATGTTATCCTGCTGTTTCTCTACTGGCTGTCGGTGACGGTCGGGCTGGGAAAAAACAAGTGGATAAAGACCGCATATATTCTGCCGGGCATCGTTTCGGCGGTTCTGACTGTATTTTTACTGCCCGATCTGGATTTCATAACAGGCGAATACACAAACTATTCTATGGGAAATGCAGTCTACGTCTGCTTTACAACGGTTGCCATATACTGCCTGCTTACCGGCGTTATCATCATAACAATGCACAGATATATCCCGAAAAAAAAGAAGATAAATATCTATGCTTCGATCGTTCTCATAGTTGCGGTAATGCTGGTGCAGCTGATATTCCCCGAGTCCTTAGTGACCTGCATTGCATTGACTATGTCAACACTCTGCATTTACCTTAATATGGAAAACCCGTCTATACTCGAATTGGAACATTATCATCATGAAATGGTAATGGGCTTTGCCACACTTGTCGAAAACAAGGACGACAACACAGGCGGACATATCAGACGTTCCTCCGCTTATGCCTGCCTTATTGCCGAAAATCTGAGAAATGACGAAAGATACAGAAATCTGATAACAAAGGATTTCCTTAATAATCTGGATCAGTCCGCTCCTATGCACGATATTGGCAAGATAGGTATTCCCGATGCTATCCTGCAAAAGCCCGCAAAGCTTACCGATGAAGAGTATGCAAAGATGAAGCAGCACCCCGCTATCGGCGGCAAGATAATCAAGGATACTTTCGGTCATCTCTATAATGATGAATATGAGAGCATGGCGTTTCAGGTGGCAAGGTATCATCACGAGAAATGGAACGGAAAGGGCTATCCCGATGGGCTCAGCGGAACGGACATACCCCTGTGTGCCCGTATAATGGCTGTTGCGGACGTGTTCGATGCCGTGTCCGCAAAACGCTGCTATCGTGATGCTATGCCGCTGGAGGATTGCTACAGCATAATTATGAAGGGTCGTGGGACGGACTTTGACCCCGATATTGTGGATATATTTATGGCAAATAAGGACAAGGTCGAAGAGATATATCACAGTGAAAATATGGTCTGAAATTCATTTCTGATTTTGAAAGGGGACTGTAAATGAACCTGATATTTTATCCCGACAAGGACTCAGCCGCCGCCGCAATGGCAGAGGACGAACCGCTGCTGGTGCTTGTTTCCTTTGACGGCGAAACTGTTATCGCAAGTCAGATAGATGAAGCGGTAGAGCATCATATCCTGCTGAAAAAGGTCGGTCTGCCCGACACGGATATTGACAAATATTTCAGGCTTGTGGCCGATAAAAGCGGGGCTGACTGGACATTCGTATGCCCGCCCGATTACAGCCCCATCACAAAAAAAGAAAAACGCATTGAAGAATTTTTCAGGGACGGTATGCGTATCATTCCGCCTGCATTGAAAGCTATCGGATATGACGTTCCCATTTCTATTCCGAAACGCTATCAAAGACATTTTGATATTATGAACGATGATTAAAGGGTGTTCCCTCGCTTTCGGCGGGGGAACACCCTTTTAAATACGTTACTCAAACAGCGAGAAAATACTCTGAACGATAGGTGCGGCAGCGGCAAAACCGAATGCCGTCAGCAGCAGTTCCCTGTTCAGCGGGACGGTCGAAAATACCGCTTGAAGCGTCGGCAGATAAATAGCGGCGGCAATTACCGCCAGCGACGCCAGCACGGCTAAGATAAGCTTAAAATTGTTGAGATATGGCACGGTGAAAATGTTTCCGTCCTCGGATTTGCACTCGAAAACATGCAGCAGCTGGGAAATAACAAGGGTGAACAGGGCAGCCGTCCGAGCGGCGGCAATGTCCCCCGACATATTCAGTGAAACCGTAAAGCTGCCCAGGGACAGAACTCCTATCAGTATCCCCCGAAGAACTATCTTCCACATAAGCCCGTCGGAGAAAAAGCTTTCATCGGGCTTTCTCGGCGGACGCTCCATCTGGGACATATCCGGCGGCTCCACACCCAACGCAACGGCAGGCAGACCGTCCGTTACAAGGTTTACCAGCAGTATCTGGGTTGGCAGCAGCACCATGGGCGTGCCGAAAACTATTCCGAGGAACATTGTCAGCACCTCGCCGATATTGCAGGAAAGCAGGTAGCGGACGAATTTTCTGATATTTGCATATATTGCCCGTCCCTGAGATACGGCGTTTACGAGGGTGGCAAAGTTGTCGTCCAAGAGGATAACGTCCGCCGCCTGCTTGGTCACGTCCGTGCCCGTTACGCCCATTGCAACGCCTATGCTTGCTTCTTTTATGGCGGGAGCATCGTTCACGCCGTCCCCCGTCATGGTGACAATTCTGCCTTTTTTCTTGAATGCACGGACTATCCTCAGCTTATGGGCAGGGCTTACCCGTGCGAACACTGCCGTTTTGTCAATGACAGCTTCAAGGCGGCTGTCGGACATTTTGTCCAGCTCATCGCCCGTTAAAACTTCATCTCCCGAACGGAGAATGCCCGTCTGACGGGCAACGGCGGCGGCTGTCTTTGCATGGTCGCCCGTTATCATTACCGTGCGGATATGTGCCTGTCTGCACAGGTCAACAGCCCTTTTCGCTTCGGGACGGGGCGGGTCTATCATTCCCGTAAGCCCGAGAAAAACAGGACTTTCCCCCGAATGGCGAACAGCAAACCCCAGCGTCCGCAACGCTTCTTCCGACATTTTATCCACCTCGGACATAAACCGTGAACGCACCGCCGAGTTAAGCGGCTGAACCTTTCCCCGACCGTCCATATACTTTCCGCAAAGCTTCATAACAGCTTCGGGCGAACCCTTTATGTAATCCGTCGAACCATCCTCCGAGCGGCAGGTGACGGTCATCAGACGAGTTTCGCTGTCAAAGGGTATCTCGTTTGTCCGCTTGAAACGGCTTTTCAGCTTGTCGGCAGAAAAACCGCCCTTTTCCGCCGCAATAAGCAGTGCCGCTTCGGTAGGGTCGCCCATGCAGATACGCTGATTTTTTGAGCCTTTTTCGGGGATAGCCAGTGAAGCGTTATTGCAGAGAGCGGCACATTTCAGAAGCGTTTCAAGGTCAGTGCCGCTGCCGAGAATTTTCCCGTCAACGCTGCTTCCGCTGCCCGTTACTTCGAATGTCCCCGAGGTGACGGAAATTTTTTTGACGGTCATTCGGTTTTCGGTAACAGTCCCCGTTTTATCCGTGCAGATAACGGACGCACAGCCCAGCGTTTCCACCGAATGAAGCCGATGGACAAGGGCCTTCTGCTTCATCATTCGGCTGACGGCTAACGCAAGGGCAATAGTGACTGTTGCGGGCAGCCCCTCGGGAATAGCGGCGATGGCGACTGTTATCCCCGTCATAAGCATATCAAAAACAGGCTCGCCCCTGAGAATACCTGCCCCCGCCACCACCACGCATATCACCAGACAAATAACGGCGATGACCTTTCCAAGCTCCCCCAGACGCTTTTGCAGAGGCGTTTCCTCTTCCTCTATCTCGGATAGCATTCCCGAAATTTTTCCCATCTGAGAGGACGTTCCCACGGCAATGACAATGCCCTCCGCCGTCCCCTTTGTGATGACGGTGCCGCCGTATGCGACATTTTTCAGGTTAAGGGAATTGTCCGAATATGCGGCATTTCCCGACGTTTTCCCCACAGGAGCGGATTCTCCCGTAAGTGCCGATTCCTCCGCCAGAACGCCCCGTGCAGACACAAGGGCAATATCCGCAGGGACACGGTCGCCCGCTTCAAGGAAAACCAGATCTCCCCGAACAAGCCGGGAAGCGGGGATAACCATACGCTGACCGTCACGGCAGACCTTTGCAGTTGGGGCGGTCATGTCCTTCAAGGCTTCAAGGGTGCGTTCGGTTCGGTATTCCTGAATGAAGCCCAGAATGGCATTGAGCAGGACAATTATAATAATGGTGACAGCGTCGCTGTATTCCCCGAGAAAGACGGAGATGACCGTTGCCGCCAGCAGGATAAGCACCATTATATCCTTGAACTGTCCCACGAATATTTTCAGCGGGGCGGCTTTCTTTTTCTCCGCAAGACGGTTTTCGCCGTCCACCCGAAGCCGCTTTTCCGCCTCTGCGGACGTCAGCCCGTTTTTTATATCGGTCATAAATTATCCCTCCGAACAGAATAGTGTTTGTCCGTACATTATATTCGGAGAAAAGGGGTAATATGAAATTCACGGGTAAAGTTTCCGCTATTGATTTTCCCGAAAAAATATGATATAATAAGCCTATGAGGTGATACCGATGGACTTGAATATTGACGAAAAGAGATACAAAGCACATCTGAAACGTCTTGAACAGTACAGACCCTTGGATGATGATTTTATGCGTGAGCTTTTCAGGGATAACATTCCGCTGTCGGAAATGGTTCTTCGCATTATCACTGGGATAAACGATCTGAAAATAACCTCACAGGAAACTCAGTATGATATGAAAAGGCTTCTCGGAACACGTTCGGTATGCCTTGATGTTTTTGCAACGGACAGTGAGGGCAGGCTCTACAATCTTGAAATTCAGCGTTCCGACAAGGGTGCACCTGCCAAAAGAGCAAGATACCATTCAAGTGCAATGGATATAGAGTTTCTGAACTCGGGCGACGATTTTGAAAAGCTGCCGATAACATACGTTATTTTCATCACGGAAAATGACATTATCGGCGAGGACAGAGTCGTTTACGATTTCGAGATGACAGACAAAAAAACAGGCAGACCGCTCTGCGACGGGACGCATATTATCTATGTAAATGCAGCATATAATAAACCCGATGACAACTCGGATATTGCAAAGCTGATGCATGATTTCCGCTGTTCAAAAGCAGACGAAATGAATTTTGACCTGATGGCAGAAAAAACAAGATATTTCAAGGAAACCAATGAAGGAGTGAGATTTATGTGCAGGATAAATGAAGAAATGTGTAATGAAGCCCGCATGGAAGGCAGAATGGAAGGCAGAATGGAAGGCAGAATGGAAGGCAGAATAGAAGGCAGAATGGAAGGCAGAATTGAGGGCGAAAAAGAAAAATCTGTCAAGATAGCTCAGCAGCTTATTTCAATGGGCATGAGCACAGAAGATATTTCCAAAGCAACAGAACTCTCCATTGAAGAAGTGCAGGATCTCGCCGACAAAACGAAAGCTGACTGATACATTTTCTATGTTCAGTGGCAGACGAAATGAATTTTGACCTGATGGCAGAAAAAACAAGATATTTCAAGGAAACCAATGAAGGAGTGAGATTTATGTGCAGGATCAATGAAGAAATGTGTAATGAAGCCCGTATGGAAGGCGAGAAAGAAAAATCTGTCAAGATAGCTCAGCAGCTTATTTCAATGGGTATGAGCACAAAAGATATTTCCAAAGCAACAGAACTCTCCATTGAAGAAGTGCAGGATCTCGCCGACAAAACGAAAGCTGACTGATACATTTTCTGCAAAAACCAAAAGCTCCGGCGGCAGCATCGGAAGATGTACCGCAGGAGCTTTTTCGGTCAAAAGGCGGCTGTGTATCAATGCTGATAGCTGTGATACTCCGAACTGTCGTCCTTGAATAGCAGTCCTATGCACCAGATAGCCGAAAGTGCCACCAGAACATAAACTATCCTGCTGAGAAGGGACGTCGCACCGCCGAACAGCCAAGCCACAAGGTCAAACTCAAATATCCCGACAAGACCCCAGTTAAGTCCGCCGATAATGAGCAGTACCAACGCAATTTTATTCAGCATATAAAACCTCTTTTCAGCAAAATGCTGTAAAAATTTGCAGCGGGGACGATTTGACCAAGGGGTCGCCCCTTTACGCCCCGCTGCCGTTGCCGAAGCTGCTGCCTCGGCTGCAAACCTCTTAATGCCGTCATTTTTGATGGCAAAACTATTCTATGTTGATTTCGGTCTTATATGCTTTGAAAATTTTGTAAATTCCGATAAATGTGTCTTTCCCCGCCTGCGGCGGGGAAAGACACACCTAAACACGTCAGTTAAAAATAAAAATAAAATAAGCAATGCATACTCTTGTAAATCAAAGCACTTCAAAATATCCGACTAAAAAATTGAAAAATTTCAAAACCTCGGGGTCGGCGGGGGGACGGGCAGTGATGCTCACCATAATATCCCGTCGGCAGACAGGTTCGCTGATGGGCAGCAGCCTGATGCCGTCCGTGTCCAGTGCACCCCATGAATGTTCGGGCCAGAACGCAACGCCCATGCTTGCGGCAATGAAATTTCTGACGGCAGCGGGGCTGTCGCTTTCAAAGATGACATTCGGGATAAATCCCGAGTTCAGGCAAAGCTTGTCGCATATCTGACGAAACTGCTTTGAGCCTGCCAGTGCTACAAATTCCCCGTTGGCAAATTCCGACAGCGGAACATCCTCCCGATCGGCATAGGGGCTTGCGGAGGGGACAGCCATAAATATCCGCTCGGTGAAAATGTAGGCGTTATCCCCGTGACTGTCGGACTGTCCCGAAAGCTTTGTTGAAATGCAAATGTCACAGTTGTGGTTTTCCCCGCCCTGAAACAGCTGGAAATTGACGCTGTGATTTTCCTTTTTATATGCGATTATCGCCGAGGTAATAAGCGTGGACGCCGCATCAACGTTTATGTGGATAGTGGAATGTCCCGGGTTTGCCAAAGCGTGAAGCTCCTCGGGGATACGGTCAAGGGAGGTCAGAATGGGGGCAAGCCTGTTTTTCAGGAATTCGCCGTATTCGGTCAGCACGATATTGCGTCCTTTTGAGGTAAAAAGCGGCACTCCCAACTCCCTTTCCAGCCGATGGATAGACTGAGTGAGGGCAGGCTGGGCAATATGCAGCCGTTCCGCCGTTCGTGTGATATGCTGGCTCTCGGCAACAGCATAGAAATATTTCAGCTGAGTAAGCTCCATAATATTCTCTCCAAAATATAAATAGAATTGAAAATTGCGAATTATGAATTAGTGCGTACTCAATAACTGCCCACCGGGCAGTTATTGGCTGAAAATCCTGTAAG
>CAZINI010000021.1:0-47507 GCA_964540575.1 uncultured Ruminococcus sp.
CAATTTACGAGGATAAAGTGCTTGGAAAAATCCCGGAGGATGTTTGCGTTAATCTATTGGAGAAGTATCAGGCTGAGCAGAAGGCGTTGTCCGCAGAGGTGGAAGAGCTTGAAGCGAAGCTGTCCGCCGTAAAGAAGGACGAGGAAGATGTTGAGGAATTTATCCTCCGCTTGAAGAAGTACACCGATGTACAGGAGCTTACCCGTGAGATGTGTCTGGAACTGATCGAATACATTACAATTGATGAATACTCTGCCGACAGACCGAGAGATATTCATATTTACTACAAGTTGCTGGATAAGCCTTTGAAAGACAAGCGCAGGCTTGATACAGCTATAATAAAATAAACCGCTTGATTAGGCGGTTTTCATTCGATGTTAAATTGTGTGTCCTTTTTGGGGATTGAATACAGAAACGATATACAGCCATGCCATACAGGAAGCACAAAACAGGAATGCCGAGGCTATCGGATCGGTAATGTTCCACACAAGGCGGCAGCTTCGACCCGATAATAGTCAGGAAAATGGGGACGATAAGAAAGCAATCTGAGGAGAAATGTTGTCAATTTGTTGTCAATTTCAGATTTTTGGCAAAGAAAAAAGGCGTTTGAATTACCTTCAAACGCCTATTCTACGTGGTTGCGGGAGCTGGATTTGAACCAACGACCTTCGGGTTATGAGTTGTGAATTTAAAAAATCAATAATTCTTATGTTATCCTCAAACGACGTATCTACGTGGTCTGAGGCTTTTTTATTTGTATCTTGCAGCCGATTTTTTTGCCCTCTGATACAAAGTTGGGGTCAGAATTGGGGTCAGGAATGGGGTAGGGGATTTTTGAATTTATACCGATGAGTTGGGGCAGAAAATCTCGATACCGTCCTCGATAGCTGCTTCAAGCCATTCTCTCTTGGCATCAATAGCGTTTGCGGCAGCAGCTTCAACTGTTTCTCCACAAGTTATGCACCCGGGAAGCTCAGGATAAAAAGCTACATATCCTCCTTCGGCAGTATCGGGAACAATTTCCATTTTATAGGGCATATTGAGATATTCGTTAAGTGTTTTCACAGTTATTTACCTCACTTTTACAACAGGTAGCCATTTTTCGGATTGATCAACTCATCAGCCAATCCGCAATATCAATTATCCTAATGCCTTCATATTGATAGCTGTCATGACGTGTTCTTGCGATGAGAATTTTGGGGTAGGCGTCCCGAATCGCAAGCAATGGTGTGACCTCCCGCTCAAAGGTCTTTTCATTAGAAATATCGTCGGACACCTGGATATATATCTTTTCATCACGCTTGATAGCAACAAAATCGATCTCTTTCTTATATAGCGTACCAACATAGATCTCATATCCCCGACGCATAAGTTCAATGGCAACGATATTTTCGTACACTCTTCCGTAATCCATATTTTTCGTTCCCAGTTTTGCATATCGGAAGGAATGGTCGCAAAGGTAATATTTCTCATTTGAGGAAAGATATTTCTTGCCTTGAATATCATATCTTCGCACCTTATAAAACGCAAAGGCATTGCAAAGATACTGCAAATATGATCCTACGGTTTTGTGATTTATCTTGTCCTTATTGCCGTTAAATGTGTCGGTAAGGCTTCTGGCAGACGTAAGATTAGAAATATTGTCCATTAGAAAATCGGAGATCCTGTCCATAAGAGAAACGTTTCGTATATGATATTTTGTCCGAATATCTCTTACGATAAGCGTGTGGTAAACCTCGTCAATATAGCTGTACTTCGCTTCCATATCCTTATATAAATAGGAACCCGACATTCCGCCTTCGAGAACATATCTGTCAAACGCATCGTAGTTATTATCATATTCGAAATACTGCTGAAATTCCGAGAAGGAGAAGGGGAATACCTTAATTTCAAATGTTCTCCCCGTGAAAAGCGTTGCAAGGTCTGAACTCAACAGAAAGGCATTTGAGCCTGTGATGTAAATATCAAACTTTTCGGACGCATGAAGCCCATTAATAGCCTTCTCAAAGTTATTGCACATCTGGATTTCATCTATCATAACAATGTTCTCACAGCCGTCCTTGTAATTACCATTGATGTGATCATAAAGCGGCTTGTATTCGGTCAAATCCTCATACTCGGGAAGATTGAAGTTGATGTGTATTATGTTGGCGCTGGGGGTATTCTCAGAAAAATATGCCTTTAATGCTTCAAGCAGCTTTGATTTGCCTGAACGTCTGACACCTGTGATAACTTTAATATCGGGCGTTCCGATAACGTTGATAAGCTTGTCAAGATAGCTTTTGCGTTTGATCAGTTTCATATCAATTCACGCTCCCTATGTGTATTATACCACATCTATTTCCCGAAATCAAGATATTTTTGATTTTGGGAAATAGAGAATATCAACATTAAGTGATTTCAGTAAATAGTAACAAGTAACAAAAGCCGCCAAAAACGGCGGCTATGCTGAAGCTATATGCGGTCAAGAAGTTCGGAAGGCTTTACGGCAGGAACAGGACTTGAAACAAAATCACGGATATTTCGTGTGACGATAAAATCCGCATTTATCCGGTCGGCACAGCACATCTGAACAGCATCTTCATAATCGGCGGTTTTCATTTCCGCTGCCTTGCGAAGATCTTCGGCTTTAAGCTCGGCAACATCAAAAATGAGCATTAGCCTGTCAATTATATCCTTTGTCTTGTCCGGATCAAGTTCCTTACGCAGGATATAAACGATATTCGGAACTGACAGAGCGGAAATAACACCCGAAAGCTTGTTTACCTCGCAGTATTTCCATACCCTTGATGATGCTTCAAGAAATTCTGCCCTGCTGCAAAGGACGTCAAGGATCACATTAGTGTCAATTAGAACTTTCACGGGCTTCAATCCTTTCTGCACGGAGTTTTTTATCATCGTAATCATTTTTTAGAACTCCTGTAAGAGAGTCAGTAAGAAAGGAAACCGTGCTGCTGCGTGAAACTATTCGTGCGACCTCCTTGCCATTCTTGACAATGATTATTTCATCACCTGATTGAACCGCTGAGAGATAATGCCCGAAATTGTTCTTGACCTCAGTTGCTGTTGCGGTCATCATAAAAATCACCTCCGATTATTTTAGCTAATATTATTATACGCTATTTTAGCTAAAATGTCAAGAGTAAAAAATGGAATATCAAGTTTTGCAAAGTCAGGATATTTTGTAAATATCAGTGAGCCTATCGAAATTATGTAACAGGCTCAGAATTTTCGTTGACCCGCTCTAAAGCGTCAAGGAAATCCGAAGGTATCTTCCAAGTCTTTCCGCCGATCTTAACAGCGGAAATGCTTTCTTCCTGCAGATACCTGTACATGGTTGACCTGCTCACACCAAGCAGTTCTGCAGCTTCCAAAACGGATAAAAACTTCTTGTTATCCATAATAATGCACTCCTTTCAAATTCCGAGTATCTTGTGCAGCCCGGGAACGGCTTTATGTCCGTGCTTATCACGAAACGACACTGATATGGGGTATATCCCCAGTAAATCAAAATTATGGTACATTTTCTTGAGTCTTGACCTTGATAACGTCTTTTCCATCTCTTTCTTTGCGGATAGAAATGATTGCTTTCTGCACTGCATATCAGCATATTGGAGCATAGCTTTTTTATCCTTTTTCTTAAGCTCAGAGATACCGATTAGAAGTCGCATACTGTCAATGTAACAATAGTCCCCACGATAGAAATGCTCATGGATATAGCTCTTGAATACGTTCTCACTGCAGTTTGTAAGAAGATATATCAGATTCAGATTATCCGATTCAAGTTGCATCGATTCTTCAATTGAACGAATAACATCTCTGTTGACAGCAATTTCAAGCCTAAGGAAACCCTCCGAAGCCTTATCATAGCTTTCGCCTATATTCTCCAGCTGAAAATATTTGTCGTATGCAGTAAAGGTCAGATTCCCGGTTCGTATGCGAAAACTATGCTTGTTCTTTTCAGTAGCGTCCGTAACGTCATCGGAATATTCGATAACCTCTGCACTGTCATTATACTTCATTGACCGTTTTATAAGCTTCACATAACGCTCAGCGGAAAAGCTTTCGGAAAGCATTATATTCACACAGAAATCCAGTCTGGAAAGATTGAAACTGTCCATATTATATTCTTCTCCCAGACATTCACGTATTGATTCATTGAGCAGGTAACCGAGCACATTAAAATCATTGGATACCCGCAGGATATTGACCGCATCGGACTCTTCATCAATAAGCTTTCTAGGCGATACGATCACTTTGATATTATAAAAGTTATTATCGGTATGATTAAGCAATATTTTAATGCCACGACATTTAGGGTAAATGCAGATACTGTTTTTATTTATGTAGGTATTTTCTGCATTCATACCGATTCGTTCAAATTCATCTTTAGTTATGCACGGAATAGTAAGCTCGAATGTATGTACTCCGAACCCGTCATCTGTTATCTCATAGTTATTGTAATACATTGTATTACCACCTTTCGTGAAATTTTACCTATATGTTATCATTCATAATCAAAATTAATTTTTCTTCTCAGTATAACATATAAGTAATTCAAAGTATCCGGAATAAAACTCTTCCTCTTTCAAGGAATACGAACTCTACAGAATACAGAGAAAATAGAAGTCAGATGCAATACGGAATTATTGAATAAAGGTCGGGAGATCTTGAGTGTTTTTCTTTTTCTTTCTGTGTAAAACTTACATGGAGGGTGTACGAAATATTATATATAGAATGTAGTTTGATATTTGGAAAACCGTATACGGATAAAAAACCGAAGCAAGGATCAATCCTCACTTCGGTTGTATATGACAGTTTTTGTTTAACGCTAATAAGGTTTTGACGTTGTGTAAAATAATACTACGACCGGAAATAATAGTGGGATGAAATCAATCTAAATTGTTATGAAATGCAGCAATCTTTTCAACAATCTCGGCAATAGCTACAGCGTCATCATCTGACATTCCGCTTAGTGCTGTTTCGATCCTAAACAAGGCTTCAGAGCAGGTCGGCTTTATCTCACCTGAAAGATCAGTTAATTCTGAAAGCGGTACCTTTAATCCTATTGAAATCTTATAGAGAGTGTCAAGTGTCGGGCATTTTTCTCCTCTTTCTATGCGTCCCAGATATGCAGGGTGAAGTCCGGATACAAGTGCAAGTGCTTCCTGGCTCATCTTCCGTTCATTCCGATAGTCACGTATTCTAACACCTATCATATACGAGATTTTTTCACGTTCAAAACTCATTACTTCACCGCTTTCTCTGATTATTCTTATATTATAACTTTAATATCTTTTGGGATTCCTTTCAACGCCTTTTAGATATTAAAATTAATGCTCTATATGTCTTGAAAAATATTTTGATATGTGATATAATTATTTTGATAAATTCCGACAAAAAAACTAAAATGACAGTTAGTGTCTATTATCCACGATATAATAAAGAAAAAGGAAATAAATCAACAAAATGCAAATAAATTATTTGTTCATAATAACGACTTAAAATATGAAGTAAAATGTTGATTTATTTCGAATTATAGTGTATAATGAATATATCGTGAGAGATGATGGTGAAATAATTATGCAAAATGACAGTTTTTCTCCCGGATTTAAGTATAATCGTGTTCTTCAAATATATACAAAGCTGTTGAACGGCGAGATTGTCAACAAGAGCGATGAGGCTGTACATTTCAAGGTGGATGAAAGGTCAATACAGCGTGACATCGATGATCTTAGAGTATTTTTTCGTGACAGAGCAGCTGAAGGCGAACAGGAAAAGGAGATCGTTTACAGCAGAAGTCTTAATGGATATTATCTGAAAACAGTTGATGATGATATGCTGACTAACAGTGAGGTGCTGGCGGTATGCAAAATACTATTGGAGAGCCGTGCGTTTTGTAAGGATGATATTTCGCAGATTCTTGACAAGATCATTGGTCATTGTGTACCGAAAAGCAAAAAGCGAACAGTCATGGAACTTATCTCAAACGAACTGTTTCACTATGTTGAGCCGCATCATGGCAAACATTTCATTGAATCACTTTGGGCATTGGGTGAGGCTGTAATACAGCATAGGTTTACACATATCTGTTATGAGAAACAAGATGGAAGCGTTGTTGAACGTATGATAAAGCCTGTTGGAATAATGTTTTCCGAGTATTATTTTTATCTGACGGCATTTATTGAAGATATCGACAGAGAAAAAGAGTACACAAACAGGGACGATACTTTCCCAACGATTTACAGGATCGACAGGATAAAAAGCTTTAAGGTGTCCGATAGGCATTTTGATATTCCGTATAAGGATAGATTTGAGGAAGGCGAGTTCCGCAAACGTATACAGTTTATGTATGGCGGAAAGCTCAGAAGAATCAGGTTCATATACAGCGGTAAGAGCGTAGAATCTGTTCTCGACAGGTTGCCTACCGCGAAAATCTCTGACCGTACAGAGGAGGGATATATTATCTCTGCTGAGGTGTTTGGTGATGGAGTGGATATGTGGCTGAGAAGTCAGGGCGAAAATGTGAAATTACTTTAACTTTAATGGAGAGAGTGTTTGATATGGCAAACCTGCATAGGTTTTCGTTAGTATTCAATGGCGTTTCGGTTAGTAGTATAGACGATCTTAGAAAAAACTATTCAGAAAGAGATGCGTTTGGATACTATCAAAATGGCTTGTTGTGCAAGTGGCTGATTGCTTGGGATTATAAAACAGAATATGACTTGATGATGAATTTGCCAAAAGCAGATGAATCATCTTTAAAAAAGGCAATACGTGATATCCTTATGGGTAAAGCCGTTTGTATGCAAAAGAAAGATGAAATAAATAGCATATCCTCTGTCCCGGGAAAGCTTCCCAAAATAAAATTAGCTGCTATTGGTCAGGAGAAAAAGATTTCTGATTTTGATGTTAATTTATTGTCATTATCTCAGGTTATCGAAAATAACCCCGTCTTAAAGGAAAAATTGGAGATACGGCAAATATATTTTTATGGATTGACTCGTTACATAAAACTAGGTAAATGGAAGAGCACGTATATCAGTGCACAAATAGAACTGTATAAAAAGGCTTTGTGCGGAAAGAATTCAGATGGTGGAAAAGCACTGACAAATTCTCAGTTTAAGACAAAAAGTTCATTGATTGCAAAGTATGTCTATTTGCTAATTTTTGATTTGTTTTCAATGATAGGTTTTTCAGAGGAAAAAATGCTTTCTGAAAATATGAAGGTAGTATTGGCTACTATGCTTATTGAACTCCCGCTGAAATTTGAAGACTTATCTAGAATTGTTGATATTCATTCAGCTGTTATCGGTAAAGAAGAAGCGTGGAAACGTGTCAAGGAAATACCTCAATTAGGGCACTATTGGGATTATGTTGACAGTATTCGCACTAATTTGTCATTCAAAAATAAAAGACCGGTTAGATTTCTTGTAACGGCTACGATGAGTGCAGGAAAATCTACATTTATCAATGCATTGGCAGGCAAAAATATCAATCTGTCAAAGAACATGGCTTGCACAAGTAAAATACATCATCTTTTGAGTAAGCCTTACGAAGACGGGTACACTTCAAAGTGTGACGGCGACTTTATATTAAATGCCAATGACAAGGAATTGATGAATAACAGTGAGAAAAACCTCTCTTCTGATATATTTATGAGTACTTGCTTCTCGGGTTTATTAAAGGGGAAAAGGATAATGCTATGTGATTCTCCCGGAGTAAATTCAAGCAAAAATGCTGATCATCAGTATGTTACTGAAAAAATGGTAGAAAAGCATGAATATGATATGGTTCTTTATGTTATAAATGCTACTCAAATCGGTACAAATGATGACCAAGTACATTTAAGCTATATTCATCAGAACATTGGGAATACTCCTATTATTTTCATCGTAAATAAGATAGATGAGTTCCGAGAGGATGAGGATAATATTGCCGAGTCACTAAATGATGTTATTAAATATCTGAAGCAGGTTGGATTTACAGATCCCGTTGTCTGTCCTGTTTCAGCTTATGCAGGCTTTTTAGCGAAAACAGCAGCAAAGGGAATTGAGTTGTCTTTTGTGCATGAAGACATGTTTAGAAGAAACATTAGGTATTTTAAATCAAATGATATCTCGTGGTATTATGAGAAGTACTACCCTGAGATTCATATGGAGGAACCCAAGGACAAAATAAATCAGCTTATAAAACACAGTGGGCTGATTTATATAGAAAAAATAATCAGCAGATACTGCTGAAAAAGGAGAAATGATATATGGCACAGGTAAGCGTGAAGTACAATCCTTACAAATTGACAACAGAGATCAAGGTAAACGGTAATGATATTTCTGAGGATAACGGTCTTCAGAAATACGCAAGAAATCGACAGCGTATGCAAGAATGGATAGGCGAGTTCCCAGAGGCCTTGAAAATGATCCTTAATACTGCTGAGCTCGATGTAGAATTTTGCGGGAGTATCCTTGATTGGGATGATTTTGAGGATTCATTCAATCATGCAAAAGAAAATGGAATTATCAAGAAATTAAATCTCAGGTTCCGTCAAGCTAAAACTGATGAGGATGTTCAGGAGAGAATCATTAGTGTTTTCAATGATCTTCGAGAAGGTCCTATTGAAGAATTCAGAGATCATAAGTTGAAGCAGGCTTTCGATAACGTTAATAATGCAGTGTTCCCTATCAATGTAATTGCAACTATGAGTTCGGGAAAATCTACACTTGTAAATGCCTTGCTGCGCCAGAGACTTATGCCTTCTAAGAATGCGGCCTGTACTGCGGTAATAACCGAGATACTTGATAATGATTTGAACTCGTTTTGCGCAGAGGTATACAATCAGCAGGAAGAAAAGATATGCAGAGTTGATGAGCTTACATACAAGATAATGGATGAACTCAATTCTAACGAAGAAGTTTACAAGATTTGTGCTGAAGGTGATATTCCTTTTATTGATGCAAATACAACAGCACTCAAACTGATTGACACTCCGGGTCCCAATAATGCACAGAATCAGAATCATAAGAATACGACATTCAGAGCAATAGAAGGAAGCTCTAACAATTTGATTCTATATGTTCTCAATGGTACGCAGTTAGCTACAAATGATGATGACTCACTTCTTAGGTATGTTGCTGAGCAAATACAAAAGGGCGGAAAGCAGGCTCATGACAGATTTTTATTTGTTGTTAATAAAATGGATGGCTTTAATCCTGAAGAGGAAAGCATAGAAGATGTACTTACTAATGTGAGAAAATATCTTTCCGACCATGGCATTTATGATCCTCAGCTGTTTCCTTGTTCTGCATATACCGCATTGAATATCCGTACTCATTTAAATGGCATAGATATAAAGAATCTTACATGGGAGCAGATAGATGCAATGCCTCCTGCAGCAAGTGATACATTAACTGCAATCAGAAAATTTAATAAATATGAATCTATGCATCTTGAAAAATATTCTACACTATGTCCGAGTGCTCAGCGTGAACTTAATGACAGATTGACATTTGCTGAAGAGAGGGGCGACACCAAGGAGCAGGCATTGATTCATAGTGGAATTTGTTCACTTGAAGCTGCTATTACAGCTTATGTAAAAAAATATGCTAATACAAAGAAAATTAAAGACTTGGTAGAAACATTCTATGAAGTACTTAAGAGCAATGAAGTTATTGCAAAGGCGAAAACAACAGTTGCAACTGATGAAGCAGCTGCAAAGGCATGTGCGGAAAGAGCTGCAGCAGTAATGGCTAAGATCCAGAATGGAGAAGAAGCTTCGACATTTAAGAAGAAAGTAGACGAGTTGGATCCTATTCCTATGATCAAAAAGGAAGCGGATGCATTGATGGATGAAGCAACCCTTCAAGTAACTGAGGTATTCAAGTACTATGGAGATGTGATTACGAGCAAAAATGAAGCAAAACGTCTTGTAAATCAGTTTACTACAAAAGCTTCAGATGCTATTGCTAAGCTTACTGCAAATCTTGAAAGTGCAATAAATACTGAGGTAATTGAAAACAGTAAAAAGCTGCTTGAGGAGTATCAGCAGAAACTTACAAGCATTGATGAATCTGTTGAAAACTCTGCACTTGACTTCAGTACAGCGGATCTGGTAAAGGGTGCTCTGTCAAATATGCTTGATATGGCTCAGAATTGGGAATCAGCAGATTTTGCTTCCGAAACAGTCGATGATGTCGGAGAAGTGTCTTATGAAGAGAGCGAGTACTACGAGAAAGTCGGCGAAGAAGTAATTCAGGTAAAGGTTGGTTCTCATAAAGAAAAAATCGGTACTGAGAACGTTAAGGTAGGCTCTCACAGAGAGAAAGTGGGAACCAAGCGTGTAAAGAATTCAGAACGTGAGGGATTTCTCGGATTCTTTAAGTTCTGGAAGCCTAAGTATGTTGATGAAGACATCTTTGAAGAATTTGATGATTTCGAGGAAAGAGATATCTATAGAGAAGTCGATGATTATGAGGATCAGAAGAGAGATGTATTTGAAAGACGCATTAAGCGTGAAGAAAAGTATTCTGTAGAAACCTCTGAACTTCAGACAAGACTTGTTGTTCCTTTAAGAGCAGAGATAGATCAGGGAGTAAGGGATTCCATTTCGTATGCTGAGAATCGTGTTAAGAGCATCAAGGAGAGCTTTAAGAAGGAGTTTGAAGTTCTTGACGGCATAATTAAGAAGAAGTATGAGGAATTTGATCAGTGTGCTAACGATGAAGAAATCAAACAGCGTGAGCTTGAGCGCAACAAGGCAATACTTGACTGGATTGAAACATCAGTTGCTGAGATCAACGAAATACTTGATATCTAAAGGAGAGCATTACTATGCATGAAGCAATAAAAAAATATGTTGATTCCGCTAACAAGGTAAGCTTGAAATATGCTCTTGCAGATGGATTTGACGTAGACCCTACCTATGAAAAATATGAGGAGGATCTTGCATATTGCAAAAAAAATATGCAGGATCTGTTTGAACCGTATACAGAGCTGACGCCGCTTACCAATGAAAAGAGTCAATGGAATGAAGCTTATTGGTTGAAGCTCAAAAAGGATATCATTACAAACTTTTCGGAAGAACGCTTTAATCATATGCGTGCAGTTGCAAGATATGTTTTCAAGGATAAGGTCAGCAGACTTGAAAGTGAAAGAAGTGCAAAGGTAAAGGTTCCTCAGGAAATTTCCAAAAAATCCGAACCTCCTGTTGTTAAGGAGGTTCGGGATGAAAGCAAAGCATCGGAATCTGCTTCTAAGCAAGTGTCAAATGCAGAGCAGGGTTCAACAAAAAATCAGCTAACAGTTCATCAATCTGCAGAGACCGGTGCATCTGGAACATCTTCTGCTAATACATATGTAGAAATTCGAAAAGTAAGTAAACCAAAAGGTATTACTAGCGAGATCAATAATGAAAGAAATGATTCAGGTGAATCATCAAAAAAAGTGATAGGGATTGTTCTGATAATAGCAGTAATATTAATTGTTCTTCTTGTAATAAACCTGAAATAGGACAATCCCAAAAGACTTTGAAGAAAGTGCCGTTAGAAGGCGTAATTCTCGATAATGAAGAATTTTACATTAGGCGGATGCGTTATGTTGATTCCAATGATTATTATCTTATTGTGAATTACAAAACGCACGGAGGTGGACAACGTAAGTTTATAAGGAAGAATGAGCCTTCAAACATAATACGCTTTTTCTATGATGTTGAGGTAAAATCATTTCCTGCAAAAGGTAACCGTGTCATTACAAGAAAATGGGATAATTATGGCAATGAAATGTGGATATTATCTTCTCAATGTCAAGATGGTCAGAACAGAAATCAATACTACATATTGAAAGATGTAGTTGATAAGAATTTGTCGAATTTATTTAATAAGCTTTCCGATATTCACGATGAATTCAAAAAAATATTTTAGTAACTTATGATAGAAAGAGAAGTGAAACACATGCCAAGATGGGAAGAACCGGGTAAGGTTTCCAAGCATACTGATACAGAAGCTATGCACGCACCTGTGGAGACTAAGAAAAGCTCGAACACTACTCTTATGGAACCAGATTGGAAAAGTACAAGCACATTTGCTATGGAAACTACTCAGAAGAGTATGAACATTGCTGTTTTGGAATCGGAACCGCAAAAACTTGACCTAGCGGTTCTCAAATCAAACCTTGGCAACTGTCTTGAAATCATTGACGATGAAGTCATGAAGGGATATATCACCAGACTGACAGAAATGCCGGTTATAGATATTGACAATAAAGATATACAGAATATAGGGCAGACATATTTCTTTAAGATAACCAAGCTGGTTTATGAACAGGATGAATTTTCTGTTCATAAGCTGGCAACGGTGTTCCATTCGTTGTCAAATAAACCCTGCACACTTGCAATGATGATCAGAAGCGATGGCGACACAACTGATTTTTATCTCGGAGTGCGCTCACATGATTCGCAGAATGATACAGGCACTATGCGTGAGATGCTTCAGAATGGTCTGATGGGGCAATTTCCCGGAAGCAGTGCTGAGCAGTTCACAAATGAAGATCTTAATCAGGAATTGGAAAAGGTCAATGCCAGCAGCATTTCCTGTGTTACTTGTGTTGCTGATTTTAAACAGGATAGAAGCTCGGTAAAGAATCAGGATTTCATTCAAGGTCTTGAAAAATATGTTTACAGCATGAAGGGCAAGAAATATACTGCAGTATTCATAGCTGATAATCTATCAAATTACGATCTAATGAGCATTAAGCAGGAGTATGAAAATATCTATACTCAGCTCTCTCCGTTTGCGAATATGCAGTTTAATATTACTCATTCTACAGGCAGCAGTACTTCGGAGGGGAAAAGTGTTGGGCAGGCAAGATCTGAGACCAGCGGAAGAAACACCAGTGTTGGAACAAGTCATGGCTATTCTAAATCAGAAACTGTAGGGGAAAGCCTTTCAACGGGAAACACCGATACGACAGGTAAATCAAGTTCTGTTTCAGATGGTACATCTCATACAAAAGGAACTTCTGACGGAGTAACTCATAGTGTTTCCAATGCGCACACAGAAGGAAAATCCAAAGGAGTTAGTTTTGGAGGTTCGCTTGGTAGTTCCGTTACGGGTTCAGTTGGAGGAGTTATCTCAGCTGGAATAAATGCGGTTGTTACCGCATCTCTTGGGGCATCATTAGGTGTTGCGGTAGGATTGACATCAGCTATTAATGCCGGTGTAAATTCATCACGGTTTTCTAGTGATACTAATACTGTTTCAGATGGAACAACTCACACCGAAAGCTTCTCGGATTCTATATCAAAAACACTCACCAACGGAGTAAGCAGTTCTCACTCCAGTTCTTTGACAGAAAGCAAAAGCAAGAGTTCAACAGATACCGATACATTTTCAAGGAATGAACAGAGTGGAACGAATTATTCTATTAGTGATTCGTTTAATTTTGTTGATTCGAATACTCTGTCATCTACTTTGGGTGAGACCAAGGGGATCACTCTTAATGCCAAAAACAAGACGATGGAATCCATACTTCACAGAATCGAAAAACATCTTCAAAGATTTGATGAATGTGAAAGTATAGGAATGTGGAAATGTGCGGCATATTTCCTTGGCGAAACTAAGGGCGACACGGAAATTGCTGCAAATACATATCAGTCACTAATGTCCGGCTTGCAGAGCGGAATTGAAAGATCGGCAGTAAATACTTGGGTCAGACGTAACAGCAGGGATGATGACAAAGGTGAACCTGTAGCTGTTCTCCAGAAATATATCAAAAATTTTTTACATCCTCAATTCCTATATCAAGGCATACAGACTTATTCAGTCATAAATCCGAGTACTTTAGTAAGCACGAATGAATTGGCTCTGCACTTTGGTCTCCCTACAAAATCTGTTAAGGGACTTCCTGTCATTAACCATGCAACATTTGGGCAGGAGGTGCTTAGAGATAAAAAAAGCGACAGTGGGGATATTAAGTTCGGAAAGATCTATCATTTAGGAGCAGAATCAAAAACCGATGTAGAACTGCATAAAGATAGTTTTACAATGCACACTTTTGTTACCGGTTCTACCGGTTCGGGCAAAAGTAATGCGGTATATAATCTTCTGGCAAAATTTAAGAAAAGTAAGGTGCCATTTCTTGTAGTAGAACCTGCTAAGGGCGAATACAAGAATGTATTTACTGACGTAAATGTATTTGGTACGAATTCCAGACTGGGCTCTGTTCTGAAAATCAATCCTTTCTCGTTCCCTGAGGAAATTCATGTGCTTGAGCATATTGACAGGCTCATTGAAATATTCAATGTTTGCTGGCCTATGTATGCTGCAATGCCTGCTGTACTTAAAGATGCAGTTGAAAACGCTTATAGATCGATAGGATGGGATCTGCAGCTTTCAGTAAACACAAAAGTCAGTGGATTGTATCCGACATTTGAGGATGTGACAGATTCACTGAGGTCTATCATTAATTCTTCGGATTATTCGGGAGATACTAAGAGTGACTATATTGGTTCGTTGGCAACCAGATTGAAATCTCTCACAAATGGAATTAACGGTATGATTTTTTCGGGCGAAGAGATTCCATACACAAAGCTGTTTGATGAAAGCACAATTATTGACATCAGCAGAGTTGGTTCTATGGAAACTAAGTCACTTATCATGGGAATCATTGTTCTGAAACTTCAGGAATATAGAATGTCAAGTGCCAATGAGATGAATTCAGCGTTGCAGCATATTACTGTGCTGGAGGAAGCACATAATCTTCTGAAAAAGACGTCATCGGAGCAAAGTCAGGAATCATCAAATGTGCAGGGAAAGTCTGTCGAAATGCTGACAAATGCCATTGCTGAAATGAGAACTTACGGAGAGGGTTTCATAATTGTTGATCAGGCTCCTAATCTTCTTGATACTGCTGTTATAAGGAATACCAATACTAAAATCGTAATGCGTCTTCCTGAGGGCAGTGATCGTGACATTACAGGCAAGGCTATGGCACTGAATGACAAGCAGATTGAAGAGCTGTCCAAGCTTCCGACCGGAGTTGCAGCTGTGTACCAGAATGACTGGCAGGAGGCGGTTCTTTGCAGCATTCCGAAATTTGCAGACTATGGCGATAAAAGGCAAATTACTGAGCAGGTACAGTCATATACGAATAACAATGCAGATGTTCTTCATGGTATACTTTCAAAATCACTTGATTCAGAGAAGTTAACAGCATTAAAGAAAAATATACTTAACTTGAATATTTCTGCCAAGCTAAAAGTTGATCTGGTATGCAATATTGAAAGTAGGAATCTTACTTTTGAGTGGGCAGTTGCTGACTTTATAAACAAATGCTTTGATTGTTCCGATGTTTTCAGAGGAACAGACAACACATGGAATAGTTATGATGAATTGTATCAGATTGCAAGGGATAACATTGCCGGGAGATTTGAAGGATTTGATGAAGATGAACTTCGCATGATAATCTACTTTATCTGCCGTACTCAGCATGAGTTGTATCCTGAAAATAAAATCATAGAACAGTTCAGAGTTGAGTACTTGAAGGGAGATGTGATCAATGCAAGAAGTATCCTCAAGTAAAAGACTTGAAGCAGCAGAAAAAGTAACAGAACCCCAAAATATTTATGGCGACTCGTGCAGACATGAAAACAATTCTTTACAGCCACGAAATACATCATTGGAAATAGGTAACGTAAAACCTCATATTAAAGATTCTGAAATTACTAGAAAAACTCCTGAAGATAAAAGTAACTACAGTGATTCAAACAGGATTAGAATCAGCTCTTTACAGCCTCGAAGCACTGTGTTGGAAAAAAGTGATGTAAGAGATTATGCATATACTGCTTCCGAGCGTCCTGAAAATAAATCTTGTGAACCTAAAAACGATTGTTATAAGCATTGCCCTGTCGAAAATGGAAAATGGGAAGGCAAGCCTGGTAATTCGGTCTGGCATCCGGATGGGGGATATGTTCCTATGCAATCAAACCCCGAAGAAAAAACATGGAGCAGTATCTTAAGTGAGTATAAGATCAAAGGTATAAGTTTCAAGGATGGATCGCCTGATTTCAATGAAATAAGTAAAGCAACAGTAAAAATAGAAGGCTTTACTATTAATCGCGTTAATAATTTTGCTAAAGCTGATATGGCACTTTCAGAAAAGAGAAATTGTACTCCCGATGAAGTTAGACAATGGCGAAAGGATAATAATTATACTTGGCATGAGTGTACGGATATGGAGACAATGCAATTAGTTCCGAGTATTATTCATGGCAATATTCCTCATGTTGGAGGTATTTCAATATTAAAAAATAATGAAAAGAGGACTTAGAAAATGAATGATTCTGTATTTAGCAAGTTTTCATTTGATATAGGCTGGAAAACAACCGAAAATATTGTTTGTTTTGGAAAAAGCTTTCCTGTTACTATCAATATTAGAGCGTATTATGAGAAAGACGGAATTACTTCGGAGCAAAAGCAAGCTTATCAAGAATACATTGATAATAAAGAAAATAAGCTTGAAGTAGCTGAGAATCTTATGAGATGCTATTCCGATGATCCATTGTCACGCTTTGTACCAAATACTATTTTATTTGAAAGAGATGGTTCATATGCATTATTATGTGACGACAATAATAACCCTGATGACGGAATAGCAGTGTGCCTTTATCCTAAAGAAATGGTTGTGTCACAGGATGATTATTTATAATGACTTATGATATTGAAATCTTCCCTCTGACCAGCAGAAACACATAATGCCAATCCGCTGTTACAATCGGAACAGCGGAAATTTATCCCCCAAGGGGAAATCAATAACAAGGGTAGTTCTTATTGATGTCTCATAATTACCTACTTTACTTACCATAATATGTCATATCAAAAAATGCCCACTAAACACCTCTCGTTTACTTCAGTAAGGTTAATCGAAGTATAATAGAAACTAATCAGATCCATAGACCACATTGAACATGTCAAATAAATTCAATCAGGATTAAAGACCGGCTCAGAAAATATACGGAAGGATAAAAGATGCGGGACCGCAGAAAACGTTTGTTTTGATATTGCCCTGGAGTGACTCTCTGTCGGATTATTGCAAAGCAGTTTACTCTGGAATACTGGAGTAACAGTTAATTGAAGTTACTTGGACTTGTTTTTGTATGGAAGTTATTTGTATTTACTTGGAGCTGGATAAAAATTCCGGCTCCGTTTTTGGCGTTGGGGTATTGATTGGCGGACAAGTTCGGTGAATTTGTCAAGCTTTGAAAGCAATATAGAAATCGACTTATAAGGAGTGATTCGATACTTCTCTTTTGGATAGGGTGGTGTCGAGTCATTATCTTCATCAAGAAGGAGTTTGCCTAGTTATTGATTCCAACTCACTTCTAAAACATAATGCAGTATTTGTCCGCACTAATGATATGTCACATCATTTCGCAATTAACATATTGACAAATAGCATTTAGTATGTTATAATTTAGTAAATCATAAATTACTAACGAGGTGTGTGCAATGTTCATAGGCAGAGAAAAAGAACTGAAGAAGCTTAATGAGCTTTATAAAACAAAAAAATTTCAGATGCCCGTTGTTTACGGCAGACGCCGTGTGGGAAAAACGGCTTTGCTGAATGAGTTTGCCAAGGATAAGGACGTAATATTTTTCACTGCCATAGAAAGCAGCAAGCAACAGAATATTGAGAATCTCAGCCGTTCTGTATTCCAGTATGAGCATAAGACAGTTGATACTGCGTTTCCCGTATATAACAGCTTTCAGGAGGTTTTGGAGTATATCTTCAAGCTTGCCGAAGAAAAGCAGCTGGTATTTATCATTGACGAGTACCCATACGCCGCAAAATCGGACAAATCGCTGTCCTCTGTCATACAGGCACTTGTTGACAAGCACAGCAGTACATCGAAGCTGTTTATGATTCTTTGCGGCTCTTCAATGTCATTTATGGAAGAGCAGGTACTGGGTTATGAAAGCCCTCTTTACGGGCGTAGAACGGCACAATTCAAGGTACTTCCGTTTGATTTTGAGGAGTCATGCAGTATTTTCAAGAATTTCCATAGGGAAGAGCTGGCATTGATTTATGGAATGGTTGGCGGAACTCCTCAGTATCTGTTGCAGCTTGATGACCATATTTCCTTCAGGGATAACGTAATCGGCAAGCTCCTAGACACTTCGGCATATCTCTTTGAAGAGCCGAGCAATCTCCTCAAACAGGAAGTGCGTGAGGCGGCATTGTATAATGCTGTCATCACGGCAATCGCAAACGGCAGCACGAAGGTGTCCGAGATTTCCACAAAGGTAGGCGAGGAAACAAGTGCCTGCACAGCCTGTCTAAAAAAGCTGGTATCATTGGGAATAATCAAGCGTGAAACACCGTTTGGAGAAAAGGAGGGCAGAAAGAGCATTTATCTCATTGAGGACAGCCTGTTCCGTTTCTGGTATAGATTTATCCCGTCAAATATTTCGGCATTGCAGAATGATATGAGTGATGTCGTATATGCGAAGATAGAGAAGGAGCTTAATCAGTTTATGGGTCAGACCTTTGAGGAGATATGCAAACAGTATTTGTGGCGTGAAAACCGCAAGGGCAATACGCCTGTTACCTTTACCGTCCTCGACAGATGGTGGGGTACGGATCCTGCAAATCATACGCAAGAGGAGATAGATTTTGTCGCTTCCGACGACGTAAATATGATATTTGCCGAGTGCAAATGGAGAAATGAGCCTACTGACAAGGATGTTCTGGAGAGGCTTATGTCAAGAAGCAACCTGCTCAAATGCAACAACAAGTATCTGTATCTTTTCTCAAAATCGGGATTTACGGACAAGTGTTCCGAACTGGCAAAATCGCTTGGGAATGTTACTTTGGTTAGGTTTGAGGATATGTTTCCGAATTTGCCCGGTCCCAATTGGGTTTATAATCTGAAGGGGAAAAGGTGGATGTGATAGTATCTGCAGAGAGTTCGTCTGATCTGAAAGGAAGAAATATCATCGTATCAGTCCCACGGTGGTGAGCAGTGCCCAATCACGTAGGCGGGAGATGCTCAACTTGAGTGATATTTGCCCCTGTCGGTTTATTCTGAACCGACAGGGGCGTGGTGTTATGGGGGACGTCTTGGAGAGTTTTTGGCTTACTTATTTTGCTTCTTCAATACGTAGTAGCTTCTTTCTTTGAGATTACACATTTTCGATAAACCGGTCAAAGTCATCTACTGCAGTAAACATAGCTCCATTATTAATCGCTTCAAAATGTTTTTGTCCACATTTGATTTTTTGAGATTCGGTTGGGCGAAGAGACTGTTCACTAATGTTTGCTTTAGTTTCAATTACAAAATACAGTTTCTTATCACCATCTTTATCAATCAGCACTGCCCAGTCAGGATTATAAGAACCCAGAGGAGTAGAGATCTTGAACCAATCAGGCAGCTTAGTATACAGCTTTATGTCTTCATTAGCTTCGAACATCTTTGCAAAATGTGCTTCATTATCACTATCATACACTACATAGTCATATACGGATTTCTGAGCTTCAATCATATTATGCTCTAGGTATCCTGTAAGCTCTTCCGTATCAAAAAGCTCCTGTGCATAGAATTCGTCATCACCAAGCTTAGTATATTTGATACCGTCTACAAGCATTGTTTTTAGTTGTGCGGTGATTATATTGCTTGCTAATTCCATATATCTTTGTGGATTCTTTTTGAATAAATCGAGGGTGTTACTTTGTTTTAAAATTGACACAATTGTACGACGTGTAAGATTGGTAGCATTTTGAAGATAAGTAACTACATCTGGCAGCATTTCAGAATTATCGCTGGCAGATACTGTAGTATGAACCATTTCGGTTGTTTCAAGGCCGCCAGCTGTATGCTTTATGCCTGCTTTTGTGTAAATTAATTTTCCTCCACTGATATGTAAGCTCAATTTCATTTCTTCGCTGGATTTCTTTATCAGCTCAGTGCTGTCAAATGAAACGGAATATGATGTCTTATATTTGATTTTATCCCATAGTTCCTTGAATTCGGGATTCAGATAAATCTGCTTGTTCAGCTTTATAGTCTTCTTATCAGAAGCAGGCTTGATGTTGAGATTACCGCTGATTTTCTTGCATACAGCAGTAATTGCAGGCAGACTATTTTTTACATCGTCTGGTACTTCAAGGGTATTGTCTTTGAGAGCTTTTTTCAGCTTATCCTGAACCTTGCCATTGTTGTCGATATAGCCCTTATCCTCAAAGGATTTATATATTTCAGCCGATTTCTCAGCTCCGAGATAGCTTGATTCGCCATTATCGTTTGTAATAGTAATATTAGCAAAAGTATGTTTTTCAATAAAGCCAAAGCGGATACCCTCGTCATCTTCATATTCCTTTTGAAGCTTTTTTGCAAATTCTTCATAGCTCTCGTTTGCCATAACAGTAAGGGTATTAATTGATGAGCCGTGCAGACGTTCACCGATTTGATTAACACACAAACGCAAACCTCTGCCTATTTCCTGGCGTTTCTTGACCTCGCTGTTTGTTTCGTTTAATGTGCAAATCTGGAATACATTAGGATTATCCCAACCTTCACGGAGAGCTGAGTGTGAAAAGATAAATTGCAGCTTGGAATCAAAGGACAACAATTTTTCTTTGTCCTTCATAATTAAGTTATACACATCATCATCAGAAGTTGTATTACCGTTTGTATCTTTGAATATGCCTTTCTTGTCAACAGAAAAATATCCGTTATGTACAACAGTTTCATCATCGCTGATTAAGCCAGAGTCAATGAGCTTTTTATACTTCGGACGCTGAATAAGCTCCTTATAATGCTTTTCAAAAAGCTGAGCATATTTACCCTGATGAGCATTGCCGTCTTCATCATAATAGCGATAATTTGCAACTCTGTCGATGAAGAATAAACTAAGAACTTTAACGCCCTTACTGCTGAGAACAAGTGCCTTGTTCAGATGTTCTTCGATAGTCTTGCGTATCTGCTGTTCCTTTATGGCTGTATCATCAAATTCACCGACAGCTCGTCCTATTCGCAGGATTTCAGGCTTCATAGTAAAGCTTACATATTCCTCATCCTTTTCGCAGTATATCTCATCTACGATATAACCCTCATATATAGAACGATTTCCCGAAAGCTTTTCGTAAAGGTCGCTGCCTTGCTTAACTGTTACCACCTTGCGCTTAACTTTGCCATTCACAAGAGCGTCAATCTCGATCTTTGCGGTGATAGGCGATTTTTTATTATCAACAGATTTCAGCAGCATATACGCACGGTTATGATAATCCGCTGTTGCAAAGCTTGCAACCTCAATTTGCTTTACGAGATTAAGGTTAAAGGCATCAATGGCATCAAGTTTATACACGCAGTTGTGCTTATCAACGTGTGTAGCCGAATATCTCAGCGTACACAGCGGATTAAGGGAAGCAATAGCCTCTTTTGACTTGGGCGTTGTATCCACCGACTGCGGCTCATCAATGATAACAAAAGGATTTGTTTCAGCGATAAGGTCAATCGGGCGCATACCGTTCATCTTGTCGTTTGAACGATGAATAAGGTTCGCCTTGTTTTCTTTTTCGGGGTCTGTAAAGCTCTTACGGAAAGCGTCAATATTGATAACCATTATCTGAATATTATCCGCTACCGCAAAATCACGAACCTGACTCAGCTTTCCGCTGTCATAAACGAAATAATCATATGGGGTATTATCATACAGCATATCAAAATGCTCTTTTGTAATGTCCAGGGACTTCTTTACGCCCTCTTTGATAGCGATGCTGGGTACAACTATAATAAACTTTGTAAAGCCGTAAGCCTTGTTCAGTTCGAAAATTGTACGCAGATATACATAGGTTTTACCTGTACCTGTTTCCATTTCGATATCAAAGTCATATTTGCCGTGTTCAAGAGCCGTTGACTGCTTCAGACCGTTGCGGAGCTGAACTTCTTTCAGATTATCGAGTATATCTTCCTCGTCAAGCTCCAGCTTATTTCCGATACCTGTAGTAGTAAAGAACGTTCCTTGACCCTCCAATGTGTTATAAAGGGAAACGGTAAAATTTGATTGCTTTGGAGTCTGACCTCTGAAAAGGTCAACAACGGAGGAAACAGCTTGCTCCTGATATTTAAGGTTGGCGTCAAATTGTAGTTTCATCGGCTTCCTCCTTTATTTGATATTCTTCTGAAAGAATGTTTGGAATAGAGTTCATTTCAGTAAATGAAAAATGTTCTGTTGCAGTATCTATTCCATTTGCAAATGGATTTAGTGACACCAAATCAGGTGATTTACGAGCGGCATTAATAAGCTTTGCAGTAGTATCTTTAGATAATTTAGGAGACATAAAATAGTCTTCTGTATACGCAAAAATAATATAGTTTACAACCTTTAATTGTTCAGGAAGAGTAAGTTTCTTAAATTGTTTAAAGAAGGTACTGTATCGTTTGTTTCCATTTTCAATAAAGAACATAATTATACTTTTTGATTTGAGTGGAAATACACATAGATATACGTCTTTAATTTCATAATTTTTATTAAGATTATAAATATCATTAATAATATTTCCTTCTAAATCAGATATTAATGATATACTTCCTTGAAAAGCAATAGGTATTCTGTATGGCAAATTAATATATGAATAAATGTGATAATCACCATCGAACGGTTTAAGTGAACTTTTTTTTGCTTTGTTATATGCAGTAATATATTCTTTTAAATCCATTCCGTTTACTGTTTGCTTGCGTTCGGTAACATCTTCGGGAAATTTCAGTTGACTATGTATCTCATCATAGAAGGCATTCTCAAACTCTCTTTTGCTAATTAGCTTAAGATTGCATTTCATAGCAATTTGAGCAAGCATTTTGGTAGTTGGTATTTTGTCATAGTTTTTTTCATTTTCATAATCTTGAAAAATAGTATTATCACAGTTCCTGCAAATAATATGAAATGTTCCAGCTTCATTTATACCTTTATCGTAATTAAGGAAAGGAACATCAACTATAGTATTTATATAAGAAAGCTTGCCATTTGTTGCAATATATTCTAAACAAAATCTGGGGACTGTGTGGGAATTACAGAAACTGCTACAAGGTTCATTACAGTAGAAACAACATTCACGTTTGGATTTGTGCTGGCTTTCTTTATTCGTTTTGTTAATTATCTTTCTTAATTCAATTAGTTTTTCTTTGGGTAAAAGATCTTTAAGTATTGCAAGTTGACCTAAGTCAAATGGTCTTGTAAAATCATCCATATTCTCACCTCACACCGTAGTAAACGCATCTTCCTCAAGTCCTGCCTGAATAAGGGTAAGCTTAACATTAGTCTTAGTGCAGTCGTCAACAAAGCCGTTATCCTTGAAAACGACTTTCCAGGTTTCGGGAGCCTGCTCCTTGTACATCTTAACCATACCCTCTGCAATGGAAACGGTGATATTATTGTCAAGGCACATCATCAACGCACCAAATCCGATAGAATAAACCTTTTTGCCGTCAAATTCGGTGACATCAATCGGGTAGGAGAGGTCAAGACCCATTTTGAGCATAAATTCATATACTACGTCCTCTTCGGTTCTGTCGGGAACATAGTTATTTTTGTAATCATCAAGGGTAGCTTCAAGATCCTCATAATCGGGATTCCACTTTTTCAGATTGGAGCTGTCAAGCTTGAACACCTTAAAGCCTATATCAGGCACTTTCTTCGGCTCTTCATCTATTTTAAGTTGGTCGTTACCGTTTTCAACTTCTTCCTTTATTTTCTCGCCTGCTCGTCTTATTCTTTCCTTGCCGATTTCAGTTATAAAATGTGGCTTATTTATTGAATCTAAAAACGCAATAGCATTATTTAATGTTTTCTTTGCTTTACTATCAGCTGTTTCTAACATTTTTTCAAGATTTTCAGGAAGCTGTACAAGAATGAATCTTCTATTTGAACACAATTGCATTATTGATTGTGCTGTTGTTCCTGAGCCTGAGAAAAAATCCATAATTAAATCGTCATCAGTTGTAACCATAGAAATCAATCTTTGAATTATGGTATCAGATTTTGGATTTTGAAATATATCACGTGACATTAACTGTTCGAATTTTTTTGTTGATGTTCTGCCGTCTTCATAAATCATAGATCGTAATACATCTTTTGCATTTTCAAGACGTATTTTAGGTTTGATTAATGTTGTTTCATCTGCTCCAAACATAATATCATCATTTTCTATCATTTCACGCATAGTTTCTTCTGAAAAGCGAAATCCTTTATCTGGAATTTTACAAGTTTTCCCAGTTACAGGATGTACAACATCATATTCATACCCGCCGAATATTGTATTAGCAATATCACCATCATGAAAGACACCTTTTGCATCGACGTTATCATAATGAGTTACTCCCGACAAATCTTTCTTGTTTGCTTTTATCCATTTTCTCAGTTCGTCTTGTATTAAAATCATATCATTATTATATTTTGATTTAAGCTCCAAATATTTATTTTGAATTTTTTCTGCTTTTTCACTCTTAGCATACCAAAACGATAAAAGAGAACGATTTTTACTATAGCAAACAATATATTCGTGTTCAGTATTAATTTGACTTGGATTATTATCTGTTGCTGTTTGTAATATGAGCTTTCCTACAAAATTATCTTCTCCAAAAATTTCGTTGCAGAGTTTTGAAATATTATCCAACTCTTTATCTGTTATGGAAATAAATATAACGCCATCATCAGTCAGCAGATTTCTCGCCAGCCTTAATCGAGGGTACATCATATTAAGCCAGTCGGTGTGAAAGCGACCGCTTGCTTCTGTGTTCGTGCTTATTCTGTTGCCATCTTCATCTGTCTGACCAGTAATGATCTTGTAATTTTCAATGCTGTCGTGATAGTTGTCGGGATAAACGAAGTCTTTACCTGTGTTGTATGGCGGGTCTATGTAAATCATCTTGATTTTGCCGTGATAGCTTTTCTGCAATATTTTAAGCACTTCAAGGTTATCGCCCTCTATGTACAGATTCTGTGTATCGTCCCAGTTCTTGCTTTCTTCCTTGCAGGGGCGGAGAGTGCCTGTTGAAGGAGTCTGTGAAAAGCGTAACGATCTGCCTTTGCCGTTCCATTTGAAGTTGTAGCGTTCCTTGTCATCGTCAACGTACTCGCCAAGTATCTGACGGAGCATATCAAAGTCAATTTTTCCGTCACATTCAACCTCCGGGAAAAGCTGACGGAGATTTTTTATGTTTTCTTCAAGTATATCAAGGGATTTTCCGTTAAGTGTTGGCATTGTGGGTGTCCTCCTTATCGACATAAATAATATAATATGCTTTTTACCGTGTGTGTTAATGTCGGAATTTCAGACATAACACCATTTTTGCAATTGTCAACCCAAGCAATCGAAACCTTCATATATTCAAGTGTTTCATATTCAACTAATATTTTTGGAATGCAATCAGGTAAATCGGCACAAATAACTATTGATTGACCTATGTTTAAAAATGCTCTTTCGTAGAGTAGTTCTTTAGTTGAATGAACTATCCCTATCTCAGGATCAAATTCAACAGCATAAATTTTCAAATTACGTATTCCATTGGTTGTTGTTAGTGCTGCTTTACAACCTGTATCATCAATTTCATACTCCTCAACAATATCCGTTGCCGAATCATAATTAGTTATTTTGTCGCTCCAAATCGGTTTAACCATAATAATGGTAATTATCCTTCCAATAAAATAAATGACAAATAAAACAAGCGTAGCAATGGAAGAAATATAACCTAACATAATTATTTACTCCTCTCTTTCTCCAGTTTCTTAATTTTCATATTGATTTCCATTTTCTTATTAAACTCGGTAGCCTTTTTCAGTTCCGCACGTAAAGCTGCAATTTGACTGTCAATTTCAGCATTTCTGCGGAGCAGTTCGCGGGCGTCATCGCCGCTTATTTCCTTATCGGTAAGCTTTTCGGCATTGAATACAGCCACCGCATCAACAATATCCGAATACATATCAAAAAAGCTTGTGTAACGGAAATTGCTGATATTGAGCTTGTCCCATAAATTGCTGCCGTTATCCAGCCATTCGGTACAGATAGGCTCTTCAAGGGTGATTTTATTGTTATCTGCGAGGTTAAAACGCTGATGAGCCGTCCACACCTGATACTTATCCTCAAAGCTGAATATCAGCAGCATAGGATATGGAATCGCACGCATTATTATTTCTGCAATGCGCTTGATACCCTTGTTTTCGCTGAGTTCGACCTCCATAACCTCAATTTCAAGATACTCCCGTTCATCGGTGGCATACGCAGGAACATTCATATTGTCCTGATTAAGGCAATATATCCAAGTAATCTTGTCGATTGAGTTTACGAACAAATCCTTGTCGCCTTTGGAAAGAGCCGCATTTTCATAGAACATCTTTTTGAATACAGTTCGGTTTATCCTGCATTCATGGGGGATATTCAGTTTATCATAAATATCCATAACCGCACCTTACCTTAACACGAGAAATGTTATAAGCTCAAAATCCTCAACACCATCAAAGAAAGATGTCTGCATAGTAGTTCCGCCTCTGCTGAAAAGGCTTGCAACGCCGACTTCCTGTTTCCTGCCGATAAGCTCCTGTATTGCCGTTTCGAGCAGATCGGAGTATCTCTTCATATTGTGACCCTCGTCTGTTTCCTTGTTAAACTCAGCCACAAGCTCCTTAAGAACTTCATTTTTGCCGTAGCAGAGCTTTTTGTAATAATCAAGAATACGTTTTGCCTGTAAATATGAAAGCTTGACTTCGCCGTCCTCGGTTATATACACAAGATAGAACGGGAACAGCGGATTCTGATCTTTTGCCTGTTCTATGCCCTTAATTTGACGGAGTGCAAAAATCACGCCGGGCTTAACCGTATCACGCATGCTGTCGTCTATATCAGTTACAGCGTAAAGACCGGAGGGAGCATCGTTGAGTTGTTTGCGGTGTGACTTCATATACTCCATAAGGTCTGTTTTGAAGTCATTGAAAGTAACATCGGTGATAGATATACCACCCGATATTTCTTCCAGATCAACAACTTCGTTCTGGAGCTGTTGGAGCTGTTTTTTACGATATTCAAGGTCTTTCATTTCTTTGCTCTCTGTTTCCTCAATGTAGTCTTCTTCACCCGTTGCAGAAACATTAAGCAAAACCATGCGCCCTTTTACACGTTGTGCAAGGTTTATGTATTTATCAAGTTCCTTCATAGCCCAGAAATTCACAAGCTGGATTTCCTTATTAGTAGATCCGATACGATCAATACGTCCAAAACGCTGAATGATACGGACAGGATTCCAATGTATATCGTAATTTATGAGGTAGTCGCAGTCCTGTAAATTTTGACCTTCCGAAATGCAGTCTGTTGCAATCAAAACATCTATCTCATCGTGAATGTTGGGATAAATCTTTTCACATTCCTTTGACTTCGGAGAAAACAGCGTCAGAACCGTATTAAGGTCAGACATTCGTATGCTGCTTTTATACTCTCTGCCGATAGGGAGGGTTGAACGGTTGTTGCCGGTACCCGTAACTATTGCAGAGTAAATCCCACGATTTTTCAGTTCTTCCGATAAGCAATCATAAAGATAGTTGGCAGTATCGGCAAATGCTGTAAATACGATAACCTTTTTATTGCCGGGATTTATGGGATTGTCAATTTTGTGATTAATGATTCGCTTCAGCTCAAGAAGCTTTGCATCACGTTCAATTGTGATTTTTTTAGCGTCATTTAATAAAGTTCGCAATTTGTCTGCATCATCAGATAAATCCTGCCGCCATTTCACTAAATCCATGTCTTGCAAAAGAACCTTTACTTTACTTCCAAATAATATGGTGTCCAGATCACTATCTTCAAGATCAATGTCTTCAATGCTCATATTATCGCCTATATCAAACTGATTACTGTCAATAATGGCTATGGTGTCCTTAATACGTCTAAGTATCTTTTCAATAGTAAGAGCAAATGAAAAAATAGAACTTTCCATTCTCTTCAACAATCCTACACGAATTAGTCCTATCAAGCTTGCTTCACGGTCAGCTTGTTTGAAAACGGACTTACCTGAACCTACTGACATATCATACTTGCGTTCATATTCAGGGCGTTTCTCCGGAAGAACATAAGAAAATGGCGAGTACAGGCCTAATGAAAGGTGTTTAATTTGCTTATTGACTTTTTCGATAGTTGGAAATTCTCCAAGAGTGTCAATGTCAGGGTATATGTTTTGAGGCTTTCGTCTATCAGGGAATTTCCCTATTTCTGAGGAGTCATAGTACTTCTCAATGTGTTTTCTTGAACGGGCAATAGTAAGTGTATCGAGCAGTTTAAAATAATCAATGTTCATCATTTCAACAAAGCTTTCCGTTGTCCGTTTCGCATCAGGAAGTTCTGACCATCTGTTAAAAACAGTTTGGGCTTTTTTTAGCACCTGCTCAATGCTTGTAATACCTACTCCTGATAAAGCGTTATCTTTTCCCTCTGTAATAAAGGCAATCTGATTCTTGATGTCATTCATTCGGTTATTGACAGGAGTTGCAGACAGCATAAGTACCTTTGTCTTAACGCCTGATTTGATAATATCATTCATCAGACGTTCATAGCGTGTGACTCTGCCTTTAACAGGGGGATTGTTTCTGAAATTATGGCTTTCATCAATTACAACGAGGTCATAGTTGCCCCAATTTACGGTTGCAAGCGGTATATCACCGGTATAACCGCTTGTCCTGCTTAAATCTGTGTGGTTAAGCACGGTATAGTTAAATCTGTCAGCCACAAATATATTGCGCTTATCATTCTGGGTGTAAACAGACCAGTTATCACGAAGTTTTTTTGGTGCTAGTACAAGAACTCTATCGTTTCTAAGCTCATAATACTTTATTATTGCCAATGCAGTATAGGTTTTTCCAAGACCTACACTATCGGCAATTATGCATCCATTATATTTTTCAATTTTATCAATAGCCCCAATAACGCCGTCACGTTGAAATTTATACAGTTTATTCCAGATAAGTGTATCCTTAATTCCTGTCTGTGTTTTCACGATATTATCTTCAGTAAGCTCACCTAAATATTCTTTGAAGACATTATAAAGAGTAATGAAGTATATGAATTCAGGCGTATTCTCTTTATATAAAATCTGCATATGCTGGAGGACTTTTTCTTTTACGTCTTCTACGGCAGCAGAATTATTCCACAGCTCATCAAACATCTGTAAGTATACTGAAGTAAATTCGTTTCCATACATACAGGTATTTGAATCTATACGGCTTGACGGAGTAATACCCAAACCATCAGTTGTAAAATCAACAGACCCATTTATACATGCGCTGTCACTGCCGTTATCAATATGAATTAATCTGGGTTGAGCTGGGTTTTCCTTTTTTAGAGATTTAATTTCCGCTTTTTTTGAAAGCCATTCTGCACATTCTTTCGCAATAGCAGACTGACGCATTTCATTACGCAGTTTTATTTCAAATTCATTTCCGGCAAGATTATTCTCATTGTGCTGTATATAGTATTCACGTTGAACTTCATTATCGGAATTAACAAAAGAAGGTTCCGTAAAAATAAATCGAAATCTATCAATCTTTGATAGTTCCTTCTTTAGTTCATTATAGGCATAAATCGTAAAGTAAGCAGATATGATAGATAATTTTGATCTTTTGCATACATTATCTCTGATTTCATTAACTACTCTTCCATTCTTTTTGTTATCGATAATCTTAGGAAGCTTCATAAGTGCACCTCCAAATATCAAGCCAATATTTAGAACAAATACGTCCTATAATAATATACCATATTTCGTGAAAAAAGTCAATATAATGTGATAATGGCTGCATTCTATTCTTCATAGTCGGAAGGCACTGAATTTGAGACCAGACAAAAATTGAAGTCCAAAGTGGTGAAACTATTTACTTGTTTTGAACACCATTTTATAAAAAAATAGACTTTTGTTGATTATTGCCGCTATAGCATTATCAGGGTTTCACACACGATTGAAACCCTGATAGCCTTATTACCCATAAATCTTTATCTTTTCACCCTCCGATAAAACCCACTCTTACTCATCCCCATCCTCCGCATAAACTCCACCGCCGTGATCTCTCCAGCCTGCCACTTAGCATAAAGCTCACCCCAAAGCCGTTCATCAACAGCTTTGGGTTTTCTGCCCTTGTAAAGACCATTTGCCTTGGCAATAGCAATACCTTCCCGCTGTCTGTCAAGAATGTAGCCACGTTCAAGCTCGGCAACTGCTGCAAATACCGTCAGCATAAACTTCCCCGCTGGGGTAGTGGTGTCAATGCTTTCTTTCTTGCTGATGAACTCCACGCCTTTCTCGGTCAGCAGTTCAACAAGCTCCAGAAGGTCCTTCGTGTTTCTGGCAAATCGTGAAATGGATTCCACGATGACTGTATCGCCCGAACGAACAAAGCCAAGCATCTCCTTAAGCTGCGGTCTGTCTGTTGACTTGCCCGATATCTTGTCAATGTAAATTTTCTCAACACCAAGAGCTTCCATCAACACTTCCTGTCGTGCGGTGTTCTGCTCCTGTGTCGATACTCGTATGTAACCAACCTTCATAAAACTCACTTCCTTTAAAAAATCTCAAATACTATTGAAATCACCTTGCTATTCCGATATAATATTCATAGAATAATCAATCGGAGGAAAATGTATGACCATTAATAACAGCAATAGCGATAATGCCGTTTTGGTTTCTGAAAATCAAGAAGAACTTCTCAGTCTGCAAAACAAGCTTGAAACTGCCGAACAGAGAATGCTGTCCGGAGAACCAAATATCACATTAGCAGAAGCAAGAGCAAAACTTCAAGAGAAATACAACTCAAAATCGTCCCAATAGAGTATACTCAAACGGCACTCCGTTTCCCGCCCCAAAACCGTCCCATATAAATCGGATTTCATATTATGGAACGTCCCAAAGGAAAACGCCACCCTATCGGGACGATTTTCATCTCAGCACATCATATCACAACACTTTAGCTCGGAAATACACCTCTGCAGTTCAATGGGGTCGTATAGCATCTCTTCTATCTCCAGCTCGTCAAAGCCACAGTAAAGCAGAAGTGCTATGTCCTCTTCATCTATCCCGAAGAATCCCGCATACTCCATTATGTCACCGATGAACTCGTCTTCGTGATAACTGGGAAAGTAATTGTAATAACCCCCTAAGCTGTTATCCTCAATGTCAAAGGTCTGCATCTCAATAGTACCCGACGCATCTATCCTGATAATACTGCCCGTTTCTACATTCACCTTGCTGTAACCTGTCAGTTTCAGCTTGCTCAGAGTGTTTTTCATAATGGTATCCGTGCTTGCGTAAATATAGAAACCGTTGAACTTGTAGAGAGCCAGCGGATTGTCACCCTTCACAAGATAGACATTGTTGTTCCTGTCAAGTATGGAATAGCAGAAAGTCCCCTTAGTCTTTTCAGCCATATTTCGTATGGAATCAAAATCGAGAGCGGGTTCTTTCTCGATAAGCTGCACCGCAACATAGCTGTCGGTCTGTATTCTGGAAACGGGAAGCTGTTCGGAAACTTTCAGCTTGCTGTCATTGTAGAGAACACCATTGTGAGCAAGAGCAAAATCCATACCCCCAACTCTTCCCGGGAACGGATGATTGTTGTAGTTGTGCTTTGCACTGCCCTGTGTGGTCATTCTGGTGTGACCCATTATGACCTTTGCACTTTCGGGGATCTTGTACCACAGCATATGTGCTGCCACAGGTCTTTTGAAGATATGAAGCCCGCTGTCGGTATTGAAAGCAATTCCCGTTGCGTCTGTTCCTCTGACCTCACATTCTCTTGAAAGTACTGCAATTATCCTGTTTCTTTCCTTTGCCGTAAATACGTTTGCGTAATCAATAAGTCCGAATAAACTGCACATTCAGATCTCCTCCTTAGTTTGAATATACTCTTTTCTCACGGTTGCACACGACTTCCGTGTCATCATCTGTATCGAAATGCTTAGGAAACATACACATCACACATCTTCCTCCGATTCAATAGGCTCATTAACATACAGCCGTCTTTCCTTGAGATAGGTAATCAGCTCAGGCTCTGTAACATTTGCCGCAAAATCACACCAGTTAAGCTGAGTAAGCTCATCATCGGTCATATCAATAGCAATATCGCAAATTCTGTTCACAAGCTGCAATGTTGCAATAAGCGTGTTGTATTTAAGCGTACCTCTGAAAATGCGGAACTCTATCGTATTGCAGTTGACAAGATTGACACAGGTGTATCTGCCCGAATAATTCTTCTTTGCGTTGTCAAGAGTAGCCTTGGGATTATCCTTGATACCGTACCTTGCCGCCCATCTTGCTATCTGACGCTCTGTTCTTCTGGAGAACTTAAGAAGCTCCTGCCAGAATCGCTCTACAAAGAACAGAACCCTTGAAATGCACTCCTCCTGTTCCTCACGGCTCTCACCAAACGCTGAACGGTTTACATGGATATGCAGTCCGCAGGTGCTTGTCTTATGAGAGAGATAATCAAGATCTTTCGCCTTGTTCAGAACATCTCTCCAAGGCATAGAGTTAATATGATAATCAAGTGTCATAGGGTGAGTAACGATCTCCATACCATCATTAAGACTGCCGTCATGCTTCATATAAATATGTGTGCAGTCTTTGTTTCCCGCCTTTGAGATCTTGTCGGCGTTATCATCGTAATGACCGCCGTCATCTATCTCCAGCTCAACGCCGAAGTATCTTTCTCCGTCACCGTAGAAGATAGGCTCGGGCTTGTAACCATAGTCGTGGATATATGTGCTTGCATTTCTACGGTTGTAGCAGCTGTAGCAATAGGGATAATCATCGTCATCGTCAAAATAGCAGGCATCATCATAATGGATAGTGCGTCCGCAAGCTTCACAGGTGGTATAGTGTTCGTCATAGCAGTATCTGCAAAGAACTATATCGCTGTCCGCCGAATCATCGGCAAAGATACGATTTCCGCAGCATTCACATATTACGGTCAATTCGTCAAGGCATTCCTCGCAATACATTTCACCGCCGAAATAGGTCATTTCGTCTTCGCTGAATGTCCCTCCGCAATGGGAGCATATAAATTTCTCGCTCATTTTAATTACCTCCATAAAACAAAAGGTGCAAGCCGACAATGGGCTTGCACCAAGCTTTTAGTATTCTTCCGCCAGCAGCATAGTGCTGTGTGTGCCGTCGTCTATTACATAGACCTTGGCTGTAACGGGAGAGCAGATATTAAGGAAATACTCCTTGTGATATTCAGGCTCTTCCTGTTCGTGAATAAGCTGCTGATTTTTATCAACATCAGCCAACCGAAAGACCTGCAAATAATCTCTCGGCTCGGGCAGTTCTTCTATGAGATGCCACATAAACATTTGCAATTCAAAGGGTATCTCGGACTGAACTCCTCTTGTTAAATATCGTTGTCCGTTGAATGACATTTCATCACTCCTGTTCATCTTCCGTATCACAGAGCTTGCATATCTCCGATACTATTGCTTCAGTTGCAGCGGTGATAATTTCGAGAATCGCATCATCGCTGTTATTCATAAGCTATCGCCACCTTTCGCAAATTGTCACATTTTTCTTACCCATTTAATCGTCGATAAAAGCCTTAACTACCGCAGAAACGATAGCAATCACTGCCATTCCTATGACTTTATCCAAAATGCTCATCTCCCTTCTGGAATTAAAATATGGTGGATTTTTATGCCGTTTTAGGGCAAATACGACATAGAAACCGAATTTTGCAGAGCACGAAAAAATCCCCGATGTTTCCGAAAAACACCGGGGATCAAAGGGGTTATTATGCTCTTACATATAAATAATATATATTTGAAATGTGCTAAATTACAATGCTTTGCGACAGCTTGCGATGTAAACAACAGGGTAAAATACCGAAAGGATGGTGTATAATATGATCACAGATTACGGAGATTATCTCACTCCATATGAAGCAGCAGACGAGCTTTGTCTTTCTCTTACTACCGTTTACAACCTGCTCAGGGCTAAGAAAATTCCGGGGTTTAAGGTGGGGAGGAGTTGGAGGATTCCGAAGGATGCGTTGACGGATTTTATATATCACTACTGATTGACAAATACGGTTTAATGGGCGTACTTCTTACCGATGAATGAAGGTAAGAGGTACGCCCTGATTTTTATATCTCTTGTTATTGCAAGATTTGGCTAAATATGTTATAATACAGTAAATCAACTTATTACCATCAATATTTTTCAAAAAATCTTAGGGGGTGGGTGAACTAATGGAATCATTAAAAATTGATTTGACCGATCATATGATAATTTGTTTTGCTATTTCTTCACATCATAGTGTGATGAACAAGAAAACGATCAATATTTCAGAATTAATCAAATGGTTTAATAGTTACGAACTCATCTATGAGAAATATGTTAAGAAAGCAATACAGCTCGGAGTTAATATAGACAATATTGCATTCAAATACCCTCTCGATGTCTTTTTCCACGCCTATATTTACAAAGACGAAACCATCGCCAAATACTACGCAAACCATTTTATTAAGCACGCAAACAATTATATCCACGAGCTTGAACATCTTGAAGCTTCCCTGTCCGACAAGAAAAGCTTTGATGAATGGGTAACAAAAATGGAGCCTGTTATCAAGGCTTCCGAACATCTCATAGAATATGCTGCATCACATACTGATATTGATGAAACAATAGCCAATGCCGCAAAATCTTCCGAGCAAATATTGGAAAAATACAAGGAAGTTTATAACGCGCTGGAGCGTCGTATATTAGAAAGTGACATCAGAGAAAAAGCAGAAAAGATCCTCGAAATGATTCCTTATCTAAGAATAGATATGCAGGATATAATAAAGAAATCGGTCAACGCATCGGATATATCTGTATTTGACAATTGGAAAAACTCCTACACTGAGTTTTTTATGGATATACAAGCTGCAATAGATTTTGCACACAAATTCAATATCGACAATAGCGACAGGATTTTTCTTGCTCAGAATGAAGCCGAAATTTTCTGCGATGAACTTGCATCGGCAAGAGAAACGGCTCTTCAAAAAATCAACGAGTATCTTCAATTCAAAGAGTATGTACGCAAAACTATTCAGCCCGTAGAGGGAAGAATGCTTGATGACCAGCAGCTTGACAGTATAGTCAACGATGATGACAATCAGCTAATAATTGCAGGAGCAGGAACGGGTAAAACCACAACCATTATAGGCAAGGTAAAATATCTTTTGAAAACTAACAAATGCAGACACGAGGATATATTGCTGCTTTCTTTCACAAATAAATCAGCTTCGGAAATGAGAGAGCGGGTCAAGGCCGAAACCGGTTTTGATATGGACGTTATGACCTTCCACAAGCTTGGTCTGGAGATACTTGCAAAGGCTGATAACAAACGTCCGACCATTTATTCTACAACCTTACAGGAATTTACCAAAAAAGCAATAAAGAGCCACCTTACAGATGCTCGGTTTACAGCTGATTTGATTGCATATCTTCTGCTGTCACCCGCCAAATATAAGACACCGTTCGATTTCGACTCCGTAAAAGAATATAACGAGTATATCAATGACAATCCTCCCATGACGCTAAAGCAGGAGCGTGTCAAGGGATATTGCGAAATGGAAATAGCAAACTTCCTGTACACGAATAATATCCGATATACATACGAGCAGGTATATGAAATTGATACCGCCAACGAAGAATATTCCGGATATCACCCAGATTTTTATCTTGATGATTACGGGATTTACATCGAATTCTTTGCTGTTGACAAGAACGGAAACGTTCCCGAATTTTTCTCTGCAAATCACGGTGGAACGGGGCAAAGTGAATACCTCTCGGGAATAGAATGGAAGAGAAAAACTCACAAGGAAAACAACACAACACTCATTGAATTATTCTATGCCGACAAACAGGATAACAAGCTTACGGAACGCTTAACCGAAAAGCTGAAAGAACATAATGTTCAGCTTACACCCATGCCCGAAGATGCTGTTTTAAAAGAGATAAGCGGAAATAACGCAAACGTCCTTTCTTCGGTCTGTGACATTATCGGAACAGTCATTACCCTTGCAAAATCAAAAGGCTATAACGTGCAGAAGCTTTGCGAGATTGGTGGTCCGTTTAATGCAAGTCTGCTGAGAATTACCATTCCCATTTTCGAAGATTATTCGAGAATGCTTGCTGAAAGCGGGCAGATAGACTTCAATGATATGATATTGAATGCTGCCGAATATGTCCGTGAAGGCAAATATGAACACAGCTACAAGTATGTCATCGTTGACGAGTATCAGGACATTTCAATGGCGAGATACACCCTTCTTAATGAGCTTCGGAAGAAGTTGTTCTATAAGCTGTTTTGTGTCGGTGATGACTGGCAGAGCATTTACAGATTTGCGGGAAGTGATATAAGCTATATCCTGAATTTTGAGTACTATTGGGGTAAGGCTTCAATATCAAAGATCGAAACTACCTACCGTTTTTCAAGTCAGCTTATAGAGATAAGCGGATATTTTGTTATGCAGAATCCCAATCAGGTCAGAAAGGCTCTAAAATCGAGTTCTTCCGATACGGCTTTTCCTCTCGGTCTGATAAAGGCTTACAATGACAAATATCTTATTCAGTTTATGGAGGAGAAGATGCACTCTCTTCCGAGAAATGCAACAGTTTTCTTTTTAGGCAGATACTCATTTGACAAGGATATGCTGAAGGACAGTAATTTCTGCCTGTCATACAATAATGTGACAGGTTCATATGAAGTAAACTATCCGCCACTACCCGATCTGAAAATTGAGTTTATCACCGCACACAAGTCTAAGGGCTTACAGGCAGATTATGTTTTCATGCTGAACAATAAAAACAAGGTCATGGGATTCCCCAGCAAGATTCAAGACGACCCGTTGATACAGGTGCTTCTGAACGGCTGTGATAATTATCCATATGCCGAAGAGCGAAGGCTATTTTACGTTGCCCTCACAAGGGCTAAGAAAAAGCTCTGGCTGCTTGTTCAACAGGATAATGAATCCGAATTTGCCAAAGAGCTTATCGGACGTTACGGTGATGCTATGCGTCAGTCGGAATGGACTTGCCCCATGTGCGGCGGGCGGCTTGTTAAGCGTAACGGCAGGAATGGGGAGTTTATTGGGTGCAGTAATTTCTCGAAGATTGGGTGTAAATATACCAGGAACATAGCTCACAAAGGTAATTATGAGAAGGAGGGAATGTAATAATGCCTTATGATGATTTTAAAAGTTATATTCAGGATAAATACTGTGGTATTATAATTGACGCAATACAGGAGTTTGTTGAAAAAATCGTAATAGAACTGAAATTCAAGATTTAAATGCTCTTTCTACTATGAAGCAGATTGTTGAGAATATTGAAGTAAAATCTCTTCGTTGCCGACAGGAAAATCATAATAATATGATTTGCGTAGAAGCAGGGATAACTGCGAATATTGTTGAAATGAGTCAATATAGTGAATCAATCGAAGCTAGTAGCAAAATGCGATTTTTTACTGTATATATGACTGCAGAGCTTCATCAGGGATTGCACAATACCACAGTAATCAAAACCCAAGAAAACTGCAATGGTAAATTTGAGCCAATAAGCACATTGGATGAATACCTTATTCCCGATATCAACTCGGATGATTTAGAAGACTTTGCTGATGATTTTTTTGAACGCTATTGTCGTGATGCAATTTTTGATCGATGCCAACTTCCCGTTGAGTATATTATGCGACATATGGATATACAAATGGTCGAGTCAAGTCTGCCGGATAATGTATTTGGGCGCATATATTTTAAACCAGCGCTAATAAAATACCTGAAGGGGTTTCCCAGTTTTTCAAATCAGGAATTGGAAAAAGAGGTTTCTTCCGGAACTATGGTCATAAACAGAAAGCATTACTTTATGGAAGAATACGGAAGCGTCTATAATACAATTGCTCATGAACTTGTGCACTGGGATTTGCATCAAAAGTTTTTTGAAATTTTATCATTATTGGACGAAAATGCAACACAGTTATCTTGCGAAGTAATTCCAAAAATTCCTAATGATAGTATGAGTGGTATTCAAAAAGCAATTTGGTGGGCAGAATGGCAAGCAAACAATCTGGCACCTCGTATCGCTATGCCAAGACAACTCTTTCAAGATGTTTTCTATCAATGCTATAGTGAAATTTGTTTGTCGATGCCAGTTATGTATCGAGGAGAATACTTTGAAAAAGCGTTAGAAAATACGGCAGCGTTATTCGGAGTATCAAAATATGAAGCAAAAGTTAGGGCTGAACAGCTAGGAATAATGGAGGCAGAAGGAACACTGCTATACTGTAATAATGACTATTTCTTCCCCATTTCATTTAGCAAAACTGCATTGAGAAAAAATCAAACATTTGCTATAGATGATAAATCTTATAAACAACTTATGGAAACAGATGCCGAATTTGCTAAATTAATTAATCAAGGCTTGTATGTGTATGCAGAGTGTTTCGTGGTTCGTAATGATTCGTTGTATGTTAATATGTCAGATGATCCTTATAAAGACGGTAAATTTGAATTAACCTATTATGCTCGTGAGAATGCTGATGAATGTTGTATGAAATTTGAAAGATTTTATAGATCAGATGGTGAAAATGATTTTGAATATTATGGTCAATGTTATCTTTCAAAGGAATTGACAAAAAACTTTCTTGTTGAAGTAAAACGCACTATGGATATATCTGAGCAAAAACCGGAAGAAAAAGTGAAAGTAATTATGGAACTAAAAAAAGAAGTGGATAGACTAACGAAGATTATTCACGGGTTACCCACTTCTTTTTCAGGAACGTTTGATAAACACATGAAGCGCATTAAACAAGATAACGGTAAAAAGATGACAAACCTTGAAATGTCAAAGAGAACAGGTTTGACAGAAGAGTATATTAGACAGCTCCGACACCAAGAACTGAATGTATCCTTGGGAACTGTGTGTGCACTATGTGTTGGATTAAGTTTACCTCCGTGTTTTAGTAGTGATATGTTAAGAAAGGCAGCTGTTGATTTCCCGCATAATGAGTCAGGTTATCTTCAAAGTATACTACTATACCAATACTATATGGAGCCATTAGAATCAATAAATGCAATCTTAAAGTTAGAACAAATATCGCTTTGGGGAAAAAACATAGATGAGGAAGAATATGAAGATTTAAAAAAAGCGGCTTTGCATATAAGGGATGACTATTAATCGTAAATATATGCTTTTTAGGGTGCTGTAAAATTTTTTTTTTTTTGAATCCCAAACTGACAGTTTGGGTAAAATAACACGTAGATAAGGGCTTAATAGCTTACAAACATTAATTTTGTAAGCTATTAAGCCCTGTTTTTGGCCTAAAACCAGAACTCACAGTAAGGATATCGGTTTTTCATATCGTTTATAATAAGTTTAGAGCATTGAAATCCAGTAATGGAAGCTCATATTAAGGTTCCTCTATGTTTATCGTGTCAGAATCTGCACGAATTGATATTCAGAGGATTAACCCAAAGCAACTATATTATGCGAAAGGAATGAATCCTATGGTGAAAGTACTTACAATGGCAAACCCTCCCCCCGACGAGGTGAGCAAATACCTTAGTGAGTTGGCAAAAAGACTTGATGGTATTGGCTTTGAGCTTAATGTCTTCAAGAGTGAGATGTCTTCACGCTTCAAACTCAAGATTCAAAAAGATCTTCCGATTTTTACAAATGTCATTATGATTCCTATTAAGGAATCCGTTGCCTACAGTAAAATCAAACGCTCCGCCGAGAAATCGGTTGAAGCCCTGATCGTCAACGATAAGCTTGAGTGCACACCCGTTAGCTTCAATAGTGACGAGCTTACCGGCCAGGGGTTCAGGAAGAAGCTGATGATGTTCAGGGAATACGGTCTTATGACGGACAAGGATTACTCGAAGCTGTTTGACCTGTTCATGGCATCTGCCAAGTTTGGTCTGGAATCGACCGTTGAGTATAACGAGGAGGGACTGACCGGAGATCATCGGTATGTCATTTACAAGGGCGACCGAATCCCTGTACATCCCCCTGACACGGCAATTGGCGAAAGGCTTGACCCTCATCTTCGCAGCACCTTTGACAGCTTCATCAGCTGTGCTCCGCCCGGAAAATCCCTCTTGCTGCTTCTGATTCAGCTGACGGGACTATCGATGGAGATTATCAAGGCGCTGCCGCCGGATAAAAGAAGAAACTGCCTGCAAACGGTGCTGCCCTATATCTGGGGTGACAGCGGCTGCGGTAAGACGACTATCTCCAAGGCGTTCTTCGATGCCCACGACGAGAGCAGGTTCATCGCTCTGTCAACCTCCACTGAAGCAGCGATACAGAACAAGCTGTCCTCTGTGTTCGGCGGCGTCATTGTAATAGATGATGTCCAGCATACGGGGATAGGAAAGTGTTCCTCCAAAACCACGGAGAAGCTTGAAGCTGTTATCCGTACCTTTGGAGATATTGGTGCGGAGAAGGCGACAGCAGTCGGAAAGCTCGCCGAAACGGGGGCTTGGGCAGTAGTAACAGCAGAATCTATATTCACGGCGGTGGAATCAAGCGTTCTCAGACTTCTCCCTATCAAGTTTTCTTGCGGAGAGATAAACTTTGAGCGGGTCCAGCACCTTGAAAATTGCAAAAGAGATACCGAGGAGTTTTTCCGAAACTATCTGAAATGGTTCCTGTCCCAGGTCACTGTCAAAGACGGTGAGATACTGGACATTAGGAGGCTGACAGAAGGTTATCATGCAGCCAAGAGCGAAATATTTAACGTTTACGGAGATTTTCCGCATACAAGGATAAGCGACAATCATTGTCAGATGCTGAACTTCTTCAACTTCGTTTCGGACTTCTTCGGAAGGATAGGCGTTGAAGATAGCAAATTGGCTGACCTGAAGAAGGAAATGCTGACTTGTCTTCATGATTCCGCAATGCTTCAATGTGCCCATGTATACGAATCTTCTCTGCCATATTATATATGTCAGACGATCAATAGTATTATGGCTGAGGGGAATGTTGCTGAGTACACTTATCCTGGTAGTTCACTAGCAGATATTGAAGTGGAAGAGTCTACGGTAAATATTATTGCATTTACGTACAAAAATTATCTTATCTTTACAGCTTCACAGCAAAGGCGGTTTTTTTCGAAGATAAGAAACTCCTTGCCAAATGGCAGCCGTGTAAGAGATAAGGACATAAAGCAAGCGTTGATTTCGATGAGAGTGTTAGTGGATCCTCGAAATGATAATCTTCTTACATATCTCATAAAGGAAAATCGTATCAACATCAACGGCAAGGAAACAAGGGTACTTAAAATCAAAATCAAAGATTTACTGGAGGAAGGATAATATGGAACCATACGATTTGGAGAAACTAGTATCTGAAACTGACATAAAAGAATATTTTGGAAAGTTGAGCACGAACGAGCAAGCCCATATCGCAATAACCGGCTATATAGAGATTAACTCGAACGACAACAAAAGTCCAAATAAGTTTCTGAATGAGATTGCGACAATAGTTCCGCCGGATAGGTGGTTGGAGTTTTTTATCAGATGCGGTAGATATGCTAGTTTAAGTGATGACTTTATAAAGTCTGTCTCCATAGCAGAAAAAACGATTGATGATGGAAAAGTGAATACATCAAATGTGCTTGAAAACTTTTTCCCAGCTCTTGAAAAGTTGTATATTGAGAAAAAGCAGGTTTTTAAAAGCAGAAATCTGCTGAGAAAGACAGCAGGCTATACATATAAACTTACAAAAGATACCAGATATAAGCTCTTCAGAGACTACGCTTATATATACACATCAGAGGACAAGGACGAACTGATCGACGCTGTGAATCAGCTGGAAACTCACCTTAACAGCTGTGTCTGCGACAGAGATAAGCGAAGCATTTTTTACATTCAATGCTTAGCGATAACTAGAATCCTAAGATTATATAGACCCTTTGATGTAAATGAAGAAAGGATCGAAGGGGTCTATAAGGACTGCCTTGAAAAAAAGCATGACTGGTATAGTAGCTCGGACGACTGCTTTAAAAAGTACTATTTGTTCGGGAGAATGAAAAAATACAATTGCCCGGAAGTGGCACGCATATTTGAAAATTCGGATATGTATATTGATGCCTACTTTTACAGGACCTTGCGTAAAGAGGTTCAAAACACCTTGGATAAAAATAAGTACAGTTCGGAGAAACCTCCGATAGTATCTGATAAAATTGTCTTTTTGTCAAAAGAGATGATCGAACCCGAATTCTCGCGATGGTAACTCAGACAAATACTTTCGGATTACTGACAGCATAGCCGATTTTATGTCGAGCAAAAATGTCGATATCGCCCGGAGCAGGGGAGAGCAAAACCTTCCCGGGCGATATCGAAACATACTTCACCGATATCCGTTAAAAAGTATTCGCAAAGAATACAAATATATATTATTTCTTTAGAGGAGGAAATTTATATGGACAACAATTATTTCACCAGCTTCGACCAGGTCCCCGTTGTTATTGACGCGAAAATGCTTTCAAAGGTGATGAGCATCTCCCTTAGCAAAGCCTATGAGATGTTCAGGAGCAAGGGTTTTCCCTGCATCTCTCTCGGAAGGCGCAAGGTAGTGCCTAAGGACAAGCTTATTGAATGGCTGAATCGCTCTGCCGGGGCAATTGATTATTACAGGAGGTAAATGATGGCTGACAACACACGGCCGAACGATTCCGAGCCTGTCAAGAAGCCCCGCAAAACCAAAGCCGCCAATGGTGCCGGAGGAATCCGGCGCCGCTCTGACGGCAGATATGAGGCACGACTGGTCATCGGGTATCGTGACAACGGCAAACCCAAGCGAATTTCCATTTACGGAACCACCGAGCGAGAGGTCAGACGCAAGCTGACCGAAACAAAATATCAGCTTGACAATGGTACATACTGCGACAAGGACAACACGACCTTTGTCAGCTGGATGCTTAAATGGCTTGATATCTACGCAAAGCCGGGAATCAAACCATCGACCTACACGAGCTATAAGACCTACATAAATGGTCATATAGCTCCTTATTTTCACAATATCAAGCTACAGGATCTCCAGCCTGACAGACTTCAGCAGTTCCTTAACTACAAGTCGGTTGACGGAAGACTTGACGGCAAGGAAGGCGGGAACTCAGCCAAGACCGTCCTTAACATTAAGAATATGATACACGCTGCCTTGAAACAGGCGTGCATCAACGGTCTGGTAAGCAGAAACATTGCCGACCTTGTAAAAACGCCCAAGCAGGTCAAAAAGGAAATGCGAGTTCTTACTATCGAGGAACAGACTGCACTTGCAAACGCCGCACGAGCTGACAGGTACGGTATCCCCATAATCCTTGCGTTATACACGGGAATGCGTGTGGGGGAGATACTTACCCTGAAAGAGGAGGATATTGAAACGGAAGGGGATAACCCCGTGATTCATGTCCGTGCCAGCATGAAGCGTGAGTACAAGGAGGGCGTTACCGCAAACACGGCTGAGTATTTCGGAGATCGTGATGAAAACAAGACTGTTCTCATGCGAAGCTCTCCCAAAACGTACACGAGTATTCGTGATATACCGCTTATTCCCGAAGCTGTTGAGATCCTGAACAAACAGCGACTGTACAATAAAGAGGACAGGTTCAATGCTGGTATGGCGTATTCCGATTACGGGTTTATCTTCTCAAATCCTCTCGGGCAGCCCTTTGACCAGCGTACTTACGCCGACAACTTTGAGCGAATAGTTAAGGCGGCGGGTATAGACAAGGTAATACAGCTGGGAACGAACGATGCTTCTGTCGGGTTTCACACGCTCCGTCATACATTTGCTACAAGAGCCGTTGAGAACGGCATGGATATTCTTGTGCTGTCAAAGATATTAGGCCATGCCCAGGCAAGCACAACTGTAAATATCCCATATGGGCACACTATCCAAAGCAGCTATATTTCGATATAAAAAACGTTACCTCTCGATTAGGAAAGGTAACGCTTTTTTATAGAGAATTATCGTTGTAATATATTTTCGATTACACCGGCAATATCCCCATCAATGCAAACCGCCCTTTCGGAAATATCACTGGGACAAAAGGCTTCTCCGTAATTAACGCAGGCATAAAAGGCATTGTCATTCTCGGCAGTCATTTTCCAAAAGGGATATTTTATAATTCCCGGTGTATTGAAACCCACTCCAAGCTCAAGAAACAGAATGTACATATTTCTGTGACTGCGGATAAACTTATCGTAACGCTCTGCCGCATTGTACCAGCCCTCGTCCTGAACAAAGCTGTCATCACAGCGTAAATTCATAGTCATCGGTCTGCCGCATTCGGGACAGTAAGGGATAAGCTCCGAGGGGATACGCATATTTTTCTGTTCCGCATACATTCTGCGGATAATTTCTTCATTGTCATAGGTTTTATTGCAGCAAGGCTCCGAGCATTGGAAAAGTCCGTAATCTCCCTGTGTATAAAACAGCCTGTTTTTTTCAAATCCCGATTTTTGAAACTGATGGTCAACATTAGTGGTCAGCACAAAATAGTCCTTGTGGGAAACAAGCTCAAAAAGCCGCTTATATATGCTATTTTCGCTATCGGAATAACGATTGATGTAAATGTATCTCGACCAATAAGCCCAATGCTCCTCCAATGTATCAAAGGGATAAAAGCCCCCCGAATACATATCCTTGAATCCGTATTTTTCTATAAAATCACCAAAATACTTTTTAAAACGCTCACCCGAATAGGTGAAGCCTGCCGCAGTTGAAAGCCCTGCTCCCGCACCGATTATTATGCAGTCAGCATTGTCTATCTCCAATTTAAGGAGTGAGCAACTTCCTGTAAATGGCATAGTCGCTTTGTTTGAAAACATTGAATATCACCTTGATTTTTCCCGAATATTTACGAACAGTATCCACAGCAATTTCAGCCGCTTCTCTTTGCGGAAACCCGAATACACCCGTTGAGATACAGCAGAATGCTATGCTGTCGATGTTGTTTTCGGCGGCAGCATTAAGGCAGGATATATAGCAGATTTCAAGCTGACGGCAATGCTTTTGAGTCAGCATACCGTCCACGATCGGACCTACTGTATGGATAATCTTCTCACAGGGCAGATTGTACGCCGATGTGAGCTTTGCCTGTCCTGTTTGCTCATTATGTCCCTGCTTTTCCATAATTTCGGCACATTCAAGACGAAGCTGTACTCCCGAAAAGGTGTGTATTGCATTGTCAATGCAGGAATGACAGGGCTGAAAGCAGCCGAGCATCTGCAAATTTGCAGCATTGACTATTGCACCGCATTTCAGCGTGGTAATATCGCCTTTCCAAAGATAAATATTATCCTTGACAGGCTGCATATCGGCAATATCCGAAATGCCCTTTGCCGTAATTTCCTCTTGCAGAAATCCGTCCTGCACTTTCAGAAAATCCTCGGAAACAGCTTTCGGCGGACGAATATTCACAAGGCTTCGGAACAGGTCAAAGCGTGACTTCCTATCATCGGATATCTGTATATTTTTATACTGACTATCCTCTGCAAGAAGATAATTGATAAGGTATAAAAGTTTTTCATCGTTTGTCATTTCGGACATTCCTTTCACAAAAACGGGACTGCCGTATTTCGGCAGCCCCCGGATTTTGCCTTTATTCAGACCACTTATTCGGAAACAACGCTGATACGCTTCCGAATATTGTTTCCGCTTACTATCTCGTCAACCATTGCGATCGCATAATCCGCATAGCTGATAACGCTTTCGCCCTTGGAATTAAGCACAAGCTCCTCGCCGCCGAGAATGTATTTGCCAGTTCTTTCACCGTCTGCACGGAAATCGCCTGCGGGGCTGATATATGTCCACTTAACATCGTTTCTGCTGCGGAGAGCCTTGAGTGCGGTATCGTGAGCTGCCGCAAGTGGCTTGAAAGCGTCGGGAAAATCAGCACCATCGGCAACTGTGAGAGTGTGTTCGGAGTTTACATACAAGCTTCCTGCACCGCCTACGATAAGCAGTCGGGTGTCACTTCCCGATAATACATCACAAAGCTTTTCCGCCGCTTTGGGTATCTGGGGAATAGTTTCGGGAGCCCAAGTACCGAATGCGTCAACAACAGCATTGAAGTCCTTGAGATCGTCAGCGGAAAGGTCAAACAGATCCTTTACGATAACGTTCTTTGCAGCGGACTTGTTTTCGCCTCTTACTACTGCGGTAACGTCCAGACCTCTGTTTACGGCTTCCTTAGTGATAAGCTGACCTGCTTTTCCGTTTGCACAAATAACTGCGATTTTCATAATTAAATTCCTCCTGAAAAAAGGCGAGCCGCCTTTGCCGATTCGTAATGAACTTACGAGCTGACTCAAACTCAGCGGCTCGGTACCATAGTTTGTTATAGACTTATTTTTTGGGAGATTTAAGCGCTTAATCTCTTTCCTTGATTCTATGATAACACAGCTTTTCGGAGTTGTAAAGTAGGCACTTTTTTGTGGTATAGTTACCTCGTGGTAACATTTGCGCAGCTATGGGAAAAATGACAATAAAAATTTTTTACTTGATTTTTTCTGCCTATTATGGTAATATGTATATAATCGAATGTTACAGAAAAAAATATACTATTAGGAGGATTTTTTATGATAGATAAAACAAATCTGCCACCCTGTCCTGTTGAAACTACCCTTATGCTTATAGGAGATAAATGGAAGGTGCTTATACTTCGTGATCTGCGAAGCGGCACAAAACGCTTCGGTGAGCTGAAAAAATCGGTTACGGGAATTTCACAGAAGGTGCTGACCTCAAATCTGCGTGATATGGAGGAAAACGGACTTCTGACAAGAGAGGTTTTCCCCGAGGTGCCGCCGAGAGTGGAATATACTCTTACCGAGCTTGGCTTTAGTATGTGCCCTATTCTGGACGCTATGGAAAAATGGGGTGCGGAGTTTAAGGAAAAATACAAGTAACTGTTTCTTTACCATATAACTTTCAGTCTGCGCAGAGTCGGGTTCTGAAAAATAAACTGTGTAAATGATTTCCCCAAACAATTTTAACCACAAAAATGCAGCCAAATAACCGCCCCAACGCAGGCTGCGGAATAAAACGGTGAATAGCAGTAGCAGAAATGTTACTGCTCTTCTCATTCTCCACCGAATATTCCAAGAACCATGCAATACGCCTAAGCCAGTGTCAGCCTACTTAAACCTCTTCCCAAGATCAGGACTATACTCCCTCTCAGAATCCCCTGACCCGTTATAAATATTCTCACCCATTCTTTCCTTTTTCCTTTTCATATCCATCTTCTTAAGGATCTCATTAACCTTCTTGTCAGCAGCTTTTTTAACACGCTCATCGAATTCTTCTTCCATTTTGTTCAATAAAGCATTTCTCTCGGCAACCGCCACATTGTCAGCTTCGATCTGCTTTCTTGCCTGTTCGTTTGCTTCAGCGTCCTGCTTGTTCTTTTCCTCTTCACGCTTGTTTTCTTCTGCTTTATGCTTGAGCATTT
>CAZINI010000022.1:0-45519 GCA_964540575.1 uncultured Ruminococcus sp.
CTAACGGGCGGCAAGGTGCAAGGATTTTTGGCTAAACCGCCAAAAATCCTTGCACCCAACAACTGAAAAAGTGCTCCGAAGCAAAGCTTCTACGCACTTTTTCAGTTGTTGAGCAGACATTAATTAGATTATCCCATTGAGGAAAGTATCGGCAAAAAGTTTTGCGGTACCGAGCGACAAAGCTTTATCATTTTTTGATTCAGCAAACGAAATGACAAATGGGTCGCCCATTGGGAAATAACATTAGGAGGTAAAAAATATGTGCAATTTCTTCGCTTCTATCTGCGAGATCCTTAAGAACTTCTGCGGTCTTTACTAAGGGATCCCAGTCATCTGAGAAAATACATACCGTCAAGTGACATATATGGCAGCCCGAGGCTTCTCGGGCTGTTTTTTATTTCTGAAATTTGTCAAAAAAATGGTCTTGAACTATTATATAAAGTGTGCTATAATAAATAAGATTATCTCAAAAGGACTGATAAAATGGCAGTTTATCTTGACAACGCTGCGACCACTAAGCCCTGTGAGGCTGCGGTCGAGGCGGTTATTAACAATATTACTCTGGATTACGGAAACCCCTCTTCGCTGCACAAGCTGGGGCTTAAGGCGGAGGAGGTCATTCGGGAATCGAGAAAAGCGGTGGCTGCCGCTCTTGTCTGCGAGCCTGACTGCGTTTATTTCACCTCGGGGGCTACCGAAAGCAACAACACCGCTCTTTTCGGCATTGCCGCAAATTACGGAAAACGCCGCAAAAAGCTGGTCATTACGGCGGTTGAGCATTCTTCGGTGGCTGCTCCCGCAAAGCATCTGGAGGATATGGGCTACGAGGTCGTGCGGATATATCCAGATGCAAGCGGTGAGATTTCTGCCGATGAAATGATAGCCGCCGTTGACGAGAACACGTTTATGGTTTCCTGTATGCTGGTGAACAACGAAACGGGAGCCGTTCACCCCGTAAAACGGATATTTTCGGCGGTCAAGAGGAATTTCCCCGAATGCGTTACCCATTGCGATGCCGTTCAGGGCTTTATGAAAATACCGTTCAAGGCTGCCGACCTTTCGGCGGACCTTATCACTGTCAGCGGACACAAAATACACGCTGTAAAGGGTGCAGGTGCTCTGTTTGTGAAGAAGGGGATAAGGGTCGCTCCGCTTATTTACGGCGGGGGACAGGAGAAGGGCTTTCGTCCCGGAACGGAGTCTGTGCCGCTTATTGCTGCCTTTGGTGCGGCGGTGAACGCAATGCGTCCGGGGATAAAAACGGCGTATTCCAATGCTGAGGAGCTGAATGGCTATCTTCGGAAAAAGCTGGCAAAGCTGCCGTTTGTTACCGTAAATTCCCGTGCGGAAAATACTTCGCCGTATATACTGAATTTTTCGGCGGAGGGCGTTCGTTCGGAAACGATGCTGCACTATCTGGAGTCAAATGAGATATACGTTTCCAGCGGCTCTGCCTGTTCAAAGGGTGCAAAAAGCCCCGTTATCGCCGCTATGAAGCTGAGGGACAGTCTTGCGGACTCCGCTCTGAGGGCATCATTCAGCCGAAGCACCACATACGGCGATATTGATATGCTTGTTAAATATTTACAGATAGGTTATGAAAATCTTGCAAAAGTCAGAAAATAAAGGAGTATTTAAATGAAAGAAATTTTTCTTCTCAAAGAGGGCGAGATCGCTCTTAAAGGTCTGAATAAAAGAAATTTCGAGGAGGCGTTCATAAAAAATCTCCGTCACCGTTTGAAGCCTCTCGGAAAATTTGAGTATACAAGGGCACAGTCAACGGTTTATGCTGTTCCCGATGAGGATGTGGACGTTGATGAGGCGTTTTCACGCTGCTGCAAGGTGTTCGGTGCGGCGGCGGTATGCCGTGCGGTCGTATGTCAAAAATCCATGGACAGCATTGCGGAAACGGCGGTGGAATATCTGGGGGACGAGCTGGCATGCAAGCGTACATTCAAGGTCGAAGCTAAGCGTTCGGACAAGCATTTCCCGCTTAAATCTCCCGAGATATGTGCAGAGCTGGGCGGGATACTTCTTGACAAATTTCCAAATCTTTCCGTGGACGTGAAAAATCCCGAAATAACCGTGACGGTGGAAATAAGAGATACCAATGCTTACGTTCACGCCGTTCGTGTCAGCGGTGCGGGCGGTATCCCCGTGGGAACCTCGGGAAAGGCTATGCTGCTGCTTTCGGGCGGTATTGACAGTCCCGTTGCGGCGTATATGATGGCAAAAAGAGGAATTTGCGTTGAAGCAATACATTTCGCCGCACCTCCTTACACCTCCGAAAGAGCAAGGCTCAAGGTGGAGCGTCTTTGCGAAAAGCTGACGCCCTACTGCGGCGACATTAAGTTTTTCTGCGTTCCGTTTACGAAAATTCAAGAGGCTTTGCGGGATAACTGTCCCGAGGAGCTGTTTACTATTATAATGCGTCGTCTGATGATGGAGATAGCTCAGCGTATCGCCGCAAAGGAGGACTGTATGGCACTTATTACGGGCGAAAGCGTGGGTCAGGTGGCAAGCCAGACTCTCGGGGCAATGGTCTGCACAGATGCTGCCTGCCGTATTCCCGTGTTCCGTCCCGTTATCGGTATGGACAAGACGGAAATAATCGAGATTTCCCGTAAAATAGACACCTTTGAAACGTCCATCGAGCCTTACGAGGACTGCTGCACGGTGTTCACGCCAAAGCACCCTAAGACACGTCCCGTGCTTGAGGAGGTCGTAAGGGCACAGGAGAGCTTCGATTTCGAGCCGCTGATAGCCGAGGCTGTGGAGAACACCGAACTTAAAGTTATCAAATTGTAACATTTTGAAATATAAAATATATAACAAAAATATACTCGGGGTAAATTGATACGCAAAATGTAAAATGATTTGAACGATATTTGTTAAAATCGACAATAAGACAGTTCAAAACTTGACAAATTGGTTACAAAGTAGTATTATTAGATTATATAGAAACTGGGGGAGAAGTGTAACCTTTTGTCGGTTTTGCTGTTTTCTTACCGTTTATACCGATCTGTGTGCGGTACGCAAACGTCGGTATTGCCTGTGAGGTGTAGCAAATGGCAATGTCCAAATCCGCTCAGGCGGCTTACAAGAAAGCTGTCAAGGCGAAAAAAAAGAAAAAAAGAGGTCATTGGCTTCTTATACAAAAGGGCGACAGCTTCAAGGAAATAGTCAGCAAGATAATTACGCAGATAGCGTGCGTCGTGCTGGCAGGCTGCATTGTTATCCTCGGCAACGAGGCAAGGCTCATGCTTCAGAACTTTCAGCTCAATTCCTCCCTGCAAACTATATACAAGGATTTTTCCACTGCCGTGTCAAATGCTGTGGGCGGCGATAAGCTGACCCCTGCTGCCGAAGAACTGCTGAAGCTCAATCCCGATACGGTCGGCTGGGTGGCGATCGACGGCACAAACGTCAATCTTCCCGTTGTCCAGAGAAGGGCTGCCGACGGAAACGAGTACTATCTTACCCATTCCTTTGACGGTTCTGCTAACAAGGCGGGGACGATATTTCTCGATTACAGGGCGGAGCTTACCGCCACGGAGCGTTCGGAAAATCTGGTGCTTTACGGGCACAATCAGCGGGATAAGTCAATGTTCGGCGATCTTGCTCAGTATAAGCATAACATTGAGTTTTACAAGGCTCACCCTACGGTGACCTTCTGCTCCAATTACCGTGCGGACGTTTACAAAATATTTGCAATGTTCGTCACACCCGTCGAGCCTTATCAGACCAGCGACGGATTTATCTTCGATTACCATAATTATATTGATTTTGATGATAACAGCGATTACGATACATTTTATAATCTGGCTATGGAACGCTCTCAGATAGTTACGGGCGTTGATATTAAGTATGGGGACGAGTTTCTTACGCTCTCCACCTGCAGCAATGAGTTTGAGCCGTCCAGATTTGTCGTTATCGCCAGAAAAGTCCGCAAGGGCGAGGACGCTTCCGTTGACACTTCGGCGGCGTATGTAAATCCAAATGCCAAAGAGCCCGAGTGGGACGTAATCTATGGCAGATAATGAGGTTATTCTATGTCCGAAAAAAAGAGCTTTACTCAGCGGTTTATTCCACAGAAAACCGATCCGACCGCCGAGATAATCAGAAAAACAGCGGTGCTTATAATAGTGCCTGCACTGCTTATTGCGGCAGCTGTTGTTGCATTTCAGGCGTTAGGCGAGTACCGTGCCGCTCAGCTTGACAAGGAGCTGGCTGAAAAATACGAAAGTGCGGTCGTTGTCACCACTACGGCGGAAACAACGGAAACGCTTCCTCCCGAAACAGAAGCGGAAACCACCACAACTCCACCTCCGCCGCTTATCCCTATGGCACAGTTCGAGGAATTTCTTGCCCAGAACCCCGACACGGCAGGCTGGATAACCGTTCCCGGGACGAATATCAACAACGTTGTCGTTCAGAGCGACAGCAACTCTTACTATCTCGACAGGGATTTTAACGGCAATAAGTCACAGCCGGGAACTGTCTATGCAGATTACAGAGGCATATTCAATGACTATGACCAGTGCGATAACATTATACTTTACGGTCATAATCAAGCCAACGGTGCTATGTTCGGCACGCTGAAAAAATATAAGATAACCAAGCAGAATACGTCGAATTTCAGCTTCTACAAGGAGCACCCGACCTTTAAGTTCTCTACCCTTTACGAGGAATACGATTATAAGATAATCGCAATGTTCGTTATTGAGGTAGAGCCCGAACAGACAAGGGACGGGCAGATATTCGATTACCATAATTACATATATTTTGATGATGACGTGTGGAAATACGATACCTTTATTGAGAACGTTATGGCGAGAACTGCCGTTGATACGGGAGTTGACGTGAACGAAAACGATAAGTTCGTAACACTGTCCACCTGCAGCAACGAGTTTGAGCCTTCACGTTTTGTTGTTATCGGCAGACGTGTAAGAGATGGCGAGGACCCGTCTGTTGACACATCTGCGGCTGTTCTCAATGAAGATGCCATCGAGCCCGACTGGAGCTACATTTACAGCCGATGATTAGAGGTTTTCCCTATGTCTGAAGATAAAAAGAACCGCAAGCTTACTGCCGATGAGATCCTTTCGGAGTTCATGGATAAGCTTTCGGGCAGCTCTGCTCCTTCCGAGTCCGATGCTGTTCCTCCCGATACTGTTATTGAGGAGGACGATGATGCTATTACCGTAACGGCGGTTTCGGACGACGAAGGCGAAGAGGTACTGACGGAAACGCCCGTTGACCCCGATTTTGTGGATGACGGTATTTCTGTGATCTCCGATGAGGAGGAAAAGCCTCTCGGAAAAGAACCGCCATGCTTATACGACCCCGATGAATACGAGCCCGATGAGATCGACCTGTTCACGGGATTTGATGAGATAATCCCCGAACCGCAGGATACAGAGCTTACCTCCGCTTATTTTGAGGAGGACGAGGACAGTATCGGCGATGAAGAGGAAGCGTCCCCGACCGAAAAGGCGAACGATGCTTCCGTGGACAATCAAAAGGCGGCATCTCCCGAAAAGGCTGAGAGCCAAGAGGAAGCAGATTCCCCGAAAAAAGAGAAATCCAAGAAAAAAGGCAGTTTCCGTGACCTGTTTCCAAGACGGGAGGACAGCGTTTTTGAGATAATCAGAAAGCTTGTGTTCCTGATTGCGGTCATCGTTTTTATCGGTGCGGGCGTTATGCTGGCTGTTACGCTTATACAGTCCAAGCGGGCGGTTGATCTCAAAAATAATCTTACCTCCGAGCTGGAGCAGTTTGAGGTCACGACTATCACCACCATCGACGAAAACGGAAATGTCATTGAGATTGAGCCTACTCAGGAGCAGCAGAATATTGCTGCCATGGATAAGCTTGCGTATCTCAAAAGCAAAAATCCCAACACTGTCGGGTATCTCACTATCAGCGGTGTGGACGTCTACGAGCCTATCTTGCAGTGCGGCGACAATTCCTATTATCTCACCCACGCATTTGACGGCACGGAGAACAAGGCAGGTGCTGTTTTCCTCGATTATCGGGCGGAAATAAGTGCCGAAAGGCAGTCGGATATGCTCGTTCTTTACGGTCACAACCAGCGGGACGGCACTATGTTCGGCAACCTTAAGCAGTATAAGCGAAATGTGGAATTCTATAAACGAAATCCTTTCCTTACATTTGAAACTGAGTATGGGGCACAAAAATATGTTATATTTGCCTATTTTGTGACCAATACTCTGCCTAAGCACGACAGCAACGGCGAGGTCTTTTATTACCACGATTATCCCGAGCTTGACAGCGAGGAAGTATACAGCTGGTATATGGGTCAGGTCGCCAAGAGAAACGAGATCATTTCTCCCATTGATGTTACTTATGGGGATAAGTTCCTTGTGCTGTCAACTTGCAGCAATGAGTATTCAGGCTCCAGATTTGTCGTTATGGCGAGAAAGCTGCGTCCCGGAGAATCTCCAAGCGAGATAGACTTCTCGGGAACACAGCTGAACTACGGTTCTAACGAGATCGACTGGTACGCAATAACCTCGGATATGACCACCACTCTTGACAGCAGCGAACTGGAAAGCTCCCTTCATCAGAGTATGGCAGAAGATTGGTTCGCAACCATCGGTGAGGCACTTCAATCGCTTCACGGAACAGATACCGAGGAGTGGCAGAATACCGAAAGCGGTGCTGATACAGGCATTTCCGGTACAGACGGCACTCCGGCTGTTACCGAGCCGCCTCGGGATACATCTGATACCAATGCGGATACAGCTGTTCCCGAGCTGCCTTCCGATACAAGCGATAACGGCACTGTTACTGAGCCGCCGCAGGATAATTCCGATACCAATGCGGATACGTCCGTTCCCGAGGACAGCGGCAGCAGCTCTTCCGACAGCTCCGATCCCGAAACGACGGCAGTTACCGATGAAAACGGCAGTGAAGTAACAGATGATTCCGATACTGATACCGAAACTTCCGTATCCGAAACCACGGGGACACGAGGCGGCGGTGCTGCTGCCCCGGGATAATGCAGCGGTAAATGCAGTCTGTCTAAGGCTTTTCCCGTAAATTAGTGCGTACTCAGTAACTGCCCACCGGGCAGTTACTGCCTGTCCTGCATGATACGGCAGGCAATAGAAAAATATTTGAAGCGAGGGTTCTCAATGGCAATGGCAGATGAGGCGAGCGGGGCAAAGACCAAGCCCGCCAAAGCTCAGAAAAAACAGAAAAAAACCTTTACGGAGATGTTCATTCCGCTGAAAACGGACAGCACGAACACTATCATTGCCAAGTGCATCACTTTGGCCGCACTGCTGGCAGTGATCATCTGTTGTATAGTTCTTATCAACTATTTTGCCGAGATCATTGCATCAAAAAATCTCCAGAGCGAGATAAGTTACATTTACAACAATAAGACGGACACTGTTCAGACGGTCACAGAGCCTGTCCTGCAGCCCGCCGATCCCGAAGAGCCTGAGGTACGTGTTCCCAAGCCAATTATGGCTAACGCTCAGGAGCTTCTGAACATTAATAAGGACACTATCGGTTACGTCCGTATCCCGAACACGCATATTGACAATGTTGTTGTTCAGCGAAAAACCGAGGACGGAAACGATTATTATCTAAATCATAATTTTAAGGACAAAAAAGCACAATGCGGCACTATTTTCCTGGATAAACGCTGCACGCTCACAGATTATGAACAGTCGGATAACCTTATCCTTTACGGTCATAATCAGGCGGACGGCACTATGTTCGGCGAAATGGACTATTACAGATGGGATCTCAACTATTACAAGAAAAATCCTCTGATATACTTCAACTCCAATTACGAAGAGGGAGTATACAAGATAATTGCTTCTTTTGTAACAAACGTTGAGCCCGAGCACGACAACGGCAATGTCTTTGATTATCATAACTATGTAGATTTCGATGACGAAAATTATACTTATGATACCTTCATTGACGAGGTGCTTAAACGAAGCACTATCATTACCGGCACCGATGTCAACGAGGACGATAAGTTCCTGACTCTTTCCACTTGTTCAACCGAGTGGGAACCGTCAAGGCACGTTATCGTTGCGAGAAAGGTTCGTCCCGGTGAAAGCACTGAGGTGGATCTGTCCCTGTTCAGCATTAATCCTAATCCCAAGTGGCCCGCAATATACTATAAGTATAACGGCGGCACATACATCGAAGAATGACCCATCGGCACCTTGCCGCTGTGAAAATCAGACGGCCGAAGTGCACTGAAAGGAAGTTTGTTTATGGAACATAAGTCAAGGCTTGGAGCAATAGCTGCGGTCTGTGCAGTTGCGGCGTTCTTTACCTTTGCAAACTGTATGGTCGGCGAGCTTGATGAAATTTCTCCCGATTACGGTGCTTATGAGAATATTGAAAATGATATTCCCAAGGCAGAAGCGGAGGATATTCCCGAAGAAACGGTTCAGACCGAAGTTCTGTCCGCTGAGAATGGATATTCCGATGAGGAGGACGCATATTCGCAGACTGAAGCCCCCGAAAGCGAGCCCGTTATCCCATCTGAGATCTCAACGGCGGAAACCGAGGTGCCCGAAACGGAAGATGTCACCGAATCTGAAACCGCTGCACCGGATGCGGAGATAATCACCGAGGATATGGCATCAGATGACGATGCTGTTACCGAAAGGGAATATGATTCGCCGTTGGAGGAAAGTGCCCCCGAAGGTGAGGACGCTGTTCCCGTGAAGCCCTATGCAGACAGGTCAGATCCCGAGATAATCACTGCTGTTACCACAGCAGTGCCCGAAACCTCTTTCTATCAGACTGAGGAACTGACCGCATATGACATTCCCAATGATGTGGAGTATATGCCGTTTACCGAGGACGAAGAGGCGGTCGACACCGATCCGCTCGATGATATGGATTACGGATTTTACACTTCACCCGAAACTACCGCACCCGAAGAACCCGAGGAACCCGAGGTAACCGTTCCTCCCGTGAACTATGCCGAAACTCTTACCGTCAAGGCAAACGGTTCGGTCATTACTCTGGACGCTTACAGCATGGTCTGCAAGATAGTTGCAAATGAGGTTTCCACAGGCTTCAATACGGAAGCTATCAAGGCACAGGCTGTTGCGGCTTATTCCTATGTGAAATACAACAATCTTCACGGTCAGTACCCCGATGTGCTGCTGGCTAATACAGTTCCCGACAAGATCGCAAACTGCGTTTCTGCTGTTTGGGGCAAGACCTGCTATTATAACGGCGAGGTGGCTTTGTCCTGTTACAGTGCTTCTTCCGCAGGTGCAACGGCTTCCTCCGTTAATGTATGGGGCGGTGCAAGACCGTACCTTGTCAGCGTTTCCTGTCCCTTTGATGCGGGAAATGACCCTAATTACGGGCTTACTATGACTATGACTGAGGACGAGGTGAGAAGTGCTCTGGAGCGTTATCTCGGTGTTGCTCTCAGTGACAATCCCGAAAACTGGATGGTCGTTTCTTCGAGAATTGACGGAAACTATGTCGGCACGGTAACCGTTGACAATGCTTATTCCATTACAGGACGTCAGCTCAGAGAGGGCGTTTTCGGCTACAGAATACGCTCTGCAAGCTTTGATATTTCCTATTCAAACGGCATCTTTACATTTACCACATACGGCTACGGTCACGGTGTGGGAATGAGCCAGAACGGTGCGAATATTCTCGCTAATATGGGTTATGACTATGTTCAGATACTTCAGTATTATTTCACGGGAATTACCGTTGCTTAAGCGTTTGACTGTCAAATAAAATATCCCCCGAAGTCTGAGGATTTCGGGGGTTTTTTCAAAGGGGGATACCGCTGTGAATATGTACGAAATAATCACCAAAAAGAAACGGGGCGGAGAGCTTACCGCCGAGGAGATAGCCTATTTTGTCAGGGGCTATGTGAACGGGGAGATACCCGACTATCAGGCGGCGGCACTGGTAATGTCCATATGGTTCAATTCCATGACCGAACGTGAAACCGTCCTGCTGACACAGGAAATGGAACATTCGGGGGACACTCTCAGTATGTCTGTGGGCGGATTTACTGCCGACAAGCACAGCACAGGCGGTGTCGGGGATAAGACCACGCTTATTGTCGGACCAATTGCCGCTGCTTGTGGGATATTCGTCCCCAAAATGTCGGGAAGAGGTCTGGGACACACAGGCGGTACTATCGACAAGCTGGAAGCTATCCCCGGGTTCAACACTTCGCTGTCTGCCGAAAAATTTGCCGAGATAGTGAAAAGCTGCGGCTTCGCCATAGCGGGTCAGACGGGAAAGCTCGTTCCCGCCGACAAGAAACTGTACGCTTTAAGGGACAGTATCTCTGCCGTTGACAGCATTCCGCTGATATGCTCAAGCATTATGAGCAAGAAACTTGCCACGGGTGCAGACGGCATCGTGCTTGATGTAAAAACAGGCGACGGTGCATTTATGAAGTCCTATGACGATTCGGTGCGGCTTGCGGAGCTTATGGTAAAGACCGCAAAATCGGCGGGCAGAAAATGCTCAGCCGTCATCAGCGATATGGAGCAGCCCCTTGGAATGACGGTTGGCAATTCCCTGGAGGTCATCGAGGCGATAGAAACGCTTAAGGGCAGGGGTGAGGCAAGGCTTCGGGAGCTGTCGCTCACCCTTGCGGCGGAGATGCTGTTTCTTGCGGACAAGGGAACAGCCGAGGAATGCCGTCAGGCTGCCGAGAATGCCCTTGACAGCGGTCGGGCACTTGATGTGCTTCGCCGTACTGTCGAAAGTCAGGGCGGCGATGCGGCTGTTTTAGACGATTATGGGAATTTCCCCCCTGCGGCGGCTGTCACCGAGGTGAGGGCGGCTCAAAGCGGATATATAACGCATATTTCCTGCGAGGAAACGGGGCTTATAGCTTGCTCCCTCGGTGCGGGGCGGACAGAGCTGGGCGGAGCTATCGACAGCACGGCGGGCATCGTATTCTTGAAAACCGTAGGCGACTTTGCAGAAAAGGGAGAGGTTCTGGGACGGCTTTACAGTTCATCTGCCGACGAAAAGACCACCGCCGAAGCTGTCGGGAGATTTGCCGAAGTATTCACATTTTCAGCCGAAAAACCCGCCAAAGAGGAAATTGTCAGAAAAATAATAAGATAATTTTTGAAATTTTTTAGAAAATGTCTTGACAAATATAATAAAGCATAGTATAATGATGATATACAACGTATAATATATATTATTAGGAGGTAATTACTATGGGAATGTTCGATAAAATCAGCAAAACTCTCACCGATGCAGGCAAAACAGCCGCAGAAGCAGGCAAGGATGCAGCGGAAAAAGCTAAAAGCTTTGCCGAGGTGACCAAGCTCAATCACCAGATCTCACAGTGTGAGTCCCGTATGAGAGATGCTTATGCTGCTATCGGAAAGAAATTTTACGAGGATAACAAGCATATCTCGGGCACGGATTACGACGATTATTTCGTTCAGATCGCCAACGAGAATATGAGCATTGCATCTCTTCGCAGCCAGATCTCCCAGATCAAGGGTATCATTTACTGCCCCTCATGCGGTGCGGAGAATGACATTACCAACATTTACTGCTGCAAGTGCGGTGCAGGCGGCATAAGACCCGAGCAGCCCGATGAGAATGAGGTTGCCGACCCTGCCGATGTTACGGTGGAAGAAACAAAGGAATAATTTTTACTTTCTCCAAAAGCAAAACGGCATCTGTCCCGATTATAGGACAGATGCCGTTTTGCTTTATTTGGAAATAATTATTTAAAATCAACAAAGCCGACCTTGCGGTAAGCCTTTGCGAGTGTTTTCGAGGATATACGCATAGCTGCCTCCGCACCTGCCGTGTAGCACTCCTTGAGATATGCCTTGTCGGCGATAAGACGCTTGTATTCCTCACGGACGGGTTTCAGATGGTCTGCAACAGCTTCGCCCACAGCAAGCTTGAAGTCGCCGTAGCCTTTGCCGTCAAATTCACGCTCTATTTCCTCGTTGGACTTGCCCGTTACCACGGAATAGATGCTCATAAGGTTGTTGATACCGTCCTTGCCCTCGGCGTAACGAACGCAGGCTTCGGAGTCGGTGACAGCCTTTTTGAACTTTCTGATGATAACATCGGGCTCATCGAGAATGTATATGCAGCCGTTCTGATTTTCGTCGGATTTGGACATTTTCTTGGTGGGGTCTGCAAGGGACATTACCTTTGCACCGACCTTGGGGATATAGGCATCGGGCACGGTGAACAGCTCGCCGTATCTCTGATTAAATCTCTGTGCAACATTTCTCGCAAGCTCCAGATGCTGCTTCTGGTCAACGCCAACGGGAACAAGATCTGCCTTGTAAAGGAGAATATCTCCCGCCATAAGCACGGGATAGGTGAAAAGTCCCGCATTTATGTCATCGGGGTGCTTCTGGGATTTATCCTTGAACTGAGTCATACGGGAAAGCTCGCCGAACTGTGTGGAGCAGGACAATATCCAGTTCATCTCGGCGTGATTTCGGTTATGGCTCTGGATAAATGCAATGGACTTCTTCGGGTCAATCCCGCATGCAAGTATCAGGGCATATGCCTCAAGGGTGTGCTTTCTCAGCTCCGCAGGGTCCTGACGGACGGTGATAGCATGCATATCTACGATGGAATAGATGCAGCGGTAATCGTCCTGCAGCTTGCCCCAATGGGAAACCGCACCGATATAGTTGCCTAAGGTGAATGTGCCTGTGGGCTGTATACCGCTAAAAATAATCTTCTTTTCTTCCTGCTGTGTGTTCTGTTCTGACATTTTTATCTATCCTTTCGCTTATCAGTCAAACATTTCCTTGGAAAGTCTGCCGAGTATTTCGATTCCCTTGACGATCTGTTCGTCGGTGGGGGTGGAGAAATTAAGTCGGAATGAGGTGGTCTTGTCGGTTTCGGAGATCATAAAGGCACTTCCGGGAACGACTGCTATCTTGTATTCCGCAACTGCACGCTTGCAGAAGGACATCATATCGCAGTCCTCGGGGAGGGTAGCCCATATGAACAGTCCGCCTTCGGGACGGGTATAGCTGATTTTCTTCGAGAGATTTTTGTCCATCTCCGAAAGCATAAGTCCGCACTTTCTTCTGTAAATGTCGGGAAGCTCTTTCAGATGACCCTTCCAGTCATATTCGGTCATATACTTGTGGCAGACCATTTGTGAGAGGATATTTGTGTGGACATCGGAAACCTGCTTGCAGACAACTATCTTCTGGATAACAGGCTTGGGAGCACACACATAGCCCACTCTGATGCCCGGGGCAAGCACCTTGCTGAATGTTCCCGAGTAGATAACGATGCCGTCCCTGTCAAGCGTTTTGATGGAGGGGATAGGCTCGCCCGAAAAACGAAGTCTGCCGTAGGGGTTATCTTCTAAGATAAGTACGCTGTATTTTTTTGCCAGCTCGTAAACTGCTTTGCGTTTTTCAAGGCTCATGCACTGTCCCGTTGGATTTTGGAAATTGGGGATAAGGTAGATGAGCTTGACGTTTTTGCGGCTTTTAAGGGTATTTTCCAGAACGTTCAGGTCAACGCCGTCATTTTCTAGGGGAACGCCCACAATGCTGCCCTTGTAGGACTTGAATGCGTTAAGGCTGCCGATAAAGCTGGGGGCTTCACAGACAATGGTGTCGTCCTCGTTGCACATTACCTTGCAGGAAAGCTCGTTTGCCTGCTGTGCACCCGAGGTGATGATAAGGTCGTCCAGCTCGGGGTCGAAGCAGCCGTCCTCCGCAAGCTCCTTTTTAAGGGCTTCACGCAGGGGGGTATAGCCCTCGGTAACGCTGTACTGCAAAGCGGCGATGGGGTTTTCCTTCATAATATCGTCAATAATTTTAGTTACGTCGGAAACGGGGAATGTGTCGGGTGCGGGATTGCCCGCTGCAAATGAAATGACCTCGGGGTCGGCGGTGAATTTGAGTATCTCACGGATAGCAGAGGCCTGTAAATGCGAAACCTTTTCGGAGAAAATGTAATCCATAAAAAAGCGTCCTTTCATAATTGGGTACATCTATTATAGCACATATTTTCAGAAATAGCAACATAAAAATGTTGATACAAGCTTTATCTGTGAAATTTTCGGCAAAAAGGGCGATAATTATGAAAAAACAAAGCTTTCTTGTGGGTTCGGCGATACTTATGGCATCGGCGGCGGCGGTGAAGATACTCGGTGCGGTATTCAAGATACCGCTGGCAAATATGCTGGGCGGCACGGGAATGGGATATTTTTCCTGTGCTTACGGGATATTTATGCCCATATACGCCGTTTCCGTTACGGGGCTGCCCACGGCGGTGGCGGCGGTAACGGCAGAAAGCCGTGCCCTGGGACGTTACGGGAATATCCTCCGTATTCGGCGGACGGCGGTGACGGTGTTCGGACTGTTCGGACTTGCCGCCTCGCTGCTGCTTATGCTGCTGGCAATACCTATCTGCCGTTCATCGGGGACGGAGTACGTTCTTCCGTCGGTGCTGATGATAGCACCAACTATACTGACAGGCTGCCTTACGGCGGTTTACAGGGGGCTGTGGGAGGGTATGCGGAATATGTACCCGACCGCCATCTCACAGGTCATAGAGGCTGCTGTGAAACTGCTGTGGGGGCTGTCCTTCTGTGGGCTGACGCTGACCCTTGCACGGGAAAAGCCGTCCCTTTTTGCGGAGATATTCGCTTTTCTGGGACCCGACCCGCTGTCGGAGGAAGCAGTGCTGTCGGCGGCGTCGGCGGCTGCGGTTTCGGGGATAACCGTTTCGGGGATATTCTCGGCACTTTATCTGGCAATAAAGGACGGCTGTCTGCGTCGGGAAATAGCAGCGGAATATCCCCGAAAAGAGGAAGGCGGCGAACGGGTCATAGGTCAGCTGCTGTCGGTGGCTGTTCCCGTGGCATTGGGTTCGCTGATAACCAATCTAACTTCCATCGCCGATCTTGCGACCATAACCGCTATCATAGGAAAGACCGCTGCCGAAAATATAAACTATTTTTCGGCAATGTGCGGGGGACTTGATGACCCTGCGGCGATAGCGAATTTCATTTTCGGCAGCTTTACGGGGCTGGCAGTGACGGTTTTCAACCTTGTTCCGTCATTTACGAATATGTTCGGCAAGGGAATGATTCCCGCAATGTCCGAAGCATGGGCGGCGGGGGACAGCGAAAGGATCCACAAAAGCGTCTGTGACGGAGTGACCGCCTGCGGGCTGGTAGCGTTCCCCTGCGGGCTGGGAATTTCCGCTCTCGCCGAGCCGATACTGTTTACGCTGTTTTCGTCACGTCCCGACGAGGCTGCTATTTCCGTTATGCCCTTGAAAATATTGGGGATAGGGGTGGTGTTCCTTTCGCTGACCGCTCCCGTTTTTGCAATGCTTCAGGCGGCGGGACGGGCGGATATTCCCGTGAAGTTTATGGCGGCGGGGGCAGCGGTGAAGTTTTTGCTGAATTTGCTGCTGGTGCCCATACCGACGCTGAATGTTTCGGGTGCTGCGGCGGCAACGACCGTTTGCTACGGCATACTGTCGGCAGTATCGGTTACGGTCTTGTGCCGTCACACCAAAACAAGGCTCGGAGAGGTGCTGTTTCCGTTATTTGGCATTTGTGTTTCGGGAATACTGTGTGCTCTTGGGGCGGGGATTATCTTCGATATGCTTCCGAGCCACATTTCGATGGTGGTAAAATTAGGAATTTCCGTCATTTTTGGCGGACTAATTTACATAATTAGTATATTTTTGCAGCCCGAATTGCTGAAAAGAATGTTGAAAATGCTAAAATCTTAAAAAATTTCAAAAAAGGCTTGAATTTATCCGCAAGATAGGTTAATATAAATAAGTAGTCTTTCGCTGTGCGAAAGGTCGAAAGGAGTATCTCTCGGGTGGATTTTAAATTCAAGGATAAATACGATATAAACGACCTGCTGGAGATAATGAGAATTCTCCGCTCGGAAAACGGCTGCCCCTGGGACAGGGAGCAGGATCATAAGTCTATCCGCAAGGACTTTATCGAAGAGGTCTATGAGGCTGTGGAGGCTATCGACAGCGATGATGCCGAGCTGCTCAAGGAGGAGCTGGGTGACGTGCTGCTGCAGGTGGTGTTCCATTGCAGGATAGAGGAGGAAAAGGGAAGCTTTTGCTTCGGCGATTCCGTTGACGGTATCTGCAAAAAGCTGATAGTAAGGCACCCCCACGTTTTCGGAGATGTTACTGCGGAAACCAGCGAGCAGGTGCTCAAAAACTGGAACGACATAAAGCAGAAAACCAAGGGTCAGGAAACCTATACGGAAACGCTCCGTTCGGTATCTCCCGCACTGCCTGCACTTATGCGGGCACAGAAGGTAGGTCAGCGGGCTGCAAGGGCGGGTATGGATTTTCCGTCTGCCGAGGCTGCTCTTGTCCGCCTTGAGGAGGAAATTGCCGAGCTGAGGGCTGCTGTGGCTTCGGGCGATGCGGATTCTGTGTCCGACGAGCTGGGCGATCTGCTGTTTTCGGCGGTGAATGTTTCCCGACTTCTTAAAAATGACGCAGAGGAAGCCCTTACAAGGGGCGTCGGTAAGTTTATTGACAGATTTGAACGTACCGAAAATTTAATCAGGATGCAGGGGACAGATATGAAAACCCTTAGCATAGATAAGCTTGATGCCTATTGGGATCAGGCTAAGAAATAACATTTTGTTGGAGGTAAAATATTATGACAAAGGCAGATTTAATCAATGCAGTTGCTGAAAAGAGCGAGCTCAGCAAGAAGGACGCTGAGAAGGCTGTTGCAGCTTTCACTTCCGCTGTTACCGATGCACTCGTTAAGGGCGACAAGGTACAGATCGTTGGCTTCGGCACATTTGAGGTAAGGGACAGAAAGGCTAAGATGTCCATCAACCCCAGAACTAAGGAGAAGAAGGAAGTTCCTGCTAAGAAGGCTCCCGCTTTCAAGCCCGGCAAGGCTCTTAAGGAAGCTGTTGACGCTAAGTAAGATCTCTGTTGTCTTAATGAATACAGGTATCGGGGTGCAGACTGATGCACCCTGATTTTTTGGGAGGTTTTTATATGAGGCTTGACAAATATCTTAAGGTAACACGGCTCATCAAACGCAGAACTGTTGCAAATGAGGCATGCGACGCCGACAGAGTTTTCGTCAACGGAAAGCCTGCCAGAGCGTCTTACGAGGTCAAGGTGGACGATATTATCGAGATAAATCTCGGTCAGCGGCCGCTTAAGGTCAAGGTGCTTTCCGTCAGCGAATATGCGACTAAGGAAAACGCTGCCGACAATTATATCGTCATCGACTGAGGTGGCTTTTTATGGGTCCATTTGAATATGTTGTGGAAAAAATAAACGGTGAATACGCCGAGCTTCGCCGGACCGACAGCGACGGTGAGATCGTCACTGTGGCAATGGCACTGCTCCCTCCCGAAACCGATGAGGGCGTTCGGCTCCGCTTTGAAAATTTTTCTTATGAGGTTCTGTGAACCAAATGGTAAATTTCACAAAAAATCCCCTTTAGGAAAATTTTGTATACGTTTACTTTTTCAATCGTTTTCGTTGTCCTGTTTTTTATGCAGGGTATAATTTTTGCACAAAAAGCTTTTGCGAATGCAGTGCGGTTTATTTATTTTGACGTGGAACTCTAATATAAAATATTTATTTATTTTCCATATCTCGACAAATCCATCTGCTAAAATGTGCAAAAACAGGTTTGATATTTGTGCAGAACGACTAATTTTTATAAATTAATTTTAAAAAGCATTGACATATCGGCTTGTTAGTTGTATATTTATAGACACGAAAACGTTTTAATCCAATTTGCAGAGCACGGCTCTGCGGACAGATTTTTGTTTCAATCTGCTATGCCCTACACTGTGAAGTATGGATATGCTTTTTAGGGTATATTCGTGAAAGTGTGGTGTTCGTGTGATCTCGATCAAGGATATTGCAGGCGAGTGCGGCGTTTCGATCGCTACCGTCAGCAAGGCTCTGAACAATCACAAGGACGTAAGCGAAGCAACCAAGCAGCTTGTTAGAGATACCGCCAAAAGGCTCGGCTACCTGCCCAATTCTCAGGCACGGGCACTGAAAACCAATAAAACCTATAACATCGGCGTTCTGCTGGTGGAAAAGGCGGACAGCGGTCTTGAACACAGCTACTTTTCATCGGTGCTTAACAGCTTCAAAAGGGAAGCCGAAAAGCACGGCTATGACATAACTTTTATCAGCAGTAACGTAGGCGAACTTGATGTGACCTATTATGAGCACTGCCTTTACAGAAATGTTGACGGCGTGTTCATCGCATGCGGCGATTTCTACTCGGATAACGTCAGATCCTTGTTGGACAGCCCTCTGCCTCTTGTTACGGTCGATTATATTTCGGACAAGAAGCCGTCGGTGGTGTCGGATAATGTTAAGGGCATGGGCGATCTGGTGAGATACGTCAGCGGCAAGGGGCATACAAAGATAGCTTACATATATGGAGATGTTTCCGACGTTACAAATGCCCGTCTTAAAGGGTACAAGGAAGCGTTGGAACAGCTCGGATTACAGTATCGGGACGAGTATACGGTACAGGGCAAATATCAGGATCCCGTAATTACCGAAAGGGTCATTACAGAGCTTCTGAAGCTGCCCGACCCGCCTACATGCATTATCCTCCCGGATGATTTTTCAGCTGTCGGTGCGATGAATGCACTGGAGGAAATGGGACTTTCGGTTCCCGATGATATTTCAATTGCAGGCTATGACGGCATTCTGCTTTCAAGAGTTCTGCGTCCGAAGCTTACAACTATCAAACAGGATACCGAGCGTTTGGGCAGAGAAGCGGCAAGGCTTCTTATTTCCCTGATGCGAAAGGAAATATCCGCCGATGTGCCGCCTGTGGTGATACCGGGGTATGTTCTGGAAGGTGAATCCGTTAAGGAGCTTACATAAGGCTTCGGAAATTCAATTCACGCTAATATATTTCACCAATGAAATATATTATATATTTAAGGAGGAAAAAACCAATGAGAAATCTTAAGAAAACACTTGCACTTCTCTCTTCACTCGCAATGGCAGGCACAATGCTCGCAGGCTGCGGAAGCACAGGCGGCGATAATGCTACAACAACCGCTGCAGGCGGCAATGATTCTGCTGACACAACAGCAGCAGCTGCTGATGGCGGCGATTCCGCTGAGGCTCCTGCAGGCGGCGATTCCGCTGCTGCTGCAGACGAGGGTAAGGTATTCAACATCTACGCTTGGAACGAAGAGTTCAAGGGCTTCTTCGAGAAGTACTACACTGTTCCCGAGGGAATCACTGTAAACTGGATCATCAATCCTTCCGACGGCGGCGTATACCAGGAAAAGCTCGATGAGGCTCTCCTCGCTCAGGCTGATGCTGCTGCTGACGACAAGATCGATATGTTCCTTGCTGAGGCTGACTACATCAAGAAGTACACAGATACAGATGCAACTCTCGACGTTACATCTATCGGTGTTAAGAAGGCTGACACAATGTATCAGTACACAGTAGATGCTGCTTCTGATGCTAACGGCGTTATGAAGGGTGTATCCTTCCAGTGCTGCCCTGCTGCTCTGATCTACAGACGTTCTATCGCTCAGGATGTTCTCGGCACAGATGATCCTGCTGCTGTACAGGATGCTCTCAGCGACTGGAGCAAGTTCGAGTCCGTAGCTGCTACAGCTAAGGAAAAGGGCTACCTCATGACAGCTTCTTATGCTGAAACATATCGTACATGGTCCAACAATGCTACAGAAGCTTGGGTTGACGCTAACAACAACCTCGTTGTTCCTCAGGCTATGAAGGATTACATCGCACAGGCTAAGAACTTCATGGATAAGGGCTACACACTCTCTGCCGGTGTTTGGGACGATGAGAAGACCGCTCAGATGTTTGCTGAAGGTAAGACAATGTGCTTCTTTGGTCCTGCTTGGTACTACAACTTCTGCATGGGCAACGCTCAGGATCCCGAAAAGGGCTGCAGCGGCGACTGGGCTATCGTTGAAGGTCCTCAGGCTTACTTCTGGGGCGGCACATGGCTCCTTGGTGCTACCGGCACTGACAACCCGACAATGCTTGCTGACATCATGAACACATTCACAGTTAACGAAGAAGTCTGCACAAACCTCGTTAAGAACGAGATGCAGTTCTCCAACAATACAAAGGTAAATGAAGCAGTTGCTGCTGATCCTGAGTACGGCAATGCATTCCTCGGCAACCAGAACGATACTGCTGTATTCTGTGAGCTTGCTAAGAACATCAAGTTCGAGAACAAGACTAAGTATGACCAGCTCCTCAACGAGAACATCACAACTGTATTCCTTGATTACTTCAAGGGCACAATCTCTGAGGAAGAGGCATACGCTAACTTCTACAAGTTCGTTTCTGAGAAGTATCCTGCAGTTACAGTTCCCGCTCAGTAATTCTTTACTAACGTAACTTAAAAGCACTTGTGGGGCAAGGCAAAATTCTTGTCTTGCCCCCTTATTTTATCCTTTGAACCGATTTTAGAAACTTTTCTCACAAATAGTTGTGCATTTTTGTGCAATATGCATGAATTATTGATGACAGCCGCAATATCTTGCAGCTGCAAAAATGAATTCAAAAAAATGCAGAATTGATTGTGACCATGGTTTCACCAGTTTTTGCGGTACTAATACCGGATATTTTTACGTATGAGGTGGTACGAAATGTCAAAAAACAAGCGTAAATCTATCAGCTATGCAAAATGGGGTTACATATTCATCGCACCTTTCTTTATTGTATTTATCTTCTGTTCGCTCATTCCGTTGGTTTCGACGTTCTATAACAGCTTCTTCGAGAATTACCGTGACGGTCTGACACAGGTAGGACCTAATTTTGTTGGCTTTGAAAACTACAAAAAATTGTTTACACCCGATAACACCGGTAATATACAGGTTATCGACTATACTGTGAACACAATGATTATGTGGTTTATGGGAGCTGTTCCTCAGCTTGTTGTAGCACTCCTTTTAGCTATCTTCTTCACAGCTAACCGTCTTAACATTAAGGGACAGGCATTTTTCAAGACCGTTATCTATATGCCTAACCTTATCATGGCATCCGCTTTCTCGATGCTGTTCTTTACACTGTTCTCCAATGTCGGACCTATCAACCAGATCATTCAGTCAATGACCGGTGAAGTTTACGACTTTTTCGGACAGACTGTATCGGTACGAAGCCTGGTTGCATTTGTCAACTTCCTGATGTGGTTCGGTAACACAACCATCCTTCTGATGGCAGGTATTATGGGTATCGACGGAAGCCTGTTCGAGGCTGCTTCCATCGATGGTGCAACTTCAACTCAGGTTCTCTTCAAGATCACACTTCCTCTGCTGATGCCTATCATCGTTTACGTTGCTATCACCGCTCTTATCGGTGGTCTGCAGATGTTCGATGTTCCCCAGATCCTTACTGCCGGTCATGGTAACCCGAACCGTACTTCTATGACGCTTGTAATGTATTTGAACAACTACATCTCAACAAGTAAGAACTTCGGTATGGGCGGTGCTATTTCCGCAATTATGTTCATCATCACCGGTGCACTGAGCTTCGTTGTTTATAAGTCCCTTGTAACCGACGACAGCCCGAAGAAAAAGGTAAAGAAATCAAAGGGGGCTGAGTTATTATGAGTAATGCTACTGATATGCAGGGGCAGAACGAGAGGATAAAGCTGACTGCTGCTAGAACCGGCGTCTATATCTTTATGGTGCTCATTGCGATCCTCTGTCTTTTCCCGTTTTATCTGCTGATAATCAACGCCTCCAGATCCAATGCTGAGCTGCAGGCAGGTTTCACAATGATCCCCAGCGGAAACTTCTTTGTTAACCTGAATACCGCTTGGAACGATACTTCCCTTATCGCTATCCCTAAGGGACTGCTGAACAGCTTCGTCATTGCTGCATCATGCTGTCTGCTGTGTACATATTTCTCCGCTCTTACTGCTTACGGTATCCATGTTTACGACTTTAAGGGCAAGAAGATCGCATTCAACTTTATCATGGTTGTAATGATGATCCCCACACAGGTATCCGCAGTTGGTTTCATTCAGCTGGTTTCCAAGGTTGGTCTGATGAACACATACTGGCCTCTGATCATTCCTTCCATCGCTTCTCCTGCTGTATTCTTCTATATGAAGCAAAACATTGAGAGTACGATGCCTCTTGAGATCATCGAAGCTGCCCGTGTTGACGGTGCAAACGAGTTCTTCACCTTCAATGCTATCGCACTTCCTATGCTGAAGCCTGCTATGGCTGTTCAGATGATCTTTGCTTTCGTTCAGTCATGGAACAACTTCTTTACTCCTGCACTGATCATCAGCAAGAAGGATAAGTCAACTGTTCCTATCATGCTTGCACTTCTGCGAAGCGAAATGAACTCTCGTAACGGTGACCTCGGTGAAATTTATATGTTCATCCTGCTCTCCATCATACCTGTTGTTCTGGTTTATATTGCACTTTCCAAGTTCATCATCAAGGGTGTTACTATGGGTGGTGTAAAGGGTTAATCGCCCGATCATACGCAATCTGCCGCTGCGGTTTGTCCGCAGCGGTTTTTTGCATATTTTAAGATTTCTTCGGGATAATAATTATGCTGTTCTCTGTATTACAAAGATTATATCACTTTATACTTTGTAAATATATCGGTATATGCCGCATTTATATAACCATCTGACTTTTTACATAAAATGCTTGAAGCAGGTGAAATTATGACTGATAGAAAAGTCGGGAAATCGAAACTTGTGCTGACAGGCTGTGCGGTAGGCTTTTTGAATGGTCTGTTCGGCTCGGGCGGGGGAATAGCCGCTGTTCCGCTGCTGCGTTCCTGCGGAATTGAGCAAAAATCCGCACATGCCTGTTCGCTGGCTGTGACTCTGCCATTGTCCATACTGTCGGCAGCACTCTATCTCGGGACAAGAGAGCTTCCGTGGCAGGAAGCCCTCCGCCTGATACCTGCCGGTTTGCCGGGTGCACTGCTTGGTGGTATTCTGCTGAAAAAAATCCCGAATAAACCGCTGAAACGGCTATTCGGGATAATGATGATAATCGCAGGCGGGAGGCTTATCTTCCGATGATATACGTTGCTGCATTTTTCTCGGCAATGCTTGCAGCTATGGGCGTGGGCGGCGGTATGCTGCTTATAATGTGGCTGACTATTTTCGGGGGATTTTCCCAGCTGGAAGCACAGGGAATAAATCTGCTCTGCTTTCTGCCCATCGCCGCACTTGCCGTTATTATCCACAGCCGAAACAAGCTGATAAATTGGAAAAAGCTGTTTCCCGTTATCATCTCGGGACTGGCTGCAGCGGCGGTTGGTTTTATGGCAGCACAGTTTATAGGTTCGGCAATGCTTTCCAGGCTGTTCGGCGGGTTTATTCTTATTGCGGGGATAAGGGAGCTTTTTGGAAAATCGGAGCAATAGCAGCTTATATTTCGGAAACAGTTTTCACCTTGTTCGCTCCTATCTCTACCCAAGCGGGACGAAAACCACAGTTTATGGCAATATTCCACGAATGATAGTTGGACAGGCTCGTTCCGTAAAAGGGAATGTCACCTCGGCGGATAATTTCGTTTTTCAGCAGGGTCACGAGATATGTCCCGACGCCCATTGAACGGTATTTCGGCATTACGTCAATGCCTATTTGCTGCCAATGGGGAGCGTCCTCGGAGCAGCCCGCCATTCCCATAATTTCGCCGCCGTCATAGGCACAGACAACTATTCTATCGGGACGGTTAGGAAGATACTTTTCACAGATGGCATTCGGGAAACGTTCATCGCCGTAAAATCCGAAAAAATCCTCACCGTAAAACCACTTGACGGGATAGCTTTTTATCGGTTGGGACTCTCCACAAGGCAGAAACATATGGTATGTCTGAGTGAGCGTATACCCGAACTCATTCAGCTTTTTTTCAAGAGGCAGAAGCTTTGGAAATTCAAAAAGCCAATGCCCCGTGTCGTCCTTGATAAAATCTCCGAGAAACGGGTGAAGCTGTTCGTCTGCCGTGACCACAGCATTTCCGCCTGTGGTGACCATATGGAAAAAGTATTTCTCGGGGGAATATACACGCCGTCCCTCTTTTATATCAGAGATAGTCAGAACGTTCTCGTTTTTCCGAAAATCATCGGGGGAACAGTTGAATTCCAAGGATAGAAGCTCAAGCAATCTGTCAAAATATTCGCTTTTCATAGTGTTCTCACTTTCCGTCGGAATACTCGTCAACTATTGTAAGAAACGCCTTGTTAAGGGCTTCCCAGCTGTTTTCCTTGACTGTTTCCGTGCTGTTTATTATCTGCTCTATCTTTTCAAATTCCGACTTGATATAGTCGTGGAGAATGTCAATTCGGTCGCCCTTGCCCATCTCAGGGGTTTTCATTTTTTCTTCAAGCAGTCTGTTTACAACGGAATGCAGTTCACACGGAAGCTCCGCTTTGCATAACTCGGAAAACAACATAGGCGGGGGTGTACCCTTGTCTAATATCCACTCGCAGGCAAGTAAAGTTCGCAGTACATAAAAATATTTTTTTAGTTTAACCTTTTCATCGCTTAAATGCTTTCGGTAGTCGGATTTTGCCGTGCTGAAGTAGTGGTATAGCCCTTTTTTTACGTCAAAATAATCGTTCAAAAGTCCGGCGATACTGTCCCATTTATCGGACTTTCGGTAGATGATGGGGGAGTTGTTCCATTCAAAAACAGTGGGATTTGACTTGTAGAGAAGCCGAAGCGTTTTCTGAATATCCCAGCCGTTTATATCGAAAACATCGTCCAGCTGCCACTCGATAACGTCCCGTGTTTTCTCAAGCCTCAGATAAAAATCCTTTTTGCGGACATAGATAAACCGCACGTCATAGTCGCTGTCGGGGGACTCGAAGCCCCATGCACGGCTGCCCGATTCAACACAAAGAAGTATTTCTATCTGTTCCTTTTCTTCGATTTCATCAAGCTTTTCCTGTATCATTTGATAGATTTTTTCGTCCATTTTTGAAACTCCTTTCCGTAGATTTTTGTAGGTTTACTTGCTGTTTTTGCGAAATTCCAGATAGCTTTCCAGGATAATAACGGCGGCAACGGCGTCCACGACGGCTTTGCGTTTTTTGCCCCTGACATTGGTTTCGTTTAGTATCTGATGGGCTGAAACGGTGGTGCAGCGTTCGTCCCACATTACCACCTCAACGCCTGTTTTTTCAGCGATAATCCTGCCGAATTCACGGCATTTTTCCGCACGGTCGCCCTCGGTGCCGTTCATATTTTTGGGCAGTCCCACAACGATAAGCTCGGGCTTTTCCGACTGAACATATCCCGCAATTTTTTCGGCACAGCGGTCGGCGTTATACTCGTTGATAACGGTCAGGGGAGATGCGAGAAACTCGGTTTTATCGCAGATGGCAAGCCCTGTTCTTGCATCGCCGTAGTCTACCGACATAATTTTCATAGTATTGTCCTTTCTATTGACAGACGTTTGGATTTATAGTATAATTATGGAAAATATTATTCTTCACGGAGGTAAAATTTATGCTTTACACAATATCTTCCGACACGCTGACAGCACAGATCTCCGACTTCGGAGCAGAGCTTTCGTCCCTGAAAAACGCCGACGGCAAGGAGTTTATCTGGCAGGCAGACCCCGAGATATGGAAGCGTCACGCACCGCTGCTGTTCCCGTTTATCTGCAATACCGAGTCGAAAAAATACACGGTGAACGGTTCGGAATATGCCCTTTCAAATCACGGCTTTGCAAGAGATACAGCTTTTGAATGTGTTTCGGAAAACAGCGGGAGCGTTCGTTTTGTTCTTAGTTCGACCGATGAAACGCTGAAAAAATATCCCTACAAATTTGAGCTGACAGCGGATTATACCATTTCGGGAAATACACTGACCACTTCCGTTACGGTGAAAAATACCGATGATAAGGACATTTTCTTTTTCATCGGCGGACATCCCGCATTTAATTGTCCGCTGAATGACGGTGATGATTTCGAGGACTATTACGTTGAATATTCCGAAAATGAGACCATTACACAGCCTGTACCGAACGGTGAGCGTACCATTCTCGACAACGGAAAAGAAGTGCCGCTGACCCACGAGCTTTTTGCCCATGACGTATTTATGAAGGACAAGCCAAACTCGTCCTCAATTTCGCTGAAAAGCAAAAAATCGGGCACGGCTGTCCGTCTGGACTATGATAACAGCGGCTGTATTGCCGTTTGGTCGCCTGCACGAAATGATGCGAATTTCGTTTGCTTAGAGCCTTGGAGCTCCGTTCCCGTTTACTGTGACAAGGTTGAGGAGCTGACCGAAATGCCCCACGCAAAGAAGCTTTCGGCGGGGGACAGCTATGTATTCTCTTACAAAATTTCCGTGGTGACTTTATAAAGATAGCGTCTGTTCCTTGCACCGATTTTTTCCGTAACATTTATACTTGTGAGAATGTTCAGAGCAATTCGTGCGAGGGGCAGACTTATTTTTGCCGCATCAGCAAGATCATTTGCGGTAAATTCGTATGAACGAAGCTCATTCGGGATAAAATAAAGATAGTCGGCGGGACGGTTCAGGATAAGCTCGTCTGCAAGCTCGGTGGGATATTTATCGTATTTCACATAATCCTTCCGTGACCGACGGGGCTTTTTCACGTCCCCTGTAATGCGGTATTCCTCCGCTTCAAGCATAACGATATGCAGCGTTAAGTTATCCTCCGCAAGGCGGTTTTTTATCTTGTAAAGCTCGGGGAAAATATCGTAAAAGCTTTCCTTTTTCGGAGATGTTCGGCGGGATATTACCGTGCCTTTTTCGTCAAGCTTTATGATTTTCAGCTTGCTGTAAACGGGGTGAACGATAGTCACTGGAGCGGCTGTCAGAAATACGTCAAGCTTTTTTCGAAGCTTGTCAAAGCCCTTAGTCTGTATTTCGATAATGCCGTTTTCTCCCGCAATATCCGCCACAAATCCGCATATTTTCTGCTCCTGGCTGTCGGTAAACGGTTCAAAATAGTTTTTCAGCACAGCGTGAACGGTTTTCTCTGAAAGCGTTCCCACGCCGCTTTTCAGCTGTTCGCCGCCCGACACCTTTTTGCAGGCTTCGGTGAAACGAATTTTATCCATCTGTATTCCTCCGAAAAATGTCACAGCAAACAGCGAAACGTTCCGCAATTGCAGCTCGGTTTACCGTAAAATAAAAGCCGCCCGTTTCGGTGAAAAGGGCGGCATATCTTGCAGATAATTGTGAGAAATTACTTTCTCTTAGCTCTTCCTCTGGGCTTAGCTGCCTTCTTAACGGGAGCTTCTGCCTTAGCTTCTGTCTTGGGAGCTTCAGCCTTAGGTGCTTCAGCCTTTACTTCCTCAGCCTTGGGAGCGGGCTTTTCCTCTGCTTTTTTAGCAGCGGGCTTCTCTGCAGCCTTCTTGGCAGCAGGCTTTTCTTCTGTTTTCTTAGCAGCGGGCTTAGCAGCCTTTGTCTCCTTTGCGGGCTTCTCTGCCTTTGCCTCAGCAGCCTTAACTGCGGGAACTGCACTTGAGATCAGAGCCTGAACCTTTTCTGCACCTTCGAGGCTGCCCTCACAGGTGATCTTGCCCTTTTCGATAGCGGACATGATTGTGGTCTTGCCGCTGATAACGCTGTTCAGAACGGTTGCTGTAAGGGAGAGTTCGCAAAGTCTGTCATCGTAAGCGTAAGGCTCAACTCTGAACTGACCGTCTGTTACTGCAATAAAAAATTTGCCGCTGTTCTTCTCATCGGTAACATTAACTGTAACACCGAAGTTAGCATAACCGCTTGCGTCAACTGTTGCGTCTGCGAAATATGCTTTCTGTACCTTTTTCACTGTTGACTCAAAAGACATTGAAAATTCCGCCTTTCATTAATTCAAATAATCTGACATAAATTAAGGAACATTATCCCTAACTTAATTTACAAAATGATTATATCACATTTCAAAATAAAAAACAAGTAGTTTTTTCATAAAAAACGTCAATTGCAAATTTTTTTAGAATAGTGTACAATATATGCGAGGTGAAAAGTGTGAGAAAAGTACCATTTAGACATATTTTTGCGGTTATTTCCGCAATTTCTGCGGGTGCATTCTTTTATTTTGAGCAAAATTCCATCGAAATTTCACGCTTTGAGGTGTACAGCAAAAGACTTCCGAAGGCAGCAAGCGGGCTGAAATTAGTTCAGCTTTCCGACCTGCATAACAAGAAATTCGGCAGAGAAAACTTACGTCTTATTTCGGAAATTGAAAAGCTTTCACCCGATATTATCCTGCTGACGGGTGATATGGTCAGCCATAAGATCCCCGACCTGGACGGCTATATCAGCTTCGTTAAACGGCTATGCAAACGTTTCCCCGTTTATTATGTGAACGGCAATCACGAGTGCTCGGATATGTCATCGGCACAGAAGGAAAAGCTGGAGCGTGAGCTTAGAAATGCGGGGGCGGTCTGCGTTGACAATAAGACCTCTGTGTTCGAATTTCGGGGAGTGCGGATAAACGTCTGCGGCTTGTGCTATGACGCTTGTTTTTATCGGGGAGTGCGTCAGTTCAGGTACGGCTGGAAAACGTTCGGCATCGGGGAGATGAACAGGCTGCTTCCCAAAAAATCGGCGGAAAATTTCACGATACTGCTTGCACACAATCCGCTGGATTTTGAAACCTATGCAGAGTGGGGTGCAGATATTTCCTTCGGGGGACACGTTCACGGCGGGCTTATCAGGCTGCCGAAAATCGGCGGTATACTCAGCCCCGAACGCAGGCTGTTTCCCAAATACAAGGAGGGCGTTTACGAGATAGAGGGACGCTATCTTGCGGTAAGCAGAGGGCTTGGCGAGATACGCCTTTTCAACCGTCCCGAGATAGTTTGTGTAAGTTTATTTTCGGAAAAATAATGCCAATAAGGAGTGTTCAAAATGAGAAGATTATCATTTGAGGAAGAAACAGACAAGCTTCGGAAGCTTATTTCCGAGCATTCGAGAATAGTGTTTTTCGGAGGTGCGGGAGTGTCCACGGAAAGCGGGATACCCGATTTCCGAAGCGTTGACGGGCTTTATAATCAAAAGTATGATTATCCTCCCGAAACTATTCTTTCTCACAGCTTTTTTAAAAATAAAATGTCCGAATTCTATCGTTTTTACAAGGATAAAATGCTTTGTCTGGACGCAAAGCCAAACAGTGCACATTATGCCCTTGCAAAGCTTGAACAGTCGGGAAAGCTGTCCTCGGTCATCACTCAGAATATTGACGGACTGCATCAGGCGGCGGGCAGCAAGAACGTTGTGGAGCTGCACGGCAGTGTTCTGCGAAATTATTGCCTTTCCTGTGGAAAGGCGTATTCAGCGGAGTACATACTGAATTCCGATGGCATTCCGAAATGCGAATGCGGCGGCAATATCAAGCCCGATGTGGTGCTTTACGAGGAACAGCTTGACACTCGGGCTATCGAAAAGGCGGTAAACGAAATAACCGCTGCGGATATGCTTATTGTGGGCGGCACGTCACTGGCTGTTTATCCCGCTGCGGGAATGATAAGATATTTCAGCGGCGGCACGCTTGTCCTTATAAACAAGAGCGAAACTCAGTATGACAGCTCTGCCGACTATGTTTTCCGAAGCTCCATCGGCAAGCTGTTGGGTGCGGCAGTGCTTGGAGAATAACGTTCGATTGACAAAATCCGCCGAAGAGCATATCCTGTAATAGGGACGGTTTTGACAGCCGTTCCAATGTCTGTCCGATTTTTTTGTCTGTGATGATTATTTCAGAATTTACAGGCAATAATACAAATAGAATTTGCGAAAACACAAATTCAAAAAATTCGGATTGGAGTGCTTAAAGTGTCTGTAAAAAGAGGAGAGATATACTATGCCGACCTGAGCCCCGTTGTCGGCTCGGAGCAGGGAGGGATAAGACCTGTGCTTATCGTTCAGAACGATGTGGGAAACAAGCACAGTCCAACGGTCATAGCGGCTGCCATCACCAGCCAGAAGGAAAAGGCAAAGCTTCCCACGCATATTTCTCTGAACGCTTCCTCCTGCGGACTTGCAAAGGACAGCATCGTGCTTCTTGAGCAGATAAGGACCATAGATAAAAAACGTCTTAAAGAACGTATGGGAGAGCTGGACACCCCTTCGATGAACAGGGTGGATAATGCTCTTTCTATCAGCTTCGGTCTTGGCGGCGTTACATAAAACGCCCCAAGCAAAAAGAGCCGTACAGCGGAATGAACTCCGCCGTATGGCTCTGCTTTTTTGTTATCCGGAAAAATTATTCTGCCGAATATGCCGCAAAAATTTCGCCTGTAAATGCAACGTGGGGAGCATCGCCGCCCTCATACCAATGCATTTCCGATGCAGCAAGACCGGACAGCTCCATGGGCTGTGTATAAAGCTTTTTGCAGACGAACACAAGCTCCGCTTCCTCAAAGGTAAATTCGCCGCAGGGAAGCTTTACGGGAGTAAGTCCCGATTCCTTTACCTTATCGCAGTCATGACCCGATGCCTTGCCGCAGAATGCCATCTTGTCACGGTATTTTTCGGGCAGGAATGAGATAACGAAATTCTCGTTTTCCGACACATTTTCAAAGGTTTTTCTTGAAGGACGGATAACGGTGGTGAACACATTCTTGTGGAACATTACACCCATTCCGCCCCATGCAGCGGTCATCATATTCAGCGTTTTTTCATCGCCCGCCGATACTAAAAACCACTGCTTGCCCACCTTTTCAAATGGGTTGAAGGACAGCTCGTTTACATTGATCTCTTTTAATGACATAAAAATCGCTCCTTTATTTAAATAAATTTTTGGCGTTTATCTCTTTTTCGATTTTTGCTTTTTTGGCTGCTTTTGCGGTTCGTGAAGTCCCGAGAGAGCCTTTCTTTTGACCTCCGAGGCTATTTCGCCCAGCTGATGCAGTCCCTTGTAGCGTTCGAGAAATTTGAGAAACGGGCGGCTGCTTTCGTACATATCCAGCTCCATCATGGTTTTAAGCAGGCACAGGTCGGAAAACAGCGTATCCGATTTGCTTTCCAGCTCCATCAGCTTTATGAAAATGGTAACGGCGTTTTCATAACGCTGACGGGAATATTCCCGCATGCCGAGGCTTCTTTTCATAAGTGCCCCCGGGTCGGAGATTATCAGCTTTTCATGCTCGTTATACAGGTCGGCGACCTCGTCATATTTCTCAAGAAAAAAGCTTACGGCAATTAGATTGTTTATGTATTTGCACCGCATTGGCTTTCTGAGAAGGGGCATTTTTACCTCTTTTAGCTGTGTATATGCTTCGTCCAGTTCACCTCGGAAAAACTGTGCAAAGCCCAGCATCGCCTTGTAGCCCTCGGCGTCCCGAAGCCGCAGACGGCGTTCGGCTTTTGCTATCTCCGCTTTCATTCCGTCAATATATTCATCGGTGTAGCCGTCCTTTCGGAGCTTTTCCATCAGCTTGATGAAGGTGTTGTTTTTCAGAGAAATTTTCATCATCAGAAAGGATATTCCGATAATAACAAAGCATACTCCGATAAGTATAGGCAGCTTTAAATGCCATCTGAATATGAAATTCATCAGCAGAAAAACGGCGATAAACGGTGCTGCCGACGACCCGCTCATAAACAGCATTCTCCGCTGAACGGCGGTAAGGCGTTTGTTGTTTTTGTTTTTGTCCGTCATTTTGAAATTTATTTTCCTCTCGTATGATATTTTATTGAGATATACAGCCCGAATATTCCGTCAGCCGCTGCGGACAGTCCGGAGAATATCTGAATTATCTCGGGCAGGGGAGCTGTACCCATATTTTTTACGCCCATAATTGTAAGCCATATTCCCGCAAGCAGTGCCGTGAACGCTTTGAAAAAAGGATTTCCCGATAATATCACACGGGGGACGCCGCCGTTTTCTCTTATTACTTTTCTGATAAACAGGAAGTCCCCAAGGCTTGCCGCAAACACGGCAATTGAGATGATAACAGAAAAAATATCCGAACCGTTCATTTTTATTTTCCTTTTTATGCGGTTATTTCGGCGAAAACTGCATTTATCGAACCTGCCAGCAGCTTTGGCGAAACCTTTATGGACGTGCCTATCCGTCCGCCGCTGACGTAGAATTCCTCCAAGCTTTCGGCGGAAATGTCGATGACCGTTTTATACAGCTTCTTCATTCCGATGGGACTGCATCCGCCGCGGACATATCCCGTGACCTTGGTAATGTCCTTGACGGGTATCATTTCCACGGATTTTTCCCCGGCGGCTCTTGCTGCTTTTTTCATATCCAGCTCCGCTTCTACGGGTATGACGAAAACGAAATATCCGCCGCTTTTGCCCGAGGTCACGAGGGTCTTGTAGGATAATTCGAGGGGCGTGCCGCTTATTTCCGAAGCGGTTATCCCGTCGGTAAATTCGCCTACGTCGTAATTTTTGAAGCTGTATGGTATTTTCTTTGTATCGAGAAAACGCATTGCGTTGGTTTTAACTTCCTTGGACATACGGTTTGCTCCTTTATTGCTTTCATATATCCATTATATCACAAAATGATTACAGTTGCAACGGTAATTGTAATTGAAATGTAAACTAATTAGTGTTGAAATGTTACAGTAAATGTGGTATCATATTCCAAGAAGCTAATTTATGATAATGGAGTTGGTCATATGAATAAAAACAAAACTACTGCACTTATCCTTGCGGCAATGCTGGCTGTTTCGGCTGTGGGCTGCTCTTCCGACGGAAATTCTGCCGATGGAAGCGTTTCGGAAACCGACACAGCTGCCGATAAAAGCATATCCGAAACCACCGCTTCGGATATTGCCGAAACGGAAACGGAAACCGAACCCATAGAGAGCGACCCCGACGAGCTGGAATATCTCAAAAACAATTTCCCGAGATTTGACGGCTCAACTTCGGCGATACCCCTTGAAGCGTCTTTCCGTTCAAAGATATTCGGCATAAGCGAGGAAGAGGCAAAGACACAGGTGTATCACACCAAGACACATGAAGCGTTCAGACGGTTTATGGACGGGGAGGTTGACATTGTACTGACCGTTCCCATGACCGATGAACAGGAGCAGCAGGCAAAGGACAAGGGTGCGGAAATGACCCCCGTTGCAATGGAGGGCTTTGTGTTCTGTGTGAACAAAAACAATCCCGTTGAAAGCCTGACAATGCAGCAGATAAAGGATATTTACTCGGGCAAGATAACCAACTGGAAGGACGTTGGCGGCGAGGATATGGCGATACTTGCATATCAGAGAAATGAGGATTCGGGCAGCCAGACTCTTATGAACAAGTTTATGGGAGATACTCCGCTGATGGACGCTCCCACCGAGCTTGTTCCCATGGCAATGGGTGAACTGATGGACGCTGTGGCGGTCTACGACAATGCTGCCGGGGCAATAGGCTACTCCGTTTATTCCTATGCCGCACAAATGTATGCAAACACAAAGGACGTTAAGTTCATTGCCGTGGACGGCGTTGCTCCGTCAAACGAAACTATGGAAAACGGCAGCTATCCTCTGCTTTCGGTTACATACGCACTTTATGACGGAACTCTCCCCGAGGACAGTGCAGTTAAGCGAATGGTAAAGTGGATGACATCTCCCGAGGGTCAGCAGGCGGCGAGAGAAGCAGGCTATATCCCCGCAAACGGCGGCAGTGCCGAGGATATATTCACGCCCCTTCTTGACACTTTAGGAACGGGAATGAAGCGTCCCGACGGATACACCGTATCTCCCAGATGTGACGAAGCGGGGGACGCTTTTGAAATAGGCATCATAAAGGCTATCCCCACCGAGGAAATACTTGCCGAGCCTTATGATGAGGGCTGGGAACATGACGGAAAAATTTCTCACCGCATCTCTAATGAGAAAGAGAAAACCTTCACAGGCGTTACCTTTGAAAATTCTATAAAGGACGAAAAGGTAAGTGAGGCGGTAAATGACTGGCTAAACTCAAACTATGCGGAGATGGAAAGCCGTTTCGATCCCTATAAAGACAATTACTCATTCGGCTACTTTAAATATTATATTACGGAAAATGAAACGGTGTCCTACAACACTCCCGTTTTTGTTGATGCAATATTCAGAAACGGTTACCTGTCACTTACTTTGAGAGTTCCTGACGCAATGGCGGGCGAGGACGGCACTCAGCGTTCGGTGGTATTTGACCTGAAAACAGGCGAGATCCTGGAGCTTTCGGATATGTTCTTTGAGGGAACGGATTTCCTGACTAAGCTCAACAGTCTTATTGAAGAAGAGATAAATATGCCCTATTACGAGCCTGTCAGGGAATTTGCGGGTCTTAGAGAGGGTATCTACGATTTTGACCTTAACACTCTGGTGCTTGACCTGAACAATCCCTACACGGAATATGAGACCTACATTTACTATTACTATCAAATGATGGGCGATATGGTTACCGCTGTCAGACGTGATATTAGCGGAATGTTCGAGGACGAGGTTCAGGAAAAGCTGAATGTTGTTGTCACCACCGAAGATACCGAGCCTCTTTACACTCAGGATTTGGGATTTGTTTATTCTCATTTCGGAGATGACACTTGGCTTATTGACAGCAAAACTGCCGAAAGAATTAACGGCGAAATTGACAAGGCTACAGAAAACAAGCTGCTTATTGACAGCTTAAAGCAGAATCTCCACCTGCTTTACGAGATAGATGATTTTGACAAATTTGTATCGGAAGCTACTGTTCGTGTAAGTGCAAGTGTTTACGGAGATATTGGCTATACTGTTGACATGGAAGCGGATATGTTTGTGCATGCGGGGATTTACTATGACATTGACAGCGGCGAGCTGCTCACTCCCGATGATTTCCTCAAGGACGGCTGGAGAGAAGCGTCTGTCTGGGAATATGAAAAGGCAAACGGCGAGCTTATGGGCGACTGCGATGCTCCCGACATTTCCGACAGGGCGATAACTATGATAAACGGCATTACATACTATCGTGATGATGGTCTGATAGGCGTTCGCTTCTCCGCTCATGCAGACGAGGACGGTTTCTATACCGTAAATGTTCCGAAGGAATATCTGGTGGAATAACGGTTGACCTATTTTAGAGAATTTTATCTGCCAATGCAGAAAATTGCGTTGGCAGATATTTTTTGATTTTTTCTGTAACGTTTTCCTTGCTTTTACGTCTAAATATCGGAAGGCTTCCAATATGAACATAGAAAGGGGGCAGAGTATGGACGACATCGGAAAAATATATGAGCTTTACGGCGGAAGGCTGGTTTCCTATCTTGTGGGAATGACGGGCGATCCGTCCCTGGCGGAGGAGCTGGCTTCGGAGGTTTTCGTGCGGGCAATGACGGGCATGGTTGGCTTTCGGGGAAACAGCTCGGTGTTTACCTGGCTCTGCACCATTGGGAAAAATCTTTACTTCGATCATCTGAAAAAGCAGAAGAAAAGGGTCAATATGGACGACATTCCCGAGCTGTCGGACGGGTGCGATATACAGTCGGAGCTTTCCGATAAACAGCTTTGCAAAAGCGTCCACCGACGGCTTCATCAGCTGGACGAGCCTTACAAGGAGGTTTTCACCCTGAGAGTTTTCGGGGAGCTTCCCTTCGGCGAGATAGGCAGTCTGTTCGGTCGGACGGACAGCTGGGCTAGGGTGACTTTTTTTCGTGCAAAGGCAAAGATAATCGAGGGGCTAAAGGAGGACGGCTATGAGCTTTGAAGAAAATATCTGCAATATTGTCGGCGATCTTATACCGCTTTATTGCGATGATTTATGCAGCAATGAGAGCAGGGCGGCGGTGGAGGAGCATACGGCGGACTGCGAAAAATGCAGGCGGCTTCTGGAAAGCTGTTCGGCGGAAATAAAAAATGTGTCCCCAAAAACGGACACAAAATCTCGGAAAATTATAGGCAGAGTAAGGAGAAAATTCCTTGTAACGGCGGTCGTTTCGTCAGTAGCGGTGCTGTTTGCCGTGCTTTTCGGGATATATCATTTAACGGGAAAAAATATGGGATATTTCCTTGCGGACAAGCGGCTTTTCGGCATAACCGAGGAAAAGCTTATGGAAAACAGCATTGAAATTGTTAAGTACGGCGTGAACCTTGCCGCCCTTGAGACCGATGATATTGAATGTGATCTTGCGGAATATAACAAGCTTCGGCGGGAGCTGTATCAGGCTGAAATACTGCCGCAAAGCTATTCCGTCACACATGACCGCACGAGAAGGGACATTACGGGCGAGGTGGTTTTCAAGGGCAAGGCGAAAACCGAAAGCTATGACCTGACGGTGCAGCTTCGCACCCGCCGAATGAGAGCGGGCGTTTATCTGGTGACGGATATTGCGGTTTGGTGGGAAAATTATTATCCCGACAGAGCGGCGTATGGGTCGTTTGACACGTCAGACGCATTTTATATCACAAGCGGAAAATATCCCGATGAAACTGCGTTAAGAGATTTGGAAACACGTTCACCGCTGATGACCGTTCAGACAGCCGACCCTCCCAAGGCAGGCAGATATTATCTTGACGGAAACAAAAACGGGCTTTATATGGAGCTTTCCGAGGACGGAAAAGCTTCCTGCGGCGGAATGACCTTCGAGGAGTTTTATAGCTTCTATGAAGAAAAATACGGCACCGGCGGCACTTTGCCGTACAGCGGGATATTCGGTCTGATGTTTGCCCAAAAAAACGGCGAAGAGGTTTACTGTTCGGCGGCTGAAAGGGATATTGAGCAGGTCGGGGAGGACGGAAAGCTGTTTATCTATGAAAGCAAAAGGCTGCTGATATTTGCCCCGCCGCCCCCCGAACGCTTTGCGGCAGGGGACTATTTTGAGGTTTGCTTCCGGTATATCGGTGACTTCGGTTTGGAATATTCGTCGGACGGTACTATAACAGATATTCCCTCAGGCAGGGAAGATGAGCCGATGAAATTTATTCGGGCAGATTGATTGACAATTCTCCAAAAGTGTAGTATAATATAATAAAGCGAAATACCGCCATCTTATTCGGCGGTATTTCTTTGCTTTTGGAGGAAAATTGTTATGAGTGACAAAAGATATGAAATAGATATGTGCTCAGGGCCTATACTGCCGAAGTTGCTTCGGCTGACGCTTCCGCTGATGCTTTCAAGCGTGCTTCAGCTTTTATTTAATGCGGCGGATATTATCGTTGTGGGAAATTTTGCAAGCGAGAATTCCCTGGCGGCGGTGGGTTCAACGACTGCACTTATTAACCTGATGACCAATCTTTTTCTGGGACTTTCCACAAGTGCAAACGTCCTGACCTCTCATTATATGGGTGCAAAGGACAGCGAAAATATCAGCCGCACCGTGCATACCTCAATATTTCTGAGCATTGCCTGCGGACTATTTCTGACTTGTGCGGGAGTTATATTTGCGGAAAAGCTGCTGATGCTTATGCAGACCCCCGATGAGGTGCTGGGGCTGTCCGCCACCTATCTGCGGATATATTTTCTGGGAATGGTCGCAATGATGATATACAACTTTGGCAGTTCGCTGCTGCGTTCAAAGGGTGACACGAAGCGTCCGCTGTATTTTCTGACATTTTCGGGAGTGATAAATGTTATCCTCAATATAATATTTGTTATCCCGATGAAGATGGACGTTGCGGGCGTTGCGTTGGCGACGGTCATTTCACAGTGCATTTCGGCGGGGCTTATCTTACGCTGTCTTATGCTGGAGGAGGACGCATTCAGGTTTGATTTCAAAAAGCTTCGGCTTGACGGTGCCATTGCGGCGAAAACACTTCGCATAGGAATTCCTGCCGGCTTTCAGGGAGTGGTTTTTTCCCTTTCAAATGTGGTGATACAGTCCTCGGTCAACAGCTTCGGTCCGATAGTTATGGCAGGAAGTGCGGCTGCTGCCAGCATAGAAAGCTTTGTGTGGGTGTCCATGAACTCTTTTTCACAGGGGGCACTGACATTTTCAAGTCAGAATATCGGCGGCGGAAAATACAGCAGGATAAACCGAATTGCTGTCATTTCCTGTGCATGTGCGGCGGTAACGGGTCTTGTTATGGGAAATCTCGCCTGTCTTTTCGGGGAGCAGCTTTTGGGGATATATGACCCTCGTCCCGAGATAATCGAACCGGGGCTTATCAGAATGCACCTTGTCTGCGGGCTGTATTTATGCTGCGGTCTGATGGACTGCATTGTGGGGACTATCCGTGGAATGGGCTATGCCGTAACGCCGACGATCGTTTCCCTTCTCGGTGCCTGCGGACTGCGTATACTGTGGATATTCACCATATTCCGGATCCCCGAATATCACACTGAGTTTATGCTGTTTTTGTCCTATCCCATAACCTGGACGATTACGTTTTTGGTGCATTTAATATGCTTTATATTTATGCGGAGGAAGTTCCCGAAGGAAGATGTTTCCGTTGAGTGTTTAGTTAAGTCTGAAAATTGAATTTAATAAAAAAAGCATTTTCCTGCTTGACAAATAAGCGGGAAAATGCTATACTTATTGGTGATATAAATGTGTAAATTGTATAATATCTCATTTTACACATTCATTATATCACATTTCAAGCGGAATGTCAATAGTGATATTTAACAAAAAGGAGATGGCTGCATTGAGCAATATGTTAAAACTGCTTAACGAATTTCCCGAAGATACGGTGGGAGAGATAATGGCGTTGTCCGAAAAGACCGCCGAATACGGCATTCGCCTGACAGAAGCTGCCGCTTTGGAGATAGCGGGGACGGAAAAAAGCTGCATTTCCGATAACGGCCGTGTAAGCTTCGGAAAATCGGCGGCGGTGAAGCTGACAAACAAATTCGCCGAAAGCCGTTATTTGGACAGCGAAAGCTTCGGCGAAACTGTCTGCCTGCTGGTGGAGGCGTTTTATTATGCAAAGGAGGAATGCGGCGACGATTTTTCCGATGATGAGCTTATCGATGCAATGTTCGAGCTGTTTGAACATAAGTCGGAGGGGACGATGGAGCTGCTCGTTTCAAGGGATATGGACAGCCTTTGCAGAATGATAAGGGAAAACGGCGTAAACCGTGAGGTGGACGATATGGCGGCTGATTTCAGATGGAGTGATGTGTATGATGACTGAGCTGACTGCTGTCGGGATAAGCAGAATTCCCGGGAAATACGTCCTTTCGCTGATGGAAAGCGGTGTTGTCCCCGACGAGCGGCTGGGACGGCTAAAGGCTGAGATAGGGGCGGAGTTTGCGGAGCTGTGCGGACAGTTCACACGGCGGGAGAGCGGGTCGGTGTCGGAGAAAAATGCCGAAATGATAATGTTTTCCGTCCTGTACACGGCGGATTCCTATCTGCTGTCAATGGGGGACGGGGCGGCTTCGGCTGCCCTTGCTTCGGAGGGCTTTCACGGCATTTATTCAAAGGGCGGTGCCGCTCTTTCGGAGATAATAAGCGAGGGTCAGAGGTTTTCGCAAATGGCTTGCGAAAGCCGTTTAAATGTGGAAACGCCGTCCTATAATTTTGTTTGCACGAAGGCATTCGGTGAATTTCTGGCGGCAAATAAGCAGATACGATTTGATTGTGAGAATATTTTCACGTCCATTGACTATCCGCTTCTGTCCGATATAACGGACATATGCGGGGCGTGGTATATGCGGGAATATTACCGTCGGCTTTGGGAGGAAAACCGTTTTTGCAGGCAGTTCGGCGAGGAGAAAATAATTCCCGTGCTGAAAAAATATGCGGCGGGCTGCGGTCTGAGGTATTACGAGCTTTTCGACAATATCTGCGGGATATTCTGCAAAAATATCCTGTGGCAGACGCTGAGCGGAGGAGATATTCTAAAGCCGTTTGATTACGGAAATATTGGGGAGATACGCCGCCGATTTGCGGAAATGGAAGATAAAGAAAAACGTTTTGCAAAAGCGTCGGCAGCCGCACGATGCCGTGAGCTTTTCAGTGCGGACGGGTATATCCGTCAGGCTATGGACAAGGGGCTTGAAGATATTTTCGGGATAATATCTTGAAAAAATCGGGCAAGTATGGTAATATAGACATTATCGGACAAAAATTTTTTTCGGAGATGATGTTTTGAAAAAATTATCCTACGACCTTATCATTCGCATTGCGGCGATCGTTTTAGCTCTTGCCGCACTTCTGACAGCCTGCTTCGGCAGCAATCAGTCAACTAAGTCGTTTTTGCTCCCCATAGGATTTCGGGGCGAATACAGCCTTGACAGCGGGGAAACATGGCAAACGCTGCCCGAAAGCCCCGATATTACCGCAGAATACGGCAGTCTGATACTGAAAGGCAGCTTTGAGATAAGCCTTTCCGAAGGAACACCGCTCAACTTTTATCTCGACCATATCACAATGGAGATATACATAAACGGCGAACAGGTCGTTTGGGACTGTGCAAATGAAATAGGGCTGACCGATTCCACCTGCGGCAAAAAATGGATAAATTGGCTAAGCCCCGAAATATCCGAAGAGGACGTTGTTGAGATAAGGCTTGCAAATTTTCACAGGTTTGGAAACAAAAATGCTTACAATGATTTTCTGAAAAATATTTACGGCGGCTCGGAGGATGCATTCGACAGATTTATGCTCGAAACGGGAAATACAAGCAGGGTGATCGGCATTTCGCTGATGGTTGCGGCAATAATGCTGCTGGCGGGTGCACTGTTCTTCGGGCTTCTGCATATTGACGGCGGCGTGACGGTGGGAAATCTCGGTGCTTTTGCATTGTTTTTCGGCGGATATTTTATTCTCGATACTGTTGATCTTCCGCTGTGGAGCTGGCTTTTTGCATTCAATACATACGCCTTGCAGTTATGCATTATGCTTGCGGCGACCTGTGCGGCGGCGTGCATTGCGGAAGGAATAAATTCAAAAGCAAGGAAAACGGCTCGGGCGGCAGTTTTTGCTTCGGGTGCGGTCAATGCGGTGCTTGTTCTGCTGTCACTTTTAAATGTAATGGTCATATATGATACGCAGTTTTTCGGGCTATTGGCTCATATTGTCATATATGCTGTGCTTGTCAGGTGCTGTATTTACGAATGTGTCTGCAAAAAGGTGACCGACCGTCTTGCCATAGTTTCGGATTTTCTGATTATTATTGCGGCGTTTGCGGATATGATATGCTTCTTCTTCGGTGCGTCTTATGCGGGGATATGCTCAAAGGCGGTCTTTCTGGTATTGTTCCTTATCCATCTTGTGCGGATAATAAAGGTCATTCCGATGAATTACAAGGCGGCGAGAGAAGCCGAACATCTCCGTTCCGAGCTTGCGGAAAACCGCATTTCCATCATGCTCAGTCAGATACAGCCGCATTTTCTGTATAATTCACTCAACACCATTTACGGGCTTTGCGAAAAGGACCCGACCGCCGCAAAAAAAGCCGTCAACGATTTTGCGGATTATCTTCGGGGAAATATGGATTCGCTGACAAGGAAATGCCCCGTTCCCTTTGAAACGGAGCTGAAACACTTGAATGCTTATCTGTCCCTTGAACAGACTAGATTTAAGAAAAAGCTCAAAATTGAATGGGATATACAGACAGAAAGCTTTATGATACCCGCACTGACCGTCCAGCCGCTGGCGGAAAACGCCGTAAAGCACGGCATTTGCAAGTCGGAAAAGGGCGGAACGCTGAAAATTGCATCAAGGGAGCTTTCCGACTGCTACGAAGTGGAAATATCCGATGACGGCGTGGGATTTGACGTTAACGAAAAGAAAAATGACGGCAAAACGCATCTCGGAATCGAAAACGTTCGGCAAAGACTTTGGAAAATGTGCGGGGGAACACTTAACATATCAAGCGAAAAGGGAAAGGGTACCGTGTCGGTAATACGTTTGCCGAAAAATCATGAGGGGAATGGTGAAAAATATGAAGATAATCGCCGTTGACGATGAGGAAATTGCACTGGAAATACTCGGAAAAGCCATATTGGAATGCGAACCGTCGGCGGAGGTCGCCGCCTTTGACAACAGCAAAGCCGCCCTTGAATATGCGGAGGAAAACAAGTGCGATGCGGCGTTTCTCGACATTGAATTGGGCGGTGTAAACGGTATCGTCCTTGCAAAGACACTAAAGCTCAAGGACCCCGAAATAAACATTGTTTTCTCAACGGGTTACAGCGAATATGCTCTTGAAGCGATGGAAATGCATGCAAGCGGATACATAACAAAGCCCGTGACCGCCGAAAAAGTCAGGCGGGAGCTTAACGAGCTCCGTTTTCCCGTTGTGCAGTGCGGCGGCGGACAGCTTCGTATACAATGCTTCGGAAATTTCGGCGTTTTTTCGGGGGATAAGCCTGTTGAGTTCAAGTACAGCAAAACGAAGGAAATGCTTGCATATCTCGTTGACCGAAATGGTGCAATGTGCGGGAACAACGAGATAATATCCGTCCTATGGGAAGGTGATGACCTCAGCGGCAAGCAGACCTATTTCAAGAGTATACGCCGTGATCTGCTGTCGGTGCTCAGAAGCATGGGCTTCGGCGATGTTATCATTCAGCGGCGGGGCGAGATAGGCATTGACAAGGAAAAGGTCGTATGCGATTATTTCGACTGGCTTAACGGAAAAGCGGAGGGTATCAACGCATACAGAGGTGAATATATGCAGCAGTATTCGTGGGGCGAGCTTACTCACGGAACGCTTCAATAAAGAAAAACGTCCGATTGGAAGTGCCGATAAAGCAAGTTTTATCGGTACCGAGCGGCAAGCTTTGTTCATTTCGCTGTTTATGGAACGAATTGACAAAGTGGCTGCCCCTTTCGGGCGTTTTTTATTTTGGGAAATTGTAAATTTTTTGTTAATTCGACAAAAAATCGCATTTTGTGGCTCTCTTTTGGCTCCTTTCTTATGATATGATAAGTTTGTATAAATATCGGGAAATTTACCGAAAGACAAAAGGAGGAAGCTTTATGAGAATTTCAAAGCTAAGGAGGACGTTGGCGGTCTTTCTGTCGGCATTGATGATAACGCTGAGTGTGCCGTTTACGGCGATAACGGCGAGTGCGGAAGTTCAATTTATGACAGAGGTTTCTAATGGAACCACGACACGGTTGTATAAAGGCGATTCGTTATATAATGATACAATTGTTATTTCTACTGTGTATGTTTATTATGCGTGGAAGGATTATTCAAACAGCAGTTATTCGACTTGGAAATCAGACACAGCTGTAGCCAAAAAAAGTTATAATTGTGTTCCGGGTGATCCTTTTCAAATTCCGAATTCAGCTTCAGATTCGAATGTGACTATAACTACTTCTTCATATTGGACTGTTGCAAACTCGGAAATAGATGGCAATGACTTTTATATTTACGTTAAGTCCGATACCAATAAACCGGGCTACACACTTACCTTTAACTCAAATTACGGCAGCAATACCACTACATCTAAAACAGGTGTAACATCCTATACTATATCATCAGCCGATAGTCTTACAAGAACAGGATTTGCATTTTTGGGCTGGGCTGAAAGCTCAACAGCAACAACGGCACAATATACAGTGGGCAGTTCGGTTACCCTTACTGCGAATAAGACACTCTATGCAGTCTGGGAACACACCGCACACGTTTGGAACTATTCTGCAAGCGACAATGTTATAACCGCAAAATGTTCCGAAACTGACTGTCAGTATTACACAACAGGCGAAACACTTACGCTTAATGCTGATGCGACCTTCGAATATAACGAAAGTGCATATGATAAGGCAAGTGTTACCCCAAGCAGCAATTTCCCCGTGACTGTTTCTAACAGCGATATTCAGTATGAGGGAACAGGCACAACATCGTATGGACCGAGTGCAGCTGCTCCCACAAATGTAGGTACATATAAGGCTGCCGTAACGGTAGAAGGAAAAACGGCAGAAAAGGCATTTGAGATAACACCGGGCACAATGTCGGGTATTACAACTTCGGGCACCTATGACTATGACGGCAATGAACATGGCTTAGTGGTAAATGCACCCACAGGTGCGACCGTTACTTACGGTACTACCGACGGTGACTATTCATTGTCATCAAGCCCCACATATATCAATGCAGGCACTTACCCCGTATATTACAAGGTCACTAAGGAAAACTATGCAGACGTAACAGGCTCTGCAAATGTAGTTATCAACAAGGCAGCCTATACAGGCACAAGTACGGCTTCAAAAGGTATCCTTGCGGGCGTAGCGACAAGTAATGCCACAGTAACTCTCCCCGCAATTCCCGAAAATATGAGCTATGGCATTATTACATATACATCACCCGTAACATCGGCATTCATTTCCGACGGCGTTCTTACATTCAGCACAGACGACACCACTGTTGACGGAAATGACTACACCATAACTATTCCCATTGTCGGCGGCACAGGTGCAAACTATATTGATTACAATATTATTGTAACTCTCCACGCAAATACTTGCACACACCCCTATAAGCAAATCGATTGGACTTCCGACAGCACAGGACATTGGCATAAGTGCCCCGATTGTTCCGCAAAGGTCGATTTTGCGGCTCACACTCCCGCAAATGCGGTCGAGGAAAACAGGGTAGAAGCAACCTGCACAGTTGACGGCTCTTATGATGAGGTCGTTTACTGCGAGGATTGCGATTATGAGATCTCAAGAACTCCCAAGACAATAGACGCAACAGGACATTCCTTCACAACCTATGTTCCCGACGGCAATGCAAACTGCACCACAGACGGCACAAAGACAGCCGAATGCGACAACGGCTGCGGTGAAACTGATACAGTCGCAGACCCCGACAGTGCAACAGGACACGCTTGGAGTACGGCATATACCAATGATACACAGTACCATTGGCACGAGTGCGGAAACGCAAACTGTCCCATAACCAATGACAGCGATAAGGACGGCTACGCTGCACATATTTCCAGCGGCGAAGCAACAGAGGATAACGATGAACACTGCACAGTTTGCGGATATGTTATCAATCCCGCCCTTGACCATGTTTGCCGGAACAATGTGCCCACATTTGTTCCCGAAGTTTCCGAAACCTGCACAACAGACGGCGTAAAGGCACATTATAAGTGCCGCTGCGGAAAGCTTTATTCCGATTCGGCTGCAACAACAGAAGTAACATCAGCAGACCTCAGAATACCCGCACATCACACCTGGAGCGATGCATGGTCACACGATGATACACAGCATTATCACCTCTGCACAGTATGCGGAGATAAGAACGATGCAGCTCTCCACAGCTTTGATGACGGCGTAGTTATCACAGAACCTACCGAGGACACAGAAGGCGAGAAGAAATTGACTTGCACAGTATGTGGATATAGTAAGACAGTTTCTATCCCCAGCCTTGTACATGAACATGACTATGCAACACAGAAGCATGACAGCGAATATCATTGGAATGAATGCCGCTGCGGAGATATTTCCGACAAGGCTCTCCATACTTACGGCGATTGGACAATAACAAAGCCTGCAACATCCACAGCAGACGGCGTAAAGGAAAGAACCTGCAGCGTTTGCGGCTATGTTCAGACAGACACTGTAAAGTATGTTCCCGATGATGACAATAATGATGATGACAATAATGATGACATTGATACGGGAGATATTAACAACACAACAAACCCCGATTCAAATGCCTGCCACGGCGATA
>CAZINI010000023.1:0-45181 GCA_964540575.1 uncultured Ruminococcus sp.
AAGTACTCCGAAGCAAAGCTTCTACGCACTTTTTCAGTTGTTGAGCAGACATTAAATTAAACACTAATTTCTTGACATTCCCCGTCAAATATGATATAATTGTACAACGAAACTTTGCGAAAGGATCGATGATCATGAAATGCCCATACTGTGGTTTTGAAGATACTAAGGTCATAGACTCCCGCCCCGTGGACGGCAGAAAACGCCGCCGCCGTGAATGCACAAACTGTATGAAGAGATTTACCACTTACGAATCGGTTGAAATGCCTATGCTGCTGGTGGTAAAGAAAAACGGCTCATTTGAACCGTTCAGCCGTGTCAAGCTGTTAAACGGCATCTACAACGCCATAAAAAAGCGTCCCGTGGACGTTACGCAGGTCACCTCCATTGCAGACGAGATAGAAAGCCACTACGCCAACAGAATGCAGACTCAGGTCACAAGCACGGAGATCGGCGATATGGTGCTGAATCATCTGAAAGATGTAGATCTGGTGGCTTATGTTCGCTTTGCGTCCGTTTATAAGGATTTTACAGACGTTGACAGCTTTATTTCCATTATTTCCGAGCTTAGTTCCGACTGAACATTCGATAATCAAGTATTTTTTAAATGAAAGGACGATCTGAAATGAATTTCCGGGAAAAATTTGAGAGAGAAACCGCAAAGCAGGAGGCTCTTCTCACCCGTAAAAACGAAAAAACCGACGATTACAACGGCATCTACGACCGCTATAAATACCCCGTTCTGACCGCCGCTCACGCCCCCATTCTCTGGAGATATGACCTGAACCCCGAAACCAATCCCAACTTTATGGAGCGGCTGGGGATAAACGCCGTTATGAACTCGGGTGCTATCGAACTGGACGGCAAAATTTGCCTTGTGGCAAGAGTTGAGGGAAGCGACAGAAAGTCGTTCTTTGCCGTTGCGGAAAGTGAGAACGGCGTTGATAATTTCCGTTTCAGAGATTATCCCATAATGCTTCCCGACACAGAGCCCGATGAAACCAACGTCTATGATATGCGTCTGACAAAGCACGAGGACGGCTGGATATACGGCGTTTTCTGTTCCGAAAGCAAGGATAAGACCTCCAATGACCTGTCCGCAGCATTTGCACAGGCAGGCATCGTCCGCACGAAGGACCTGACCACATGGGAGCGTCTGCCCAATCTGAAATCCAAATCTCCCCAGCAGAGAAACGTGGTGCTTCACCCCGAATTTGTTGACGGCAAATATGCATTCTATACCCGTCCCCAGGACGATTTCATCTCCACAGGCTCGGGCGGCGGCATCTGCTTCGGGCTTTGCGAAGATATAACCAACCCCGTTATCTGCACCGAAGAAAAGGTCATCAGCCCTCGTCTTTACCACACCATCACCGAAGTGAAAAACGGTGCGGGTGCTGTTCCCATCAAGACGGAAAAGGGCTGGATACATATCGCTCACGGCGTAAGAAACACAGCGGCAGGACTTCGTTATGTCATCTACGTTTTCGCTACCGACCTGAACGACCCCTCCAAGCTTATCGCTTCCCCTTCGGGACTGTTTATCGCACCTCAGGGCGAGGAGCGTGTGGGCGACGTTTCAAATGTTGCGTTCACCAACGGTGCTGTTGTACGGGATAACGGACAGGTGCTTATCTACTATGCGTCCTCCGATACAAGAGTTCACGTTGCCGAAACGACCCTTGACAAGCTTATCGACTACACCTTCAACACTCCCTCCGATCCCCTCCGCTCCGCCGACTGCGTTAAGCAGAGATGCGAACTTATCAGCAAAAATCTGGAGTATCTTGCAAAGAATAAATAATATTTCCCGCAAATAGGAAAACAGGCTCACGGAAATTTTGGTTTTCGTGAGCCTGTTTTTTAATACAACAAGCTTCTTATAGTTATTTTTACTATTTGGGAATTATCCTGCAAATCAATATGACAGTTTTCTTCACAAAAATAAAGAACAAGACCGCTCCTGCTTTTCATGAATTCATTTGCAGCATTATAACATTCGGGATAATATGCAGTACTGAGCATTAGAACGCTATCTGATTTTTCGTGAATTGCATAATACCTATTTCTGTACTCTTCACACCAATGTTCAGCTTGATTTTCATACGGAGTAATCAATTGCAGCGATATATCGTTATACTTTTTCAGTGCCAAGACTATTTCTGCTGCCCAAAGCGGAATTCCATACTCACAGTTCAAATAGAATTCTTTAAAATTCGCACAATATAACTTCCATATAATTTCTGTTAGCTTTGATTTCAAAGTAATATACGGTTCTTCAAATTCATTCTTGCATTTATAATTAAGCTCACTGCCGTCAGACATAATAGCACAAATCATTATTATCCATTCCCTCACGTTATCACTTTACAAACATTTTTTATGTTAGTATTTATAACATATATTATAGCATACTATTATATCAAAAATCAAGATATAATTTATGTTAGAGGTGAACAAAATGGACAAAAAATTGCAGATAACGAAAAAAACAAATCTAAAGGGCGATGACGGTTATAAAGTATTTTCGGTAAGGGTAAAAGATGAAACCGTAAAGCGTCTTGATGAAATATCTGCCGAAACAAACCGCTCACGCAATGAGCTTATTAATTTAATGCTGGAATTTGGAATAATGAACTGCGTTATTGAGGATTGACAGGAGCGGGGCTTTCATTGTTTTTACAGAATACCAACAAAATCAGCCCTGAAACTATCCTAGATAAGCCGCTTCTGAACAGTATCATTATCAACAGCAGACCGATAGCACCATAGTTCGATGCACTCAGATAATAATCATCATTCGGCACAGTTCCCAAGGATATTATGCCGAAAATATCCACCCGTATCAACAGTATCAGCAGTATTATCTCCACCATTACCGACACTGCCGCTGCCGCAAATATTTTCTTCGGACGCTTGTTTATCGGTACTATTATCGCTGCTGATATGACTCCCTGTGCTATTACTGCAAACATAAACAAAACGTTCATTTCCTTATCTAAAATAAGAAACGAAAGCACTGTAAACACCGAAAAAGCAATTCCCGAAATAATTCCGCTTATGACCTGCTTCATGCCAAATAACACCGTCCTTTTCAAAAAACGGTATTGCCGTGATAAAACCGCCGCAGCAATACCGTTTAATTTTTATTATTAAATCTCCGATTTTTCACCAAGACTTTTTGCCTTGGATATAAGAACCTCTCTGTCATTGGGAATTTCGTCCGAAATGACCGCCTGCAAAAGCTCATCAAGTATATTGCCAACGGCTTTCCCCGAATATCCCAGCTCAAGAATGTCGTTGCCGTTCACCGACAAATCCTTCAGGGAAATGCAGTCCCCACGCTTCTCTATCTCGTATGCCTTAAAGTTTATCTTGTCGATAAGCGGCACACGCTCCATACAGAACGGCTGCTTCGCACGGCTGTCAGCCTTCTGCACCTCCATCAGACGGTGGAATGCGGGAGAACCTATCTTCGACATCAGCCGCTTGATAACACGCTCGTCATCAACGGGAGTCACATAATGATACCTGATAAGCGTAGTCACGTCCTCGATAACACTGTTGGGATATTTCAGCCTGCGGAGTATCTTTTCGGCGACCTCTGCACCCATCTGCTCGTGTTCATAAAAATGTCCCTGACCGTTATCGTCAAGCTTGAAGCAGTCGGGCTTGGAAATATCGTGAAGCAGCATCGCAAGCCTTATGGTAAGATCCTTTTTCGCCTGAGATACGGACATTGCCGTATGCTCCCAGACATCATAGAGATGGTATCTGCTCTGCTGATTGAACCCGACGCAAGGGGTTATCTCGGGGATAAACACCTCGATAACATCGTGATAGTTCATCAGCACCTCAAAAACATTCTCACCCATCAGCAGCCTGTTAAGCTCGGCGGTTATCCTTTCCTCGGAAACGTCCGTGAGCAGTCTGCGGCAGCGGTGAACGGCAGAATCCGTGTCCTTATCCAGCACAAATTCCAGCTCGGAAGCAAATCTCATTGCCCTGAGTATACGAAGAGCGTCCTCACTGAAACGCTTTTCCGGCTCGCCGACACAGCGGATCTTTCTGTTGAAAAGGTGCTTCTGACCGTTAAAAACGTCCACTATGCCCGTTTTTTCGGAGTACGCCATTGCATTTATAGTAAAATCCCGACGGGAGAGATCTTCGGTAAGCTGATCTGTAAATTCAACAGAATCGGGCTTTCTGTGGTCGGAATATTCCCCGTCAATGCGATAGGTAGTTACCTCCACAGGCTCGTTATCGGACATTACGGTAACAGTTCCGTGCTTGATCCCCGTGTCGATTATCCGAAACCCGCCGAGAGCCGCCTTGACCTCATCGGGCTTTGCATTGGTGCAGACATCGTAATCCTTGGGAATACGCCCCATAAAGCTGTCCCTGACACAGCCCCCCACGATATATGCTTCAAATCCCGCACTCTCAAGCGATCGAATAACCGCCCTGACATTCTCGGGAATAAAAATATCCAAAACCATCACCGCACTTCAAATAAAATCTGTAAAAAATAACCTATAACTATTGTAACACATTTGAAAGCTGATTGCATTAAATAACTATGAACTATTAATTAGTGATTTTGTTATTTGCGGATATATTTCAAAAAAATTCGGCAATTTTTCGGCTGTTTTCCGTCAGTGCCTTCGCCCCGCCCGTGTAGCCGTCGGCATAAAGCTCCAGCATAACAGCACCGTCAAATCCGATGCTTTTCAGCGTTTCAAAAAACACGGCAGGGTCGCTGTCGCCGCATCCGCAGGGCAGACAATCGCCCTTTTTACCGCTTTCGGAATAGTGGATATGCTTGATACTGTCCCCCAATGCTTTAGCTATCTCAATGGGGTCCTCTCCCGCCCTGACAGCCTGCTTTGTGTCCAGGACGAAAGACGCCATATCCCCCAGATACCGCTTCATTTCCAGCATAAAGGAAAGCTTTCCCGAGGTGCAGCGGGCAACGTTTTCCCGAAGGACCTCGACACCGATTTCACGGGCAGCTGTCTGAAGCTTTGCAAAATTCTCGAACTCCGCTTCGGGCGGGAAACTGTTTTCGGGCTTGTTTCCGTGGAGGATAAAATATTTTGCCCCGACCTTGCCCATAAACTCGAAAAAACGCCTGTAATAGCCGATCATATCCGCCAGCCTGCGTTCGTAGGAGGTAAACAGCATCATCGGTTCAACACCGCAGGTATAGGGGTGAACGGAGATTATATTCAGCCCGAATTCCCGTATGCAGGCAAGCATATCTCCAAGATATGGGTCACTCAGTTCACAGTGTGAATTGACAAATATCTCAATATTTTTTGCACCCGCATCAGCCAGCGAACGAAGTGCAATTTCCGTTTCCATGGGATAAAGGCAGGCAGTTGATACTCCCGAGATCATATTTCCATTCTCCTAAAAAAGGGGCAGTAAACACTTACCGCCCCCGAAATATTATGCAGTTTTTTTCTTAGGCTTAGCCGCTTTGCGTGCGGAAACCTTGTCGTCAACAAATGTCCAAAGAGGACCTGCGAAGCAAACCGAAGAGTAGAAGCCCGACATAATACCGATTATCAGCGGGAATGAGAATGAGATGATAGAATCAACTCTGTAAACCAACGCAACGATCGTTATGGTCACCATAGCTATCAGCGTGGACACTGTTGTGTGGATAGAACGTGTCATAGACTGATTGATGGACATATTGACGATCTCATCTCTGGTCTTTTTCTTGCCGTAAAGACGCTCATTTTCTCTGATACGGTCGTAGATAACGATAGTATTGTTGATGGAATAACCGAGGATAGTCAGCACGACTGCAATAAAGTTTGCATCTATCTCCATACGGCAGATAACGAAAGTACCGTAGGTAACGATAATATCGTGGAAAAGTGCGATAATAGCAACAACGCCCGCACTCCAGCCGCTTATCTTCTTAAATCTCAGAGCGATATAAATGATAAGGATAACAGAAGCAAATGCCACAGCAACAAGGCACTTCTTGAAGAATTCCGTACCTGCCGAGGGTGAAACGTCACTGGACGAGATAAGTGTCAGACCGTTGTCTGCATATGCTTCGGTGAGAGTGTTGGTCAGCTCGAACTGCTTGTCCGAGGTAAGACCCGATTTGGTTGTAAGGGAAAGGGTGATGGAGTTTCTGTTTGTGGTGAAATCTGTACCGACAGCGGCATTTACGGGAATACCTTCCAGTATCTCACTTGCCTTTGCGGAAAATGCTGCCGAGTCAATATCTCCGTCATAAGCGTAATTGATGATAGTACCGCCCTTGAACTGAATATCCAGCTTAACGCCGAAGATGAAAGTCGCAAGCAGTATAACAGCCATAAGGCAGGCGGAAATGATAAAGAAAACCTTTCTCTTTCCGACAAAATCAAATTCCTTATTCATATCAGACACCTCCGTAAAGCTTGGGATTTCTGAACACCTTGAAACGTGAGATGGAATAGAGCATTATTCTCGAACAGAACACGCCCATCAGGAAGTTCAGGAAGCAGCCTGTCAGCAGGTTGTAGCCGAAAGAATAGATAGTTCCCGCAGTAGACGGACCGAACATAAAGAACACAGGGTGCAGCAGAGTTGCGAAAATGCTGTCGGGAGTACCGAACGCACCCATCAGGATAATAGCGATGATTATCATTGTAACGTTTCCGTCGAAGATAGCTGCAAATGCTCTCTTGAAGCCCGAATTCAGGGCACCGTCCAGGGTCTTGCCCGCTCTCAGCTCCTCCTTGATACGCTCGGAGGTGATGATATTTGCGTCAACGCCCATACCAACGGAAAGGATAATACCCGCAATACCGGGGATAGTCAGGATAGAGCTGTTCATAAAGCTGAAATATCCCGAAACGAATGCCAGCATACCTGCCACCTGACCTGCAAGTGCAATTACAGCCACAAAGCCGGGCAGTCTGTAAATAACGATAACATAAACCGCAATAAGGCAGAATGCGATGATGCCCGCAAGCACCATAGCGTCCAGAGCACCCATACCGAGGCTGGGTGAAATGGTGGAGAAGCTGGATGTAACAAGCTTAAAGGGCAATGCACCGGAGTTTATCTTATCTGCCAGAGCCTTTGCACTGTCAGCGTCGAAATTACCCGTGATGGTAGCACTTCCGCCCGAGATCCACTCGTTTACGGTAGGTGCGGAAACGCAGAAATCGTCCATCCAGATGGAGATCTGACCCTTAGTTTCGGCAAGACGCTTGGTAGCCTCGGAGAACTTGTCCGCACCGCTCTTTTCGCCGTTTTCGCCAATGCTGCTCAGCTCAAGGGCAACGATCCACTGAGTCTGACCGGATTCGTTGGTAACGTATCTGGGATAAGCGTTCTTAACGTCCTTACCCTCAAGAATGATCGTATCGGCGGTAACGCCCGTCGGCAGACCCATTGAGTCTACCTCGTAGCCCTCACGGAAGGTCAGCATAGCGGTTTCGCCCAGCTCCTTAACGGCACTTTCGGGGTCGAAGTCCGCCTCGCCCTCTTTCCAGGGGAAACGCACGATAATACGGTCATTGTTGTAGTCAATGTAGCTTTCATAGTCGGTAATGCCCAGGTTTATCATTCTCTGAACGATGACCTCCTTGGCACTGTCCAGCTGGCTTTCGTCGGCGTCAAAGCCCTCGGGAGGAGTAAATGTGACGTCAACACCGCCTCTGATGTCGATACCCATTCGGATATCGCCGACACCTTTGATATACTTAGTGGTTATATCGCCGTAATATGTGCTGAATCCGCAAAGCACTGAATATGCAAAGAGAACTATCAGCACAAAGACAACGAAAAACACAGGTTTTTTTACCTTATTCACTTTTCGGCCTCCTAAATTGTAAACTATCGTTTAATTATAACATTATTCGAGCAACATGTCAACCGTTTCGGAATAAAATTTTACAAATTAACAGGATTTTTTTCTGTGAACAGTATCTCTGTCCTGCCGATGCAAAGAGAGAACCACATTATTTCAGATAAAATGCCTTTGCACCGTGGCTTTCAAGGCTGACCGAGATAGTCTTTTCGGCGGATATTTCGTCACCGCTCCAAAGCTCCGTACCCTTTACGGCATCATATATTTCCAAATCGGAAAGGGATATTTCGATGCTGCTGTCCTTGTCCCCTGCATTGAATATTGCCGCATACTGTCCGCCCTCGGAGCTTGCCGCCGTCCAGAGAACGTGTTCGACGCCGTTTATCTCTTTACGCCAAACCTGATGGGAGTGGCGGGCGTTTCGATGCATTTTCAGGATATTTTCGTTGGTGATAAGGCTCATGGTGAAGTCATCGAACTTGGTCATTTCACCGCCGATTATCAAAGGCGAACGGAAAATGCACCACAGCGTCATCATAGTTATCTGCTCGGGCTTTGTGAATTTTGTGGTGATATTTTCATCGTAATCCTGCAAAATAGCCCCGATGGGAAGCATATCCGCATCAGCCCAGTGACCCGCTCCGTTATGGTGAGCCCACTTTTCGCATCTCTCGAACATATTATAGAGAAGCTCCCACTTATCCCAGAAATCGTCGGTGATACGCCACATATTGGACACCTGCTTGTAAAGCTCTGCCTTTTCAAGCAGTGCAGGTCCCGGCGAAAGGCTGAGTATCATATCCCGACCGCAGCCGTGAAGTGCCTCGCTGAGCATGACCAGCTCCGCCTCCTCGTGGGGAAGCTCTCTTGCAATATCGTCGCACTTGATGAAATCCACGCCCCAGGAAGCGTACAGCTCAAAAAGGCTGTCATAGTAAGCCCTTGCCCCCTCCTTGGACGGGTCAACGCCGTACATATCCGTGTTCCATGCACAGATGCTTGCTGTCTTTGCTATCTGACGGGCGGTCTTGTCGGTACCCTTTATCGCCGTGTTTTTGTGAACTGCCTGACGGGGAATACCCCTCATTATGTGGATACCGAATTTAAGTCCCAGCGAATGGACATACTCTGCCAGCGGTGCAAAGCCCTTCCCTCCTGCTGAGGACGGAAATCTGTTCTCAGCGGGAATAAGCCGTGAATACTCGTCCATACAAAGCTCGGTGAATGGGTCATACTCGTGGGTCTTGGCACACGGTGCACTCCACTGAATATCAACGGTAACATACTCCCAGCCGTACTGTTTCAGGTGTTTCGCCATAAATTCGGCGTTTTTCCTTACGGTTTCCTCATTGACTGCTGCTCCGTAGCAGTCCCAGCTGTTCCAGCCCATAGGTGCGGTTTTCATATTCATAATAGTGTCCTCCCATTTCATGGTTTATTTTTATCAACTGTTTTATTTAGTGTTTCCGATGCGGTTATCATTAATATCAAAAATATCAGCATATAAAACGGATAACATGCTAAGCTGACATTTTCCGCAATTATCCCGAAAAGCGGCGGCATAAAGGTCGTTCCCACATATGCACTTGCCATTTGTATGCCGATTATGGACTGTGAACATTCCGTTCCGAAATTTGCGGGAACGGCGTGTATCATAGCGGGATAGATAGGTGCACAGCCGAAGCCTATGAGGATTATCCCCGCCGCCGAGAGCCATATTCCATCCGAGGGCAGTGCGGTAAGCAAAAGTCCCGGCAGAATTATCGAAAGACCCGTGCGGATAAGAGTTCTGTCACCGACCTTATCGGCGATAAGTCCGCTGAGAAAGCGTCCCGCCGTGATACCAATGTAAAAAACAGAAGCCAGTCCTGCGGCGGTTTCGGGGTCTGTCCCCTTGAAATTGGCGAAGTAGCTGCTCGCCCATATGCCCGCTGTGGATTCCAGCGAACAATATCCGAAAAACAGCAAAAGAGCAAGGGTAACGCCTCTTATTTTCAGTGCGGCACCGATGCCCGTCGTTTTTTCGCTCTCAGCCGTTTCGGGAACGCTTTTTTTCCACATTGGCAGACTTGCAAAAATTATCGCCGTAAGGATCATCTGAATTATCGAAATAGTCCTGTAACCGCTTCTCCAGCCCGCTCCCGCCGAAAGACACTGTCCCATAATATACGGTCCCAGCGAACAGCCAACGCCCCAGAAGCAGTGGAGCCAGTTCATATTTCGGGCGGAATAGTGAAGGGCAACATAGTTGTTGAGGGCAGCGTCCACCGCTCCCGCACCCAGCCCATAGGGTATCGACCAGAAGCAAAGGGGCATAAATGATTTGGATACAGAAAATCCGAACAGTGCCGCAGCCGTCATCAGCACGCTGACAGCCGTCACAAGACCCGCCCCGAACCGACGTATGACCATCTCGGACATAAGCCCCGAAATGACCGTCCCGAAAGCGATTATCATTGTGATTATCCCCGCATAGGACAGAGGTGCACCCAATTCCTGCTGCATTACGGGCCACGCCGAGCCCGTTATGGAATCGGGCAGCCCTAGGCTTATAAAGGAAAGGTAAATTATCACAAGCAAAAACGAAAACATTTTATCACCTATTGTATATCCGATGTTTCGGGAGATGACGAGCAAAGTGCCGCTGCCGCAAGTATCATAGCCGCCCCGAGAACAGCGGGTATCGTCAGCCTTTCATTGCAGAATATCATACCGAAAACAGCCGCTGCGGCGGGTTCCACCGATGAATAGACAGCTGCCTTTCCCGTTTCGGTATATTTCAGTCCCGCCGAATACAGAATATAAGGTGCCGCCGAGGTGACCGCCGCAAACAAAACGGCAAACGCCGCCATTTCGGGACGAAGGTCAACCATCTGCCCTATAGCGTTCATATCCGCAAAAAACGCCGAGAACAATGCAGCAAAGCCAAATCCCCATGCAGTGACCGCAAAGGGCTTGTATCCCCTGTCAATAGCCGCACGGTTGAATATGCTGTAAAGTGCATATCCGAACGCCGAGCCTAAGCCGTACAGAACGCCCGCAGGCGTAACGGAAAATCCCCCGCTGTAAACTCCCGTCACAAGCACCAGCCCCGCCATGATCATGACAATTGCCGCAAGCTTTCTGACGGTTATTTTCTCCTTGTAAATGACCGCCGACATTGCCATTACGAACATAGGGGAGGTGTAAAGCAGTATGGCGGCGATGGAAATGGACATCATGGAAATAGCTGTAAAATAGCAGAAATTGAAGAAAACGATGCTGAACAGTCCCATTCCCGCAAATATCCAAATATCCCGAAAACGGAGCTTCAGCTGCTTTATATCGGTAACGGCAGCGATAACTGCCGCCATTGGCGAGGTCAGCACTGCCCGCAGGAAAACTATGCTCATTGACTCAACGCCGAATTCGTTGAAACGGCGTACAAATATCCCCAGCAGCCCCCACAGGCAGGCGGCAAGTATTATCAGAAACGGTGCAAACTTTTTTGACATCTATCATCACTCTTGAATAAAAATACACAAGTCATTTTAGCAGAATAATTTGAAATCTGCAAGGGAGATATGTTACTAAATGTTGAACCGAGAATGTATTCTCCGAAAATCTCTTCCGAAGGCGGTTTGGAACATTTCATTTAAAACATTTCCATAAAATTACTGTTGGAGCAATCGAGAGGATTTGCGAGCATTTCAAAGAAAACAAGAGAATTTATTTATCATGGTAAATTTTCATAAGAAATTTGCTGAAATCTATTGACATTCTTGAAAATATAGCGTATTATCTAATGTGAGTGGATATGTGTGCAAAAGGTACGCCGACCGCTCCGACAATCTCCGAAAGGTATGTGATGATAGGGTTGAACGAAAAGCTCACGCTTTATGGATTTAACAACCTTACTAAAACTCTCAGCTTCAATATCTACGATATTTGCTATGCAAAAAGTGAAAGAGAAAAGAAGGATTATATCAAATATATCGATGAACAGTACAACAGTGACCGTCTGACCAAGATCCTATGCGATGTTACGGATATGATAGGTGCACACGTTCTGAACATCTCCAAGCAGGACTATGACCCTCAGGGTGCCAGCGTTACGCTGCTGGTTTCGGAGGATTATCTGCCCAACGAGCTTATCGACGAATCCTGCAATATGCGTCACGTTCCTATCCCGGGCAAACAGGATATAGCGGGGCATCTGGACAAGAGCCATCTCACCGTCCACACCTATCCCGAATTTCATCCCGACAACGAGATAACCACATTCAGAGTGGATATTGACGTATCCACCTGTGGGCGTATTTCCCCGCTGAACGTGCTTGATTATCTTATAGGCAGCTTTGATTCGGATATTATCACCATAGATTACAGGGTCAGGGGCTTTACAAGAGAAATTTCGGGAAAGAAGCTTTTTATGGACCATAAGATAGCTTCCATACAGGACTATATCGCCAAGGAGACCCTTGACAGATACGACGCTGTGGACATGAACGTTTATCAGGCGAACATTTTCCATACCCGTATGATGATAAAGGAGATATTCCTGCAAAACTATCTGTTTAATACCGACACATATGAGCTTGCACCCAAACGCAGGCTTGAAATAAACGACCTGCTCCGCCGTGAGATGATAGAAATTTTCAGCGGACAGAATATATTTTGAATTATAAGGCGGACGGCTTTTCCCGAATGGGTCAGGCTCCGCCTTGTTATTGTATATACAAATAGTCGGAGGCGAAAAAAATGCTCACTCAAAACAATGCACCTATCTATGAAGCACTGATAAAGTACAGGGACGCAAGAGTTGTCCCCTTTGACGTCCCGGGGCATAAGCACGGGCGGGGAAATCCCGAGCTTACGGAGTTTCTCGGGAAATCCTGTCTTTCCGTTGACGTAAATTCAATGAAACCGCTGGATAACCTCTGCCACCCCGTTTCCGTCATCAAGGACGCTCAGGAGCTGGCTGCGGAAGCGTTCGGGGCAAGAAGCTGCTTCTTTATGGTCGGCGGCACGACGTCAAGCGTTCAGTCCATGATACTTTCCGTCTGCAAGGCGGGAGATAAGATCATTATGCCGAGAAATGTCCACAGAAGTGCTATAAACTCGCTGGTCGTATGCGGTGCAGTCCCCGTTTACGTCAATCCGGGTATGGATTCCCGTCTGGGAATTGCCCTTGGAATGTCCGTGGAGGACGTGGAGAAGGCTATCCTCGAAAATCCCGATGCAAAGGCGGTTTTCGTAAACAATCCTACCTATTACGGAATATGCTCCGACATAAAGGCTATTGCCGAGCTTGCCCACAAGCACGGTATGCTCTGCCTTGCGGACGAAGCCCACGGAACGCATTTCTATTTCGGCGAGGATATGCCCATGCCCGCAATGGCGGCGGGTGCGGATATGGCGTCGGTTTCCATGCATAAATCGGGCGGTTCGCTTACTCAAAGCAGCTGCCTGCTTATCGGCAAGGGCTGCACCGTCAGCGACGGTCATATACATTCGGTCATCAACCTGACTCAGACTACAAGTGCCTCCTATCTGCTGCTTTCTTCGCTGGATATTTCCCGAAGAAATCTTGCACTGAACGGCAGAGAGATATTCTCAAAGGTAATGAGCCTTGCGGAATATGCCCGTGCGGAGATAAACAAAATAGGCGGATATTATGCGTATTCCTCCGAGCTGATTAACGGCAGGGATATTTACGATTTCGACCGCACCAAGCTTTCGGTATATACGAGAGATATTGGTCTTGCGGGCATTGAGGTGTACGATATTCTTCGTGACAGCTACGATATTCAGATAGAATTCGGCGACATAGGAAATATTCTTGCATACATTTCGGTTGGCGACCGTGAAATGGCGATAGAACGCCTTGTTTCCGCACTTTCGGAGATAAAACGCCGTTACAGCCGTGACAAGACGGGTATGCTTGAACACGAATACATAAACCCCGCCGTAAAGGTGTCCCCCCAGACGGCATTTTACGGCGAACAGGAAACTATCCCCCTGGCGGAAAGTGCAGGCAGGATAAGCAGTGAATTCGTTATGTGCTATCCTCCGGGAATACCCATCGTTGCCCCGGGCGAGCTTATTACCGAGGAAATTCTCAGATATATCGAATATTCCCGTGAAAGAGGCTGTTCACTGACGGGTCCCGAGGATATGGAGATAAGAAATATTAAGGTCCTTGCATAATAAGCTTCAATAAGTAATACGGTTATATAATGATTGGAGAAATACTTTATGGAATTATGGTTCAGCGAAATGCATACCCCCAATGTAAAAATGTCCATTCGTGTTGACAAGCAGCTTTACACCGAGCAGAGCGAATTCCAGCGGATAGACGTTTTCCAGAGCGAGGAATTCGGAAAATTTCTCACCCTTGACGGAATTATGATGCTCACCGAAAAGGACGAATTTATCTACCACGAAATGATAACTCACGTTGCAATGGCGTCCAATCCCGACATAAAAAAGATACTCGTCATCGGTGCGGGTGACGGCGGAACTATCAGAGAGCTTTGCCGCTATAAGACGGTTGAACGTATAGATATGGTGGAAATTGACGAAAGAGTTGTGGCGGTTTGCCGTGAATATCTCCGTCAGACAGCCTGCCGCCTTGACGACAGCCGTGTGCATATCTATTACGAGGACGGTCTGAAATATGTCCGCCGAAAAGCCAATGAATACGACCTTATCATCGTTGACAGCACCGACCCGTTCGGTCCGGGCGAGGGACTGTTCACCAGCGAATTTTACGGCAACTGCTACAACGCTCTCACCGAGAACGGCATTCTCGTAAATCAGCACGAAAGCCCCTACTATTCCGACGACGCACGGGCAATGCAGAGGGCACATAAGCGTATCAACGAGTTTTTCCCCATCTGCCGTGTGTATCAGGTGCATATCCCCACATATCCTTCGGGACATTGGCTGTTCGGGTATGCCTCAAAAACCGTTGACCCGCTCAAAGCGGACGCCGACAAATGGAACGCTCTCGGCATTGAAACTCAGTATTACAACACCGACCTTCACAAGGGCTGCTTTATGATACCCAACTATGTCAAAAAGTTGCTTGATGAAGCGTAAAGCATATTTGTAGGGGCGGGGTTTCCCTGCCCGCATCATCGATATGTAATTTTCGGTCAAACGCTCACCGCCTGCGGGACGGGAAACCAAAGCTATGCTTTTTCCCCTACATTTTTTACGCTGTTATTGAATTAATAGAAAGACGAGGAAAATAAATATGGCACTTGAAAACAGCATTTCCGCATTTATCGGCTGCGAGGCGGCATATGACGAAAGCAAGATAGTTATATTCGGTGCACCCTACGACTGCACCACCTCTTACCGTCCCGGAACACGCTTCGGTCCTCGGGATATTCGGGCGGAGAGCTTCGGCATCGAAACCTATTCCCCCTATCAGGACAAGGACCTGACCGACTGCAAAATATTCGACAGCGGCGACCTTGAGCTGCGTTTTGGTTCTCCCGAATCCGCACTTGACGATATACAGGCAAGAACGGCGGAGATACTTTCCGACGGAAAGCTGCCCCTTATGCTGGGCGGCGAGCATCTGGTAACGCTGGGACAGTTCCGTGCGATTGCCGAAAAATACAACAACGACGTGTACATTCTCCACTTTGACGCTCACGCCGACCTCCGTGATGAATATCTGGGACAGCATCTGTCCCACGCCTGCGTCCTCAGACGCTGCCACGATATTGTAGGCGACGGACGTATCTTCCAGTTCGGCATAAGAAGCGGCGACCGTGAGGAATTCCGTTTTGCCGAGAAGCACACGATCATGTATAAAACGGGTGTAAGCGGCGTTTCCTTTGACGCTCTGCCGAACGTTATCGAAAAGCTGAAAGGCAAAAATGTCTATCTGACCATCGACCTTGACGTTCTTGACCCTGCATTCTTCTGCGGCACGGGAACTCCCGAGGCAGGCGGTGCGACCTTCAATCAGCTGCTGGAAGCTATCATTGCTATTGGCAATTCGCTGAATATTGTGGGTGCGGATCTGAACGAACTGTCCCCGCATTATGACCAAAGCGGAGCATCTACGGCTATTGCCTGCAAGCTGCTTAGGGAAACTTTGCTGGCAATTTATCGCTGATAAAATTTTATACGCAAAAAAGAAGCGGCTCCTTGACGGGAACCGCTTTTCTTATATCAATATTTCAAGCCGAAAATGCCTTATTTTGCAACCTCTGCAATAACCTCTACCTCAGCCAGAACATTCTTGGGCAGCTGCTTTACAGCCACACAGGAACGAGCGGGCTTGCTTGTAAAATACTTGCCGTAGATCTCGTTGAACTTTGCAAAATCGCCCATATCGGCAAGGAAACAGGTGGTCTTTACCGCTGTTTCAAAGGAAGCACCGGACGCCTTGAGCACCTCGCCGAGATTTTTCATTATCTGCTCGGTCTGTCCCTCGATGGTGTCTGCCTCAACGTTTCCGCTGGCGGGGTTGATAGCGATCTGTCCCGAAGTGAAAACCATTCCGTTGGATACCACTGCCTGAGAGTAGGGTCCAATAGCGTCGGGAGCTGTTTTTGTGTAGATTTTTTCCATTGTGAATTCCTCCTGTTATTTTTATTAAAGAAGCTTAAATCCTGCCTCTTTCAGTGCATTCTTTATCTGCTCGATATGCTCATAGTTTCTCGTTTCGATAGTCAGCTTGATAATGCAGGAGTTAATGTCCATTTCAAGGTCTGTTCTGCCGTAGCTTACGGAAGTAACGTTGCCGCCTGCATTTCCGATGACCTTGGAAAGGTTTCTCAGCTGACCCGGCTTGTCGATAAGCTCGATGGACATATCCACCAGTCTGCCTGTTTTCTGCAAACCTCTGTTGATAACTCTCGAAAGGCTTGTAATGTCGATATTACCGCCCGAAACCAGACAGCAAACTCTCTTGCCCTTTATCTCGGGTATCTTGTCAAACATAAGAGCCGCAACGGGTACTGCACCCGCACCCTCGGAAACCAGCTTCTGCTTCTCCATCAGCGTAAGGATAGCAGCAGCCACCTCGTCATCGGTAACGGTAACAAGACCGTCCACATATTTGGAAATCAACTCAAAGGTGTTATCGCCGGGGGTCTTTACGGCAATACCGTCTGCAATGGTCTTTACGGACGGGAGAGTTTCTATCTTTCCATCTCTAATGGCATTTACCATAGAAGCAGCACCCGCCGACTGAACGCCGTACACCTTAACGTCGGGACGAAGTGACTTGATAGTGAATGCAACGCCGCTCAGCAGTCCGCCGCCGCCTACGGGAACAACGACTGCCTCAACATTCGGCAGCTGCTCCAGTATTTCCAGACCGATAGTGCCCTGTCCCGCAATGACCAGCTCATCATCAAAGGGATGGATAAATGTTGCACCTGTCTGCTGCTGCAGCTCAACAGCCTTGTCGTGGGCATCGTCATAGGTGCCCTCCACCAGACAAACGTCCGCACCATAGCTCTTGGTAGCTTCGACCTTGGAGATAGGTGCACTGTCGGGTATGCAGATGCATGCCTTTATGCCGTTTTTCTTGGCAGCCAGAGCAACGCCCTGTGCGTGATTTCCCGCAGAGCAGGCAATAACGCCCTTTTCCTTTTCCTCGGGAGAAAGCTGGGAGATCTTATAGTAAGCTCCCCTGACCTTGAATGAGCCTGTGACCTGAAGATTTTCCGTTTTCAGATAGACATTGTAGCCGGGGCAGAGATTTCTCCCCTTTATCATATCCGTTTCCCTGACGACCTCTTTTAAAACGTAAGAAGCCTGATAAACCTTGTCCAGCGTAAGCATTTTACTACTTCCTTTCAATAATTTCAGTCAAACGTAAGAACAAAAAAGCTCCGCCCCGAATTCAAAGGGCGAAGCATATTACTCCGTGTTACCACCTTAATTGCTGCAATAAAGCAGCCGCTCTTTATACGTCCGACAACGTATTCTCCTATAACGGGGAGTGTCCGTACACGCTTAATCGGAAATTTTCCGAAAACGGAAGATTCCTTTCAGCAGTCTGCTCAAGGGCGATCATCGTATTTCTCCGCACTGCCTTGCACCGAACGGCAGCTCTCTGAAACGGAAAGAGCATTTCCCAACACTCCATACGCATTTTCCCTGTCAACGCATTTAGCATAATATATTTTTATTATACACCGATTTTCCCGATTGTCAATGTATATTTTGTTAAAAAACGGAGATTTTAAGCGGATATTTTTGTCACTATTTCTTGATGATAAAAATGGAAAAAATCATACAAAAAACCTTGTAAATCCTGCTTGGATATGGTATAATAAATTTATGTATTGCAGAAAAAAGGAGTGATAAGAAAATGAAACAGTTTGAGTTTTCAGCCGAATATCTCAGAAAAATTGCATTTTCCGAAAACTCCTATAACAGGGGGCTAAGCTATTTCAAAAAGGGAAATGTAAGCTCCCTTACAACAACAAGCATCAGAAACGGCACCTCTGTCAGCGTCGAGGGCGAGGTGGAGGGCACCGACTGCTGCTACGACGCCGATTTTACCGTAAACAGCGAGGGAAAGATCGTCCGATACGGCTGTGACTGCCCTGCCGCCGCCTGCTATGACGGTGCCTGCAAGCACGTTATCGCACTGGCACTGAAATATTCCGAGCAAAGCAGCGGCTTCACCGTTTCGACCGACAGGGAAGCTTTCGCCCTAATGCGTTCGGCGGCGGCGAAAACCTTGGGTCAGCTGTCGTCGGGAAATGAAAAGGTTAGCATCGTCCCCGGGCTTTCGTTGGGATACAGGTCGGTTTCAGCCGAATTTAAAGTCGGCAGAAAGCGAATGTACGTCATAAAAAATCTTCGGGAATTTTGCAGCCTTTTCGCCACGGGCGAGGTCAAGGAATACGGCAAGGAGCTTATTCTCCGCCACGATATTTCAAGCTTTTGCGAGGAAAGTCTGCCTGTGCTGAGATTTCTTCTGTCAAGGGTATCGGCGGGCGGATTTTATCCCTATTCGTCCTCGAAATACAGAGAGCTGCAGCTTTCGGGCTTTGATCTTGACGTGCTTTTTGATATTTATCGGGACAGTTCCATTGCCGTAGATAATTACCATGTCAATATCATAAGAGAAGATCCTCCCTTTTCGGTAAAGGTCGCACCTGCCGAAGGGGGCTGTAAAATATCCCTGTCGGACAGCGACGGCGAATGCTTCTTCCTCGGCAGGGGCGAGCATTCGTATTATATGATAGGCAGCAGCCTGTATATCTCCGACAGCAAATTCGCCGATGCCGCCGCCGAGCTGCTGAAAACGCTTATCAACAATGACAGTATCCTTGTGGCGGAAAAGGATATGCCCGCCTTCTGGCGTTCGGTAATGGAGCCTGCCGCAAAGCATATAAATATTATTTCCAAAGCTGACACGGCTAAATATGCTTCCGTGAAGCTGGAAACCTTTCTTTACCTGGATATGCCCAATGAAAATTCCGTCACCGCACGGCTGGAATTCGTTTACGGAGATATGAAAAAAGGCGGATTTCAGGCGAAAACCGCCGAATCCTCCCCCGATATTGCAGGCGAGCTGACGGCGGAAGAGCTGCTTCGGAAATACTTCTCAGCCATCAACCCGAAAACCTCGGAAGCCTTCTTTTACGACAGCGAGGAACGGCTTTACACACTGCTTACAGAGGGCATTCCCGAGCTTTCAAAGTTGATGACGGTGTTCGCTTCGGAAGCCTTTGACAGCGTTAAGGCACATCCGAGAATAAGTGCAAAGGTGGGCGTAAGACTGTCCTCGGGGCTTCTGGAGCTGGAGCTTATTTCCGATGAATACAGCCGTGAAGAGCTTGCGGATATGCTCTCGGACTATCGGAAAGGCAAAAGCTACCGCCGTCTTAAAAGCGGCTCATTTATCACCCTTAATTCTCCCGAAATGGAAGCTCTTGCCGAGCTTGCCGATGACCTTCGGCTGGACAGCAAGGAGCTTCTCAAGGAAAATATCGCCCTTCCCGGGTACAGAATGCTCTATCTCGATAAAATCATGAAGGAGCGGACAGAGCTTCGGTTTGAGAAAAACCGTGAGTTTTCCCGAAAGGCAAGAGAGTTTTCCTCGGCAGAATTTACCGTCCCGCCCGAGCTGGACGATATTCTCAGGGAATATCAGCGTGAAGGCTTCCGCTGGCTTAAAGCTATTTCCGAATACGGCTTCGGCGGAATACTTGCGGACGATATGGGTCTGGGAAAAACCATTCAGACCATCGCCCTGCTTATGTCCGATAAACGGGACAGAATATCTAAAGGGCTGCCGCCTGTGCCGTCGCTGATAGTATGCCCCTCCTCCCTTTGCCTGAACTGGCAGAGCGAAATAGATAAATTCGGCTGCGGTCTTACCTGTGCAGCCGCTGACGGAAAAGCCGAAAACCGAAGCAGGATACTGTCCGAATATAAAAGCACAGACGTTATCGTCACCTCATACGACCTGCTCAAAAGGGACGTTCACCTTTACGATGAGCTGCATTTTCGATATGTTATCATCGACGAAGCACAGTATATAAAAAATCACGCAACCCAAAGTGCAAAGGCGGTAAAAGCAGTCAACGGCGAAGTGAAGCTTGCCCTGACGGGAACTCCCGTGGAAAACTCACTTGCCGAGCTTTGGAGTATTTTCGACTTTATAATGCCGGGGTATCTTTTCGGATATACCGATTTTAAACGGAGATACGAGCTTCCCATCGTCAGGGACAGCTCCGAAAAGGCTCTCGAAAGCCTCAGGAGAATGACCGCTCCGTTTATCCTCAGACGGCTTAAAAAGGACGTTTTGAGCGAACTGCCCGAGAAAAACGAGGTCATTCTCACCGCCGCTATGGAGGACGAGCAGCGAAAGCTGTACGATGCCGAGGTCAGCCGCCTGAAAACACTTCTGTCGGACAATGAAGCCGACAGCGGACAGGGAAAGATCGAGATACTTGCACAGCTTACACGGCTCCGTCAGATATGCTGTGACCCTTCACTCGCTTACAGCAGCTACACGGGGGACAGTGCAAAGCTCACCCTCTGTTCCGAGCTTGCCGAAAGCTGCGTTTCGTCAGGACATAAGGTGCTGCTTTTTTCACAGTTCACCTCAATGCTGTCCATAATAGAAAAGCAGCTGACCGAACGGGGGATAAAGACCGTTTCGCTGACCGGCTCTACCCCGCCCTCAAAGCGTCTGGAGCTTGTGGAACGGTTCAACACGGACGATACGGGAGTTTTTCTCATATCCCTGAAAGCGGGCGGCACGGGGCTTAACCTGACAGGTGCGGACATTGTTATCCATTACGACCCGTGGTGGAACGCTTCCGCCGAAAACCAAGCTACCGACAGAGCCTACCGCATAGGTCAGAAAAACGACGTTACCGTATATAAGCTTATCGCAAAGGGCACAATAGAAGAAAAGATCAAGGAGCTTCAGTCCGCAAAGACGGAGCTTGCCGACAGCTTGGTTGCCGCAGGAGGCGGTATCTCCCTGCTTGACAGAAATGAGCTTCTCGCTCTGTTCGGATAGGTTTTCTTTTGGACAAACACCTTTATTCACGGAGGTTTTTCGGAATATGACCGTATATCTCATACTGCTTGCCGTCATCGCCGTGACGGGCATTCTGCTTACGGATATAAAGCCCAATAAAATAAAAAGGATCATCTACATTTCGATGGTGTTTATCTGCCTTACCCTGCTTGCGGCGTTCCGTTACTGTATAGGCAATGATTATTTTTCATACATTAATATGTTTCAAATGATAAATAAGATCAATACGCCGTATCCGGGTCAGGAGGACATAAGCTTCGAGCCGCTTTTTGTCCTTCTCACAAGGCTGATAGGTCTGTTCACCCACAATACCGAGGTGTATTCGGCGATATATTCATTCTGTGCACTTGTCCCCGCAGGCATTGCCATATATCTTTACAGCAAAAAGCCGATGATCTCCTGCTTCACTTACGTTTGCTTTGCATTTTTCTATATGTCGATGAACTTTATACGGCAGGCGATAGCCGTGTCCGTGATACTGCTGGGCTGGAAATTTTTTCGGGACAGAAAGCTCATTCCGTCAATGCTGATAATTATTGCGGCGGCAGGCTTTCATTATTCCGCACTGCTGATGATACCGATATATTTTCTCTCAGCAATAAAGCCCCGTCCGCTGCTTATAGCCATCGAAACGGCAGCGGCAGCGGCGTTATATATCTTCTCGGATGAACTGCTGACGCTGGCTGTCAAAATTCTGGGCGGCAAATATGAAGTATATCTTGACTCAAATTATTTAAGCAAAGGTCTATCCCCTGTTTATGTCATTCTTCCCGTTTTGATATTTGTTGTAGTTTATGGGATATATCTCTTAAAAAGCCGCATGGGAGAAACGGAAAAAGAGGACGCTATTTTTGCCAATCTTATGTTTTATCAGGCGGTCATATGGATATTCATTACAAAGCACAGCATTATGGAAAGGCTTGCTTACTATCCGTTTGTATTCGCCGTGCTTGCCCTGCCCTCAGCCGCTCTGTATATCGAAAGTATTGTTTCGGATAAAAAACGGCTTGATGAGATAAACGCAAGCATAGCCAAAACGGAAGAGCTGACCATCGAATGGCTGGAGCTTATGCGAAGTGCCGCCAAACAGAAGCGTAAAATGAAAAAGGGCAAAGCAGCCTACGCTCTTTCGGCAGCGGCGATATGCGGTGTGTCCCTTTGGTATAACAGCTATATCGGAAGTACAGGGGTTTTCGGTGCTCACGGCGTTTTCCCGTATCAGACCAATATCTTGTCCGTAAGAGAAAAGGGCAATGAGCTGCTCTCTCCTATCCAGAGGGACAGAAAGCTTTCAGCCATAAATGATCTTACCGATTATTTTCTGCTTGCAGACAGCGATGAATACACCGTCATTATATCCACAAAGGGCGAATATACAAGACTTTTTGATAATACCATGCTTCGTGCATACAGACGAAGAGGATTTGAAGGAGATATTGACTCCCACAGAACAAACGAAGCTCTCATAGCCGTTTCCGAATTATGCGAAGAGCCTGCTCTTTACGAAAAATTCGGCAGCGGAGAGATCAAAGCACAATTCTATATGGATTACGGAAAAATCGAAATAATATCTTCAAGTGACAAAAAAGGCACCTCCTCAATAATCGTCAACAACAAAGAATATTCCCCCGATCTGGAGGGGCTGAATATAGTTGTTATCCGCAGCGAAACGGGAGAGGTAGTCGATGCGGCAAACGCTCCGACCAACAAAATGCCTTATATCGATAAGCATTTTACTCCTTAAGGCTTGCACCGCAAACACATTTCCCGCAGAAAGGAATTTTAAAAAATGGAAAACCAAGAAAAGACCACCGAGGTCCGGACGGACAGCTCTGAACTTTCAATGAGATCGCTGCTGACGGGCTTTTTCAGATGGGGATTTATCTCCATTGCCGTCGGTCTGATAGTCGGCGGAGTAGCCACTGCCTTTGACAAGGCTGTGGAATGGGCAACGGAATTCAGGCAGACCCACGACTTTATCATACTGCTTCTTCCGATAGCAGGTGTCATTATCGCAAAATCATACAGCCTTTTGGGAATGGAAAAGGACAAGGGCACGAACTCCGTGCTTGTTTCGGTAAGAGAGGGCAAACGGCTTTCCATCAAAATGATGCTGCTTATCTTCTTTTCCACCGTCCTTACCCATCTCTGCGGCGGTTCCAGCGGACGTGAGGGTGCAGCCCTGCAAATAGGCGGAAGCACTGCGGCATTTATCAGCCGTCCATTGAAGCTTGATGTCCGTGAACGTCCGATAATCACAATGTGCGGTATGAGTGCGGGCTTCTCTGCACTGTTCGGTACGCCTATCGCAGCGGCTGTTTTTGCTATGGAGGTCACCACCGTGGGAAGCTTCCAGTATTCGGCACTTGTCCCCTGCGTCATCTCGGCAATAACGGGTGCGGCATTGGCACACAGCTTCGGCGTTCATGCGGCACATTTCGATGTTTACGGCGTGCTGCCCATTTCGTCGGCGGCAGTTACGGAGATACTGTTCACCGTGTTCATAGCCGTGCTTTCGGCGTTTATCAGCATTCTATTCTGCAAAACGATGCACAAATCCTCCGAGCTTTACAGGAAATACATACCAAACACCATGCTTAGAGGTCTGGCAGGCGGTGCAATAGTCTGTGCCCTGACCTTCCTTTTGAGAACAAGGGACTACAACGGTGCGGGAATGGACGTTATCACCGCAGCCTTCGGCGGAAATGTGAGATACGAAGCATTTCTCCTGAAAATACTTTTCACTGCCCTGACGCTGGGTGCAGGCTTCAAGGGCGGCGAGATCGTCCCCACAATGTTCATCGGTGCAACTTCGGGTGCGGCACTTTCTACCTTCTTAAACGGTATAACACCGTCCTTCGGAGCGGCTGTCGGTCTGACGGCAATGTTCTGCGGAGTTACAAACTGTCCCATCACCACTATCATACTTGCGGTGGAGCTGTTCGGTGCGGAGGGACTGCCGTTTTTTGCCATTGCAGCAGCGGTCAGCTATCTTCTTTCGGGATATGACGGGCTTTACGGCAGTCAGGAAATACTGTTTTCAAAGCTTCGTCCCGTAAAAATTAAAAAGATGACGGGAAAGTAGTTGACATATCGGCGATTTTGTATTATTCTATATATAGGTGTGTTCACCGACATATTTGCAAAATGTACTGAAAGGAATCAATATATATGATACTTCTTGACGAACTTAAAACAGAGCTTGCGGGCTACCGCAAGGAAATGAAGGAGCTTTACGACGTCCTTGACATCGAAAGAGCCAAGGAAAGAGTGGAGGAGCTTCACAATAAATCCTCCGAGCCGAATTTCTGGGACGACCCCGATAATTCTCAAAAGATAATGCAGGAGCTTAAAGGCTACGAGTCAAAGATCGAAAATTACAAAAAGCTCAACAATCTGCTGGAGGACACTATCACAATGATCGAAATGTGCCTTGAGGAGGACGATACCTCCGAAGCAGAGTCGCTGAACGCCGAAGCGGACGAATTCAAGCGTCAGCTGGAAGCCGCAAAGCTCACTACCCTGCTTACAGGCGAATACGACAAAAACAACGCTATCCTCACCTTCCATGCAGGTGCAGGCGGCACCGAGGCTCAGGACTGGGCAGAGATGCTTTTCAGAATGTATAACAAGTGGGCTGAATCCCATGGCTTCAAGGCAACCACCCTTGACTATCTGGACGGCGATGAAGCGGGTATGAAGTCCGCATCTATCCTTATCGAAGGCGAAAATGCATACGGCTTCCTGAAATCCGAGTCGGGCGTTCACCGTCTGGTAAGAATTTCACCATTCGACAGCTCGGGACGCAGACACACCTCATTCTCATCGCTGGAAGTAATGCCCGAAATGGACGACAGCGTTTCCGTTGAAATACGTCCCGAGGACATTAAGATGGACGTTTTCCGTTCAAGCGGTGCAGGCGGTCAGCATATCAACAAGACATCATCGGCTGTACGTCTTACTCATATCCCCACAGGTATCGTCACCTCCTGTCAGACCCAGAGAAGCCAGTTTCAGAACAGAGATTACGCTATGAAAATGCTGGTAGCAAAGCTGATGGAGATCAAGGAAAGGGAGCATCTCGACAAGATCGAGGATATTAAGGGAGTGCAGAAGGAGATCGCATGGGGCTCACAGATACGTTCCTACGTCTTTATGCCCTATACCCTCGTAAAGGATCACAGAACAGGCTTCGAAAACGGCAACGTTCAGGCGGTCATGGACGGAGATCTGGACGGCTTTATCAATGCCTATCTCAAGGCATTGTCCCACGGAACTCTCGAAAAAACCGAGTGATCGAGGAGCGATTAGATGAACAATGCGGAAAAATTCAAGCGGCTGATAATGTTTCTGACGTCGCTTGTGCTTGTCTGCACCCTTACCCTTTGCTACTCATTTGTCTGGATGAGATATTACAATATGAGCAGCCCCTATTTTTCAACGGGTGTTTTCTATCGAAAAGGCCATTATCTGCTTTACGGTGTCTATGCACTTATGTTTGTGCTGTTTTCCCGAATTTACAAAGGATACCGCATAGGCTATCTTAAGCTTACAGATATTGTATACTCACAGTGCCTCTCCCTTCTTTGCGTAAATTCTATAACTTATTTCCAGATATGCCTTATCGCAAGGCTTATGTTCAATCCTTTTCCGCTGATAATAATGACCGCCGTTCAGGCAGGAGTCATATGCCTTTGGGCAATTTACAGCAACAAACTGTTTTCAAAGCTCTATCCGCCGAAGAAAATGGTCATAGTTTACGGAAGCAGACTGGCAGTCAGCCTTGTGGAAAAAATGTGTGCAAGGGACGACCGCTTCTGCATCTGCCGTGCAATTAAGGCGGACGAGGACCTTGAAGAAATAAAGCGGGTCATAATGGAATATGAGTCTGTTATTATCTGCGATATTCCCGGGCAGCGTCGCAACGACATACTGAAATTCTGCTTTGCAAATTCCAAAAGAACTTACATAACTCCGAAGATCTCCGATATTATCATCAGAGGTGCGGAGGATATGAATATGTTCGATACTCCCCTGCTTCTCTGCCGAAACAACGGTCTGAACGCTGAGCAGGCTGCCATAAAAAGAGTGATGGATATTGTCCTTTCGCTTATCGCACTTGTGGTGCTTTCGCCCTTTATGCTCATAACTGCGGCGGCTATCAAGCTGTACGACCATGGTCCCGTGTTCTATACACAGGACAGGCTGACCGTCGGAGGACGGGTATTCAAGGTCTACAAATTCCGAAGCATGATAGTTGATGCCGAAAAGCACAGCGGAGCAAGGCTTGCATCTCAGAATGATGACAGGATAACTCCCATAGGACGGTTTATCCGCAAGATACGCTTTGACGAGCTTCCTCAGCTGATAAACATTCTCAAGGGAGATATGTCCATAGTGGGTCCCCGACCCGAACGTCCCGAGCTTGCCGCCATCAGCGAGGAAAGTATGCCCGAATTCAGCTATCGCCTGAAGGTCAAAGCAGGTCTTACAGGCTATGCACAGGTCATGGGAAAATACAACACCACCCCCTATGACAAGCTAAAGCTTGACCTTGCCTATATCGAAAACTATTCGCTGATGCTTGATATAAAGCTTATCCTTATGACAATAAAGATACTTTTCGTCCCCGAAAGCACAGAAGGCGTTAAAGAACCAAAAACAGCGAATGCTGCGAAAAAAGAAAAAGAAACCGCAAAAAAATAAAAAAATTATCGTTTACCCCTTGACAAATAAGGAGAAACGTGATATAATAATTTACGTTGTTTAGCAACAGCTATCGTGTTCTAAAGACAGCAGGTGGCGTAAGCCGTAAATCCTGCCGAGGAAAAGGATCGCTTAAGTATATTTGTACTTTGCCCTTTTCCGTTTTCGGGAAAGGTTTTCTTTTTTTGAATCCGAATAGCAAATTGTTCTGAACAAGAAAGTTTAAAACAATTTCGGAGGTGAATTTCACTATGCCAAGTGCAAAGGTTCTCGAATCCAAGAAAGCTAAGGTTGAGGCTCTCACCGAACAGCTCAAGTCTGCTGCTGCAGGCGTTATCGTTGACTACAAGGGTATCACCGTTGAGGAGGACACTAAGCTCAGAAAATCTCTGAGAGAGGCAGGAGTTACCTACTTCGTAGAAAAGAACTCCATGCTCCGTTTCGCTCTTCACAATGTAGGTATCGAAGGTCTTGATGACGTTCTCGAGGGAACAACAGCTATCGCTCTTTCCAATGACGATCAGACTGCTCCCGCAAGAATTCTGGGCGAATTCATCAGCAAGGCTGACGACAAGTCCACATTCGCTATGAAGGCAGGATTTATCGGCACTGAGCTTTACGATGCAAAGGGCGTTACCGCTCTTTCCAAGATCCCTTCCAAGGAAGTTCTTCTTGCTCAGTTCCTCGGCTCTCTGCAGAGCCCCCTTCAGAAGTTTGCTGCTACCATTCAGGCAGTTGCAGACAAGAAGGCAGAGGAAGAAACTGCTTGATCGCAGAATTAACCATCTCTGCGGCGTAATTCCGCAGAAAACACAATGTGCATAAAAACGATTTATGTTCTGCACAAATTAAATTATAAAGGAGATTATTATTATGGCATCCGAGAAAATTACTCAGATCTTAGATCTTATCGATTCCCTTTCTATCCTTGAACTCAACGAACTCGTTGAAGGCGTTCAGGAGAAGTACGGCGTTTCTGCTGTTGTAAACGCAGTTGCTGTTCCTACAAGTGATAACGCTGCTGCTGAAAAGACCGAGTTCGACGTTGTTCTTGCATCCTTCGGTGACAAGAAGATGGACGTTATCAAGGCTGTTAAGGAAGCTACAGGTCTTTCCCTTAAGGAAGCTAAGGAGCTCGTTGAGGCTGCTCCTAAGGCTATCAAGGAAGGTGCTTCCAAGACTGACGCTGAGGAGCTCAAGTCTAAGCTCGAGGCTGCAGGTGCTACTGTTGAGCTCAAGTAATTTCTGCTCAATACTCTGCTAGTATTCACATGACGGACGAGGATTTTTTCCTCGTCCGTTTTTCTTTTATAGTAAACGTCATATATTTTTCTACCCGCCTTCGGCGGGTAGAAAAATATACCTAATTCAAATTCCGCTCAAAGTAAAATAATTTTTGTCGTTTACTATAATAAATCGTTCGGCAATGCCCGATGTCAATTTATGCCGAAAAAAGCTTTCATCATCATTTCAGTACATTTTCGCATAATTTACACAATCAAGGGGTATTATATAATCGTACCAAGAAAAGGTACGATCTCCACCTTATACTAATTTTATACTTGCTTTTATAAGCGTGGTCTGTTTTACCCCGACAGCCCCACTTCCCTTATAAAAGTTGACGGCGGAATATTTACCCCGATATTCCCCGCCAGACCAATCCCATCATATTTTTACCTCAGCCGCCGCAGTTACCCCCTGCGGCGGTTGTCCGTTTATATTGTCCATTCGCCGAATTCAACATCAGGCTGAACAGTAATATGTTCTCCAATGCTTTTCTCCATCCAAATCATATCATACCATTTGTTAAACTTATAACCGCATTTGTGAAATGTCCCAACAAGTTCATATCCAAGCTTCCGGTGAAAAAGCATACTGTCATTTGTCAGATATTCATCTGCATCAGAAGTATATGCAATACAGGCATTTATGTTTAACACACCCATTTCCCGCAGCGATTTTTCAAGAGCTTCATAAAGGGTTCTTCCTATGCCCATATGACGATTATCATCTCTAACGTATATTGTCGTTTCAACAGACCAATTATATGCCCTTCTGGCTTTAAATGCCCCGGCATAGGCATATCCGAGGATCTCCCCATCGTTATCCACAGCCTTTATATATGGGTACACGGCAGATATTTTTCTGATACGTTCTGCAAATTCACCGACTGACGGTGCTTCATACTCAAAAGATATAGCCGTTTTTTCAACATATGGGGCATATATCTCCAATAATTTTTCTGCATCTGACTCATAAACTCTCTCAATTTTCAAATTTATCAGCTCTTTCCATATTTCCGATTTTTTCACAAGAATTTCCATCATTCAACCGTAATAGTATAAACTATTTGAATAAAAAAGCGAAGCACCGAAAACTCTCGGACTTCGCTTTTTTTGATTATTTGCCTATAAATATTTTCCGCTGTTATCACATCATACCGATAACAGACAGTGCATCGGGGAACCACACGATAACGAACTGTGAAACCAGAACAACAGCTATCAGTGCGATAGGATAAGCAGCTGCATATGCAGATGCAACATCGTCTGTCTTTGCAACGTTGATAAGTGTTCCGAGAGCGGGTGTGGAAGTCATACCGCCTGTGATACCGCCCAGATTGTTGAACAGAGGCAGCTTGATAACAAACTTTGCAATGATAAAGCCAACTATCATAGGAACGATAGTCATAAGCACGCCATAGAGGAAGTATTCGGGCTGGAAGTATTCAACGAAGCTTGCACCGCCGGGAATACCTGCACCGATAAGGAATGCCATCAGACCAAATTCACGGAATATTTCAAGCATTCTCTTTTCGGGACGCATATTGAGGGCACCGAAATGTCCGAAATGTGCAACCACAAGGGAAGCCAGCAGACAGCCGCCTGTTGTTCCCAGAGAGAAGGTGGAGCTTCCCATAGGTATCTTGATGCCGCCGAGGATCATTCCCAGAACTACTGCGATAGCGAAAGCAGCGAGTCCGAAGCCGTCAATATCAAACAGCTTCTTGCCCTCACCTGCGGTCTTACCTGTATCAACAGAGGAGATCTTTCTTCTTTCCTCCTCAATATCAGCCTTAAGGATCTTCGGAATAAGCTGAACAAAAAGCACAACGCCCACAACGCCGAAGAGATAAGCAATACCGTGTCCTACGGTAACAATATCCTCGAAAGCGGAAATAGCCGTCTTTGAAGCTTCCTCAGCAGTGATGCCGCTTGCAGCCGCATAGTCGATAATTGCCTGAGAAGAGGGACCGTAAACGGTGCTGAGAGTGTCCTTTGCAGCGGAGAATGCAGGAGTTGAGGTCAGAGCACCCGAGAGAATGCCGACAGCCATTGCAGTTCCGCAGCCGAATATCTTGATGCAGGCGATAGTTGTCAGACCGCCCAGCAGAATGATGATAAGCGACAGCAGTGCATAGGACTTGAAGTTCTTCTTCAAGCTTGTGAAGAAGTTGGGTCCTGCAATAAATCCAACCGAAGTAACGAACATAATAAGACCGAGATTTTCGATTATCTTAAGATAATTTTTCGGGAATGAGCTTGTTGTTCCCGCAATTTGGGTGAAAATTTCGCCCGTTTCCTTGTTGTTATGGAACAGAAACGCACCTAACAGCAGAGCGACAATGAAAACGCCCGCCGTACCCAGAGATACGCCCTTGATCGTAACACGTCCGAGCAGATACCCGAGTCCTGCTACAAGGAAAACTATCATCATCAGGAAAGCAAGGCCTTTGATGGACAGTATTCCGCCAAACAAAACCATATTGATAAACCTCCAAAATATTTTTCTTTGGGACATTCCGATCAGCCCACTATCCCAAACGGAATAATGGATCAATCGGAATACCCCTTTTGCACATCGCAAGCCCCCGCAATAGTGCAGGGGCTTGAAATATGCCATAAAAGATTATACTACAAAACTTTGCGGATTAACAGTGGAAATTCGCAAAATTAACAGTTATTTTACCATTAATTAGCTTTTCTTGCATAATCGGGAAGCAGCTTGGGAGATACAACATCGGTAGAGATGCCTGCGTCAGCCATTTCCTTAGCAAAGCTGTTTACATGGTCAAGAGTCAGCTTGCCAAGCTTAACTTCCTTGTACTTAGCAGCAACGCTCTTGCCTGCATTTCTGCCGAATACGATAACGTCAAGGAGGGAGTTACCCATCAGTCTGTTTCTGCCGTGGATACCGCCGACAGCCTCACCTGCAACGTAGAGGTTCTCAACGCCGCTCATGCCGTCATCGGTAATGTCGATACCGCCGTTCTGGTAGTGAAGTGTGGGATATACGATGATGGGTTCCTTACGAATGTCGATGCCGTATTCCATGAACATTCTCAGCATTGCGGGAATTCTCTTTTCGATAGTTCCCTCGCCGTTTTTCAGCTCGATCATGGGAGTATCCAGCCATACGCCTTCGCCGTCGCCTGTGCTGATGCCCTTGTGTCTTTCCTTGCACTCTCTGATGATGCCCGATGCACAAATGTCACGAGTTTCCAGGGGATGCATAAATACTTCACCGTCAACGTTTACCAGCTTTGCACCCAGCGAACGTACCTTTTCGGTAACCAGTGCACCGAAGATCTGCTCGGGGAATGCAGCTCCTGTGGGGTGATACTGAAGAGAATCAGCGTAAAGCAGCTTTGCACCTGCTCTGTAAGCCAGAACAAGACCGTCAGCTGTTGCACCGTAATGGTTGGAGGTGGGGAAGCCCTGATAATGCAGTCTGCCTGCACCGCCTGTTGCGATAACAACGGTCTTGGCTCTTGCAACCATGATTTCCTTGGTTTCCATATTCATCAGAACAGCTCCGGCAGCCTTGCCCTCGTCGTCCTTGATGATCTCGATTGCAGCTGTAAAGTCAACAACGGGAATACCTCTGTTGAGCACCTCGTCACGGAGAGTTCTCATGATCTCTGCACCGGAATAGTCCTTGCAGGCGTGCATTCTCTTTCTGGAGGTTCCGCCGCCGTGAGTAGTTACCATAGTGCCGTCGGGAGTCTTGTCGAACTCAACGCCCAGCTCGTTCAGCCACTTGATAGCATCGGGAGCGTCGTTTACCAGCTTGTAAACCAGCTCATGCTTAGCCTTGAAATGTCCTCCGCCGTATGCGTCAACATAGTGGATAGCGGGAGAATCGTTGGGCTTATCAGCAGCCTGGATACCGCCCTCAGCCATCATTGTGTTAGCGTCGCCGATACGGAGCTTTGTTACGATCATAACATTTGCACCGCCGTTATGAGCCTCGATAGCTGCGGAAGAACCTGCTCCGCCGCCGCCGATAACCAGAACGTCAACATCATATGCAGGGTGCTCCAGATCGATCTTTGCGGGATCGATACGGCTGTTAGCCTGAAGCAGAGCAGCCAGCTCGTGAGGAACCTTTTCGCCCTTGTTGGGACCGATCTTCAGTGTGGAAAACTCAGACTCGATATAGTCGGGGTGATATGTCTTGAGAATATCGTCCTTTTCCTGAGCTGTCATTCTGACAGGCTCGTAGGCTGCATTTGCAGCTCTGTTAGCTTCGACCTTCTTGATCGAAGCGATCATTTCTTCGTTAGTATACATTATCGGCAGCCTCCCTTACTTCTCGATCTCTCTGTTGTTGTAAAGCTCCTGGAGTTCCTCATCGGACTTAGCCATAAGGTCATCAAGAGCAGCCTTGAAATCGCCGTTGTAGATTTCCTTAACTCTGTCCTCAAGGTGCTGAGTCTTAGGCTGGATATACTTACCGTTAAGACGGCGAGCCAGCATAGCCACCTGAGGATGGGAGATGCCTGCGGGACATCTGGAAGAGCAAACGCCGCACATTACGCAGTCGAAGGACTCATCGGCACACTTGTCGTACTCACCTCTCTGAGCGTATGCGATATACTGCATAACATTCAGCTTCTGAGTACAAGCCTTTGTACAAGCGTTACAGCCGATACAGCTGTAAATTTCGGGATAAAGCTGCATCATTACCTGCTCTGTGGGCTTGATCTCCTCGATATTGTAGATCTTCTTTTCCAGGGGGAAGAAAGGCAGGGTGGCAACATACATATTGTCCATTACCTTGGTCTGACAAGCCAGACAGCCGTGAAGCTCGCTCTCGCCCTTGATTCTGTAGATAGTAGCACATGCTCCGCAGAAGCCGTTGCGGCAGCCGCAGCCTCTTACAAGCTCATAGCCGGCATACTCGTATGCCTTCATAATGGTCAGGTTGGACGGAACTTCGTACTTCTTGCCCATCAGGAATACATTAACCATATTTTCCATTTCTAGGTACTCTCCTTATATTAATATTCGTTGGGAAGCTGTGAAAGCTGATCGAATCTGAACACAGGTCCGTCCTTGCAGACGTACTTTGAACCAATGTTGCATCTTCCGCACTTGCCTACTCCGCATTTCATACGAAGCTCCATAGTTGTAAATACCTGAGTTTCCTGGAAACCCAGCTCCTTAAGTCCGCCGAGGGTGAACTTTATCATGATCGGAGGGCCGCACATTACAACAGTCTTGCCCAGATCGGGGTTCAGCTCCTTAACATAGTTGGGAACGAAGCCAACGTGACCGTCCCAGCCTTCCTGTTCACGGTCGATGGTAAGATTTACCTCGATGCCGTCATCAGCCATCCACTCGTCGATGATCTCCTTGTAGTCAACGAGGTCGTCCATTGAACGGGAACCGTAGATGATCTGCACCTTGCCGTAATTATCCCGCTTATCTCTTACATAGTTGATTACCGAACGGAGAGGAGCAAGACCGATACCGCCTGCGATAAAGAGCAGATCCTTGCCCTTGAATGCAGTTTCAACAGGGAAACCGTTTCCGTAAGGACCTCTGATGGTGATCTGCTGACCAACGTCCATAGCATGGAGCCAAGTGGTCAGGCAGCCGCACTTTTTAATGCTGAATTCCATAAATTCGGTGTTTGTGGGAGAAGATGTAATTGAGAACATAGCCTCGCCAACGCCGGGGATAGAAAGCATTGCACACTGTCCGGGAATATGCTCAAAAACCTTCTTGCCGTCCGTACCCACAACTCTGAATGTCTTGACATCGGGAGTATCCTGCCTGATGTCGGTCACAACGCCGAGCTTGGGGATGAGTGTTTCGTCGATCATTTTGATTCTCCTTCCAATGTTTTCATAACCTTAACGATATTCATTGAGATAGGACACTTGGAAAGACATCTTCCGCAGCCTACGCAGCCGAATTCACCGTCATTATTGGCGGGGAAATAAACCAGCTTATGCATAAAACGCTGTCTGAAACGCTCCAGCTGAGTAAGACGGGGGTTTCCGTGAGCCATCTTGGTAAAATCGGAGAACATACAGGAGTCCCAGCATCTGAAACGCTTAACGCCGTGACCTGTTTCAAAATCTCTGATGTCATAGCACTGACAGGTGGGGCATACGAATGTGCATGTACCGCAGCCCAGGCAGGAAGCGGAAAGCTCTGCCCACTTGGGAGAATCGAACAGCTCCATCAGCTTATCGCCGCCGAAAGCATCGGTGGAGAGGTTTGCCAGAGGAAGCTTCGGGAGAATATCCTTAACAGCAGCCTTCTGAGCCTCAACAGCGGACGCATCGCCGTCCTCAAGAACAGCCTTTACCTTTTCAACGAAAGCGGTTCCCTTTTCGGTCTTAGCTTCGATGAACAGCTCGTCCTCGGTCATATAGCAGACAGCGTCGCCCTCGGGAGCGGTGGGGTCAATTCCGAAAGCTGTGCAGAAGCAGGTCTCCTCGGGTCTGGAGCAAGCCATTGTAACGATAGTGCCGTGCTCTCTTCTGGATTTATAATAAGTATCAACGGGATCGGCGAGAAAAACCTTATCGAGGATAGTGAAGCTTCTTGCATCGCAGGCTCTTACGCCGAATACAACGAAGTCCTCGCTTTCTGTTCTCGGGTCGATTATCTCGATTTCCTTGCCCTTCATCTTGAAATCAACAAGACTTTCGGTCTGAGGGAAGAAGAATTCCTTTGCACTCTTGACGGTTTTCAGAGCCTTGCTCATTTCCATACCGTCGCACCATCTGGTGAAACGAGCCTGACCTGCACCGTCATCGGCGGGGATATAGAGAGCTCCGCCCTCGGCGGCAGCCTTAAACAGGTCGTTCAGTTTATTCAGGGAAAGCTTGAGCATTATCAGTTACCTCCCTTTTCATATACTACGCTCGGCTCAACGTCCTCGGTATCGAAGATGTTAAGGGGAGCTCTTGTTTCGGTGTCCTCGCCCGCCTGGAATTCGCCGTAGAACTCATTAATATCCTTGATGAACTTTCTGTTCAGCAGGTGCAGGGGGATATTCTGGGGACAAACTCTGGAGCATTCGCCGCAGTCTGTGCAGCGACCCGCAACGTGGAATGCTCTGATAATGTGGAACATATTCTCCTCAAAGCTGTCAGCAGCAGCCTTCTGTGCGATACCCGAATTATCGTTATCGAATACGCATCTTTCGCATGTGCATGCAGGGCAGACATTGCGGCAGGCGTTACAGCGGATACATCTGGAAAGCTCGCCTCTCCAGAAGTTAAATCTCTCTTCGGAGGACATTGCTTCCAGCTTCTCGACCATATCGAAGCGGTTGGATTCGCAAACCTCGCCGTCCTCGCCCAGCAGCTCGTCATAAGCAACGTGCTTCTTGGACTTGCAGGAAATGCATCTCTCGGGAAGAGCATCAGCCTTTGCGATCTTCTTTTCGCCGTAAAGGGTGTCGACAACGAAGCTGTCGCCCTCGGTCTTAATGCCTGTGATACCTGTGATACCCTTGAGTTTAAGGGTCTCGCCGTCGGTCTTTCCGTCGCAGGGAACGCCTACAACGTAGATATTATCACGGATAATACGGTGCTCCTTGGTAAGCTGGTTAAAGCTGTAAGTATCGCAGGGCTTCAGGAAAACGAGTATCTTCCCCTCCTTGCGGGACTCCTTTACCAGATATTTGGAGAAATTAGCACCGCAGAAATCATTGTAAACGAAGCCTGCGTCCAGCTCCTCGGCAGAATTGAAAACTGCGGGAGTAATATCGTAAGCGAAATCGCCCGCCTTCCAGCCGATAACACGATTGACGGTTCCGTTCTGCAAAAGCTCCTTTGCACGGCTGATCATTTTTCCTTGCATCTCAGATCCTCCAATCTCTTGTTTTCGCCGAGCTTGGTAACAGCCTCGACAAACTCATTCATAGTAGCGGCAAACTTAGCACCCTCAGCAGCGGAAACCCATTCAACACGGGTCCTTTCTCTTTCGATGCCGAGATAATCCAGCATAGAGAACAGCAGAGTCATTCTTCTTCTTGCATAGTAGTTGCCGGTGGTATAGTGGCAGTCGCCGGGGTGACAGCCGCAGAGGATAACGCCGTCAGCACCCCTCTGGAATGCACGGAGAATAAACATAGGATTTACACGGCAGGAGCAGGGAACTCTGATGATCTTAACATCGGCAGGATAGTTAAGTCTGTTAGTACCCGCCAGGTCGGCACCTGCATATGAACACCAGTTGCAGCAGAAGGCTACAATGGTAGGCTTAAATTCTTTTTCATTTACTTGCATATTGCATCTACCTCCGCCATAATCTGCTTGTTGGAGAAGCCCTTCAGATCCATTGCACCGGAAGGACAAGCAACCGTACAAGCTCCGCAGCCCTGACAAACCGCCTCATTAACGGCAGCAACACGACGGATAGCCGTAGTTCTGTCGGGCATTCTGAATTCCTTGTCGGAATAGGTGATAGCACCGTAGGGACAAACCTTTTCACAGGAGGAGCAGCCGTTACACAGCATTTCATCGGAATGAGCAACGCAGGGATTGCAGGTGAGCTTATCCTTGCAAAGCAGACCGATTACCTTAGCAGCAGCGGCACTTGCCTGAGATACAGTTTCGGGAATATCCTTAGGACCCTGACATGTACCGGACAGGAATACGCCTGCTGTGGGGCTTTCCACGGGACGAAGCTTTGCGTGAGCCTCGGTGAAGAAGTCGTTGGTGTCCATACTTGCGGTGAGCATTGTAGCAAGAGGTCTTGCACTCTTGTCAGGCTCGATAGCAGCGGCAAGAACAACGAGGTCTGCACTGATATGGAGCTGCTCATTTGAGATAAGGTCGGAAGCCTGAACATCGAGAGTACCGTCTGCTCTGGGAGCAACCTTTCCTACCATACCTTTAATATAGTGAACATTATAATCCTCAACAGCTCTGCGGTAGAACTCATCGAAGTTCTTTCCGGGAGTACGCACGTCAATGTAGAATACATAAACGTCTGTGTCGGGATATTTTTCACGGGTAAGCATAGCGTGCTTAGCGGTGTACATACAGCAGATCTTGGAGCAGTAGGGCTTGCCGCAGCCGGAAGTGTCACGGGAGCCTACGCACTGTACGAACACGATAGTGTGAGGGTGCTTTCCGTCGGAGGGTCTGAGAAGCTGTCCGCTTGTGGGACCTGCCGCATTAGTCAGACGCTCGAATTCCAGAGAAGTGATAACGTCCTTGCTCTGAGAGTAAGCAAATTCATCGAAATTATCAAGCTTGATGGGATTGAAGCCTGTTGCTGCAACGATAGCACCGTACTTTTCCTCGATGATCTCGTCCTGCTGCTTGTAGTCGATAGCACCTGCGGTACAAACCTTGGAGCAGACGCCGCACTTGCCGTTCTTGAGCATATTACAGTAATCCGCATCAATAGTAGCAACCTTGGGAACAGCCTGAGCAAAGGGAATGTAGATAGCACGTCTGTTGTTCATTCCGAGATTAAACTCATTGGGAACGTTCTTGACAGGGCACTTTTCGGTACAAACGCCGCAGCCTGTGCACTTGGTGGTATCAACATATCTGGCCTTCTTCTTGATGGAAACGGTGAAGTTTCCAACGAAGCCCTTAACAGCTGTGACCTCACTGTATGAATAAATGTGTATCTTTTCGTTCTGAGCACAGTCAACCATCTTAGGAGTCAGGATACAAGCTGCACAGTCCAGCGTGGGGAATGTCTTGTCTATCTGAGTCATCTTACCGCCGATGGTGGGCTTTGTTTCAACAATATCAACATCGAAGCCAGCTTCTGCAATATCCAGAGCTGTCTGAATACCTGCAATACCGCCTCCGATGACCAGAGCTCTCTTGACAACGGGGCTTTCGCCTGCTGTAAGAGGAGCATTCAGATGAACCTTTGCGATAGCAGCCTTGCCGAGGATAATAGCCTTCTCGGTACCTGTCTGCTTGTCCTTATGTATCCAGGAGCACTGCTCACGGATATTTGCAATTTCAACCATATAGGGGTTGATTCCCGCAGCCTGAACGGTCTTGCGGAATGTTGCCTCGTGCATACGGGGCGAGCAGGAGCAGATAACAACGCCTGTAAGGTTATATTCCTTTATAGCGTCCTTTATCATATTCTGACCTGCTTCGGAGCACATGTACTGATAGTTAGTGGAGAAAACCACTCCCGGCTCTGATTTCAGAGCTTCGGAAACCGCCTCAACATCGACGGTTGCAGCGATATTGCTTCCGCACCAACATACAAATACGCCAATTCTCTGCATTTTTTCTCCTCCTTATCTCTTATATTTGCGGAATGCACTGACGATAGCCTGCTGAGGAAGATCCTCATCCAGCATATCGGGGATATTTTCCGCCTTGATATGATTCATACCGCTCTGTCTTAAAACGGCATTTCTGATGCCCTCTACTACCTTTGCAGGCTCAACACCTCTGGGGCAGCGTTCCACGCAGGCATAGCAGGAAAGACATTTGTAAATAGAATCAGAGTTAAGCAGCGGCTCAAGGTCGCCCTTTTCCACCATATAAACGAACTGATGGGGATGATATTCCATCTCGTCATATGAGGGACAGGTAGCCGAGCATTTGCCGCATCTCATACATTTGAGAACATTAACGCCGCTGGAACGGAGTATCTGTTCCTTTGTTACCTTGCTCATAAAGAAGCTCCATTTCTCCGCCGAACATTTTCTGACGGGGAACGGCACATTCATCGGCGGAGGAATGGACCGCATATATGTCCCCGAATATTAATCCTTTACGCCGAGTGCCTCAGCGAGAAGCTCGGTGAAGTAGTAAACGGGAATGTCACTTTCATCAGCGTTTTTATTGAGATTGTACAGGCAGAGAGGGCATGCGGTGATTATCATATCCGCACCGTTTTCTGCTGCACTTAATGCTACCTTATTGCTCTTTTTCTTAGCGAGAGCCTTGTCCTCCATGGTGACATAGCCGCCGCAGCATTCGTTGCGGTAGGGATAAACCACAGGCTCAGCACCGATAGCTCTGATGAAATCCTCGATAATCGTGGGATTTTCGGGATTATCCATCTGCATTACCTTGCCGGGACGAAGCAGCAGGCAGCCGTAATAAGCAGCGATCTTCTTGCCTGTCAGCGGATTGGTAACCTTTTCAGCCAGCTTGTCAAAGCCGACTCTGTCCCGAAGCATTTCCAGATAGTGGATAACATTTGTTTCTCCGTTGTAAGGCACATCAAGCTTCATATAGTTGTTAGCCTTTGCGGAAAAATCGGGGTCGTTCTTCATAGCGTCATTGGTCTGCTTGAGAACGTTGTGGCACGCCGAGCAAAGTGTAACAAGGTCATTGCCCTTATCCTTTGCGGAAGCGAGGGATCTTACAGCGGAAAGCTTGGAAGCTATCTCGTCCTTGGACATGGAGAATGTGCCTCCGCAGCACTGCCAGTCGGGAAGCTCTTCCAGCGTAACGCCCAGAGCTTCAGCGGCTTTGCGGCCGTATCTGTCCAGATCCTTGGCTTTAGTTTTCAGCGTACAGCCGGGATAGTAACTAAAAGTCATAGTAATTTTCCTTTCCCCGAACGTACCTTGCCGATACGCCCGTATATATTTGAGGGCAGCAGAAGAAGGCGTTACCCTCCTCTGCATCCCAATGGTTGCAATTGTCGATCAGATCAAACCATCTGCTCGGGGTGGAACACCTCATCAAACTTCTCTGCTGTCAGGAAGCCCAGCTCAACGCAGGCTTCTTTCAGGGAGATATTGTCCTTATATGCCTTCTTAGCGGTCTTAGCGGCATTCTCATAACCGATATAGGGATTGAGAGCTGTGACCAGCATAAGAGAATTGTGGAGATTGTGATGCATTTTTTCCTTGTTAGCCTTGATTCCCACAGCACAGTTCTTGTTAAAGGACAGGATAGCCTCAGCAAGAAGTCTTGCGGACTGAAGGAAGTTGTATGCACATACGGGCATAAATACGTTCAGCTCGAAATTGCCCTGAGATGCAGCCATACCAACAGCAACATCATTGCCCATTACCTGAACGGCAACCATTGTAACAGCCTCACACTGAGTGGGGTTTACCTTGCCGGGCATAATGGAAGAACCGGGCTCATTTTCGGGAATGAAGATCTCGCCCAGACCGTCACGAGGGCCGCTTGCCAGCCATCTTACGTCGTTTGCGATCTTCATCATATCGGCAGCGAGAGCCTTGATAGCACCGTGAGCGAACACGATCTCGTCCTTGCTTGTAAGAGAATGGAACTTGTTATCGGAAGTAACGAAAGCCTTACCTGTCAGCTCGGCAACAGCCTTAGCCACCTCAACATCGAAGCCCTTGGGGGTGTTCAGACCCGTACCAACGGCAGTTCCGCCGAGAGCAAGCTCCTTTAAGCCGGGAAGAGCCATTTCCAGCATCTTCTTGTCCTTCTCAAGGGAAGAACGCCAGCCGCTTATCTCCTGAGAGAACTTTATGGGAGTAGCGTCCTGGAGATGAGTACGTCCGCTCTTGACGATACCCTCGTTCTCCTCCTCAAGACGCTTGAATGTAGCGATAAGCGTATCAACTGCAGGGATAAGCTTGTCCTCAACAGCGATAACCGCGGAAATGTGCATTGCGGTGGGGAATGTATCATTAGAGGACTGGCTCATATTAATGTCATCATTGGGGTGAAGCAGCTTCTTGCCCGCAATTTCGTTTCCTCTGTTGGCAATGACCTCGTTTGCGTTCATATTGGACTGTGTGCCGCTTCCCGTCTGCCATACTACCAGCGGGAAATGGTCGTTCAGAGAGCCGCTGATGACCTCGTCACATGCAGCGGAAATTGCAGCAAGCTTTTCATCGGTCATTTTCTCGGGCTTGAGAGCGTGATTTGCGATAGCGGCAGCCTTTTTGAGGATACCGAAGGCGTGAGTTATCTCACGGGGCATAGTTTCGATCCCGACGCCGATAAGGAAGTTTTCGTGGCTTCTCTCGGTCTGGGCAGCCCAGTACTTGTCGGCAGGGACCTTGACCTCACCCATAGAATCGTGTTCAATACGATATTCCATTGTTATACCTCTTTCGTGATAAAATTTGCGAGCAGCGGACAAACTGTTTCCTCATAAGGGCATAGTTCACCCGTATTCTCCCCTATATACTATTATATTACTTTTTTCGAGATTGTCAAGGGATTAGCCTTTGCTAACTGTCTGCAAAATCCTGCCTAAACCGCCGCATTTTTTTCGTGAAATGTGTTGATTTTATCGCAAAGCAGTACATTTGTGTAATTGCAACAAAGTTTTCGAATACCGTTTCTGCATATTTGTATGTTATATGCAAAATATATCCAAATATTTCCGAGAATTATTTTTTGACTGCTTTGTTAATTTTTTGACAAAGAGATATTTCAAATTGCCGCAAAAGGTTAAAATCACGAAAATTAACGCATATTTAACCTTAACTTAACCGAAAATCAAAACTAAAGTCAAGCTAAAAAGTTTCTTTGCAGGCATCTGTGTGCTATAATAATCATATGTGCAAAGGAGAATCGTTATGAAATACAAAATCATTTTCTTAGACATAGACGGCACACTGACCAATTCCGAAAAGAAGATAACCCCCAAAACCAAAGCCGCACTTATCAAGGCACAGGAAGCAGGCATTATCGCCGCAATAGCCTCGGGACGCCCCGACAAGGGCATAAAGGCGTTGGCGGAGGAGCTGGAGCTTGAACGCTTCGGCGGCTATGTTCTGTCCTATAACGGAGGACGCATCAAAGAAATGAGGACGGGAAAGCTGGTCATTGAGCGAAGCATCGCCCCCGGGATCTTTGCGGAGGCCCACCGTTTTGCCCATGTAAGCGGTGTGGACATTCTCACCTATCGTGGAGATGTTATCCTTGCGGAAAATCCCGAAAATAAGTATCTGGAAATAGAATCCCGCATTAACGGAATGGCTGTGGAAATTCACCCGGACATTACCGGAGCAGTGTGCTTCAACGTCCCGAAATGCCTGCTTCTCGGTGACGGCGACCGAATGTCGGATTTGGAACCTAATCTCAAAGTCAGGCTGTTCGGCAGAGCGGACGTTTTTCGTTCCGAACCGTTCTTTCTGGAGGTAATGCCCTATAAAACCGACAAAGCAGCCGCTATCAGAAATCTCTGTCAGCTGCTTGGAATTGAGCGTGAAGAAACGATGGCATTCGGCGATGGCTTCAACGACGTATCTATGATTGAGCACGCAGGCATGGGAATTGCTATGGAGAACGCATGTGACGCTGCCAAAAACGCCGCCGACTTTATCACCCTTTCAAACAATAACGACGGCATCGCATACGCACTGGAAAAGCTTGTATTCTAAAGAAAACGCCCCTCTCTATTAGAGAAGGGCGGATTTTTATTTCTTCTTAAGACTGCTCTCTGCATTGTCGATAAACTTCATCAGGTCCTCGACCTTTTTGTTGTTTTTCTTCTTTGCGGGCGGAGCAAGCTTTTCCTTGGGAACTACCGCTTCTGCGGGAATGGTCAGCGGCTTATCATCGGCATTCTCCGTATTCTGAGCCGCCTCTGCGGGGATTATCTCCTTTGCCTGCTCGGTCTTTTCCGACTTGGTAAAGAAGGTCTTTATGCTCTCATCGAAGCCTGAGGGCTTGGTTTCGGCGGGCTTTGCTTCCGGCTCGGGGGTCTTGGACGGGAAATCGAAGCCGTAGGTCTGCTTTGCATAGCCCTTTTCGCTGTCGTTCTCGGCAGCAGGCTCTCTGCTTTCGATTACGCTCTTTCTCGCCTTTGCGGCGGCTGCTTCAAACAGGTCGTCCACCGATTTCTCCTCATTGTCGGGAGCAACAGGCTCTATCCTTGTGGGACGCTGCATAAATCCCTCGTCAAACTCGGAAAGTCCTCCCCTATGTCCGACACCGGCGGAAACGGGCGTCTTTTCGGGATTTTCCTCAATGTTTTCCCTTTCGGAAATTTTCGTCTTGGGATTACCGTACATAGCCGCATAAATAGGGTCATTGCTCTGATCGAACTCTCGTCTGCGTTCACGTCTTTCCGCCTTGGGAGCAGAAATTCCCGCCGCTTCATAGACGGATTTGACCGTTTCCTTCGGCTTCTCGTATTCAGCCTTGCCGTCCCTGCCGACAGAAAGCTGCCTGTCGTCCTCGGGCTGTTCGACGGTAAAGCGGGCGGCTTCCTTTATCTGCATCTGAGGGTCGTCCTCGCCTCGTCTGGACTCGAATATCTCATCAATATCATCAAGTGAGGACGCTTCCTCTTCAAGATGCTTGACGTTGATTATTCTGATTATCTGGAATACTATTATAAGTAAGCTGGGAATGATTATCACAAGCATAATGCCCGAAGTGGACGTTGCAAATCCCAGAAGCTTTCCGAGAAATTCACTCTGCCACTGTGCCTTTGCGATAATATCCGACTCGGGAACTCTTATCTCCTGAGTTGCGGTGGTGAATTTCAGCGTGTAATACTTGGTGCCGTTTTCTTCCTCTATATTGGTAACGCCGATAAGCACAATGTCATACTCGTCCTCATCGCCGATCTTGGCAAGACAGGTCTTTCCCGGGGCAAGCTGATCTATCTTTGAAGCCTGAGCGATAACAGCGGTTCCCTTAGGGATATTCGGCTCCATATTGGAAGCCTTCAGATAATAGAAGCTGTAACCGCCCACCGACGGGACCGCATTATCCCCTCTGAATGCAAAATACAGCACAAGCATTGCCGCTATTGCCAATGCACAGATAATTATAAACACCGTTTCAACGACCGACAGAACATTTACCGACTTTCCCTTTGACATTTACTCAAGACCTCCGAATTTATTTAAATGAAAATTTTACACATAAAATACAGCATAAAAACATTATATCACATTTGTCGGCAGATTTCAAATACTTTTTTCGGATTTGGCAAAATTTTTTTCGGAAATTTTTTCATTGTGAATAAAACCCGATCTTTCCAAAGCCGAAACTATCAGCGGAATAAGAATTATCTGCAAAATTATCCCCGGAACAGCTCCCGTGAACGCACCCGTAATAAATGCGACAAGGGTGAATTTCTGTCCCGAAATGCCCAGCAGAACGGCGGTCACTCCGCCCCACACAAGCCGTCCCGAAAGCATTGCCAAAATAAGGGAAATGATTATCCGTCCCCCGACGCCCGACAGCTTTTTGTAGAAAAGTCCCGAAGCAAACCCGTAAACAGCCAGCTCCGCACTCATAGCAATCGCCGTGGGAAACAGCTTCGGCATACCGAAAGCAGCCGTCCTCAGAAGCGGTGCGATAAGCCCCGTCAGCAGACCGAACTGAGGTCCCGCCGCAAATCCGCAGATAATAACGGGCAGGTGCATGGGACAAAGAGCGTTCCCAAGCTTCGGTATCTGTCCCGTAAGAAAAGGCAGTACCATACAGAGTGCCAGACAGACAGCCGCTGTTATCATTTTTTTGTTTCGCTCGGTGTTATTCATAAGCATTTCCCTTCGATAAATAGATATACCTTAATTTTACAAAATATGCGGGATATGTTCAAGCGGGAAATCAAATATTATTTATGAACAAGAATAAGCCGCAAGCAGCAAGCAGCAAAAACAAAAAGCAAAATACAAAAGTTTCGCCAGCCTTTCCCAAAGGCTGCAGGGGGTCAAGGGGGGCAGAGCCACCCTTGTCGCCCGTCGCAACGGGCGAAATCCGCAGCTAACAAGTCACACTTAGCCTACATTAAAAAGCACAAACAAATCAGAAAAAAGCACCGCACACAAAAGAAACAGTAAAGCATCTATCTTCCATAAACAGCAAAAGCCGTGTAAAGCAGATACGGTGTGCGGTGCCGCAAAAAATCGGCTCGGGGTTAACCCCCGACCGATTTTTTGCCATTGAGCCGACGGAACGGAGGCTAAAAGCCTAC
>CAZINI010000024.1:0-43660 GCA_964540575.1 uncultured Ruminococcus sp.
TTTTTCTTGATTTTTTTCTTTTGGGGTATTGACTTTTTATAGCTGGTCTTTCATGAAATTATTTGCATAATTTTTCCGCAAGTGCAATGAATTTTTTCTCTGATAAGATTTCGCTCGTCACAAATTCGCCGTTCCAAAACAACGCATAATTGGTGCAGCACACAGGCGAATTGCGAGCCTTTTCACCGCTGTCAACGAAAACCGATTTAAACGGTATCTTCCGCTCACCGGCAATATTTTCGATAACGGGAACATACTTCGCCGTAAATGGGCAGCCGTGAGTGTAATAGAGCACAAATCCGCTTTCATCAATATGTGCCGACCTTGCACATTCCTTGAATTTCGGAATATCCGCATTATCCTCAAAGGGCAGATACATCAGCGTGAAATTCGGCTTTGCACTGTCTGCAAGCTTAAAGCCCTTGTACGCCAGATATTTCGGGTCGGACAAAAAGGGCAGCTTCTTTTCCGAGGAAATAACGCAAAGTCCCTTTTTTCCCTTTGCCTTGCTGTCCTCAATGCACAGCCGAAGCAGGTCGTTTGAATAGCCCTTTCCCTTGAACTGCCCCGACACCCAAAAGCAGTTTATAAACATATATCCGTCCGCATCGACAGGCACCCAAGCATTTTCGGCAGGGATATACTCGATAAAGCATTTCCCCCGAACATCACCCTTGAGGAAAACCAGCCCCTCGTCCAGCCTTTCGGACAGCCACTCTTTCTTAGACTTGACCTGTATGTCCTTGTTGCTTGAAATTGCACAGCAGATATGCTCTTTTTCAAGATTTTCCTTTGTGATCCTTATGTATTCCATATCATTTTCCCTCCAATGTCTTTATGCCCTCGATAAGCACGTCAAGGGACAGCTCAAAGCTTTTTTCCACAGATACGGGATTTCCGAAAGCTTCATTGTTCACCAGCAGAGCAAATCCCTCCAGAAATCCACGCATAGTCCGAATGAGATGCTCAGAGTTTTCACGGGAAATGTTCAAGCCCTCAAATATCTTATAAAGAACATCAAACAGTCCCGTTGTTGCCGACATAGCTTCGTTGTCGGCAAACTTGTTGTATCTCAGAGCAGCATCAAAAACTCCCTTGTTTTCACGGGCATATGAATAAAACGCACGGCTCATTTCCCGAAGTGCCTCATATCCCGAAACGCCCGCCGAAGCCCGAAGCATACGCTCTTCCAGCTGCCGCCAGCCGTAAAGCATCAGCTCTCTTTTCAGCTCCGACAAGCTTCCCACATAATTGTAAAGCGACGGAGATTGTATGCCGAGAGCCTCCGCCAATGACTTCAATGTGACCGCCTCCAGCCCCTCGGAATTTGCCAGTTCAGCCGCCCGAACGATCACCGCCGCTTTATCAAGACCTACCTTTGCCAACGCTATCTCCCCTTTCAAATATAATTTGCTATTTTCCTAATCTAATTAGTATTATAGCAAATAAAATTAGATTTGTCAAGAAAAAAAGTCCGGCACAAAAATTTTGCACCGGGTGAAGATTTTGTATATCAGCTCTTGACAGCACGTGCAGCACGTGTTATAATATTAATATCAGGAGGGGTATTAAATGCCAATGACGCCAAAAGAAATGGAGCGACTGCTGTTAAAGAACGGTTTCGTTTTCGACAGGCAGAAAGGCTCGCACAGAACTTTCTGGAACGAAAAAACAAAAAAGGCAGTAACAGTTCCAATGCACGCAAAAGACCTGAAAAAAGGTACTGAACAGCAGATACTAAAGGACGCAGGTTTGAAATAATTTCTGCTTCGGGTCATATACTATATAAGGAGGAAATATCATGAGTGTAAAGATCTACTATCCAACAGTATTTCAGAAGGAAGAAAACGGTTACTCAGTCTGGGTGCCAGATATTGAAGGCTGTGTTTCACAGGGCGAAACTATCGGAGAAGCAACAGAAAACATCATTGATGCCATCGGTCTAATGCTTGAAACCTATGCAGACCACGGCGTTGATATTCCTGCTCCTGCCGCTCCCGAAACTATCTGCACAGGAGAAAATCAGTTTGTTTCGGTAGTTGCTTTTGATCCTGCCGAATTTGACGAAAAATACAGTGCAAAAGCTGTCAAGAAAACTCTCACTATCCCTAAATGGCTCAACACAATGGCTGAACGTTCAAACGTCAATTTCTCTGCAGTTCTTCAAGAAGCTTTAATGAAAAAATTCAATCTTACTCACTAAAAAACTCCCCGTTCCGTATGGTTCGGGGAGTTTTTACCCTGCTTTGTAAAGCGGTTATTCAGTATTACATTAAGGAAGCACTGATTTATTCAACATTATCTTCCGATAACCTCTTTGCCGCCCATATAAGGTCTGAGAGCAACGGGGATATTTACCGAACCATCGGCGTTCAGGTTGTTTTCAAGGAATGCAATAAGCATTCTGGGAGGAGCAACAACGGTGTTGTTCAGGGTGTTTGCAAGGTGCTTGCCGTTCTTGCCGTTAACTCTTATCTTAAGACGTCTTGCCTGAGCGTCGCCGAGATTTGAACAGCTTCCTACCTCGAAATACTTCTTCTGACGGGGCGACCAAGCCTCAACGTCAACGGATTTCACCTTAAGGTCTGCCAGATCTCCGGAGCAGCATTCAAGCGTTCTTACGGGAATATCCAGCGAACGGAACAGGTCAACCGTGTTTCTCCAAAGCTTGTTGTACCACTCCATAGCGTCCTCAGGCTCACAGACAACGATCATTTCCTGCTTTTCAAACTGATGGATACGGTAAACTCCTCTCTCCTCCAGACCGTGTGCACCCTTCTCCTTACGGAAACAAGGAGAATAGCTTGTGAGAGTCAGCGGAAGCTGCTCCTCGGGAATGATAGTGTCGATGAACTTGCCTATCATGGAGTGTTCACTGGTACCGATAAGATACAGGTCCTCGCCCTCGATCTTGTACATCATAGCGTCCATTTCCGCAAAGCTCATAACGCCCGTAACGACCTCGCTTCTTATCATAAACGGAGGAACGCAGTAGGTAAAGCCCCTGTCTATCATAAAATCTCTCGCATAGGAAATCACAGCGGAATGAAGTCTTGCAATATCGCCCATAAGATAATAGAAACCGTTTCCTGCAACCTTTCTTGCACTGTCAAGGTCGATGCCGTTCAGCTTTTCCATTATCTCGGTGTGATAGGGAATCTCAAAATCGGGAACCTTAGGCTCGCCGAAACGCTCCACCTCAACATTTTCGCTGTCGTCCTTACCGATGGGAACGCTGGGGTCAATAATATTCGGAATGGTCATCATTATCTTCTTGACCTTCTCGTTAAGCTCACTTTCAAGGGCTTCCAGCTCCGCAAGACGCTCCGACTCGGCAGTGACCTTTTTCTTCATCTCCTCGGCTTCTTCCTTCTTGCCCTGAGCCATCAGACCGCCTATCTGCTTAGAATACTTGTTACGCTCCGAACGGAGAGCATCGGCGTCCTGCTTAGCCTTTCTCGCCTTAGCGTCCAGATCAATTACTTCGTCAACGAGAGGAAGCTTATCGTCCTGAAATTTGTTTTTGATATTCTGCTTAACAACGTCGGGATTTTCCCTTAAAAATTTCATATCCAGCATGTTAAAAATCCTCCTTAAAAATAAAAAAGCACCCAAACGGCAAACGCCGCAAGGGTGCGAATATACGCACGGTACCACCTTGTGTTTAACTCAGCCCCTTAACGCAGGAAACGGCACGCTCATCACGCACGGCTCGGAAGCGGAATATACATATCCGTCCGCAGGAACTTTCACCGACCGTTCCCTCTCTGACAGCAGACAAAATACTTCTTTTCTTCGTCACAGCCTTTTGACTTTTCTTATTATATCATCTTAATATAGAAATGTCAAGGGAAATTTTGACCTATTTATCTATTTTCCCAAACAAAATCAAAAAACATCTCCATATTCTCCTCGGAATATTCCGCCTGCTTTGAAAACAGCTTTGCGGCATTTATCCTGTCGGTAAATGACAGCCCACCGTTTTTTCGGAAATATACACCCTCGAGCACATAGATAACTGCACACCCAAATGCCGCAAAATACGCCTTTGACAGTACATCTCCATCGTCAATCGCTTCGGGAAAATGTCTGAAAATGAAATACTGTGCCGCCTGTTTCAGCTCCTCGTATATATCCGAACGAACGCTTTCGGGAAATGCAGTTTCATAATTTGCCGAGATAATTTCCGCAAGCATATTATCCCATTCGGCAGATATGCTTTCCATTTTTCCGAGGATAGTTACAGCATTTTCGGGAAGCCGTCCGTCCCTCAGAAAAGGAAATTCACCGCCGCCGATATTATCCGCCGAAATACATTCGCCGTTGTCCAAAGCATACTGTGCCGCTTCGGAAAATTTCAGAAGTCTGCCGAGATTTTCAAATATATCTCCCTCAGCGGATACTATCTTAAATGCCTCCCGCCGAATATCCAGCAAAGTATTTTCAAAGCTGTCCGCCGACGTTTTTTCGGGATATTCAAATGCAAATTTTCCCCGACGGCTGAGTATAAGCCCCGCCGCCGCTTCACAGCAAAGCCCCAGCCCGACCTCCGTCCTGTCCGACAGAAAGCTTCTGAAACGGGGGTGGTCGGAGCAAATATTGCATAGTGCGTCCTCACCCATCTCGGCGTAAATATCGCAGAGATTTTGACCGTTCAGGAACGGACAGCGTTCATTTTCACCTAGGATAAAGCTGCATGTACCGTCCTCGGAAACGGAGATATTCTCGGAAAGACGCTGCCCCAGCTCACCGCCGCAGCGTTTGTACCGCTCCATACTGTCGCTGTCAATATCTATCTCCCAGCCGATGCAGCAGCTGTCGGTACAGCGGTCGGCAATGCATTTGAATTTGTTATAGTAATCGGGATAAACTGTTTCCGTTTCAATCATAATTGCCCATTTCCTTTCGGTATATATCTACATAATATCACAATATCCCTAAAAAAGCAAGCCGCCTCGGCAACCGTTAGATTTGCCGAAGCAGCCCATATCCTATTAATTTATCTTAACTATTTCACCGCTCTTCTCGGCGGAAAGTGCTAAGCTGTCGTATATCATCTCTCCGAAATTGATATACAGCGTGTCAAGGCAGTCATCGTCCGCTATGAAAGCAAGCCGAACCGAAACACTTTCACCCGCTTCGATCAATGCACTGTTCTTTTCATGCTTACCGCTTGTGTAAAAGCTGAAATGAACATTGTCCGATGCAAGCATCTTATCTCCATAGCTTACCATGATGGTTTTATCGGGATATGGATAGGTCAAGTCAATGGCTTTTCCGTCAGCAATGCGGAACATTTTCGGGAAAAAGCATATCCCGCCCTGCTCATTTCCATTATTTGTGCAGGTAAGCGTCATTACGATAACACTACGGTCAACCTTTTCACGACATATTACTTCATCAAGCGTGTTCACACCGTCGCCCTTCTTTACCGTCACCCGCTCTGCCGCAAGTTTGCCGTTTTCGTCGAGATATTTTTCAAAATCTACATCGAAATCGTCATATCCTATGCTGTTGGTGGTTATGCCGTCAAAGCTTTTCTGCAATGAAATATCGTCGATATGAATATCCAAATTATCATTGGAATAACACTTAAAGCTGTCCCCCGCCGAAAGCACTTCGATCTTGCTCATATCCACATCATCGGAATAGGTCACAACGCTGCCTTCATCAGCAAGTTCATTGCTATCCCGCCAAATTCCCGCCGTTTCGGTATCCGATAGTATAAGCTCCAGACCCTCTGCCAGCTTTTGCACCTCGTCCATGGGAATTTCGTTCACATATATCTCAGCCACATACGGCGTATTGTCAAACAGAACCCAAAGCTGATCGTAACCTCTGATCCTGTCGATAAATACTGCGGTTTTCCCGTCAAGCTCAATGGTTTGAGAACCCTCGGAAAATCTCACTTGCTCTGAGATACCCTTGCTTTCATCAAATCTGAAAAGCGTAGGGGTCATTGCTTTTTCGGAATTCGGGTCGTCGTATTTTCCGTCATAACGCATAATAAGTCCCTCGGGGATATAATTCAGTTTAAGCTGACGAAATCCCTCGAATTTTTCGGCTTTGACTTCGCTCGTTATCGGCTCAATAATAACATTCTGCTGATATAAAGCCGACTGCTCCGCTCGGATTTGAATTATCCTGTTGGCAGCATAGGCAGTCATGGGAATACAAGCTGCTGCGGCAATTGCAAGCACCGCACTCATCTTTATCCTTTTGCGTTTTGGTCTGACAGACGAAATAAGCTTCTCACGGTGCTTGATATATTCGTCGGAAAACTCAGGCTGCGGTGCGTCCTCGGAAAAAGCGTGTTCAACTATCTCGTCCCACTCTCTGCCGCTGAAAATATTATCATTTTTCATATTGTCACCTTTCCTTTCCAAACTTGAGGAGCACGGATTTTTTTGCCCGTTCAAAACGTTTTCTGACCGCACCCTCGTTCATTGACATTATGTCTGCTATCTCTCTGTAAGACAGTCCCTCACGTCCTCGGAGAATAACGATTTTTGCATCATCTTCGTCCATATCCGAGAGAATTTCATTTGCAAGCTCTCTGTTTTCAAATTCCGCAAATGGAGCATAAGAACCGCTGTCTGCCGCAAATTCTTCGAATTCGTCAAGACTGTCCGCATTGTTTGCATTTTTACGGTAAATATTGATAGCAGTACTTCTAATGACCTTTATGATATACGCCTTAGTCTGTACGCTGTCGGGAACGCCTACCCTGTCAAGCTTTGTGAGCAGCCTTCCGAAAGCGTCCGAAACTGCGTCCTCCGCCTGATAATGATCTTTCAGTATCGCCAAAGCAATGTGATACATGGGCTTTTCGTACAGGCGATACAGTTCTTCAAGCTTTTTGTCTGAACGCAATCACATCATTCCTTTCTTTTTTTGTAAGGCACCTTCTGTATAATATAACACTTTGAAAATGGGTTTTGTGACATTTACGGTAAGTTTTCTGTTAGCACGGAATATCCCGCAAAGCAATTTTATTGCGGTCTTTTTGTTGATACTGTACAAATATTTAACCAACTTCAGAAAATATATTGACAATTCGGCACAAATATTATAAAATATTAGTATACAAAACTGCATCAAAACATACTGTTATGTATGAATTTTGCCCGAAAGGTGTTGTCCGCATTGAATTTCATTGATATTTCCGATATAAATAAAAACGTAAAGCATTATCCCAATGATTTTGTGTCCGTCAGCGAAAGTGCATACAACCGCCAGCTTCACGATGCTGCCGATGAGATAGCCAAGGGTGTGGCGGATTTTCCAATCGTGCTGCTGTCGGGACCTTCGGGTTCGGGCAAAACCACAACCGCAATGCGGATAGGCAGTATCCTCAGCAGTATGGGAATACCCTCTCATATCCTGTCTATGGATAACTATTTTCTTCCCGGAAATACAAAAGACCTCCCCGTAAATGAGGACGGCTCCGTTGACTTGGAATCCCCATATCGGCTGGATATTCCCCTGCTGAATGAACAGATAAATATGATAAACCGCTGTGAAGCCGTGGACGTTCCCCAGTTTGACTTTGCCACACAGTCCCGTCCAAGCTCTGTGCCCATGAAGCGAAACAAAGGCGAGGTAGTCATTATCGAAGGCATTCACGCCCTGAATCCCGAGGTCACGGGACAGGTTTCCGACTTTGCAAAGGGCGTTTATGTCAGCGTCAGAACGAGGATAAGGGCAGACAACGGTGACCTGCTCCACCCCCGCCTTATCCGTCTAATGCGTCGTGTGAACCGTGACAAGCTTTTCCGTGGACGTAAGATTGAGGAGATATTCACCCTCTTTGAAAGCGTTTCCCGAGGTGAGGATCTCTATATTATGCCCCACAAGCACCGTGCGTCAATCGAAATTGACACTTTCCTGCCTTACGAAGCTTCGGTTTATAAGGAAGCTGTCTATGACCAGCTGAAAATATGTGCCGAGCTTTCGGGAAATGGAGATTATGAAACCATCTGCCGATTTATGAACGAGCTTGAACCGCTGAACGCCGAATATTCCCCCAAAAATTCCCTTGTAAGAGAGTTTGTCGGCGGAAGTGAATATTCTTATTGATAACAAAGCCGCCTGTCCCGATAAAAGGACAGACGGCATATTTTTGCGTTAATATTCGGAAATTACTTGATTTCCAGAACCGCACCTCTGTTTGCGGAGGTAACGAGCGAAGCATATCTTGCAAGATAGCCTGTTGTGATAGCGGGCTTGCGGGGTGTCCACTCGGAACGGCGTTTTGCCATTTCCTCGTCGCTTACACGAATGCTTATGCTGTGATTATTAATGTCAATGTCGATAATATCTCCGTCACGAACAAGAGCGATAGGACCGCCAACTGCCGCTTCGGGAGAAACGTGACCGATAGCTGCTCCTCTTGTTGCACCCGAGAAACGTCCGTCGGTAATAAGTGCAACCGTGCTGCCAAGACCTCTTCCGACGATTGCGGAAGTGGGGTTGAGCATCTCTCTCATTCCGGGACCGCCCTTGGGTCCCTCATAGCGGATAACAACAACATCGCCCTCAACGATCTTTCCGCCGTTGATAGCCTCAAGTGCGTCCTCCTCGCAGTCGAATACCTTTGCGGGACCCGAATGACTGAGCATTTCGGGGGCAACTGCCGAACGCTTTACAACGCAGGTATCGGGAGCAAGATTTCCCCTCAGAACTGCAATACCGCCGTTGGGCATATAGGGGTTGTCGATAGTTCTGATAACCTCGGGGTCCTTGTTTACAGCACTCGAAATATTCTCCGCAACGGTCTTGCCCGTGCAGGTCATACAGGTGGTGTCAATAAGGTTCTTCTTAGCCAGCTCCGCCAGAACAGCGTAAACTCCGCCCGCTTCGTTGAGATCCTCCATATATGTAGGACCGGCGGGAGCAAGATGACAAAGGTTGGGAGTTCTCTCGGAGATCTCGTTTACCAGTTCAAGGTCAAGCTCAATGCCGCACTCGTGAGCAATTGCAGGGAGATGAAGCATAGAGTTTGTGGAGCAGCCAAGAGCCATATCAGCAGCAATGGCATTCTTGAATGCTGCCTCGGTCATAATATCTCTGGGACGGATATTCTTTCTGTAAAGCTCCATAACAGCCATACCTGCACGCTTTGCAAGCTTGATCCTGTCGGAATAAACAGCGGGGATAGTTCCGTTTCCGCCAAGACCCATTCCGAGAACTTCGGTAAGACAGTTCATGGAATTTGCCGTGTACATACCCGAGCAGGAACCGCAGGTAGGACAAGCCTTGTTCTCAAACTCTTCAACGTCCTCAATGCCGAACTTTCCCGCCTTGTAAGTGCCGACAGCCTCGAACATGCTGGAAAGAGAAGTCTTTCTCCCCTTAACGTGACCAGCCAGCATAGGACCTCCCGAAACGAAAACGGTGGGAACATTCACCCTTGCAGCCGCCATCAGCAGACCGGGAACGTTCTTGTCGCAGTTGGGGACCATAACGAGAGCGTCAAAGTGATGAGCCAGAGCCATACATTCGGTGGAATCCGCAATAAGGTCACGAGTAACGAGAGAATACTTCATTCCCTGATGACCCATAGCGATACCGTCACAAACAGCGATTGCAGGGAAAACAACGGGAGTACCGCCAGCCATAGCGACGCCAAGCTTTACAGCTTCAACTATCTTGTCAATGTTCATATGACCGGGAACGATCTCATTATACGAGGATACGATACCAACGAGAGGTCTTTCCATTTCCTCCTTGGTCATACCGAGGGCATTGAAAAGCGAACGCTGAGGTGCTTTGTCAACACCTTCGCAGAAAAAGTTACAATCCTTACATTCCATAACAGCTAACCTCTTTTTCAAAAGTATATACTTTTATTGTACTATGATAAAGCGGATTTGTCAAGTATTGCCGAAAAATTTCCGTCAATTTGCTCAGACTGTCTTTACAACAACAGGCAGACCCTTGTCAAAAACCTTTTCCGCCCGCAAAAGGTAAAGTGTACCGTCCTCTTTTTCGGCGAAAAAGTACCTTGATTCCTTTACGGGATAAAATGCCGTATAATCGCCGAAAACTTGAAGCTGCACCATAATTTCGCCGTTTTCCTCGGAAACGTCCGTTATCCTGTGATCCACCCAAGTAGCACCGTGACCGCAATCTCTTCGCATTAATGCGTCCTCGTCCGTTTTAGAGTAATCTTTGCCACTCGTCAGGTCAAGTCCGTATACCTTTTTCACCTCGTCAACAAACTCTTTGCGAGTTACGCCGTTCCAAAAATCAAGATCTACGGCGTGATAAAACATATGCCACGAAAACCCATCAGACTTCCACTCGTCAAGGGGAGTTTCCTCCGTGTCAAATATCTCTGCAATAAACGCCGTATTGTATGCCAGCCGACAAGCCGTGCTAACCTTTTCGCTCATCTTTTCGTTCTGTATTTCATAATACTTTTTCGGATAAAATTCTATTACATTTCCGCACTCACCATGGCACGTCACCAAATGCCACACGGATTCTCCCACGGGAATATAGTCATCGGTGCTTTCGGTGACATTGACAGTCACATTATAAGTGGCACTCCAATCATTCTGCTCCACAAATTCAATGGAATAATCGGATATTCGCAGATCGTTCAGAAACTCATAATCTGTGCCAAGCTCCGCATTTCCGTTTCCGCTTGACAACGCTTTAAGGAACTTCTCCGCATAGCTGTCATATAACGCTCTGTTCCTGTCCCAAATATTGATTTCCGTTGTTTCCTCTGTTGAAATTTCCGAAGTTGTTTCGGGCGGTGCTTCGGTGGTCGTTTCGGTAATGGGTGCTTGCGTTTCGGTCAGACTGACAGTCACCTCGGAAACGGTTATTTGTTCACCTTCCGAAACGCTTGACGAACAGCCCGAAAATCCTATCAGAATCGCCGCTAAAATTGCTGTCGCTTTCTTGTTCATCTATTATATTCCCCCATCTTCGTATATACGGTAAAAATTTCTCATACCGACAGCCTAACAATATCATACCCCTTGTCAAAAACCTTTTCAACCGACCGAAGCGATACGGAATTATCCTCATTAATATCGAAATAATACTTTGACTGCTTCACGGGATAAAACCTCGCTTCATCTCCGTAAAAAACAAGCTCTATCATAATTTCATTTTCATCGGAGGAATAGTTCACTATATCATACAATGTCCATATCCAACCGTGAGCACAGTCTTTGGGAAGGAAACCTTCCTCATCGACTTTCATATTTATTTTGTCGGCGGGCAGCGTCAAGCCGTATTCCTTTTTGACAGCTTCGGAAAGCTGCTCGGGGGTAACGCCGTTTTCATAATCAAGGTCAATGGTATGGAAAAACCTATGCCCCGACGCCTCATCGGGCACCCATTCCTCCAAGGGCGTTTCATTCGTGTCGAAAATTCCCGCCAAAAAGCTGACATTATATGCAATATTTGCAGCTTCATACATTGCCGAGCCTTCTTCAAAGGTGTCGAAAATGCTGCCGCCGTCCCAGCCCTCGGGATACCTGTCGGCGGGATAAAAGCTGACAACGTAGCCTGTGGGGATACTGTAGCCTATGGTAAGCAGCCACTCCGATTTTCCCATCGGAATATATTCATCGGTACTTTCGGAAACGTCTATGGTAACGGCATACTGTGCTTCATAGTCATCTGAATTCAGAAGTTCAAAGGAATAATCACTAAGCTTTATATTTTTCAGAAAATCATAATCCGCATAGATAAATTCCCCTGCCGTTCCGTTTCCCAGTGCTTCAAGAAAACGCTCCGCACCGTTGTCATAAGAAGCTCTTTTCTCGTCGGCGGGTTCGGCTTCGGCTGCTTCCTCAGCTGTTGTTTCCGATGTTTCGACCGTTGCTTCCTCTGTTGTTTTCTCTGTTGTTTCGGCAATTTCGGAAGGTGCTTCGGTTGTCGCTTCGGCAATGCTTTCGGCAACGGGTGTTTCCGTTTCTGTCAGACTGCTCAACGCCTCGGAAACGGTTATCTGTTCACCGCTTGAAACACTTGACGAACAGCCCGAAAATCCCAGCAGGATAGCCGCCGCCATTGCAATAACTTTCTTATTCATCAAAATTCCTCCATCTTCTGATACTGTTTTGATTAAATGTGCAGGGTGACGTCCTTATTTCGCCTGTCATTTCGCTTTCGTAATACCATGGGTCATCGGGGTGCAGAGGGTTCACCAACAGATGAAATTCCTGTGCGGGCATATACCCTTGTGCAAGCAGAAAACAGTGTTCGCCGTCCTCATTTACCGCTTCATCGACGGCAACAACAACGTGTCCCGGACTGCCGGGATTTATGAGAATATCCCCCACGGTAAATTCCTCGACAGAAATGGAAACGCTCTCCGCATAAAGCGACTTCGTCCCCGCATAGTTCATGACCGCCGCCAGATATTTCCGAAAGCTTTCGTAGGATTCACCTTTCGGGGCTGCCTTCACCATTTTCGCAAAGCTGCCCGCCGCAAACAGCCGCTTGCCGTCTATCCAGTCGGAATAGGAAACAAGCTCGCCGTTTGTCAGATGAAAGCTTATCTTTTCAAATTCACCTCTTGAATAATAATATTCGGCATAAATTCGAATAACACTGTCGGCACACTGCTGCAAGTCTGTATTTCCCACATCGAAATCAAAAACGGCACTGTGCAGCGTACCGCTTAGCTTTCCGTCATAAAAAAGCAGGTCGGAACCGTAGGGTTTCAGCTTGATTTCTCTGAAATATTCCGCTAAGCTTCCCGCCGATGCTTCTGTTCGCTTATAGCCCTCGGGGGGATAAAATCTGTCGGCAATGCAGTTTCCCGCCGAACTGATAACGCCCGATTTTCCCTCAATAATGTTAGGAACAGCCCGCTCAATAGGTGCAGCCCCCGACAGATCACAGAAAAGCCAGCTTTTGCCCAAAACAGCATAAGCAGCAATGATAACTAACAGAACAGCCGTGACTATCGCCGCAATAATTCCGCCTTTTTTTGACCGTTCGCCGACCTTCATAAAAAATCCTCCCTGCATATGATACAATTATCATACCACAGGGAGGATAATATTTCAATAGAATTTCCGATTCGTAAATGAACTGTAATCGTCTTGTAAGAATTTCATTTTCAGCCCGTGCTGCCAAAGCCGCCGTTTCTTTCTGCCGTAACTTCATCGTCAACGGTAATGCCGTATTCAACGAAAATGCCCTGCATAAAGCCCGAGCCGCCGGTCACCTCAAGGGTCTTGCCCTCGTTGGAATCGTTTGTGAGCTTTGCGAAGATATGTCCCTCGTTGTCCGACCTGAAATAATCGCTGTCGATAATTCCGACGGTATTATTCAACTGTAATCTGAACTTAAATCCCAGACCGCTCCGAGGATAGCATTTCAGCACCCAGCCGTCCGCTATTTCCGCTCTGATGCCCGTGGGAATTTTTATTGTTTCCGAGGGTGCAAGCTTAAACGATGACGGAGCAAAAAAGTCATATCCCGCCGAGCCCGAAGTTGCACGCTTGGGCAGCTTTATGCTTTCGTATATCTCGGCTGCCTCCGACTCATTTGACTGAGGAAAGGTGTCCAGCCAGTCCTTTTTAAACTGTTCGGGGCTTACCTTGTGAAATTTTGCTATTCTCTGCATAACGTCCTCCGTTAAGTATTGTGAAGTATCACCTTGTCCTCGGCAAGGCTTTTCTTTACGTCAATGACACGCTGATTTGAACTGCCCTTCCAGTGAAGCTTTTTGTCGTACAAAGCCTGCTCAAAGCGTCCGTCCACCAGCACGTCCACATATTTCAGAAAAGGAAGATCGAAAATATCCTCCCAGATATAACCCGTGTAAAGCCAGATGGTTTTGTTCGGAAATTCCGATGCACATCGCTTCACCAGCCTTCGTATCTCGGAACGGTTTCCCTCGAAAAGCGGGTCGCCGCCGCTGAAGGTTATCCCCGAAATGTAGGGCTTGGACAGCTTCTCGAAAAGCTCATTTTCCGCTGCTTCATCGAAAGGCAGTCCGCCGTTTTCGTCCCAGGTGATGGGATTATGACAGCCCTTGCAGTGATGACTGCACCCTGCCACCCAAAGCACCGTCCTGAGTCCGTCACCGTTCAGCATATCGTCTGTTGTTATATTGTGATAATTCATTAATGATACCTGCCTGATATTTTTTTGAACCGTTTTTCTGCCGAGTATCACATACTCTTTCTTTCGGCAATTTCCGCCATTTTAGCGGCGTTGAGCCTTGTATCTCCCTTGACTCTCGAATAGGAAAGATAGCCGTTCATTCGCTCTATCTTAGTGAGATTTTTGCTTCCGCACTTGGGACAAACATCCATTTCCAGCTCCTGATGACCGCAGTCGTCGCAGTATGCCAGCGAAAGGTTTACACCCTCATAGAAGCCCATATCCATAGCACGTCTGATAAGAGTTTTCACCGCATCAAGGTTATAATCGATGGGATATTTCACATACTGAATCTTTCCGCCGTTCATAAGATCCCAGAAACGCTTCTCCAGATCCTGCTTGCGGATAGGCGAAATGTCCTCCGTAACATGGCAATGGAAGCTGTTGGACACATAATCCCTGTCGGAAACATTCTCGATAATTCCGTACTTCTTGCGGAACTGCTGAACCTGAAGTCCGCACAGGCTTTCGGCGGGAGTGCCGTAAAGAGCGTACAGATTGCCGTCCTCTTCCTTGAACTCCGCTACCTTTTCGTTAATATGACGCATTACTTCAAGGGCAAATTCTCCGTCCTCGGCAATGGATTTTTTATTGTAAAGCTGCTGAAGCTCGTTAAGTGCGGTAATACCGAAGGAAGCTGTAGCCGACTTAAGCAGCGGCTTTATCTTGTCGTGAATACCGAGATGACCGCCAAGGAAACCGCCCTCACAGTATGCCAGCGGATTTGTGGACGCTCTCATTTCGCCGAGATAATCATATGTCCTGATATGAAGCTGTCTGATAAGCTCCAGATAATAGTCCAGCACCTCGTAGAAATCTCTGCTTTCCTTTCTTGCCTTTGCAAGTATCATCGGAAGATGAAGGCTGACAGCACCGATATTGAAGCGTCCCACGAAAATGGGCTTGTCATCATCATCGGCAGGCTTCATACCACCCCTCTCATACCACGGGGACAGAAACGCTCTGCAGCCCATAGGACTGACAATTCTGCCGTAACGCTTGTACATATCCGCAACATAACCCTCGCCCGTAAGGCTGAGCCAGTCGGGGTACATGGTCTTTGCGGAGCATTCCACAGCAGCCTCGAAAACGTCTGCCATAGGCTTGCCCTCGCCATGTAAATTCTCGTCATAAAGGAAAACTATCTTCGGGAAAAGCACGGGTTTTTTGCAGCTTGCCTTGCCCTGTCCGCCCTTTCTGACCTTAAGCATAGAGATAGTTGCAAGCCTTGCAAAGCGTCCCTGAGCAACGCCCAGCGTCATAGTGATAAAGGGGTAATCTCCCCTGCTTGAAGCAACGGTGTTGAACTTATACTCCCAGCCCTGGAAGCCCTGCTCGAAATCACGGGTAATATCCTTCATAGCCTCGGCTTCGGCAACCTCGTCGGACAGTCCCATTTCCTTATAACGCTCTGTCTTTGCGGCATAGCTTTTTTCGGCATACGGTTCAAGTATCTCATCAACACATGGAACGGTAAATCCGCCGTACTGCTGACTTGCCGCCGACAGCACAATATCTCCGATAACATCAAAAGCAACATCCAGCGACTTAGGCTCGTTATACCAGATATTGCCCATCTCAAATCCGCCGCTGAGAACGGTTTTTACGTCAAACAGACAGCAGTTCATAGTGTCACGTCTTGCGGACATATCATGGATATAGATATAACCGTCACGGCACGCCTGAATTTCCTCGGTAGTAAGGAAGAATTTCTGATAAAGCTCCTTGTTCAGCTGATTGAAGATAAGGCTTCGCTTGGTGGATACAAGAGCAGAGTCGGAGTTGGAATTCTCCTTGTCGCCTATATACATGATAGACTGGCTCTTCTGATAGACCTCGTCCAGCATATGAACGAAATCCTGCTTGTAATTGCGGTAATCTCTGTAAGATTTTGCCACAACGGGATTTACTCTGTCCAGAGCACTTTCAACGATATTGTGCATCTCCCAGATAGCGATCTCGCTCTTGTTCATAGCCTCAACACGCTCGGTCACGAAGCTGCAAATAAAATCAATATCGTCCTCGGTAAATTTTATCAGTGCCCGATTGGCAGACTTATTGACAGCCACCACAACCTTTTGTATGTTGAAATCCTCTTTAGTGCCGTCTTTCTTGATAATTCTAATCAAACGATCAAATCCTTTCGCCGGTAACCACTATATCTTGTGGTAGTAAAAAAACGTTTAACAACATCGTGTATTAATCATACCATACAAACCGACAAAATGCAACTGTGGATTTTAACATAAAGCCATCAATATATTTGGTGGGTTTGCCTATTTACAAATCGAAACTAACTGTTACAGGTATATTTTAGGTCATATCCGAGCCGCCGAAGCTGTCGGGGAAAAGCTCCTCAAGCTCGGCGGTCAGTATGCCCTTTTCATCATCATAAAGTATTACCGTAATGCCGGGAGCAAATTCCGAAAGCACCTGTCTGCATATCCCGCAGGGATATGTGTATCTGCCCGAGCTGCTGACAATAGCTATCGCCAAAAACTCACGGCAGCCCTCGGAAACTGCCTTGAACACTGCCGTCCTCTCGGCACAATTGGTGGCACCATAGGAAGCGTTCTCCACGTTGCAGCCTGTGAACACTCTGCCGTCCCGTCCGAGAAGTGCAGCTCCCACAAGGAATTTTGAATAGGGTGCATAGGCGTATTTAAGCATCTCCTGTGCCGCCTTAACAAGCTCTGTATCGGTCATTTTTATTCCTCCGTTCAATCAATTTTTTTCTTTCCGAAACTATATCTCATAAACGTTCGGCAGCCTATCCTTGCATACCATTTTTCGAGATGAGTATAGTGAACGAACAGCCGTGTGCAGCCGCTCTTTTTAAGCTCCGTGCAAGCGTGAGCAGCCATAGCAAGCCCTATCCCCCGACGTCTTGCGGACGGGACAACGCCCACACAGCCTATCGAGCCGACCTTCTGCCTATCTCCCCCGAGAATGCACAAGGCATCATAGTCCACTATGATAAATCCCACGGGAACACCCCTTTCAAAGGCACAGAAAACAGGTTCATCATTTTGGAAATACTGCTCCCACTCCTCGTCCACCGAACGTACAGCGGCATACAGCTGCTCCCTGTCCCCCGAATAAAAGCCGAAGCTTATCCCCTCGGGATAGATGGGAATATCCAACTTGCAAATATCAAAATCGGCAAAATCAAGCGTCATCTCCGCACAGCCGCCGTCAAAAGTATAACCCATTTTCCCGAAAAATCCCGTGCTTTCCTCTGTCGCACCGATAAACAGCACCGAGTCAAAGCCGCCGAGGACAGCCACGTTATATCCCCTTTCGGAAATAAGCCGCTCACAGTCCTGTAACAGCTTGCGTCCGATGCCGCGTCCCTGATATTCGGGAGATACGCAAAGCAGACGGATACAATCCCCGCAAACCGCCGCAAAGCCACGTTCGCCATCGGAAATTATCTCCGAACTGCCGAGAGAGCTTTTAAGCTGTTCAAAGGTCATCTCGATATTCGGGAAACATTTTCTGAATATATTATAATGTATAGTGTCCAAAAAATCACCCTTTCGCCCTGCAAACCTCCGCAAAGAAGCCGCTTTTTTTCAGTTCCGAACAAAGCCTGTCCGCATTGTCACCATTTTCGAAAATACCGAAAACCGCCGAACCCGACCCGCTCATACAAGCCGCTTCGGCACCGAATTCAAGCATTTTTTCCTTTAAAATTCGTATCTCGTCCGAATCCGTGACCTGCTCAAAACGGTTAAAGCAAAGCGAGGAAAAGTCCCCTTTATGGTACAGTTCGGTTATCTCCGCAGTCCGATTTTCCGCAAAGCCTATTCGGTCTATCTCACGAAAAGCCGCCGCCGTGGATATGCCGCCGCTGCCCTTTGCAATAAGGATAAAAAGCCCCTCGTCCATATTTCGAACAGGCGTCATCTCCTCACCTATCCCGTGACATATTGCCCCGCCGCCCAGCAGACAGAAAGGCACATCCGCACCGAGGGATAGTGCGGTCTTATAAAGCAGCTGCTCGTCAAACGGTCTGCCGTGAAGCTCGTAAAGCCCCCGAAGAACAGCCGCAGCATCGGCACTTCCTCCCCCGAGTCCCGCCTGTGACGGGATATTTTTCGTGAGATGAATTTCCGTTCCCGTAAACAGTTCGGGGACATTTTCGTAAAACCGTTTTGCAGCCTTAAATGCGATATTCCGTTCATCACAGGGAATATCTCCCGAAAAATCATTATCCGCATATAAAACGATTTCCCCGTTGTTACGCAGGGAAATCGACAGATCGTCGCAGAGTGAAACCGTCTGCATTATTGTTTCGAGCAGGTGGTAGCCATCGCCCCGCCTGCCCGTTATATCCAGATAAAGATTGATCTTTGCGTATGCCTTTACGCTAATATCATTTCGGGAACTATCTGTTCGAGAACTATTAGTTCTTAATTTCATCAAGAAACTCCTTAATACGCTCGACAGCTTCCTTAAGATGCTTCAGCGAATATGCATAGGAAATTCTTATAAATCCCTCGCCGCTTTCACCGAACGCATTTCCCGGAACGACCGCCACCTTGTGCTCGTAAAGCAGCCGCTCACAGAACTCCTCGCTGGAAAGCCCCGTTGACTTTATGGACGGGAACACATAGAATGCCCCCTCAGGCTCAAAGCACTCCAACCCTATCTCATTGAGAGCATTCACAAGCCATCTTCGGCGGATATTGTACTCGTTTGTCATCTTCGCTACCTCGTCATCGCAGCTTCGGAGAGCCTCCACAGCAGCGTATTGAGATACCGTAGGCGAACACATTATTGCATACTGATGCACCTTGAGCATCTGTGCAATAAGGGGTGCGGGACCTGCCAGATAACCCATTCTCCAGCCTGTCATAGCGTAAGCCTTGGAGAAGCCGTTAACAAGCAGAGTACGCTCCTGCATACCTTCAAGGGACGCAATAGAGCAATGGGGTTCGCCTGTGTATGTAAGCTCTGCATATATCTCATCGGACAGCACGATAATATCCGTACCTCTGAGGACTTCGGCTATTTCCTCAAGGTCCGATTTGGTCATGACCGCACCCGTGGGATTGTTGGGGAAAGGAAGAATGAGCAGCTTTGTCTTGTCGGTTATCTTTTCACGCAAAGCCTTGGCAGTCAGCTTGAATTTATCCTCAACCTTTGTTTCAATGGGAACAGCAACGCCGCCCGTCAGCTCGACAATAGGAGCATAGCAAACAAAGCTGGGTTCAACCACCAGCACTTCGTCCCCGGGGTCGATAAGTGACCTGATACCTAAGTCGATAGCCTCGGAACCGCCGACGGTAATGATTATCTCACGCTGAGGGTCATATGAAATGCCCTGAGTTCTGTTCAGATATTTTGCGACCTCCGCACGAAGCTCAATAAGTCCCGGATTGGCTGTGTAAACAGTCTTTCCCTTTTCCAGAGCGGTAATAGCGGTCTTTCTGATAGCCCAAGGCGTCTGGAAATCCGGCTCGCCGACACCGAGAGAGATGACCCCCTCCATCATTGCCGCAACATCGAAAAACTTTCTGATGCCCGAGGGCTTGAGCTTTGCACATTTTTTAGAAATTATTTTTTCATAGTCCATCATGGAGCAACTAAGCTCCTTTCGTCGGAAGCCTCGTCCTCTATCATAATTCCCTTTTCCTTATAGCGTTTCAGGATAAAATGAGTTGCTGTGGACAGCACGCCGTCAATGGTAGACAGCCTCTGAGCAACGAACATAGCAATTTCCTTGTAATTTTTTCCGCTTATGGTAACACCTAAGTCGTATGCACCCGACATAAGGGAAACCGACTCAACGTCATCTAAACCTGCGATCTTTGAAGCAAGCTCATCAAAGCCGTAATCTGCCTTGGGAGTCACCTTCAGCTCAATGTATGCGGTAACGGCGTTGAAATCGGCAAGCTCTTCGTTGACGATAACGCTGTAACCCTTGATAATTCCTCGCTTTTCGTAATCGGCTATTTGGGCGGCGACGGCCTGCTCGGTCGTTCCGAGCATTGTTGCCAGCTCTCCGTTGGAAAGACGGGCGTTTTGTTTCAGAAGCTTAAGCAAAGAATCCATATAAATCAGCCTTTCCGACAGCCATCACCAAATATAATCGGCTGCCATAAGAATTTGCTTCAATAGAAGCTGATTTATATTATACTACATTTTTTCCCGTTTGTCTATCATTTTTTGAAAAAAGTCGTATTTTTTACGAAAAAGTTAAGGCGATGAGCATATATGATACACTCACCGCCCTGTTTCATTGATTTTCGGCTATTCTGCCGCTGCAATATTGCCGTTCTCGGCTTTTACCAGCCTGCCCGACGAAATACCCTTGCGAATGGAATATCCCACCGTGCTTTCGATAACTCCGCCCATTCGGGAAAATCCGAATTTCTTTGCGGTTTCACGGATAAGATCGGTTTCCGAAAGACTTATCTGTTCATCAAGGACTTCCGCAACAGCGTTGAGTATCTCCTCGGAAGCAATGTCGTCCATACTCCTTTTAACGCCATCGGAGGTGTCGGTTCGGTAGCCCTTGTAAGCGTCGGGGTCCTGCCCCTTTTTCCAGATAAATACTCTGTCCTCATCGGTCGTTTCGGTCATATTTACAGTGCTTACAGCATCAAGGAAAATGCTTTCCACCCTCGAACCGCCTCTTGTGATAGACCAGCATCTCAGCACCTTTTTCATAAGCAGCTTTCTGCTGATAGGTGCTTCGGCGGCAATGATATTTTCGGCAGTCTTTTTTATCTTTCGTTTATTCTGCGGAAGATAGAATTCCTCAGAAATGCCCATTGTTTCAAGCTCCGCAGACAGATATTTTCCTGCCGAGCTTCTGTCAGCCGCCTCTTCTCTTTCAAAGGACATTGAAGCAAATGACATAGGCTTTGCCGCCACGGTTTCGATATCTTCCTTATCGGGATTTTTTCTGACGGCATTTTTTATCTTCCTGAGGACCTTTTCTCGGTCATCAAACCAGTCAAGCGTCCATATCCTCAGTATCTTCCAGCCCAGTCCACGGAGTACGGAGGGCTGCAGAACAAATCTGTCACGGGCGGTCGAGCTGCCTGTGTTGTTAGCACCGTCAAGAAGTATTCCCAGCAGATACTTGTTTTCATTTTCAGGGTCGATTATGCCAATATCCACCTTAAATTCGGAGCAGCCGATATTGCACTTTACCTTATAGCCCATTTTGGAAACAGCAGCGGCTATTTCGGCAGGAAGCGTATCGGCAGGAGCATTTGCGGAATGATCTCTCTGAACGGCAGCAAGCTTTCCTCTTTCGGCAAATTCCAAAAATCCCTTTAATCCTGCAACACCTTCGGAACGTGTTCTCGAAAGGTCTATCTGCTCGGGTCGGAGAACGGAGTAAACTATCATAGCTTTTCTTGCTCTCGAAATGGCAACATTCAGACGCCTCCAGCCGCCGTCACGGTTGAGCGGACCGAAATTCATTGAAACCTTGCCGTCTTCGTCGGGACCGTATCCCACCGAGAAAAGTATAACGTCACGTTCATCGCCCTGAACATTTTCAAGATTTTTGATAAATATCGGCTCATTTGATTTTCTGTCAATTTCTTCAAGCTCGGGATGCTTTGCCCATTCCTCACAAAGCATATCATCGATAAGATTTTGCTGAACGGAGCTGAACGTAACAACGCCTATACTGTCATTTAGGAGAGCTTCATCGCTCATTCTGCGGATTATTTCATCAACCACCGCACGGGCTTCCGCTTTGTTCTGCTTTGTTCTGCCCTTGTCGTAAAATCCATTGGGGTGGACTATCCTTACCTCCGAGATAAGATCGTTCGGCGACGGGAATGTCAGCAGCTTATTATCATAGTATTTCATATTGCTGTATGCAATAAGGCTTTCATGACGGGAACGGTAATGCCATTTCAGATACTTCTGCGGCATAGAAACCGCAAGGCAGTCGTCAAGCAGGCTTTCCAAGTCCTCCTTGTCGCTGTTTTCCTCGTCAATTCTGTTTGATGAAAAGAAGTTTGTAGGCGGCAGCTGCTTCGGGTCGCCGACAATTATTACATTTTCACCTCTTGCAATAGTTCCCACCGCTTCGCTTGTTGGCAGCTGAGAAGCCTCATCGAAAATAACAAGGTCAAATTTCGGGAATGACGGGTCAATATACTGTGCAACGGAAATCGGGCTCATAAGCATACAGGGACAAAGCTTTCTGAGAAGATTCGGTATCTTGTCAAACAGGCTTCTGAGGGACATCATTCGTCCGTTGCTCTTGATTGCACGCTTGAGGATCCCCATTTCGGACGCTGCCGCAGCAGCAGTTCCCGAAGCGGGTATTTTTGCGGAAAGACGTGCAGCCAGCTCCTGCATAGTAAGCTGTGAAAATTTATCTATCGCCGTTCTGAACCGTTCGATAAGATCATCATAGCTTCGGCTGCTGAAGCTTTTAAGCCGTTCATCACCGTTTATTATCATAAGAGAAAGCTCATAGTAAAGCCCGCAGGTGTATGCAGCTTCGATATTTCCGGCAGATATTACTCCGTTTCGGAATGCATCGCTGACACATTCAAGACCGTTTTCCCTCAGAAGTGCATCTGAACGGTTAAACTCGGACACATCACGAAGCTTATCGGCATTATCCGCATAAATATCCAGACGCTCCGCAGCAGCTTCAAGCCAGCTTTGACCGCTGTTTGTATCGGAAATATCCGCCGAGAAGCATTTCTCAAATTCTTCAAGCCGAGCAAAGAATGAGGACAGCCTTCTGCCTGCTTCCTCGGCTGCGGTATTGCGGGAAATTCCCGAAAGCTTTGCAGCGATTTTCTCGGGAGATATTCCCTCGTATTCTCTCAGTGCCGCCATAACTCTTTCCGTTTTGGAAAGCGATGCTTCAAGCAGCTCCCAGTCGGTCTGCTCGTTCATAAATATTCCTGTGAGCATTCCACTAATATCGGCGGGAACAGAACGCAGAGCGGATCTTTTTTCTTCGGTCAGACAAAGCTTTTCCTGTATTTCCGCAAGATTTGCTTTTGTTATTTCAGATGGATTTTTTGCGTGCAGCCGCAGTTCCTTTACAAGCTTTCCGAGTCCCATAGCCTTCGGAATAAACCATGAAGCCTCTGCCTGTCGGCGGCGTTGTCTTGCCTCAGATGCCGAATATTCAAATACAGTTTTTTCAAATTTTTCGGACAATTCCGAGCAGTTTTTTCTGTACTCATTGCCCGTTGCAAGAAGCTCCTTTATCCTTGCGGCAGCGGGGGCGTAATGGGAAGAACCAAGCAGTTCGGTGAGCAGTTCGCCCTCCATTTCGCACGCATGCTGAATATTGATAAGCGTTCCCAGCGTTTTCCTGTTCATATCGGAGCCAAGCTCAAAAATGCTGTTGAGCGTATCCGCATCGGATTTTGCGGAACGTGCACTGTCTGCAAGTGCCTGTGCAGACTTTCGGAAATCATCACGCATTTCCATAGAATATTCCGACAATCCGATACCGTTCAGCAGATAGCTCTTAAACTCCCCTATTGCGGAGATCGCAAGCTTATACTGACGGACAAGCTCGCTCCATTTTTCCGATTTTTCCTTTGTAAATCCATCAAGCAGGGCTTTGTCGAAGGTTATTTTATCTCGCTCGGAAATGCAGTGTTCAAAAAGAGAAATAGCTTCGTAGAGTGAAATACCGCATTCACGTTTATCATGAAGTGCCGAAATAATGCCGTGAAGCTTATTTTTCTGTTCGCTGAGCTTTTTGGCTTCGGCGGAATATTCATCGGGAGATTTGATCTTTCCTATCTCAAGAGTCTTGTTAAGCTCTGCAAGAACCGCCGTTTTGTTGGTCTTGTTTGAATGAAGCTCTAAGCAGAACGGGTCAAGACCTATCCCCTCAAGCCGCTTCTGAACAACATTCAACGCTGCCATTTTCTCAGCGGCAAACAGCACCGTTTTGCCGTTATACAAGGCGTTTGCAATTATATTTGTAATGGTCTGGGATTTTCCCGTTCCCGGAGGTCCGTGGAGAACAAAGCTGTGTCCGCTGCCTGCCGCTGCGATAGCTGCAAGCTGTGACGAGTCCGTGCTCAGGGGAACAGCCATATTTCCGAGATCGAGTGTGACGTCAATATTATCGGGGGTAATATTTATATCATCGGGCTGCCAAGTAAGTGAACCGTTGATAAGGCTGGATACGGTTTTGTTCTGTTCAAGCTCCGCTGCACGGCTCCTGAGGTCGTTCCACATAACGAACTGACCGAAGGAAAACAGTCCGATAAACGCATATTCTTCGATGTTCCAGCGTTTTTTGCCCATCACAGCCTGCCTTACAGTGTTGAATACCAGCGGCAGATCGATACCGTGTTCATCAAGCGGCAAAGGGTCCAGACCCGTTATGCTTACGCCGTGATCCTGACGAAGATATTCCAGCAGCGTAACATTTACCTGAGTGTCCTCCTGACGGCTCCTGATAACATATCCCTTGTTTCTCGTGTTTCTGACAATATCTATTGGTATAAGAACGATAGGTGCATATCGGGGCTTTTCGGAAAGGTCGCTTTCAAACCACCGAAGAAATCCCAGTGCAAGAAACAGCGTATTGCTGCCGTTTTCCTCCATACTCATTTTGGCGGAACGGTACAGATTTTTCAGTGCGGCATCAAGCTCTTTTTCGCTGAGAAATGTTCTTATGCGTCCGCTTTTGAATTCCTCTGCCGCAATATTTTCGATAAGGTCACGTTCATTTTCGACGGCATACATTTTTGCATCTCTGAGAGTGACCGTCCATTCGGAGGGTATCTCCATAATGCGGAAATCCTTGCCGTCCGCAAGCCTGTCCTCCAGCTCCCCGACATTGGCTGTCATCAGCTGAATTGAAGTCTTTGTAACTCTGAAATTCAGCAGTGAATTTCTCAGGCTGAAATCGAGAAGCTTTCTTTCCCATATTTTCATTTTGGTAACAGGCTGATCCGTGCCCTCGGCAACTCGTCCGAGAAGTGAACTGTCCAGCTCTGTGGGAGCCTGAGCTTCCTCGGGCGATCTCGGAGCGTCCGCCTCTCCGCTGAGCTGTGCCCCCGAATATGACTGCTCGGGACGAAGCGGGATAGGTCTTATCCCGCTGCCCCGTGTACGCTGTATATCAACTGCACACAGAAACTGTGAAATATCATTGAAATGATCCTTGCCGTGCTTTACTGCACGGTCAAAATCCGCTGCCGAACCGTCAACAAGATCGGTACATTCAACAAGAAGAAGCTCCTCCGCTCCTGCCGCTATCCTTTTTTCGATTGCGGAAACGTCATCAATGATGCAGTCGGCAAAGGTATTGCTTTCCAGCCAGCAGCCGCAGAAGGCATGTCCCTTGATGAAGAAAATGAGCGGGAAAAGTCCCACCGATTCAAGGCAGGTAGCATAAAGCACCGCAAGGTCAAGACAAGTACCCTGCTTCTGTTCAAGGACGATGTGCGGCAGACGGATACGCTGCCCCACCACCTCATAGCTTGCGGGCGGATTGTTATACACGATTTTTCTCTGACAAAGTGCCGCATAAACAGCCGCCATCTGAAGCTTGACATTGTTGGGATTATTTGTCTGATACCCCGTAAAGGACGGATTTCCCTTCCATTTTTTCAAAAACGCCGAAGCTTCGCTCGTTACCGAAGCAATAGCGGGATGATTAGGCGTCAAAAACGCTGCGATCATCTCGGGCATTATCAGCAGACCGCTCCACTGGTCATACGCAAGCAGCTCCAGCTGCTCCTGATATGTAAACAGGTTTTCCTCTCCCCGCACAACGGTCACGGTTATTGTGCCGACCATTTTTTCGGTAAGAGAAAAGAGAAATTCCGTGTTTGTGGTGATCTTAACGGGTGATATTTCAACCGAGCTGCCTGCTGCAATGCTGTCGATATGATATTTGTATTCCTTTGCAAATTCAGGCTCAAAGGTTATTGTGAGATCAAGGTTTTCAAGTGCATCATCGGATTCGTTGTTTACGACCAGATTGCGGATAACAGGAACGTAGTTTTGCTGCATGGCAAAGTTTATCGACGAATTAAGGTGTCCGCCGACCGAAACAATATTACCCATTTTTAAGCCTCCCATTTTAACGATAGAACAAATTATACTTTATTATACCATAATACGACAAAATATACAATGTATTTACTATACGATTATCCATAACGCAAAATGTACAACTTTAACAATAGATATTCACAAATTTATGAATGTGAACTCGCGTCGCTTCATTCTATATTTACAATTCAGAAACAGTATCAGCTATAATTATTGCCAAACTATAATTATCATATCAACAGGAATGATCGATAATCATCCGGAACGATACGAAATAATCTTATCAAACTGCACAAAATATATTCATAGAACAGTTTTTTCTATTTAGTTAAAGCCATCAGTAATCGTGTGCAATTTTGCATACCAATTTTGTGAATAAAAGTGGTATAATTTAAAATAATTTAAAAGTATGCGTTTACCGATCATTTTGGAAGGGAGGATATATATGCCGGAAATTTTCGGAAATATGAGAACTATTGATCTGGAAGCAGAGTTGAAAAATTCGGAAGAATTCAATGAAGAGCTGATACGGCAAAATGCACCGCCAAAATTCTATGAGGTTATCGACAGAATCCTTAACCAAAAAGGAATGAAGCGTTCCGACCTGATACACGGTCTGAACTTCGACCGTAATTACGGGTATCAGATCCTGAACGGAACCAGAATACCGACCAAGCAGCATATCATAGCTATCGGGTTTTATCTCGGCATGTCATTTGAGCAGATACAGGAGATGCTCAAAATATGCGGACGTGAGGTGTTATATGTCCGAAACCTCAGCGATGCAAAGGTCATATACGCCTTGGAGCATAATTACACTTACGAGCAGGCAGTCGAATTTATCTGGGGCAAAGAATATCCTGAAATACATTGATTTTTAAAAAGCATGGGATAAAAATTCCGTGCTTTTTGTCGTTTTTAGGGAAATTGTGCAAATTTGCATACCATTATTTTTGTGCTGTATGCTATAATTATCATTAGTTTGGGGAAGTATATGGCAATGAAAACGCCGATAAATAACTTGATCCTTCCCCACACATATAATTGAAAGGGTTGACTTTTATGAAACAATGTGCAAACGGTCATATTTTTGACGAAAAAATGTACGACAGCTGTCCGTACTGCAACGATAAGGGCAATCTCGGCACACGTCCCTTGGATAACGGCGGAGGACCCGCATTTCCCAAGACAACTGCACTGGAAATGCCCGGCAGCTCAAGCTCTCCCGCATTTCCGAAAACAGAACCGCTCGTTAAGCCTGAGCCTAAGCCCGACGCTGCTGCACCTAAGGTAAAGAAGGAAATGGGCGTAACAGTTGCACTGAATGTCACAGATTCGGGTATCAATCCCCTGAGAGGCTGGCTGGTAGCCGTTTCGGGCGATAAAGCAGGAATTGCTTTCACCATTCACAGCGAAAAGAATTTCATAGGCAGAGGTCAGAATTTCGATATTGACCTTTCCTTTGACAGAGCCGTTTCCAAGGAAGGCGATGCGGTTATCTCATATGATGCGAGAAACAGAAAGTTCTATCTTTCGCTGCTTTCGGGAAAGAACAATGTTTATTACAATGACAGTATCCTTCTTACACCTATCGAGTTGTCAGATTATGATACTATTGAAATAGGTTCGACCAAGCTGGTATTCAGAAGCTTCTGCAATGCCGAATTTACATATTAATGCATTATGGGAAATGAATTTAAGATTTCCGTATTCTTTGACGACAGTGATGTAACTGCAGTATCTATCGGAAACATACAGCATCAGGGCAAAAGAGATTATCAGGAGGACAGCTTCGGATATACTTCTCTTGAGCAGGATGAGGTATATGACAAGGGCTTTATTGCGGTCGTTTCCGACGGTATGGGCGGTATGTCAAACGGTGATGAGATCAGCCGATACGCAGTTTCTGCTATGCTGGAAATGCGTGATCAGACGGATAAGATGACGCCTGTGCATATCCGCTTCACTCAGATGCTCAATAGGATAAACGATGCTGTCGTAAACAAAGGTACAGGCGGCGGTGCTACCATATGTGCGGTTTTCTGTACACAAAACGGCATTTTCTGGTGCTCTTCGGGTGACAGCAGAATATATCTGAAAAGGGATAAGACTCTGACACAGCTGAGCCGTGATTTTGATTATATGGATATTCTGCTTGACAGAGTTATTGACGGCGAGATCAGTATGGAAGAAGCACTGAATGACCCTCAGAAGGATAATCTGGCTGCTTATGTGGGATTGAACGAAAAGCTCTCTCCCGATGTAAACATAAGACCCTTTATCCCCTGCAAAGGCGACAGGCTGCTTATATGCAGTGATGGCGTTTATAATGCGATACCCGGCGACGAATTATCACAGATCCTTACTCTCCAGGCACAGGACAGTGCTGATGAGATACGCCGGTCTATATTAAGGAAAAATTATGATAATCAGGATAACTTTACTGCTGTTGTCTTAGAGTTTTCCTGAGATTTGGAGGAAAGATTATGAAAATATTCAAGAAAATAGCAGCATTATTCACTGCTGTATGCATTTCGGTCAGCTGCCTGTGCATATCTGCTTCGGCTTCGGCAGTAAGCGATGCAGCAAACAGTGTAGTATTTGTAGCATCGACCTATGGCAGCGGCACGGGATTTGCTGTTGGAAAAACCGGAGAAAACGTTGAGTACATTGTTACAAACTCTCACGTTGTTTCCGATGACGGCAATTTTAAGGAAATCGTAGTATATTTCTCAGCAAAGGCAAACAAGTATATGATACCCGAAGTGTATTATATCGACCCTGTAAAGGATATATGCGTACTCAAGCTTCCCGAACCTACTGCCGAAAGAAAGCCTATCAGCTTATGCTTATCAAATGAGGTCAATGTCGGCGATACCGTATACGCCCTCGGTTATCCCGATTACGGCTCAACCGGTCAGAATTATGAAACTATGGATACCTCCGACCTGATGCTTACTAAGGGTATCGTATCCAAGAAAACAAGAGTAAACTTTACCAGCAGCGTGGGCATTGACGCTATCATGAGTGACGTTCAGATCTCCTACGGAAACTCCGGCGGACCTATGGTCAACGAAAACGGTGCGGTAATAGGTATTAATACTTATACAACTGCCGATGCTTCCCCTATTGCAGAAGGTGCTTTTGCTATCACTTCAGATGACCTTATCAAGGCACTTAACGCTGCCGGTGCACCTTATGAAATGTATGGTGATGCAGCTGCTCCCGCAGAAACAGATGGCGAAGGAAATGCCGAAGAGGTCATCGCTGAACCTGAAACAGAAAACAATAACACAACTGTTATCATTGTAATTGCTGCAGCAGCAGTTATTGCTGTGGCAGTGATCGTTATTATCATTGCTTCAGGCAAAAAGAATAAGAATACAAACAATGCTCCCGCTCAGAGTGCAGCACCTGCACCCGCTTCCGGAACAGCATCTATCATCTGTGTAAGCGGTACACTCAACGGACAGCAGTTTGCTGTCGGCGAGAGGATCGTAATAGGCAGAAACCCCGAAAAATGTTCGGTATGCTACCCCGTAAACACAAACGGCATTTCGGGAGTACACTGCGAGATCAGAAAGAGCGGCTCAAGCTACGAGATAATGGACTGCGGCTCAAGCTACGGAACATTCCTCGGCAGCGGTCAGAAGCTTAATTCCAATTCTCCCGTACAGATCACAAACGGTACATATTTCTATCTTGGAAACCGTGACCAGATGTTTCAGTTCAAAATCGACTGATAATTATGAATGGAGCAAAATATGATAATTGATTGTGCAAAATACAGCGGCTGCGGCGGACATAACATCAACGAGGATTCAGTTTTCTGCGGCAGGGACCTGTTTATAGTTGCTGACGGTCTTGGCGGTCATGGAAATGGCAGCCAGGCATCGTCGGCAGCGGTCGAATATATCAGCAGCAATTATCACGGCAATATATCGGTCGAGGAGATCACTCGTATCCTTGAAGGGGCAAATGCCGAGGTCAACAGCCTTGACAACGGTTCCAGAACCACTGCTGCAGCTGCGTTCTTCACAGATGATTCGCTTCGCTTTGCAAATGTTGGTGACAGCCGAGTATACTATTTCCGCAAAAACAAAATCATTGCAATGACAAAGGATCATTCCGTTTGTCAGGCATCTGTTGATATGGGCGAAATGTCCTTTGAGGATATTCGCAGCAACGGTGACCGTTCTCGGCTGCTTAAGGTCTTGGGAAATGATCCTCAGCTGAACCTTAAAAAGCTGTATGAACCCATAGAAGTTATGGACGGCGATGCTTTCATTATATGCAGCGATGGTTTCTGGGAATATGTACACGAGCGTGAAATGGAAGCAGACCTGCTGAAGGCTGAAAATGCCGAAATGTGGATGCGGACTATGCTCAAGCGTCATCTGCTCCGATCTGAAAATAACGGCGACAATTATTCGGTAATATGCGGAATTATTCGTTCGGATAAAAAGCCGTCCGAACCTGTTTTTGATATTCCAAATACAATAGCAATTGATTCCCCTGAAAAGCCTGCTCAAAGCATAAGAAGCACTATTATGATCGCCGCTGTTATAATAATCTTTTTGGCAGTCGTTTATCTGTCACTGAGATTTTTGGGAAATTCAGGCGAAAAGCCTGCGGGCACAAACATACCCGGTAATGATGAGGTAACTGTTCAGACGGAAAATTCCGATGGACTCGAAAGTGACACTTCTTCGGACGGCTTCGATGAAGACCCGTTCAGCGAACCGGAGGAAACCTCCGTATGCGAAACCGAAACAGATCCTCCGGCAAAATCGGCAACTATCTCCGCTACGGAAAAAGCTTCCGAAACCGCTGTCTGTGAAACCGAAACATCTGCACAGACAAAATCGGAAGCCACCACTGTTACGGAAAAAGCTTCCGAAACCTCTGTCTGTGAAACCGAAACAGCTGCACAGACAAAACCGGAAACCACTGCCGTTACGGAAAAAGCCTCCGAAACCTCTGTCTGCGAAACCGATACAATTTCACAGACGGAAACTTCCGAAGAAACCTCAACAAATGCAACAACCGAAATAAGTACCGACAGTACCCACGGTGCAATTCAGAGTATTCCGGGAAATACCTAATGAAAGCAGGGCTTTTTAATGATAGAAATAAACAATAAACGGCTTTGTGAATGTTGTTTTGCTGAAACCGACTCCGAAACCTGTCCTCACTGCGGATATAACCCAAATACATATATCTGCGATCCTGCCGTGCTTCCCTGCGGAAGTATTCTTATGGGAAAATATATAGTGGGATTGGTCATAGGCAAGGGCGGATTCGGCATTACATACAAGGCATATGATATAAACGCACAAAAGGTTGTCGCTATCAAGGAATATTACCCCAATGGACTTGCAAACCGAACAGCCGGAAATCCTACTATAACCGTATCAACCGCTGAAGATGCCAATATTTTCCGCATCGGTTCCGAAAAATTCTATAACGAAGCAAGGCTGGTTTCAAAATTCAACGGTAATCCGGGAATAGTCAGCGTTTACGAATTTTTCTATGAGAATGACACGGTGTATTTTACTATGGAATACCTTAACGGTAAGTCATTGAAAAAATATATCGATGAAAATGGCGTTCTCAGTGAGGGGCAGACCGTGTATATAGCAAACTGTGTATCAGCAGCTTTGCTTGCGGCACACAGCATAAACGTATTGCACCGTGATATTTCACCTGATAATATTATGATATGCAACGACGGTACGGTAAAGCTCATCGATTTCGGTGCGGCAAGGCAGATCACGCTGGAAGGCTCTCAGAATTTTTCCGTAATACTTAAACAGGGCTTTGCTCCCCTGGAACAGTATCAGAAAAAAGGCAAACAGGGTCCTTGGACAGATATTTATTCATTGGGTGCAACGCTTTATTATGCACTTACAAGGGATACCATCGATGATCCGATGTCACGAATGGATGACGATTCGGATCTTGAGTCCAACAAATACGGAATCAGTCAGCCGCTTTTTGATATTATCCGCAAAGCTACTATGCTTAAAACCGCTGAAAGATACGGCGACATATTTATGTTCAAAAACGCTCTTTCAGCGGTAAATATAGTTCCTGTTCCGCTTGTTACATCAGCAGAAATTGAAGCTTCTGTTCCTGAACATCGTACCGCTCAGCCTTATGCTGCTTCAGCTGCGTATAAATCGCAGAAAAAGAACTCTGAGCCTGAAAATTACACGAAGCCGATCGAGGAAAGCATTCCTTCCAAAACTGATGCAGTGTCTGCTGCTCCCGTTGCAGCTTCGGACAATGTAGCGGCAAATAATGTAAATAAGACTAATCGGATAATAATCATTGCTGCGGCTGCAGTTATTGCGGTGGCACTTATCACAGTATCTATCATACTGCTCGGCAAAAAAGCTCCCGATGATGACCCAAGCACTGCACAGGCAAGCACATCTCAATCAGAAGCAGCCGATACAACAAGCAAAGTGACCCAACCTCCCAAACAGGAAACCGAAAAGAAAACCACTACTACCCCGCCCACCGAAAAGGAGACCGAAAAAACTACCACCACCCCACCGCCCACCGAAAAGGAAACCGAAAAAACAACAACTACTGCCGCCCCTGACGGAGTCAAAGAGGTAACGATCGGCGGAAAGAAGTTTGATGTTAACAGCACACGTCTTGACCTTAAGAATATGAATCTCAAAAATGGGGACATTGAAGATCTTAAGTATATGGAAAAGCTTATAAGTGTCGATCTCAGCAATAATCAGCTTACGGATATTTCCGTACTGAAAAACAATTCCCGGTTACAGGACATATGTGCTGACAACAATAAAATCACCGACATTTCCTTCATGGCTGATTTGAAAAAGCTTGAAAAAATTTCTTTGAACAAGAATAATATCAGCGATATTTCGGTATTCAGGAATCTTCCGCAGATAAAAGGTATATGGCTGGAGGAAAATAATGTTTTCGATATTTCTCCGCTGGCAGGCTGTAGAAATCTTGAAGAGGTTGGCTTGAGCGAAAACGGCGGTTTCTCGGATATTTCTGTGTTTAAAGGTATGTCGAAGATAAAATATCTGCATCTCGGTTCAGAAAACATCACGGATATTTCGGCATTGTCCACCTGCACTGCATTAAAGGAAGTTTATCTTTACAACAATCATATAACCGACTTTTCTCCTCTGACAAAGTTGAAGAATCTTCAGATCGTTTGTCTGAACAACAATTGCATATTTACAGACAAGATCGCTTCAACTCTTTTCGGAATGAAAGTTGATATAAAGCTTGAACTTTACGAAAATGGCATCACGGACGAAATAGCTTTAGCACTGAGCCAAAATATTTATTCTACCGATGGAAAAGGTATGATCTATTACTAATACTAATACTAATCACCCATTAATCACGGGAATCTCTCGGCGTAAAAACCCATAAACAAAACTGTTTTCAACAGTTTTAAGCTTCTTTACGCCGATTTCTTCTCCGTGATTTAAATGGTGTTTAGTATAAACAAATATCCCGCTGCCGAGCATTATCGGCGGCGGGATTTATTAATAGTCAAGCGTGAAACTGCCGTTCATACTGTCACACACCATTTGTGCTTCCTCGGATGTAATGCCGTTGCTGTCTATGGTAACATAGCCGTTTACGGTTATTCCCTCAAAGGTTTCAAGAGAATCGTTTATGGGATTGTTGTCGATAAAAAGCTCATATATCTCGGTGCAGTTTCTGAGCGGCGTAAGGTCGGAAACGTTGTTGCGTCCTATGTAAACGTATTTCAGACCGTGACTGTCGGACAGCGGAGATATGTCGCTGATATTGCACCCCGAAAGGCAGACCATTTCAAGCTTTTCCATACCTCTGAATGCTTCCAGATCACCTATCTGCATTTCGTTAAAGCCTATTTTTTCAAGCTCACGGCTGTCTGAAAGCGGCGTTGCATCAGTGACATAGCAGTTGCCGAAAAAAGCCTCTTTAAGCTTGGTTTTCCCTCTTAACGGCGACAGATCGGACACCCCGCTGTTTTCGGCGGATATTTTTGTAAGCTCGTCCATACCATGCACAAAGCTTATATCGGAAACATTGTTATTGTTGAAATTAAGGCATTCAAGCTTATCAAGCCCCTCTAACACCGAAAGATCCGTTATGTAATTATCACTCAGATCAAGCTTCCTGAGATTTTTGAAATGCTTGAGATTGGCGATTGATGCATTGGTAAGCTCAAGATCCGACAGATCCAGCGTTTCGGCTTCTCGGGGATAGTATATATCCCCTATCCTCATGCTTTCGGGTTTTGCATAGTTTTCCCTGTAATATCTCGCAGCAGGAATGGCTATGATAACCGCCGCTGCCGCCCCCAGAATAGCTGAAATTATCCTTTTTCGCTTTCTCTTTTTATATGGATTTTTTATCTCCTCGGATAAAGAGGTTATCTTTTTTACGTTTATTGATTCCTCCACGATACCGCAGTTATCAAGCTCCGCAAGCATTTCATTCGCATCGGAATACCGATTTTCATAACGAAGCTCAGCCGCTTTTTTTATTACAGCAGCAAGCTTTGGCGAAATTTTACCGAGCTCTTCAATAAATGTGCTGTCATCATCCATCCGTGTCATAGGGTCATCCGGGATAGAAAGCGTCAGCCCGCAGTAAACGGACAAGGCAAGAGAATAAAGGTCTGTCCACGCCCCCTGATTGCCTTTTCGCTGATATTGCTCTAGAGGAGCATACCCGGGCTTAAGGATAACGGAAAAACTGTCGCTGCTGTCGGGAAGCACCTGTCTTGCGGCACCGAAGTCTATCAGCTTTACGGCTCCGTTTGTACAAAGCATTATGTTCTCGGGTGAAATATCCCTATGTATCAGCTTGCCCTTATGAATGACAGACAGTGCAGCGAGTGTTTTCCGAAGGATATACACAGCTTGTCCCTCGGTGATCTTACCGTTTTGCGAGATATATTCCTTCAAAGTGATACCGTTAATAAATTCCATTGCGTAATAGGCAGTATCGTTTTCTTTGAATACGTCAAATATGCTGAGAATATCTTCGTTTTCCTTGAAATCTGACAGCAAGGCTGCTTCACGGTACATTTTCTCCATTCCGTCCGAAAACGCCTTCTGCTGCTGCCGTGCAAGAACCTCAACGGATATATTATCAGCCCCTCGCACAGCCATTCCCTTGGGAAAATACTCTTTGACAGCTGCTGTTTTTTCAAGCCGCATATCATAAGTCAGATATGTAATGCCAAATCCGCCCTTCCCTATTACCTTACCTATCAGGTAACGTCCTTTCAGAATGGTCCCGACAGCAAGTGCATACTGCTCGGGCATATCGGAGTCGGTATCATATCCGCATTTGCAGCACACATTTCCGTTAAGCTCCGCAAAGCAATTTCCGCATATCTTACCCATAATGACCCTCTTTCGTTTTATGCTGATATTGTCAATAATTATTGTATCATAATAACGGAAGTGAGTCAATAAGGATTTTCAATAATGCCCGCTTACCTGAGCCTGTATCTGAACAATCCGTGCTCCGAGCAGCCTATATAGAGAAATCCGCTGCCTCTTGCCTTTATACGGAATGCAGCGTCCTGCTCGGGATACAGCTTGATAAAGGTCATAGTGTCGCTGGATACAAACGCCGCAAAAGTTAGGTAATGCGTTTTAGTCATCTCATGGTCAAGAGTAATGTAAAGCTCGTCCTCCACAGGCTCTGCGGTGATCTTATGAGCATCGTCCGCTTCGGATATTTCAAGTGGCATCAGCCTCCGTCCGCAGCAGGAAAGCTCAAATTTCTTTGATGAAGCCGCTGTTTCTCCGCATACGGGACAGCGGTAAAATACTGTGTTTCTCATATTTCCTCCTGATTTTTCATTTAGTTTTCGTTCGCCCGAAAGCAGCACATCCGTACCTACGCCGAAGATGTCCGCAAGCTCCGTCAGCAGGGAAACATCGGGACAGCCAAGTCCCCGCTCCCATTTTGACACTGCCTTGTCGCTGATATTCATCATATCCGCCAACTGCTTTTGAGTAAATCCCATTTCTTTTCGCAGACTGTAAATAAGTCTGCCTGTTTTTTCATTATCCATAATGCCGCCTCCTTGATGATATTATATCGTAAACCGATGCAAAAATCAATAAACGCTTCGTTTACCCGTGCATAGTACGGAAGTGATGATTTTGTCATTTACATAAATTCACCCCGCCGCAGCCCACACTGTCGTGAACTGCAACGGGGTATTTTTATCTCGCAACAATATATACCATATATGCAATATAAAGGCCAACAAGTATGATACCCTCGGCTCTGGAAACCTTACGCTGAGTAATGCAGAAAATGTACACAAGTATCATTACCACAATAAGGATAACCAGGTCAATGACATTTTCCATACTTATATTCAGCGGATGAATAGCCGATGAGGACGCCAGAACAAAGAAAACGTTGAAGATATTTGAGCCGACAACATTGCCGACTGCCATATCGCTTTCGCCCTTTTTTGCAGCGACTACGCTTGTCACCAGCTCGGGCAGGGACGTTCCCACCGCAACGATAGTCAGACCCACCAAAGCCTCGCTGATGCCGAAGGCATAAGCAATTTCCGTAGCGGAATTGACCACCAGCTGACCGCCGCCAATAATGCCCGCAAGTCCCAGAATTGCAAAGATGACCGCTTTCCCGATGGTGTACTTGGGCTGAACATTCTCCTCGGGCGGGGAATTTTTTATTGAATCCAGTGCCGTTGACATTATGGAATACAGGAAAATAGCAAAGAACATCAGCAGTATGATACCATCTGAACGGGACAGCACATTTGCATCTCCCTGACTGAGATAAAGGTCTGCCGAAAGCACAATAAGTGCAAAAACCGCCAGCATTGAAAATGGGTATTCCCTGACGATTATTGATTTTTCAATGTTTATGGGACGAATAGCGGCACATATTCCGATAACCGCCAGCAGATTAAACAGGTTTGAACCGATAACATTTCCCATAGCAATGTCATTCTGTCCCTTAACGCCTGCAATAATGCTGACCGCCGCCTCAGGTGCACTTGTGCCGAAAGCAACGATAGTCAGACCGATTATCAGCGACGGAACTTTGAGCTTCACTGCAATAGACGAGCTTCCGTCAACGAAGAAATCCGCTCCCTTTACCAGCAGGACAAGCCCCGCAATAAGCAATAAGATTTGAACAGCTATCATTTTATTCCTCCAAAATCATTCAGCGGTGCTGTTTGTCAGGCTAAGAAGCACCGAGAGGATATTTTCCTTGCTTTTCAGGAAATCTCTGCTTGCATCAAGCCCCGCAAAGTCCGTGGGAACGGCATTCTCCACGTCTGCACACCTTTTCTCGTAAAATCCGCTGATATTCTCCTGTGTTGCTATTATACCCATCAGCCGCCTAACTATATTGTCCGAATTATTGGACATATCATTCCAAAGAGGAAACGAGAGAGCATTTGGATAATTCCCGTCAAACTCCATTGACATAGTCTGAGAGGACACTGTTTCCACCGAGCCGCCGCAGTTAAAATTAAACAGCCTTGCGTCCGTTTCGCTGATGACATTCATTGAAACCAACTCGTTCAGAAAGGATTTTTCCTGTTCCGAACCCATAGGCATATTTTCAAAATCGTATTTAGCCGACAAACGCTCAATATTTTCATCGTCAAGTGAATAGCTTGGCATTGTCAAGGGATAATTTTCTGTTTTGCCGTCATTTTTGGAAATCTCAACAGGTCTGTCCGTTAACTGAGGAATAACAAAATCCATTGAAAATGCTCTGGTTTTTGGATAAACAGTCCCAACACTGCAGGCGTTACTAACTCCACTTATCATTATTATGACCATTCCTTTCAAAAAAGTATTCCGCACAGCCAAGCCGCACGGAATACTCCTGATACCGACCGCCGTTCAGCGATCGGTTTACGATCAATAAAGCATAGAAAGAAGCTTTTCCTTCTCGGTCTTAAACTCCTTAGCGGAGATAAGGTCATTGTCCCTCATGCTCTTAAGCTTCTTAACAGCGATCTCGAATTCCTCAAGGGTCATATCGGGAAGAACCTCCTGAGCACCTGCCATTTCGGAAACCTTGGGAGCGGATTCTGCCTGAGCACTTTCCATTATCTCGGCAAATGCCTGCTCAGCTGCATTCTGACGCTCACCCTCCATAATAAGACCGTACTTTTTCTCGGGGAAATAGGTCTGGAAGAAGCTGTATGATTCGGGAGAAAGCTCCAGCTCGATATATCTCTTCAGCTGCTGGGACATAAATCTCAGCACGACATTATCCTCGGCAACGGTGTATCTGTAAGCGTCCACCTGAATTTCGCTGGGATATTTCTCAATGGTGTTATCTCCGTCCCCGGCGGGAGTAATTCCCATAGGACCGAACATTGCACCCTTTATGACATCGGAAATTATCGAACGGGAACGGATAAGGAATGTTCCGCCAAAGGAGCTGGACAGTGCATGTGCCTCATAGCCAAGTGTCTGACATTTCTCGTAATAGTTAATGTCCTCATAGGCAATAACGCCGTGAGAATACTTTTTGCCATCTCCGTCAATAACGAGGAAGTTCAGGCTGTTGTCCTCACCCACATAGATATACGCACCGCCGTTTTCAGCTTTATGGAGTTCGCTGACGGGACGCTCAGTGCTGTCAATAAATCTTGCATATATCTCAGCTGCATATGTATCGCCGGCTGCGGGAGCTGCCTGTGCAGGCTCTGCAGCGGGAACAGGCTCAGCGGGTGCAGCAGCTGCCTCTGCGGGAGCGGCGGAAACCTGCTCGGGAGCAGGGGCTTCGGGAGCTGCTTCGGAAACTGCCTCGGCGGGTGCTGCGGAGGAATTTCTCTGAGCCGCTTCAGCGGCAAGCTTCTCCTCAATACGCTTTCTGCGAAGCTCCTCTTCCCTCTTGGCACGCTTTTCGACCACCTCGTCATAATCAGCCTTGACATCGTATATCTTCTTGATAACATTGTCAATAGCGTCAAGACAAGGGAGAATGATACGCTTTCTGTTCATATAACCCTTCGACGTATCCTCAAGCTGAATGTAAAGGGGGCTTGCCTTCTTGTTTTCGTTTACATAGATCTTTGTAATCTGGTCGAGTGAGCAGTTAAATCTGCAATACTCGGGATCGGTTTCCTGAGTGCCCTTCTGCTCGCAGACAAAGCCCTGACCGTAAATATGAGCCGAAGTTATCGTCAGGTTTATCTCCTGCGGCTTGGCAAGCACAGAGGGTCTGTAAAGAGATTCATAGTACGCAAGCTTTTCTTCGTTGTACATATTTGCCTGATTACTCATTTTTCAACACTACTTTCCGCAATAATATTGGTATGCTCCCCCAAAGGGAAGGCATTTTTAAGCATTCAGACACAATATTTCGCTGTGGAAATATTATGAACTGACGGTAATATTTTTTCATCTACAATAAGTATATCATAGATAAACAATAAAGTCAACCCATTTTATTCATTTAGCTTTAATAAAATTTTTTCGTCGAAATATGCCCGAAAATTCGGCGAATTTTATCCCAATGCCTTAACGGCTTCCACAGCCTTGCTGAGCCAATCTCCGTTAAAGCCCTCGATCGTGCCGCTGTCGCAGGCAGCGGTTATCTCGGGAGCAACGGGAATTCTGCCCAGAAGCGGAACGCCGTATTCCTTTGCCGTTTCCTCGATATGGCTTTCGCCGTAGATCATAATTTTCTTTCCGCAGTCGGGACATTCCACATAACTCATATTCTCAACAAATCCGAGAATAGGTATCTCCATTACCCTTGCCATAGTGACAGCCTTTGCGACTACCATAGACACCAGATCCTGAGGAGAAGTAACGATGATAACGCCGTCCAGGGGGATAGACTGGAAAACCGTCAGCGGAACATCTCCGGTTCCCGGAGGCATATCCACAAACATATAATCAACATCGTCCCAGATAACATCTGTCCAGAACTGCTTTACAACTCCCGCAATAACAGGGCCTCTCCATATAACGGGGTCGGTGGGATTTTCCAGCAGCAGATTTATGGACATAACTCCGATTCCTCCCGCAGTTTTCACAGGCAGTATACCGTCCTCAACAGAAATCGCCCGCTCGTTCAAACCGAACATCTTCGGGATAGACGGACCCGTAATATCGGCGTCCATTATCGCCGTCTTTTTCCCCTCCCTTGACATAAGAACGGACATCATACCCGTAACAAGGGACTTTCCAACGCCGCCCTTGCCGCTTATAACGCCGATTACCTTTTTAATTTTGCTTTTTGCGTGGGGCTGCTCGATAAAGCTCTGTTTTTCGGTTCTTTCGGAGCAGTTTGAGGAGCAGCTGCCGCAGTCGTGTGTACATTCGCTCATAATTTTATTTCCTTTCATTCAGCCATTTCCGACAGTCGGAGTATTGGCTATAAATATAGTATACCATATTAGTTCGATATTGTCAATAGTTTATGAAATTTCTAACGAAGAATGTATAAGGTTGTGTAATTTCAACAAACTTATTTGCGGATATTTTTTTGGGAAATATTGAAATCGGTCGGAATTTATAGTATACTATAAATAAACAATGTTTGGAGATGATAGAATGAAATACTATGTTGCCGATGCATTCACCGATGAGGTTTTCAAGGGAAATCCCGCAGGCGTTTGCGTTTTGGAGGACATTATCCCCGATGAAACCATGCAGAAAATTGCCTTTGAAAACAATCTTTCCGAAACTGCTTTTCTGTGGAAAACAGGAAATACCTATTCCCTGAGATGGTTCACGCCCACCTTTGAGATAGACCTGTGCGGACATGCCACTCTCGCCTCCGCATTTATAGTGATGACCTATCTTGAACCAAACAGAACTTCCGTCACCTTTGACACCGTAAGCGGAGCTATCACCGTCAAAAGAAACGGCGGCAGCTTTGAAATGTCGTTCCCCATCAGAATTCCCGAAAAAATCGGCGTAACCGAAGAAATATCCGAAGCGTTGGGATTTGTACCTGCGGAACTCTATTCCGAACGTGACCTGTACGTTTTAACGGACAGTCAAAGTGAAGTCGAAAGCTATATCCCCGATTATGACAGGCTGAAAAAGCTGAATAAATGGCTTGGGATAGTTATCACCTCAAAAGGAAACGACTGCGATTTTGTATCAAGATTTTTCTGTCCCGAATTAAAGCTTGAGGACCCCGTAACAGGCTCGTCCCACAGCACGCTTGTCCCCCTTTGGAGCAAAAAGCTTGACAAAACGGAAATGACCGCAAAGCAGCTTTCCAAAAGAAGCGGCACACTTTACTGCGAATTATGTCCCGACTGCGTTAAGCTTTCGGGCAATGCTGCTCTCTATCTTTCGGGCGAAATAATCATATAAACGGCAGCTATGTCACGGCGTTCCTTCAAATCGTAAGCGAACGCCGTTTGCTTTCCCCTGCTCTATTGCTCAATTTTTCTCTCCGAGATCTCAGAACGCTTTATATGTGTTTCGAGATCTGCAAAACGTGTTGGTACAGGAATATGACTTTCTTTATCAACAAGCTGCATTGTAATATTTGTGGCTGTTTCAATTGAAATGAAATTTCCGACCGAAACAAAAACGGGCTTGACATCGGTGTGTGTCCTTAATGCTCTGCCGTAAATTTCCCCGTCTATCACAATATCGGTATAGCTTCCTGCCTCGGAGTCGGGCATTATAAAATCTGTTTTTTTATCAACACGAAAATATGTCTTTGCGACCCCGATAGTCGGCTTGTTCAGATAAAATGATGCATGAGAAGCAATTCCCATATGTCTGGGGTGAAGGTATCCGTTTCCGTCAAACATATAAATATCGGGGATATTTGTAAGCAGTTCAGCAGTTTTGAGCACAAGAGGAAGCTCTCTGAATGCAAGAAATCCGGGCATATACGGGGTTGTTATTTCCCCGCTGAAATGCTTTTTCTCGATTATTTTATGTGTATTAAAATCTATCACCACTATACAGCAAACTGCATATTCCTTTTCGCCTTTATTCCAATAAGCGAGGTCAACACCCGCAATGGTGCTTATCTCGGATAAATCAAACTTGTCGTATATTTCAAGTTTATTTTTTAGCGAGTTCTGTATTTCCGAATAATCCTGTTCTTGTATCATATTTTACACCTCGGTTCTGCCGATCAATTCACCGTTTTCGTTAAATCTGATAATGCATTTGTGACGCCTGTCATATGAGTACAATACAGCTTCCTTCATCGTTCCGTTTTCGTACCAATAAAGATGCTGACAATATTCCTGACCTTTTGATGTACAATAATTTTCTTTGATCTGCCCGTTTTTGTAATATACATATTGTCCTCCCGACGGCTTTCCGTAACTAAATTCCATTATTTTTTCTATTTCATAGTTATTTTGCGGAAACTCGCTTTTATATAAAAAAGCAAGTATGCCGGAATACTTATACCATGAATTTTCGGAAAATTTTTTGAGCAAAGTGCCGTCGCTGTCAAATCTATACCCGCTGTCAAAGAAACCAAGGTTATAGAATTTTTTCAACTGCTGCGGCGTCAGATATTCGGGATAATAAAAAGGATTTATCTCAAAGTTTGCGAGATACCCTTGTTCATCAAATTCTATTGATTTGTAAAAATCTTTTCTCGTGGGTTCTGATTTGACTATTTTCCTAAATTCACCGTTATCATGCCAAGAAATATTGTATGACGTATCGGGCATATCATAATTATGAATATAGTGAATTTCACAGTAAATATGCTGCATAGTCAATCTGCCCTTTTCATCATATTCCTTTATTCTGTAATAATGCGGAACATCAGACCTGTGGTTTTCTTTATACATTTTTATATTTCCGTTTTCGTACAGCTCATAAATAAAATTCTCCGAATCGGTATATCGTGAATATCTTGCGAGAGCACCTGATTTATAAAAAGTCACATCATCTCCATTTTGGTATCCGTTAATGTAGAATGTATATCCCGACAGTTCGCCGTCGGGATATAACTCATAAACAAGACCGTTGAAAGGCTTGCCGCCTTCATTCATAGGCTTGTCAAACAGCTGCTCATAGTTCTTATCATAAGTTTCAAAAGCAAAGTTATCCTCGTCAAAGGGTGATCCGTGTTCCATAACATATTCTTTTGACAGTATTTCCATTTTTTTATCAGCCATAAATATACTCCTAATAAATATATCTCAATGCAATTGAAAGCAACATTCATCATTATAATTATATCATATCTATCCGAAAAAAGCAAGAAAAATGCCATTTCTAACTATCAGAAACGGCTTATACTATATATCTGTTTAGGTTTACCTCTCACGACCATTATACCCAAAAACGTGTTCAAGAGGACTGATATGCTCCGCTTCAGCGAAAAATATCTCCGTCAGATGTGACTTGACCCACAGCAGCCAAGGCATATTTAGCACACAAAAATAACCTCTCAAACGACTTATTTAATGTCTGCTCAACAACTGAAAAAGTGCGTAGAAGCTTTGCTTCGGAGC
>CAZINI010000025.1:0-39763 GCA_964540575.1 uncultured Ruminococcus sp.
CAAAACGGGGCGGTCGGCGACCGCCCTTAAATTTTCGTATAGGAAACACTGACTGTTTTTTCTTTTTGGAGGATATATGGAACTTAGCGATTTTTCGGGCAGAGAGCTGCCTTACAACTTAGAGGCTGAGCAGACCGTCCTCGGTGCAATGCTGATAGATTCCGAGGTGCTGCCTCAGGTCATGGCACATCTTAAATCGGAAAGCTTCTATGTCAAAAAGCATCAGGAGCTTTTCGGCGTTATTATCAGGCTGTTCACACTCGGCGTCGAAGCCGATATTATTACCGTTCTGAACGAAGCTGTCAGGGACGGCGTGTTTGAAAATTCGTCCTCTGGCAAGGAATATCTCGCAAAGCTTATGAACGAGGTGCCTGCCGTTTCAAACGTGGAAAGCTACTGCAAGATAGTCGAGGAGAAATACTATATCCGTTCGCTTATCACCGCTTCAAAGGAGATAGCCGAAGCGGCGGCGGACGGTCAGGAGTCGGCGGAAACTCTCCTTGATTTCGCCGAGCAGAAGATATACGATATTCGTCAGGGCAAGGAGGTCGAGGGTCTTACCCGCATCGGAGATGTTATTCTGGAAGCGTATGACAGGCTGGGCAAAATATCGGGTCCCGACAGAGATCAGTATCTCGGTGCAAAATCGGGATTTGTGGGGCTGGACAGCATTATCACGGGACTTAACAAGTCCGACCTTATACTGCTGGCTGCCCGTCCCGGTATGGGAAAAACTTCCTTTGCTCTGAATGTGGTAACAAACGTCTGCCGCTTTTCGCCGGGACGTGAGGTTGCTGTATTCTCTTTGGAAATGTCCAAGGAACAGCTGGTAACAAGAATGCTGTCCGCCGAAGCAATGGTCAATTCCAACAGCCTTTTAACAGGCAGGCTGGACGGAAACGACTGGGGCAATATCGCAAGCGGTGCGGACAGGCTTTCACAGATGCCCATCTATCTTGACGACACGGCGGGCATTACCGTTGTGCAGATGAAGGCAAAGCTTCGCCGCCTGAAAAATCTCGGGCTGGTTGTTATCGACTATTTGCAGCTGATGAATTCGGGACGGCGTATAGATAACCGTGTAAACGAGGTTTCGGAGATAACAAGGCAGCTGAAGCTTATGGCAAAGGAACTGAATGTTCCCGTTATCACCCTTTCTCAGCTGTCCCGTGCGGTGGAGTCACGACCCGACCACCGTCCCGTGCTTTCCGACCTGCGTGAATCGGGTTCTATCGAGCAGGACGCGGATATTGTTATGTTCCTCTATCGTGAGGGATATTACAATAAGCAGGCACAGGACCTGACGGTTTCCGAGTGTATCGTTGCGAAAAACCGTCACGGCGAAACAGGTACTGTTAATCTCCGCTGGGACGGTCAGTATACTAAATTTTCATCTATCGAAACAAGGGGCTATGAAGAACCGTAATGAGCAGGCTGGTTGAAAAGGTTTCGGAAGTTATCGGGAAATATTCGATGGCTTCTTTGGAAGATACGCTTATCTGCGGGCTTTCGGGCGGTGCGGACAGCGTTGCTATGCTCATTTCCCTGAAAGAGCTGGGATTTTCCCTGAGAGCCGTCCACGTCAATCACGGTCTGCGTGGGGCGGAAAGCGACGGCGATGAGGAGTTCTGCCGAAAGCTGTGTGACGAGCTGAATATTCCGCTGACGGTTTTTGCCGCCGATGTGACGGGATATGCAAAGGAAAATTCCCTCGGCACGGAGGAAGCGGCGAGAATACTTCGCTACGGATATTTCCGCCGTGCTGCCGGGGAGATCGGCGGCAGCGTTAAGATATGCACCGCTCACACTCTTTCGGACAGTGCGGAAACCGTCCTGTTTAATATGTGCAGGGGAACGGGCGTCAAGGGGCTTTGCGGAATCCCGCCCGTGAGGGGGAACATTATCCGTCCGCTTATAGGCTGCACTCGGGAGGACGTGGAGGAGTATCTTGCCGAAAAGGGCAGGGGCTTTGTTACCGACAGCACCAATCTTACCGATGATTATTCGAGAAATAAGATACGCCACGGCGTTATCCCCGTTCTGAGGGAGATAAACAGCGGCTTTTACGGGTCTGTCGAAGCAATGTCCGAGGTTTGCCGTGAATATGAGGATTTTGTTGAAATATCTCTGAAAAATGCGATTTCCGAGAATGTTATCCCTGCGGATATGCACCCCCTGCTGCGGAAAAAATATATTGCGGCGGAGCTGAAAAAGCGTGATATTCCCGTAAACGCAAGGCGGCTGACGGAGCTTTCGGAGCTGGTTTTGCGTGGCGGCAGAATACAGCTTTCGGGGGATATTTTTGCCGTTTCCGAAAAGGGACGGTTTGAGATAAGAGAGGAGATCTCCGCCGACATTCCCGAGCTGCGATTTCCGCTGAAAATTGGCGAAAACGAGTTTATAGAGGGGAAAAAGGTTATTGTTAAGTGTTTAACAGATGAAATTTTAAAGAAAAATGCAAATATTCAAAATAAATTAACAAAGTTTGCTTTGGATTGTGATAAAATACAAGGTGAAGCGTTTTTGCGGACCAGAAAAAACTGCGGCGGCATAAAGCTTGTCGGCAGCGGTCACACGAGAAGCGTTAAAAAACTTTTCAACGAATACCGTCCAAGGCTGTCAGCCTATGAAAGAAGCAGGGCGGTATGTATCGAGGACGACGAGGGTCTTATCTGGGTGGAAAGACTGGGTGCTGCCGACAGAGTTCGGGCGGACGCTCATTCGTCATCGGTATGGGAAATAGAGGTTTTGTATGAATAAGGCTGATGTCGGCGTTAAAAACGTCCTTTTTACAAAAGAACAGCTTGAGCAGCGTGTTTCGGAAATGGGCAGGGAGATAACCGAGCTTTATGCATCGTCCCAAAACAAGCTGCTGATAATCACCTTGCTGAAAGGCGGAGTGGTGTTCACTTCCGATCTTATCCGTCATATCGACTTGGAATGTCGGGTGGAGTTCGTGAAAGCGTCCAGCTATGCGGGGACGGAAACTACGGGGACGGTGAATATCTATCTCCCGAAAGAGCTTGACAGCCTGGAGGGGTATGATGTTCTCATTTCCGAGGATATTGCAGATACGGGGCTGACCCTTTCCGAGGTGGAGAAGCGGCTTCTTGAACGAAAGCCCGAAAGCCTCAGGACGGCGGTTCTGCTCAACAAGCCTGCCCGCCGCAGATCTCCCTTCAATCCCGATATGGTGGGATTTGAGATACCCGACCTTTTCGTTGTGGGATATGGTCTGGATTATTGCGAGAAATACAGAAATCTTCCATACATCGCAGAAATGGATGAAGAATATATTACAAACAAGGAGTGAATAATTTGTCACAATACGGTTCAAACAAAGGCAACAAGGGAATAGCAGCGTTTCTGACGATAGTTCTGCTGTTTCTGGTGGTAATGGTCGCAGTTCTGAAAATGTCCGAAAAGGAAGAATCTCCCTATAAATATTCGGAAATCATGCAGTATTTCGATAACTATGAGGTCAGTGAGTACACATTTGATCTGGGTACGGGCGACCTGATAATGACGGTAAAGGGTCAGGAGAATAAGATAGTCTACAAAGTCCCGAACGTCAACGTTTTCATTAACGAGATACAGGGGGACAGCGAAACCTACCGTGAGGAGTACAACAAGCGTAACCCCGATGCACCGCTTGTTCAGGACTATTATAAGATAAGGGATAATTCCTGGCTGGTAAATGTCGTTCCTATGGTCATTCTTATCGTTATGACCATTCTGCTGTTCTTCTTTATGATGCGGCAGGCGGGCGGCGGCTCCAAGATAAACAATTTCGGCAAGGCGAATATCAAAAATCAGCCGGGCGGAAAGAAAACCCTGTTTGCCGACGTTGCAGGTGCTGACGAGGAAAAGCAGGAGCTTGAAGAAATAGTTGATTTCCTGAAAAATCCCAAGAAATATACCGATATGGGTGCAAGGATCCCCAAGGGCGTTCTGCTGGAGGGTCCTCCGGGTACAGGTAAGACCCTGCTGGCAAGAGCCGTTGCGGGTGAGGCGGGCGTGCCGTTTTTCCCCATTTCCGGTTCGGATTTCGTTGAAATGTTCGTCGGCGTGGGTGCGTCACGAGTTAGAGATCTGTTTGAAACGGCAAAGAAAAATTCTCCCGCTATCGTTTTCATCGACGAAATTGACGCCGTAGGACGTCACAGAGGTGCAGGTCTTGGCGGCGGTCACGATGAGCGTGAGCAGACCCTTAACCAGCTGCTGGTTGAGATGGACGGCTTCTCGGGCAATGAGGGCATTATCGTTATGGCGGCTACAAACCGTAAGGATATTCTCGACCCCGCTCTGCTTCGTCCGGGACGTTTCGACCGTCAGATAATGGTAAATTATCCCGACGTCAAGGGACGTGAGGAAATTCTTAAGATACACACGAAGAATAAGCCACTCGCTCCCGATGTCAGCCTTAAGACCATTGCCCAGACCACAGCGGGCTTTACAGGTGCGGAGCTTGAAAATCTCGCAAATGAGGCTGCTCTGCTGGCTGCCAGAAACAACCGCAAGGCTGTTACCAAGGAGGACATTGAGGAAGCGACCATCAAGGTCATTGCAGGTCCCGAGAAGAAGAGCCACGTTGTTACTCCCGAGGAAAAGCGTCTTGTTTCCTATCACGAGGCGGGTCATGCAGTTGTTACCTACTATATGCCCACTCAGGATAAGGTGCATCAGGTCACTGTTATCCCCAGAGGTTCGGCGGGCGGTATGACTATCCATCTTCCCGAAAAAGAGCCTTCCTTCCTGAATGTTACCGCACGAAAGCTGAAAGAAGAGATCATCGTCTGCATGGGCGGACGTGTTGCCGAGCAGCTTATTATGGGCGAATGCACGGCAGGTGCCGTAAGCGACCTGCAGCGTTCCACCAAGCTTGCTAAGGCTATGATAACCAAGTACGGCTTCTCCGAGAAGCTGGGTCCCGTTGTCTATGCTGACGACAATGACGAGCCTTTTGTGGGTATGGATTACGGTCACAGCAAGGGACATTCCGAGAAGATACAGGCGGAGATAGACAGCGAAGTCCGTCTTATCATCGACGAATGCTACGAGCGTACCGTTCAGGTGCTTAACGAGCATATGGACGATCTGCACAAGGTTGCAAACTACCTTATCAAGCACGAAAAGATCGACGGAAAGAACTTTGAGCTGCTTATGAAGGACGAGCTTCCTTTAGATGACGAGGATAATCCCGAGGAAACAAAGGAAGAGATCGGTCAGAATTTGGATGTTACCGTTGACGATACAACGGAAGCTCCCGAAGAAAAAACAGAATCTGTTTCAGCGGAAGATATTTCCGAGGAAACAAAGCCCGAAGAAAATTCCGATAACGAATAATTTGCAAAAAATCAGCGGCGTTCGGCAGAAAAACCGAACGCCGCTTTTGATTTTTCAAGCGGTAAATTACTGTAGAATACCTCTGATAAAGCCCGAAAGCTCCCTTGCCATCTCCTCGTCCTCGGGAATTCTCGGGTGTCCCGGGGTGGCTGCACCGTTTCGGGTAAACAGATTGTGATAGGTGGGAATACCCTCTGCACGAAGCTCGTTTTTCAGCTCCTCAATGCAGTCGTCCCAAGCCTTGTCGTGCATGAGCAGGGTGGTGGTCAGGACGTATTTTGCGGTGTAATAGTGAGAATGGAGAGTTTCCACTATCTCCTTGTAGCGGGTCTTCCATTCGGTGCGAACGGTGGGGTCGTTAATGTCCTTGTCGGGCTTGCCTTCAACGTGATTGTCGTTCTGTCCGATTGCGATGATGACTACGTCGGGGGTGTAGCGGGTGAAATCCCAGCCGGTATAGCCTGCGTCCCTGACGTAGCACTCCTTGTCAAAGGTGGTTTCCAGCCCTACGGTATCGGGCATATTGAAATATCCCGTCCCGTCCAGCAGGGAAATGCCGCCTTGTGAGTTGTTATGTATCTGAGCATTCAGCATTCTTGCCGTCATCATAACGAAGCTGTAATAGGAGTTATCGTAGATGCTGTCGTGGTTCTCGGGGTCGCATTTTCCAACGTTGTCAACAGCCATGCTGACTTCGCCCGCACATACGCTGTCCCCGAAAACCTCCAGCTTGAGCTTTGGCTTCTCGGGCGGGTCAAGCAGTTCGCCGTCCACGGAAAATCCTTTGAATGTGAGAATGTGGTTTCCGCCTGCGTGCATTTTGTAAACAGTAACCGTATGCTCCTTATCGCCGCTCAGGTCAATGGAATACTCCGTGTCCTTTCCGATATTTTCCTTTTCAAGGCTAAACGGTTTTTGCAGCTCCCCGTCAATAATAAGCCCAAGGGACAGCGTTCCCCAGCTTCTCCGCTCATTCAGGGTAAAGGTGACTTTTTCGGCTTTGCAGCAGATAGTAACGCTGCTTCCGGGGTAATACATTACAGCTTCTTCCGCTGCGATCTTGACTCTGCCCTCGTAGGACAGCTTTTTGTCATCGGGTCTGATAGTCAGCATTTTCATACCTCCGTGTTGTTTTTTTGAAATATTATACCATAAAAGTGAAGAATGTTCAAGTAAAATTTATTAAAAGTTCCGATTTTGCGGTTTTTTATGTTTGCAGCGGTGTTATATAATTATAGTATGAAAATGCACAGTCCATATGGAAAATATTACCTGTTGGGTGAATAATTAATATGAAAAATAAGATTTTTGTAAATCAGCTGGGCTATCTCACAAACGGATATAAGACCGCCGTTTACGCCGCTTCTTCGGGGGACGGCTTTTCGGTATGTTCCGCCGAGAGCGGAAAGGCGGTTTTCAAGGGACGCTTATCCGAGGCGTTTTATGACCCCATAGCGGGAGAAAATGTCCGAACGGCGAATTTCTCCGAACTGACGAACGAGGGAACTTACTATCTGAAGATCGGCACAAGGCGTTCACCGAAATTCAAAATATGTGCCGAACCGTACAGGGCTTTGAAAAATACCTTGCTGAAAAGCTTCTACTACAATCGCTGCGGCGAGGAGCTTACCCCCGAATTTGCGGGAGAATTTGCCCGCCGCAAATGTCACTGCCAGCCCGTTTCTTTGTATGAAAACGAAACCGTCAAGCTGGACGTAAGCGGCGGCTGGCACGATTCGGGAGCGTTCGGAAAGTACGTTGTTACCGCCTGCACTGCACTGGCTCATCTGCTGAATGCGTATAGGCTGTTTCCCGATTCGTTTAAGGATAAGGTAAATATTCCCGAGTCGGGAAATGCCGTTCCCGATATTCTCTGTGAATGCCGCTGTGAGCTGGAATGGCTGCTGAAAATGCAGGCAAAGGACGGCGGCGTGTATCACAAGGTGAGTGCCGTCAAGGAAAATTCGGGCTTTGTTATGCCCGATGCGGACACGGAGAAGCAGTTTATTTTCCCGAAATCTCACAGGGCGGCGGCTTCGCTTGCTGCTTGTACCGCACTTGCTTCTGGGATATTTGAGGAGTTTGACAAGGAATTTGCCGAAAAGCTGAGAAATGCCGCATTTTCGGCGTGGGTATGGCTGGCAAATCACCCTGAATTTGAGAAATTCGTAAATCCTCACGGCGTTATTGGCGGCGAATACAGCGACGATGATTTCACCGACGACCTTCTTTGGGCGGCATGCGAGCTGTATGCAGTCACGGGGGACGAGGGCTTTGCGGAAACCATTTCCGAAAACTATGGCGAAACCAAGCTGGCAGGCTTTGACTGGCTGAATGTGGCGGGCTTCGGGTCGCTGACCTATCTTCTCTGTGACCGTCCCAAGGACCCGCTCATGCTTAACACTATGACGGGCAGATTTAAGTTTATCGGGGATTATTTCACTTCTATGGCAGGCGGAAACGGCTTCGGCGTCGCAAAGGAAAACAACAGATTTCTCTGGGGCAGCAATATGACCGTTTTGTGCTACTGTATGACCCTTGCATGCAGCTATATTCTCCACCCGAATGAGGATTATCTTAGGATAGCTTCGTCCCATTTCGATTATATTCTTGGGAAAAATCCGCTTGGAATGTGCTACATAACGGGCATTACGGAAAATTCCTGCCGTCACCCCCATCACTATCAGTCGGCGGCGGACGATGTGGACGATCCCGTTCCGGGGCTTGTCTGCGGCGGTCCCGATATGCTCAGAGTTGACGATTACGCCAAGTGGCATATCCCCAAGGGAACTGCCCCCGCCAAGTGCTATGTGGATAATGAGTTCAGCTATTCCACCAATGACACCACCGTTTACTGGTGCTCGCCTGCGGTGTTCGCTTCGGCGTTTTTCGAGGAGCTGGGACGTGACCCACAGCTGAAAAAGGTTAGGAAGCTGTTGGGGGGAGCTTGATATTTTGACTTATGATGAAGTATTATTGCTTGGACGGGCAGACAGCTTTTGTGAGAGATTGCCCCGAAAATATTAATAACATTATCATTCGATATAAAGGCAGGGAATATATCAGACCCAAAAGTATCATAGGTAAAAAGCTTTTTAAAAATAAGCAGCTTGCTTCGGTGCATATAGGAGATTTTGTGCTTGCAGCTGATTTGGCAACAGGCGAAAAAAATACCTTTTTCCTGTGTGAAAACCACATAGAAAAAAGGTATGTCGGTATGGGCGGTTCATTTTACGGTGCAAAGGTTCTGCTTGCAGAAGATTCCGACGGCGGAAAAATTGACGCCGACAATACTGTTTTTGTCAGTGAAGCTTCACCAATCGGAAAGGCTTTTTTAGGGCATTTTATCGGGGATACGGTGTGCGTTGAACTTCCGGATAATGAAACTGCGGCGTATCATATCCTGCATATCAGAAAAGCGGATACTTAATTTTACTTTAAGCCCCGGAGCTGTCAAGACTTTTTTCCAGCCCCTTGCACAAAAAGCTCACGGGGATAGTTATAAGAAACCACGCTGCCGAAAAGGGCAGACAAATTTGTCCCCAGAGGTTAAAGGGACAGTGGGAGTAGTCCCAAACGTCCCAGCCGAGGATAATATTTACAATGCAGCCTACCGCAAATTCCAGCGAGGTGATAACAAAAGCACCGAACAGGCATTTTGCGGGCAGGCTCATTTTTTTCTCGGAAAATACGGTGTATAATATCAGCAGGCAAAGCCCGCCCGTAAGGGTCATGGTCCAGTGGGTGAACCCCCGAAACAGTATTTCGATAAGGGAGTATATCACTCCGCCCGTCATAAAGACGATGAGATTTTTTGCGGCGGCAGGCATGCTATCAGTCCTTTTCTTTGGATTGATATTAGTATGTACCGCTTTTGCCGCTTTTAGTGCTTGGAATTTATGTGTTTTTTGCAGGCAGATTATTTCAGGTCGTCATTAAGCCGCCGCAAAACAGCTGAATAATTGATCTTGCCGTTAAATATGCGATATATCATAACTTGCTTATCGTCCTCAAATATTCTGTATATCATAAGATAATCGTTGATTATCAGCATACGGAAATTTGATCTTGCAAGCTTCGGGTCGGGCAGCGTCACGCCGGAATAGGGAAAAATGCTCAGCTGCCCCATTGCACGGGAAAACGCTTCTTTCATTTTAACGGCACCCGAAACGCTTCCGAGCATTACAAACTGTGAAACGACCTCAGTCATATCATTGGCTGCTTCGGAAAGGATCTGCACGGCGTATTTGTCAGAGGTTTCCATTGATAATATCCTCCAGCCTTTGATTCACTTCTTCGGGAGTGAAAGTTCTTGCACCGTTAAGACGATTTGCTTCCGCTTCCAGGAGCTTTTCACGCATATCAAGAATTTCTTCACGATATGAATATGCTTCCAGACTCATAACGACCAGGTCGCCTTCGCCGTTTTTGGTCAGAAAGACAGGCTGCTTTTCGGTCTTGCAGAACTCGGCAATGTCATTATATTCATTTCTTAAGCATGTTGACGGTTTTATCATCATAATGACCATCTCCTGTATTGATTTATTCTATACATATTGTATCATAATTATATGCGATAAGTCAAGCAGGAAATTTTTTTGAAAAACCCCTTGACAAATCGAAAAGTATACTGTATAATATGTAAAGGTTGGTCGCTTTACAATTATCGGAGGTGTAAATTTTGAACGAGGGCAAGGATCTGAATCTTTCAAATCTTCTTGATTATTATGCCGATATGCTCACCGATAAGCAAAGAGATGTTATTGAGCTTTATTATAACGAGGATATGTCCCTGGGCGAAATTGCCGAATATGCCCATATAACTAGGCAGGGCGTGAGGGACAGCATAAAGCGGGGCGAGCAGATTCTCTATGAGATGGAGGAAAAGCTCGGCTACTGCAAAAAAGCCCGTATTTATCAGGATATGATAAGAAGCATAGAAAAGCTTGCTTCCGACATTGCAAAGGAAAACGGTATGTACAGCTACTCAAAAGGGCTGGGACGCCGTGCAGAGGCGATCATCGAGATACTGCATGAAAATGCGGATCTGCTTGAGTGAATTGACAAAGGAGTGTTTTTATGGCGTTTGAGGGACTTTCAGAAAAGCTTGGTGCGGTTTTCAAGCGTCTGAAAAGCAGAGGAAAGCTTACCGAGGCAGACGTTAAGGAGGCTATGAGAGAAGTCAAGATGGCTCTCCTGGAAGCCGATGTCAGCTACAAGGTCGTTAAGGATTTTGTTGCAAAGGTTTCCGAAAAGGCGGTCGGTGAGGAAGTTCTTACCAGCCTTACTCCCGGTCAGCATGTTATTAAGATAGTAAACGACGAACTGATCGCTCTGATGGGCGAGCAGAATTCCCGTATAAATATACCGTCCAAGCCGCCGTGCGTTATTATGATGTGCGGTTTGCAGGGTTCGGGTAAAACTACCCATGCTGCAAAGCTTGCAAAGTTCTTCAAGGACAACGGCAAGCGTCCGCTGCTGGTCGCCTGTGACGTTTACCGTCCTGCTGCTATCAATCAGCTGCAGGTTGTCGGAAACAAGGCGGGTGTTAAGGTTTTCGAGATGGGTCAGATAAATCCTGTGACCATTGCAAAGGAAGCTATCAAGCACGCTAAGGATTACGGCAACGATATGGTCATCATCGATACGGCAGGTCGTCTGCATATCGACGAGGAGCTTATGAACGAGCTGAAAACCATCAAGCAGGAAACTGAGCCACACGAAATTATGCTTGTCGTTGACGCAATGACAGGTCAGGACGCTGTTAACGTTGCAAAGGCGTTTGATGATGCTCTGGGTATCGACAGCGTGCTTATGTCAAAGCTGGATTCCGACACAAGAGGCGGTGCTGCACTTTCCGTTCTTGCGGTAACGGGCAAGCCTATCAAATTCGTTGGTATGGGCGAAAAGCTGGACGAGTTTGAACCGTTCCACCCCGAGCGAATGGCTTCGAGAATTCTCGGAATGGGCGATGTGCTTACGCTTATCGAGCGTGTGCAGACAACCGTTGACGAGGAAGATGCCAAGAAGCTTGAGGAACGCTTAAAGGAAAACAGCTTCGATATGACCGACCTGCTGGAGCAGATGAAGCAGATAAGAAAAATGGGTCCCTTAAAGCAGCTAATGGGTATGATACCCGGCGTTGCGGATAAGCTTAAGGACGTTGATATTGACGACAGGCAGATGGACAGGGTAGAGGCGATGATCCTCTCAATGACCCCCGCCGAACGTGCAAAGCCGTCCATCATCGACCCAAAGAGAAAGCGGAGAATTGCCGCAGGAAGCGGAAATACCGTTACCGACGTAAACAGGCTGCTGAAACAGTTCGAGCAGATGCAGAAGCTGATGAAGCAGATGGGCGTTATGGGCAAAAACGCAAGGGGCAAGAAAAACAAGCTTGCCGTTCCCATGAACCTTAGACGCAGATAATTTCGGCGAAAGCTGTGATTATATATTAAGAAACTAATTCGGAGGTGAATATAAATGGCAGTAAAAATCAGACTGAGAAGAATGGGTGCTAAGAAGAACCCCTTCTATCGTATCGTTGTTGCTGATTCCAGATACCCCAGAGATGGCAGATTTATCGAGGAGATCGGTTACTACGATTCCACAACTGAGCCCTCTACCGTAAAGGTTGACGCTGAAAAGGCTAAGAAGTGGATCGCTAACGGTGCACAGCCCACTGAAACAGTAAAGGCTCTGTTCGCTAAGAACAATATCCTGTAATTCTGTGAAGTATCATGCGGCTTAGGCTGCTATTTGGGTGTTCCGTACAAGCGGACACCCACCTCTTTACGGGGTGAAATTTGGAAGAATTCCGCAAAGCGGCAGTGTCCGCCTTGCTTTTTCTATATATATTTAAGGAGTTGACTTGTTATGGAGGAGCTGCTGAAAACTATTGCAAGCGGCCTTGTTGAGAATAAGAATGAGGTTTCCGTTACCGTTGACGAGCCTGACGCCGAGGGCGTTGTTGTGTATCATCTGCACGTTGCTCCCGATGATATGGGACGTGTTATCGGCAAGCAGGGACGCATCGCAAAGGCTATCAGAACCGTTATGCGTGCGGGTGCAGGCAAGATCAATCAGAAAATTATGGTTGAGATAGACTGATATTCAGCAAATGCTGTGGGGGGCGGTTTTGTCCCCCTTTTTTTATGTTTACCGTTTCTTTGAAAGGATAGTCATAAATGAAAAAATATCTTGAAATTGCAAAAATTGTCGCCGTACAGGGGATAAAGGGCGAGGTCAGGGTGCAGTATTGGTGCGATGACCCCGAGTTTTTATGCGAATTTGATATTCTCTATTTCGATAAGGACGGCAAAAACCCCGCCGAGATAGAATATGCCCGTCCCCATAAAAATGTGGTGGTTATGAAGCTAAAGGGCGTTGACACCCCCGAACAGGCACAGACCCTTCGGAATAGAATACTCTATATGGACAGAGATGAAGCCGAGCTGCCCGAGGGCTGCTATTTTATCCAGGACCTTATTGGGCTGGACGTTGTGGACGCCGACAGCGGCAAGGTATACGGCAAGATCGCCGACGTAGCGTCCTACGGTGCTTCCGACATTTACACGGTGAAAAACGGCAGCGAGGAGTATCTTTTTCCCGCCGCACCCGAATTTATCGAGAAAACCGACATTGACGGCGGAAAGCTGCTGGTGCGTCCTATTGCGGGAATGTTCGACGGCGGCTCGGAAAACGGTGACGAGGAATGAGGATAGATATTGCCACTCTTTTCCCCGAAATGTGCGAAAGCGTCCTGTCCGAAAGCATAATCGGAAGGGCGAGAAAAGCGGGGAAGATAGAGATACACTGTCATCAGATACGGGATTATACGCTTGATAAGCATCGCCGTGTGGACGATACGCCCTATGGCGGCGGCATGGGAATGGTCATGCAGGCTGAGCCTGTGTACAGGTGCTGGCAGGCTGTTTGCGAAATGCTGCCCGAGCGTCCTCATACCATATATTTATCTCCAAAGGGCAGCACGTTTAATCAGGCGAAGGCGGTGGAGCTTTCGCATAAACCGTATATTTTTCTTCTTTGCGGGCATTATGAGGGTATAGACCAGCGTGTTCTGGATAAGATCGTTGACGAGGAGATCTCGGCGGGCGATTATGTCCTGACGGGCGGAGAGCTGCCTGCGTTGGTGGTTGCCGATGCTGTTGCCAGAATGTGCGACGGCGTTCTGCCGAGTGCCGAATGCTACGAGGAGGAAAGCCATTTCGGCGGTTTGCTGGAATATCCCCACTACACCCGTCCCGAGGTGTGGGAGGGTGCAGAGGTGCCGCCTGTGCTGCTGACGGGGCATCACAAAAATATTGCCGAATACCGTCACGCCGAGGCTCTTCGCATCACCGAGGAACGGCGTCCCGATATGTACCAAAAATATATGGAGCTGCATCCTCCGAAGCCGCCCAAGCGAAGACGTCGGAAGCATTCGGATGTTAACAATGGTGAATAATTTGCAAATTTAACATAAATTCTTTTCTATGTTGAAAGGTTTGCATATTTTTCACAAAGGCGGTTAAAATCCTTATGTTAATAGATTTATACCGAAGTTGTATAAATCTGACATTTTAGAATAAATTATCTACTTGCAAAAACGTTTTAGTTCAAAAAATTATGTAGATACTGCATATATTATTCTGTTGAAATTTGTACAGTTCTAATGAAGATTAGTTAATATTCACAAAATATTGCCCGAAAAAACAGCGGCGATTAATTCAAAAGGCAGAAATTCTTGAAAAATGACGTTTGATAACAAAATTACCGTTGACTATGCGGCTCGGACAATGTATAATAATTGTATACAAAGGGATCAATAACATATCTTGTGTTGATCACAATGATAAGGGTATAAGATTGGAGAGAGTATTATGTACGTTAAAGATGTAATGGTTCAGAATCAGGTTGGCCTTCACGCACGCCCCGCAACCTTCTTTATTCAGAAGGCAAATGAATTCAAGTCTTCTATCTGGATCGAAAAGGAAGAACGCAGAGTTAACGCTAAGAGCCTTCTCGGTATCCTTTCTCTTGGCATCGTAGGCGGTACTGCTATCAGAATCATCGCTGACGGAGCTGATGAGCAGGCTGCTGTTGATGGTCTTATCGAGCTCGTACAGAGCGGCTTCGCTGAGGAGAGCAGATAATCGCTTTCCCACATTTAGCTGCACGGTGCACTGAGCACTATATAAACGGTGCTTGTGTGCCGACGCCGTTAGGAAATCGCATTTGGGGGCGTGCCGTTTCGGCTCGTCCCTTTATTCTTTTGGGGATTTTTGAAAAATGCTGGGAGGTGGGTTATGAACGGTCTGAATGTACTTGTTTCCGCATATAAAAACGCAGGCAGCGATATACTGATATTCTCCGACAGATTTGAGCTTATCTGGAGAAATCATCCCGAGAGCGGGTTTATGTGCAGAGGGGAAAGTATCTCTTCTGTTATCGGCGAAATACCGCTGGCTGATAACGGTTCTGCCGAATATACCGCTGTATACGGCGGGAAAAAATATAAGATAAATATTTTTGAGTGCCCATTCGATAATGAGCTTTTCTATGTGGCTGAGGTTTCACATATTTCAAAAGGCAATCTTATTGATGATCCCGAGATACGCAGGCTGCTGGACGGTCTTGCCGCTCAGGTTTCATCTTCACTGAATAATGCAGGCTTTGCCCTTGACAACCTTGCTAAGGGAACCTGCAGCGAACGCATATCTCAGCTTAATGTTATCGATGATTCGCTTATGAGCATATATCGGACTGTTCTGCCGTTTCGTGAGCTGCTGGATATGTATGACTGCGGTGAACGTCCTGTCTGCTGTGTTTCGGATATTCTCGATAAGCTTTGCTTTGACCTGAAAACGCTGATGCCGACTGTGGAATTCAAGAAGAGCATTGTATCGGGAGTTTATGCAAAATGCACTAAGCAGGCACTTAATACCTTGCTTTACAACTTTGTTGAGCGGGCTTTTGCGTATAATTACGGCTGTTTGCTGGTAAACTGTATAACGAATTCTTCGGGAGATGTTCAGATCTCTCTGACGGCGTTCAATGAGGGCGACGGTCCTGCCAATGCCGCCAGATACGAGGAGGTCGGCGGCGGTGACCCCATCATATCGGCTGAGAACAGCTTTGAGGAGCAGTTCCGCAGGCAGTTCGGGGCGGTTTGTATGATGGATATTCCGTCTGATGCCAGAAGCGGACGCTCGGCGTCTATGGCGGTGAGGATACCTATCGAAAGGGCAGGCTCGTTTATCCTCAATGCACCCAACGAATTTGAGCCTAATATGCCTGTGGGGAGATTTCATCCGCTGCGGGTAAAGCTTTCGGGGCATATTAAATTTCCCAGATTTAACCAAGGAGAAAAGTATGAAGCTTAAGAAATTTTCCGCAATATTCTGTGCAGCGGCACTGTGCTTGGCAATGTCCGCCTGTGCTTCGGATAACGGCGATAAGCCCGAGGATAATATGACGGCAGATACAACTGTTTCTTCCGAATCTGCGGCTGCCGATACAACCGCTTCCGATGAAGCATCGTCCGAAGATACTGCTTCGGAAACGCTGTCGCCCGATGAGGAGCATAAGGATAATCCCTCAAAACGAATGATAAAATTTGACCTCCCCGATGACTTCTACGGCAAGGGAGAAAGCTATAATGAGCTGGCTTACGGCAATGGTACGGCAAATATTATCCTGAAAGCGAATTATAATGAAGAGGGTTTCCCGCCTGTTGAGGAATTTGAGATGGCTGCTCGGAGCATCAACACCTTCACTTATCTTGATTTTGAGATGGAGTACGGTGACCCTATCAAGTTTACGCTGCAGGGCTACGATGCCATCGAATCCACCTTTGTGGTGCGGGACCCCGATAACAAGGAAAATGCTGCCAAGTACAGGACGGTCTATGTTGAAACGGAAACCTGTGCGTACAGCTTGACTCTGGGTTCTATGGAGTATGATTTTGACGATTATAACGACACTTTTAACAAGGTCATCGAGTCAATAGAATTCATTAAAGAATAACAAAAGCCGCCGACCGACGTTTTTACACGTCAGCCGACGGCTTTTTTTGCCTTGGATCAAGCTCTTGCATCAAACATAAATCCCACGTCACCGGGGAATGTCTGAATTTTAGAGGTTGCTTCTGCCATACTGTCAAGAAGCTGCATAGCTGCACTGCCCTGCATATCGAGAACCTTGTCCGTCATTGCAAGGGCAACGCTCTGAGAAAGCTGAGCCTGATGCATAGCCATTGACATTTGAGCGATAGCGTCAACCATAAAGCTTACCTCCTTGCTGATTTAATTCGACGCATTGCTGCGAAGCTCTGCGAGGAATTTCTTGATTTCGTTGAGATTTTTCTCGTTCTTCTCTACCATTTCCTCAAGCTCGGAAATGCTGTTGTTTATCTCGGAGGCAAAGTCGAGAATGCTCTTGATAGTGTCCTCGATCTTATCTGCTGACGCCTTGCTGACGTCTGCGAGATTTCTTACCTCCTGAGCGATAACGCCGAAGCCCTTTCCGCTTTCCTTTGCTCTGGAAGCTTCGATGGAAGCGTTAAAGCCGAGAATACGGGTGTTCATTGCGATATTCTGGATATTCTTGATAGTGTCCGAGGTGTCCTTGACAACTTCGGCGGAATTTTTGGCGGTTTCATTCAGCTGTGAAAAACGTGTGCTGAGAGTTCCGAAGCTTCTGGAGCATTCATCGGCAAGCTTTTCGGCGGAAGCAATGCCCTCTGCAAATTTTAAGGCATTGGACTGTAAATCGATATTTGAATTTTTCGCAATATAGTTTGAATAACCGATCTTGGAGATAACGCCTGCGATTATGTAAAGGAAGTCCGCACAGGCATCTATCTGCTTTTTGGGCATTATCTTTACCTTTTTAACGGCAGCCACATACTCCTTGGGGTCAATGCCCAGCTCATTTGCGATCTTTCTGAATTTATCTTCATCGGGCGGCTCGGGGAGAACCTGTCCGCCGATAAACGAACCTATCTGAGTGCCGTTTACCACTATGGGAGCGGCAAAGTCAACAAGTCCGCCGTGGCAGTAGTAGGCGTTGGCTCTGCCCTCTCTGAGAGCCTTTTCGCCGCCTGATTTATCGCACTGATTGCAGCGTTCAAAGCCCAGCTTTGAACCTCTGGTAAGCTTCATACAGAAGTCTGTGGGATTGCTGAGGGTAGTAACGGGACCGTCCATATCAACGGTCAGAGCAGCCATACCCGTAGCGTTGGCAAAACCGTCCTGGATCGATTGGAGAGTTTCCCTGTCTATAAGATCGAGCAATTTAATGTCAGCCATAATAATTCCTCCGTAAACTGCAAAAAATAACTGTGCAGCAAAATAAAGTTTGGGATATAAATGCCCAAGGTATTCCTACTTATATTTTACTTTATTTAAGAAACTTTGTCAACTATTTCGGGGAAATTAAATTATTTTCGGCTATTCTGCACAAATATTATCGTTCATTTATGGGACACGATAAAAAAATCTTTCGATTAAACAAAAAAATAGTTATGTAAATTTAAGAAAAGCGTCATTGCTTTTACAGAGGTATTGTTGTATAATAATAGGTGCTAATTTTTCGGGAGAAATGGGCTTTTTTGGAAAAGTATCTCCCTAAGGCAGGTTTTTGTATGTACTATTGCTGCGGCATTACGGATACGGGGAGCGTGAGAGATCATAACGAGGACGCTTTTCTTATTAACAGACTGGTGCTTTCTCAGGCATCTCTTGAAAGCAACATAAAAGCCCCGTTCATTGTGGCTGTGGCGGACGGGGTAGGCGGCGAGGCTTCGGGCGAGATAGCTTCGCATCTTTGCCTTGAACAGCTGGCGGCGGTGAAATTTTCCAAGCCGGATGAGCTGAAAAAGAAAATACGCACCATTCACCGAAATCTCAGGCGGTACGGCATAAATCACGACCATTCGGTAAATATGCAGACTACGCTCTGTGCCCTTGCGGTGGACGACAAGAAAAATGCGTACATTGTCAATGTGGGCGATTCAAGGCTTTATCGCTTTCGTGGGGACACCATTACTCAGCTTTCCACCGATCAGTCGCTGGTGCAGCTGCTGTATGAGCAGGGGAAGATAAGCCGTGAGGAAAAGCGGTTTCACGCTCAGAGAAATGTCATATTCCCCGTAATGGGCAATCTCAGCGACGACCCTAAGATAGACGTAACGCCAATCGAGGGCGGCATAAAAGAGGGCGACCTTATCATAATCTGCTCGGACGGGCTTTCGGATTATCTGTCGGCAAACGAGTTTGAAACGGTGCTTTCACGCCCCGTAAAGCTGACGAAAAGGCTGTCCCAGCTGATAGAAACTGCACTCAAAAACGGCAGCTCGGATAATCTCACGGTGGTTGGTCTTACAGTTTGTGAGGTATAATATTGAAATGAAAATCGGCTCAGACGGAAATTCCGTCCAAGCCGATTTTTTGCATTATTTCAGCGGAAAAAGTAAAGAATAACACCGTAGATGACCGAAGCGGCACAGCCGTACAGTATCACGGGACCCGAAATGGCGAAAATTTTCGCTCCCAGACCCAGCACAAAGCCCTCGGATTTGAACTCCAATGCGGGGGACACAACGGCGTTTGCAAAGCCTGTGATAGGCACCAGAGTGCCCGCTCCGCCGTGCTTTGCAATTTTTTCGTACAGTCCCAGACCCGTGAGGACAGCACTGGCAAGCACCAGCGTCACGGACGTCCAGGAGGCGGCTGATTTTTCGTCGAAGCCTGCATTTTTGTACAGGTCGAGGAAAAACTGTCCTATGCAGCAGATAATTCCGCCGATAACGAACGCCTTGGGAATGTCAACAATGCTCTTGGAATTGGGCGAAGCTTTTTTAACAAGCTCGCTGTATTCCTTTTGTGAGATGGTCATATCATCAGTCCTTTCCGATGATAGTATCTCACTGTTTCATTGAAAAATTCATATATTTTCAGCCGAGATGATATTTTCAATATCTTCAAGAGTCGGCGGGTCGATCTGCATGGGATACCTTGAAATGCAGGCAGCCGAACATGCAGATGCAAATCTCACCAGCTCGTCATCGCTCATGCCCTTTGACAGTGCATAGGTGCAGCCCGCCTTGAAGGAATCGCCCGCTCCGAGAGTGCTTTTTACATTGACCTTGTAGGGCTGAAAGGTTTTCGGTTCGCCGCCCTTTCTGCCGTAGAAAAATCCCTTTCCGCCATTGGTTATGATAGTCAGTCCGCCGCCGTTTTCCGCAAAAAGGGGAAACAGCTCTTCACGGGTCATATTCGGGTAATTATTTCCGATAAATTCTCCCGAAATGACCGAAACGGCGGAATTCTTATGGATATAGCTGTCATATTTGCAGTCAATGGTAACGTAAGATTTGCCGTGCTTTACGCAGTATTCGGCGGCAAGGTCGGATTCTTCACCGAAAAACGGGTCGATTGCGGCGGTATCGCACTTTTCAATGTCCGATTCCTTGGGCTTGTTCCAATGCCTTGTCCCGCCGCTGAATGCTTCACTGAAATAGTGTGCGAAATGTCCGAAGGGAGTCCGCACATCGCCCGAGATAAGGATATAGTCCTGTAAACCGTCATAGCTTTCATCGAAGCAAAGGGGGCTGAGGTCAACTGTCCTGTCCTTATAAAAATCCTTGATAAGCGGGGCGACCTCTCTGCCGATATGATTTCCGTCCAGAACAATATCTGCACCGAGAGAACTGAGTATCGTGGCAGCTGCACCCGTTTCACCGCCGACAAAACGATAGCTTTCTTCTATCTCCGAATAGTCATCGGGCTTGGGAAATTCATTCAGCCGAAAGCTGTTTGATGCAAGTATCATTCCGTATAAATATAGTTTCATAAATATCCTCCTTAAAATTATGCGTTAAATTAATCGTAAAATTTAACTGCCCATATTGACATTTATCTATTACAGCGGTATAATATTTCAAGGAAACGAATGCAAAACGACACGTTGTTTTCGCATTGATCAGCTTTTCCCTAATGAAAGGAGTTATTACTATGCCGAATATTGTGCCTATTTCCGACCTTAGAAATTATTCATCTGTGCTGGACAGCGTTTCTGTCGGCTCGCCCGTATATTTAACGAAAAACGGCAGGGGCTGTTATGCTATTGTCGACATTGCCGAACAGGAAGAATACGAGAAAACCAAAGCAGCTTTACGCCTTATGTGTGAGCTTGAAAAAGGAAAGCTTTCGGGCGAAGAGCAGGGCTGGCTGGATAGTTCGGCTGTCCGCAGGCATTTCGGGGAGAAAAATGTATGAGCGTGCCGATCAAGTTCTCTCCCGAAGCCCTGAAAGATCTGGACGAAATATATGACTATATAAAAAATGACATAAAAAGTCCCGATGCCGCCGCTAATACGATAAATAAAATTCTCGGCAAGATTGACCTGCTTGCAGACGCCCCCGAGCTGGGTACTCGGCTGTTTTTCGATAATTCTCTTTTCAGCGGCTACAGATATATGGTTTCGGACAATTATCTTGCATTCTACCGTATCTCGGACGATTCGGTCTATGTTGACAGAGTGATTTACGGTAAACGTGATTATTTGAGAATTCTTTTTAAGTGATTTTGCACCGTTTTTTATCTTATACTATTTCCTAATCAACCTATAGACAAGGTCTATAGGTTGATTCCCACCGCTTTGCGGTGGGTGCGGCGAAGCCGCAAAGGAAAGCCGTACAATACTAATTCCGTCAAAACCGACGGTTTTGACTTGCCGCCTTTTAGGCGGCTCTCCTTATAGACTCTGTCTATAAGGAGATTAGGAATTAGTATTAAAACAAAACCCCCGAATTTTCGGGGGTCAATTGGAGCAGATAACGGGAATCGAACCCGCATCCTCGGCTTGGGAAGCCGATGTACTGACCATTGTACTATATCTGCACAGACCGTCCCCCACGAAAGAGGACGGTAATTGTCAGTTAAAAATATCGAATACACCCGATGCGATCTCTGCCACATCTGATGGGTCGATTTCACCCTTTCAGCCGCTTGTGGGTATGTAAGGACGGATAGCATTTGCCACCTGATATACGGGGATAGTCTGGAGATAAATCTTGCCGGGTCCCGTAACAACGACGTTTGTCAGTCCCTCACCGCCGAGGAGAACGTTCTTAACGCCCTTAACGGTCTGAATGTCCATTGTACATGTGGAGGACATTGCTGCAAGATAGCCGTTGTCAAGTATCATAGATTCGCCGGGGCCTAAGGTGTATTCCATGCAGTGACCGTCAATTTCAATGAAAGCAAGACCATTTCCCGAAAGACGCTGCATAAGGAAGCCCTCACCGCCGAAAATGCCTGTGCTTATCTTCTTCTGGAACGCTACCGACATTGTAACGCCCACTTCGGAAGCAAGGAAGCCTCTCTTCTGGACGATCATCTCATTGCTCGGAGAGATCTGGAAGGGAAGGATAGAGCCGGGGAAGCTGGAAGCCATTGTTATCATTCCGTTGCCGCCCTGAGCGGTGTATCTGTTCTGGAACATAGCCTCGCCCGTGAACATTCTGCCGAATGCCTTGCCGATGCCGCCGTTGGAGGTGGTGTCCATCACAAGGTTGGGTGACATCCATGACATAGCACCGTTTTCGCAGACAACAGTTTCGCCGTTTTCCAGGTAAACGGTAAGTGCGGGCAGCGGAGTTCCGTTGATTTCGTACTTCATTTTTATACCCCTTTCAAATGGTTGCGATAGTCGTTTATGAAATTGTATGCTCTGTGTTTGGGAGATATTCTGCTCCCATATGACTATTTTATCACAAAAGGGGAGATTTGTCAATAATTTTTACATAATTTTTATTTTTTTTATTCAAGCAACATTTCCCGAAGCTTTGAAAGAATTTTCTTTTCCCGTCGGGAGATCTGCACCTGAGTTGTTCCGAGAAGCTGTGCAGCCTGTGTCTGAGTCATCTTTCGGAAATAGCGGAGGATAATAAGCTGCCTGTCCTCGTCCGATAGACGGCTCATTACCTGTTTTAGAGAGATAAGGTCGGTGATGAGATTGTCGGGGGCGTCCACGGGAATGTCTATCTGTCCGCTGCGTTCGTCGTCGGGGTCGGATGGGGTCAGGGACAGGGGCGGCAGGCTGACGGACACCGCTTCGGCGACCTCTTCGGGAGATATGTCCAGTATCTTCGCAAGCTCGGAAACTGTAGGCTCCCGTCCCACGGATTTGATGAACCGCTCCTTTTCCCTTGTGACCTTCAGGGACAATTCCTTTAGCGGACGGCTCACCTTTATCGTTCCGCCGTCACGGAAAAGCCGCTTTATTTCCCCGAGAATAACGGGCACTGCATAGGTGGAGAACCGTGCCCCCCGTGACTCGTCAAACGCCTTGGCAGCCTTCACAAGCCCCATACAGCCCGCACCGTACAGGTCGTCATACTCTATCCCTTTTCCTCGGAAACGGTTTGCACAAAGCCGCACAAGCCCGAGATTTGCTTCGATAAATTCATCGTTTTTAAGGCTGTTCATTGCCGCCGTCCTTTGTATGAAGCTTTTTTTCCATAATAACGGTGGTGCCTTTTCCGGGACGGCTTTTGACCGTCACCTTGTCCATAAAGCTTTCCATTACCGCAAAGCCAAGCCCCGCCCGTTCCTCCTCGGGTGCGGTGGTGAACAGGGGCTGCATAGCCGCCTTAACGTCGCTGATACCGCACCCCGAGTCCTTTATTCTTATGTAGAACCGTCCGCCCTCCAGCAGCCGTGCAGTCATTTCGATAATGCCTGTTTTGTTCCGATATGCGTGGACGATGCAGTTTGTGACCGCCTCGGAAACGGCGGTCTTTATGTCGCTTATGTCGGACACCGACGGGTCGGCAAGGGACGCAAACGCTGCCGCCGCCGACCGTGAGAACCCTTCGTTGCAGCTTTTTGACGGAAAGCTGAGCTTTATTTCGTTAACTATCTTCATTTTTCCTCTCCTCAGATCTTTACTATCATTTCCAGCCCCGACAGACGCATTACCTTTTTTATCGCCGAGGACGCATTTGCTATTTCCACCGAGCCGTCTATCATCTTCATGATTTTGCATCTGCCCATAACAAGACCTATCCCCGAGCTGTCCATAAAGGTGACCTCTCCGAAATCGAGGATAAGCCGTTCGGGCTTGTACCGTTCGATGGCAAGGTCAATGTCCGAGCGTATCTCAACCGCCGAATGGTGGTCTATTTCTCCGCTTAAAAATACGGTGAGTGCCTTTTCTTCGGCTTCTATTACTGCCTGCATTTTATCAGTCCTTTCCGTTGTTTAGTATTTCTATAATAGCATTTATTTCCCGAAAAAATTGTCATAATCGGACGGGAAGGCAGAAAAAGAAATGTACCATAAACGGTACAGATTATCTCCGTATCGTTTATGGGACATTGTGTCTTATTTGTTTTATTGTTTCTCTTCTGCTTTCATCTTAATGATTGTAACACATGCCATAATTCCCTGAATAGCCAGAGCGGCGGCAATCATCAGCCGTGATATTGAATCAAAGCCTCCCGCAATGTCTATTGAAGAACCTGTGGTTATTGCAGATACGCAGAAAATCACAGTGTATGATAACAGTTCAGTTTGGCGGAACGCCTTTTTTGTAATGCAGTAGATATTTGCAAATGAAAGTCCTGCAAATATGTAAAGCAAGGGCAGCATGGGGCTTTCGGTTATCGCCTTAACAGACGGTTTAAAATCTCCCAAAACATATAGCGGAATGCTTATCAAAGCGAGAATTACAATTATCCAAAAGCCGTAATATGTGCCTTTAAGAATGACTGCTTTTTCACGTTCGTCTTTGCCGTCGAGATATTTTTTCATATGTTACCGCTCCTTATATATTTTCAGCCTTTTTATCCGAAATTTTCTTGATGATATATGTTATACCGACAGCCAGGTAGCACAGCCCGCAGAAAAGGTGAGTAAAGCAGTTGTCCAGAAAACCGTTTTCATTTATTATCACCTTATCTCTTATGATCTCAATAATGCTGCCCGCTGTCAGAAACAGTCCGACAAACCCGAGAACAGCGGGGACAGCGTTGTTAATGCCGCTGTATCCCGCAAAGGCGTCTTTGCGTACGGCGGTGCAGATAAACACCGCAATGGACAGCACTGTCGGCATAAGATAAAATGCCGAGCTGTCGAAAAGGTACAATTCCAACGCATCGTTTATGAAATATATCACCGTCATTGCCGCAACTATGGTAAAGAACGAATTTTTAAATGCCCGTCCTCTTTCCGCAACCTGCCTTTCGTCAAAAATATAGTCAATACAATCTCTTTTCATATGTCATTTCTCCTTTTCTTCATCTTCCCAAAATAGTTCGTCCAACGTTTTGCCGAGAATTTTGCATATGGAAATGCAAAGGTTTATAGTCGGGTTATAGTCGCCGTTTTCAATGGCGTTGATGGTCTGCCTTGAAACGGAAACAGCTTCGGCAAGTTTCTGCTGGGACATATCAAGTGCCGCTCTTGCGGCTTTTAGCTTAAGATTTTTTCCCATTTCGCACCTCCTGTAATTGTATTATAGCACAAAGGTTACATTTTGTCAAGTATATTTTACACAAAGACAAAAATATTTTTCGAAATGTCGGGCAACATATGAGCGAACGGCTGATTTTCATTAGGAAAATATTTGGCATAAAGTATACAAAAAAATAGCTTGCAAAAGCCGTCAGACTATGTTATAATAATCTATATGAATACATATCTTAATGAAGGAGAATCACAATGACCGATAGCTATGAATCCCCATTTTGCACCCGATACGCAAGTAAAGAGATGCAGTATATTTTTTCCGCTGATAAGAAATTCACCACCTGGAGGCGTCTGTGGGTCGCTCTGGCAAGAGCTGAGATGAAGCTTGGTCTGCCCGTTACTCAGGAGCAGGTGGACGAGCTGGAGGCAAATATCGAGAATATCGACTATGCCGTTGCCGCTGAACGTGAAAAGCAGGTTCGCCACGACGTTATGGCTCACGTTTACACTTACGGCAAGGTTTGTCCCAAGGCAAAGGGAATTATCCATCTGGGTGCGACCTCCTGCTACGTTGGCGACAACACCGATATTATCATTATGAGGGACGCTTTGCAGGTCGTTCGCAGAAAGCTTATCAACGTTATCGAGCAGCTTTCCAAGTTTGCGGACAAGTACAAGGCTATGCCCTGCCTTGCTTACACTCATCTCCAGCCCGCACAGCTCACCACCGTTGGCAAGAGAGCGACTCTTTGGATAAATGAGCTGCTGATGGATCTGGACGAGATAGAGTACCGTATTGCAAACCTCAAGCTTCTCGGTTCAAAGGGCACCACGGGCACACAGGCTTCCTTTATGGAGCTTTTCCACGGGGACAGTTCCAAGGTAAAGCAGCTTGAAAAGATGATCGCCGAGGAAATGGGCTTCGAGGACGTTGTTCCCGTTTCCGGTCAGACATATTCGAGAAAGATAGATTCACAGATAGTTGCGACATTGGGCGGCTTTGCTCAGTCGGCAATGAAGTTCGCAAACGACCTGAGAATTTTACAGAATTTCAAGGAAATGGAAGAACCCTTCGAGAAAAATCAGATAGGTTCCTCCGCAATGCCTTACAAGAGAAATCCCATGAGATGCGAACGTATCACCGCTCTGGCAAGATACCTGATGATAGACACCCTAAACCCCGCATTTACCGCAGGAACACAGTGGTTCGAGAGAACGCTGGACGATTCCGCAAACAAGAGAATTTCCGTTGCCGAGGGCTTCCTTGCAGCTGATTCCATACTGAATATCCTGCTGAACGTTACCGCCGATCTGGTAGTATATCCCAAGGTTATTCGTCAGAGAGTAATGCGTGAGCTGCCCTTTATGGCTTCCGAGAACATTATGATGTCCGCCGTAATGAAGGGCGGCGACCGTCAGGAGCTGCATGAGAAGATAAGGCAGTATTCCATTGAAGCAGGCAAAAAAGTCAAAGAAGAAGGGTTGGAGAACGATTTGATAGACAGAATTCTTAAAGATGAAGATTTCAAGATCTCCGTTGAGGAAATGGAGTCGATTTTGAAGCCCGAAAGCTTCACAGGCAGAAGCGAGGAGCAGGTGACAGAGTTCATCAACGCCTGCGTAAAGCCCGTTCTGGAAAAGAACAAGGATATTCTTGACGAAACTGCCGAGCTTTCCGTTTGATTTCGCCGTATAATAATATCATTTGCGGATATAATATAACTGTTCCGATAGGAATAATTTATATTCGGAGATGATTTTAAATGACCAAGAACCCCGCTATCAAGTGCGATGTTAAGTCCTGCAAGTACAACTACGAGTCGGAAAACTACTGCACTCTCGATACTGTAAGCATCGGCACACACGAGCCTCACCCCACCGTTTGCGAGTGTGTTGACTGCAAGTCTTTCGTTAAGAAGGGCTAAGCTTTAGCTTTTTAGGCAAAAAAATGACCGCCGTCCCGAAAAAAAATCGGGGCGGCGGCTTGCTTTTTATACTATTTCAGATTATTCACGATAATAATGCCAAGACCGAGTGCCGTCAGTACAATGCCCGTGGCTCGGTTAAGGGTCTTGGGGCTTGCCTTGTTTGCGAATATCGCCGCAATTCTAGCCCACAGCAGCGTTGACAGAATGCAGAAGATAAGGCAGGAAATGTTCGGTATTCCCGAGATGGCAAAGTGGCTCAAAGCACCTGTCAGTGCGGTAAACGCCATAATGAACACGCTTGTCCCGACAGCGGTTTTCAGCTCGTACCCGAGAACGCTTGTGAGTATCAGCAGCATCATCATACCGCCGCCCGCACCCACAAATCCGCAGATGAAGCCTATCATCATTCCGCTGACTATGGACTGTATCAGCCGCTTTTTCGGCTCAACGCTTTCCATCTTCTCCTTGGTAGTCATTACGGGCTTGACGATGAATTTTATGCCCAGCAGAAGGGTCATATAGACGGAAAATGTCCCCATGGTAGCGTTGGGGACAAGGCTTGCGACCCAGCTGCCCACCATTGTAAAGCAAAGCACGGCTATCATCATTGTGATACCGTTTTTTATGTCAAGATTTTTGTTTTTGCCGTAGGTGTATGCACTGACAGCACTAGAGAGAACGTCGCTTGCAAGGGCGATTCCGACGGCTTCGTAGGCGGGCATTCCGAGAAATGTTATAAGCATGGGGGAGATGACGGCGGCTGCACTCATTCCCGCAAAGCCCGTGCCAAGTCCCGCTCCGATACCTGCAATAAAGCAGATGATAAATTCGTACATTTTTTAAGTCCTTTCTGTGGATAATCTGCCTGTTTTTGGGTGAATAGTATCAGTATAACGCTATTTGCGGGAGATGTCAATAGGAAAGTGGAAAGTTAAAAGTGGAAAGTGAAAAGTGGAAAGTGAAAAGTTAAAAGTTTCGCCAGCCTTTCCCAAAGGCTGCAGGATTCCAAAGGACGGCGTCCTTTGGTCGCCCGTCGCAACGGGCGAAACTCCATTCCCAGTCACTAACAGTTAAAGCTCACTAACAGTAAAAACCACAAACAAATCAGAAAAAAGCACCGCACACAAAAGAAACAGTAAAGCAACAAACTCACATCAACAACGCAAGCAGCGAAAACAATTCCGTGTGCGGTGCCGCAAAAAATATCTCGGGGTTAACCCCCGAGATATTTTTTGCCCCCGCCGCCGCTGTCAAGCGGCGGAAAAACCTGCGGTTATCGCTATTTGACAATAGAACCGCAAACAACAGCGGCAGGACGTGAAACCAAAGCTATGCTTTTTCCCATACAACGGTTTGTTCGCAATCGGTGGAAAAACAGTCCTTATTGCAGTTCGGCGATGACTGTAGGCTTTGAGCCTCCGTTCCGTCGGCTCAATGGCAAAAAATCGGTCGGGGATTAACCCCGACAAATTTTTTGCGGCACCGCACACCGTATCTGCTTTACACGGCTTTTGCTGTTTATGGAAGATAGATGCTTTACTGTTTCTTTTGTGTGCGGTGCTTTGGGGCTGATTTGTTTGCAGTTTTTTACTGTTAGAATGCTGTATTCGTTAGCGGCTGGAAAGGGAGTTTCGCTCGTTGCGACGAGCGACGGGGCTCTGCCCTCGACCCGCAGCCTTTAGAAAAGGCTGGCGAAACTTTTATATTTTCGCTTTACAAAATCATAATTATATGCTATACTATATATATCTATTTATAAGATTGGAGAAGGAAAAATGTCGCTTAGCGTTGGAATGGTTTCTCTCGGCTGTTCAAAAAATCAGATCGATGCGGAGAGAATGCTTTATAAGATCAAGGAAGCAGGTCACAGACTGATAGGGGACGCCGCCCTTGCAGACGTTGCTATCATCAATACCTGCGGATTTATTCAGTCGGCAAAGGAGGAAGCTATCGAAACTATCCTCGAATTTGCCACACTTAAAAAAGAAGGACGAATCAAGAAGCTTATTATCACAGGCTGCCTTGCGGAACGTTACAGGGAGGAAATAAAAACCGAGATACCCGAAGCGGACGGCGTTATCGGTATCGGCTGCAACGACGATATTGCCGCTATCCTCGATGAAATAGAAAAGGGCGAAACGGTCATTCGTTTCGACAGCAAGGAAAAGCTGTCCATCACGGGCGGACGAGTTCAGACTACACTGCCGTTTTTTGCCTATCTGAAAATCGCTGAGGGCTGCTCAAACTGCTGTACATACTGTGCTATCCCGCAGATAAGGGGAAAGTTCAGAAGCATGCCCATGGAGGACGTTGTCGCCGAAGCAAGGGAGCTTGCCGAAAGCGGCGTTCGTGAGCTTATCGTTATTGCACAGGATTCCACCCGCTACGGTGAGGATTTATACGGCAGACTTGCACTTCCCGAGCTGCTGAAAAAGCTTTGCGAAATTGACGAGCTTAAATGGATAAGAGTGCTTTACTGCTATCCCGAGCGGATAACGGACGAGCTTCTCACGGTCATTGCCGAGGAGGATAAAATTGTAAAATATCTGGATATTCCCATTCAGCACTGCAACGGCGAGATACTTAAGCGTATGAACAGAAAGGGCGATAACAAGTCCCTTCGTGAGCTGATGGCACATATCCGTGAAGCCGTTCCCGGGATAATTTTGAGAACTACTCTGATAACAGGCTTCCCCGGGGAAACCGAGGAACAGTTTACCGAGCTTGCCGAGTTTGTCCGTGACGTTAAGTTTGACAGGCTGGGCTGCTTCCCCTATTCTGCCGAGGAAAATACTCCCGCCGCTTCCTTTGACGGTCAGCTTGATGATGACGTTAAGCAGCACCGTGCGGACATTATTATGGAAGAGCAGATGCGTGTGGTGGACAGGAAAAACGTTGAGCTTCGGGGACGGGTCATCGAGGTGGTTACCGAGGGCTATGACCGTTACGGCGACTGCTATTTCGGCAGAAGTGCCATGGACGCTCCCGATATTGACGGAAAAATATTCTTCAGATCTCCCGATTTGAAGCTTGTTATGGGAAAATTTGTAAATGTTCGAATAGATGATATTCTTGATTATGACCTGATTGGAGAGAGAACAGATGAACCTGCCCAATAAACTCACTCTGCTGAGAGTTTTTCTCGTACCCGTTTTTCTGGTATTTCTGCTGATACCGAGCATTCCGCACAGCTATCTGCTGGCGTTGGTCGTGTTCGCTTTAGCTTCTGTTACCGACGCTTTGGACGGACATATTGCCCGAAGCCAAAATCTTATAACCAACTTCGGAAAATTCCTCGACCCCCTTGCGGACAAGGTGCTGGTTATGGCGGCACTTGTGGGCTTCGTTCAGCTGGGCTTTGCGGGGGCTGTCCCCGTGATAATAATCCTTGCAAGGGAATTTATGGTGTCGGGACTTCGTCTGGTAACGGCGGGCGAGGGTGTTGTGGTCGCCGCAGGAATATGGGGAAAGCTGAAAACCGCATTCACTATGGTGGCTATCATCGCAATTCTCCTGCTTGCTGAATTTGCAGGCGGCTGGGCGTACAGGGAGATAGTTTTCGCCGTTCTTATCTGGATTTCCGCCGCACTTACGGTCATTTCGGGCGGCGTTTATCTCAAGGGATACGCCTCCTATATTGACCCCACCAAGTAAAATTTTCCAAATCTGAAATGAGGGAGATGAGGGAATATGTTCAACTATGTTGCCGAATGTGTCGCACTGTATCTGTCGCTGCTTATCGGCACATCGACCGCTGTCAGCATCGTTAAATGGCGGAAGGAAAATATTACCTTTCTGAATTGTGCATTCTGCATATCCCTTTCATCGCTTCTTAATATTTGTTCCGCAATATGTATTGACAGATACGGAGATATTCCCATCTGGCTGAATTACGGCGTTTCCATGCTGTACTTTATCTCACTTATGCTGACGATGGTTATGTTTGTGAGATATTTCGTAAGTCTGATGACAAAGGGCAAAAACCGTGTGGGAGTGGCTAATGCGGCAATTTTCGTGCCTTACACTGTTTTTTGTGCAATAGTACTGTCATCTCCCATAACGGGCTGGCTCTTCACCTTCGGTGCAAGCGGATATGTCAGGGGACCGTTAAGCGGTGTGACATATGGGCTGATGCTGTATTACGGTGCTTTGCTGCTGACAGTATCGGTTAGGAACCGCCGAAGCATTACCGTCAGAGTACGCAGTATAATCCTGCTTTTCCCCATACTTTCGGGTGCGGTAATGCTGATACAGTTTTTTAACAAAGACGTCCTTTTGACGGGAACTGCCGCACTGGGTCCGCTGCTGCTGATGTACCTTTTCCTCGAAAGAGATATTGTGGATATGGACAGCCTTACGGGCTTCAACGGTCATCAGAGCTTTCTCGATACGGCGGATAAAAGCTTTCAGAAGAAAGAGCCGTTTTCCGCAGTGCTTATTTCCATTGATAACTTTCAGGATCTGGCGGAAACTATCGGCAGAAAGTCCGTGAACAAGCTTATTTCCATTACAGCGGGATATGTTGAGGAAGCCCTTGGACGGGTCACCTGCTTCCGATATTCCGAAAATGAGTTTTCGGTGATATTTACCGATAAGACCACTTACGAGATAGACAGCTATCTGTCCGCAATTGTAACACGTTTTGCGGATAAATGGGTCGTTGGGGACGATGAGGTCTTTTGCAGGCTCAGCATCGGTGCTGTTTACTGTCCTCAGCAGGCGGAGGATACCGAGCAGCTTCTGGAGCTGCTGGAATTTGCCGTGTCTGCCGCAAGGGATTCAAGAGAATTCAGGATATTCTACTGTGACAGCGAAACCTACGGCAGAATTTCCCGCCGAAAGGAAATCACCCGTATCATCAAGCGTGAGCTTGCCGCCGAGGATAACAATTTCGAACTGTATTTTCAGCCTATTTACGAAACCGAAACGGGCAAATTCCGCACCGCCGAGGCTCTTATCCGACTGAACAAAACCGAGATAGGTCCCATCTATCCCGACGAGTTTATCCCTATCGCCGAGGAAATGGGAATGATAGTGCGGCTGGGCGAGATAGTGATGGACAAGGCGTGCAAGTTTATTTCCGAGCTTGAGAAGGAAAAGGTGGAGTTTGACGGCATTTCGGTGAACTTCTCCGTTCATCAGATGATGAGGGAAAATATCGTCAACGAGGTAGTTGCAAAGGTCACAAAATGGGATATACCTGCCGAAAAGCTTCGCATTGAGATAACGGAAAGCGTTATCATCGATAAATACGACCATATCAAGCGGATAATGGAAACGCTGGGCGTTATCGGGATAAAGTTTTATATGGACGACTTCGGCACGGGATATTCCAACCTGTCAAATATGCTGGAGCTGCCCTTCGAATATCTGAAAATAGATAAATCGCTTGTGCGTGCGGCGGAAAAATCCGACAAGGCGTACACGGTGCTCAGCCTTATCTCCGAAGCGTTTGTGGAGCAGGGAGTGAATATACTGACTGAGGGCGTGGAAACCGAGGAGCAGGAGTCTATCGTCCGCAGCATCGGTGCGACATATATTCAGGGTTACAGATTTGCACGTCCCGTCCCCGGGGATATTGCAAAGGAGTATTTTCTCGGGCTTCGCAATGATGCTCCGACAAAAGCTTGAACAACATTATATGTGCCTTTCACTGTTTTTACGGCGAAAGGCACTTGTTCTGTTCAAATGAACGCAAGCAAAATAAGTATTATCCCGCTGAGCCAGCCCACGTTAACTTCCGATTTTTCGGCAAGACGGTTTCCGATGACACTTCCTGCCAGAAGAAACGCCGTCCCGCTGATAAATGTGCAGATAAGCAGCTGAATGGGCGGTATCCTTGCAAGCCCCGCACTTATCCCGCTTAAAATTGAGTCTGCCGACAGTGCGGCGGACAGTGTGAGTGCCTCCTTCGGGCTTATGGATTTCGAGCGGTCACAGTCGGCTTTGGTTTCGTCTAAGTACAGGCTGATAACGAGATTTATCCCGCTGCATTTCAGGCAGAAATCACGGCTTCGGCTTTTTCGGAGAATACGCTTTATCATCTGCTGAAACAGGCAGAATATCCCAAGAAAAAGCAGCAGCCCGCAGGATAGCCGACGGCACAGGCTGACACTTACGGCGGCTTCAATAAGCTGTGAGATAAGCAGCGAACCGCCGAGAAATACCGTCCCCACAAAGCTTACTATGGCAGCGGAAAGGGGAGGTATCTTTATTCTGTCCGAAGCGAGTCCTATCCCCGCCGCAAAACAGTCCAGCGACAGTGCAGCTGACATTAGCAGAACCTTTATCATCAGGCGTTTTCCTTTCTGAAAAAGAGTATTTGGCGGCTTCTTTATTTTATGCCGCACTGCCTGAGATGGTGTTTCGGTGATTTTATCTCAAATGTTACGCTTCCCTAACTTTTTATTTTATTTGCACAATCTTACTTGACTTTTTTCGACAGATATGGTAAAATTTAAATATATAGCTTATTCGGGGTATTCGTATGTTTTGAGCGTTTTATTAGATGACAAAATAGTAAAAGTTATAGGTTTGTTATGTTTTAAGGAGGCTTTACTATGCCATTGAAAGACCGCGTTTTAGCAGTTTTACAGGAAAATAAGGGAAAAAGCATATCGGGCAGCGAGATCGCCGCATCTGTCGGTATGACAAGAAGTGCGGTCTGGAAAGCTATCAAAACCCTGCGTGAGGAAGGCTACACTATCTATGCGGTGACTAACAGAGGTTATTGCCTTACCGACGAAAGCGATGCTCTTAACGAGCCGAGCATTCGGAGCTATCTTACGGCGGAAACTCTCGGAAAGCACTGTGATATTTTCAAGACTGTCGATTCTACCAACTCATTTGCCAAGAGCCTTGCTCAGCTGGGCGGTGAACACGGTTCTATCATCGTTGCCGAGCAGCAGACTTCGGGCAGAGGACGTATGAACCGTTCATACTATTCCCCGGGAAGCTCAGGCGTTTATATGAGCATTATCCTCAGACCCAAGCTGTCGGTGGAATATTCGCTGATGATAACTTCCTGTGCAGCGGTGGCAGTTGCGGAAGCAATTGAGAAGGTCACAGGTCTGAAAGCGGAGATAAAGTGGGTAAACGATATTTATGTAAACGGCAAAAAGCTCTGCGGTATCCTGACCGAAGCTGCCATTGACGTGGAAAACGGCGGGCTGGATTACGCTATCCTCGGCATCGGGGTGAATGTCAGCAACGATTCATTCCCCAAGGAGCTGGAGAATATTGCCACTTCTATCTATATGGAAACGGGAAAAATATTCTCAAGAAGCCATCTCATTGCCGAAATACTTAACTGCCTTGAGGTGCGTCTTGGTCAGATAAGCGACAAGGGATTTATCGATGAATACAGAAACCGTTCTAACCTTATCGGGCACCGAATTTCCGTTACGAAGAACGACGTTACCGAATACGCAAAATGCACGGGCATCGACGAGTTCGGACGTCTGCTGATAATCACGGAGGGCGGCGAGGAAAAGCAGCTCAATTCGGGTGAAGTAAGGCTGGCTGAGTAATTATATTTCGGGAGAACATACTATGAAAAAGCTAACGGTTTTGCTTGCCGTCTGTTGTTTTCTGACGGGCTGTTACTCAAGCTATACTACGCAAAGCGTCCCCGACGACGGAAGCGTTTGATACTGTTATAAGCGTCTACCCCGAGGGATATGCCGCAATGTATTCGGGCGGGGAAATGTATCTTTTGCAGATAGACACTGAGGTGTGCGGGAAGCTGATAAGTGCATTGGAGGAATCCTGAAAATAATGAAAAACAAGCTGTCCATTGAAACAACGTCGGCATCGCTGCACATAATGGCAATGGCGTTTATGCTTTGCGACCACCTTTGGGGCACAGTCCTTTCGGGAAATGATTGGCTGACCTGTGTCGGACGGCTCACGTTTCCAATTTACGCATTTCTGATAGTCGAGGGCTATTTCCATACAAAAAGCTTAAAAAAATATGTGGGACGGCTGACGCTGTTCGCCGTTTTGTCCGAGATACCGTTTAATTTGGCGATGGGCGGCAGCGTGTTTAATCCGCTGCATCAGAATGTTTTGTGGAGCTTTCTTATTTCCATATGGCTGATTCATCTGAACGAAAAGGCAAAGGGGAAGCTTTGGCGGCAGATATTGGTGGGGATAGCCACCGTTTTTCTGGGATATGTCCTCGGCATTGTTACATTTGTTGACTATTACGGCAGCGGAATTCTTATGGTTCTGGTGTTTTACTTTTTCCGTCAGCGGAAATGGTGGTGCTATGTGGGACAGTTTATTTGCCTTGCGTACATTAATTTTGAGATGCTTAGCGGATTTGCCTATGAACTGAAGCTGTTCGGCGGGACATTTTACATTGCACGTCAGGGCTTTGCTATGTTGGCACTGATACCGATTTGGCTGTACCGAGGGAAGCAGGGGCTGCACAACAAAGTGTTCCAATATTTCTGCTATGCATTTTACCCCGTTCATCTGCTGATTTTGGGGCTTATCATGATAAATATGTAATACTAATCGCTCTCCGTTCGATGAACGGAGAGCTTTTTAACGCAAAAAAACGGACAGCCGAAACGACTGTCCGCAGTTTTTGAAAATCACAATTACAGCGTACTGTAACACAGCATACTGTATTTACCCCGAAATATAACAGGCGAAATTATTCCTGCTTCATCTTTGCAAAGCAATCGCTGCAATATACGGGACGATCTTCTCTGGGTCTGAAAGGAACCTTAGCAACACCGCCGCAGGAAGCACAGGTAGCCTCGAACATTTCTCTTTCGCCCTTTGCACCGTTCTTTCTTGCGTCACGGCAGGACTTGCATCTCTGAGGTTCATTCTGGAAGCCCTTTTCAGCATAAAACTCCTGCTCGCCGGCTGTGAAAACGAACTCATTTCCGCATTCCTTACATACTAATGTCTTGTCTTCAAACATTTGAATTCCCTCGCTTAAAAATAAAATTTGGACCTGAGGACGGACTCACACCGACACCTTTGCTATGAAAAAACAACGCTCTTTAATTAAGCTACTTGGCCATATAGATAAAGGGAAACCGTTCGTGCTCGTTCAGAAAAGCTTCGGCATAGCGGCTTTCAGCTTTCGTCTGGTACGCATAAGTGCATTATCAACCGACTTTTCCGTGATCTTCAACTCTGAAGCGATCTCCGAATAGGAACAGCCGTCAAGAAACATACGGAATATTTCCCATTCTTTTTGTGACAGCACCGAAGAGATAGTATCGTAAAGCTCCTTCATTTTCTCCCGTTCGATCAGAATATCCTCGGGAGTGGGATTAGGCTGCCCGTAATCCTCGTCATCGCAAATCTCATCGGTTTCGGGGATATGCTTTGCTGCGGCGTTTCTCATTTTGTTTGAAATGCACACATCGGCGTAGGTTGCAAAGCTTGCACCCTTTGCACGGTCGTAAGTTTCTGCGGCTTTTAAAAGTGCCAGCATACCGTCCTGGAGCAGGTCGTCGGCATCGGCGGGATACTTTAAAGCGAAGCTGTAAGCTTTAGACAGCACTGACCTTGTAAATCTTGCCGCAAGATAGGGAAATGCGGAATTATCGGATTTGCATAGCTCAGCCAGATCTTCATCTGACATATGTGAAAGCATTTCTTCACTGTATTCGCAGACACTTGCCATTGTGAAACCTCTGATAATCTTTATACGATTATTATAACAGTTTGTAACGCATTTGTCAAGTAAATTTTAAAATGCGGGGATAATTGTCAAAATCGGATATTTATCCTCCCATAAAAGCTTGAAAAACTATACAATTTCAACAAAAACGGCTGTGATATATCTTCGGACTTAAGCACATTCCATACCGAAAGAATATCACAGCCGCAATGGTTTTATTTACATATCGTCAAGCTTGAGGGAAGAAGGATCCACGGTTCCGTCATAGTCATCTACTTCGTTAGAAGAGGACATAGACGCACCTGTAGTCTGAGCCTCGATAGCTTTAGCCATACTTTCAAGCTCGCTGAGGTCGAAGCCCATCATTGCCTTAGCGGCAGGCTTCTTAGGTGCTTCCGGCTTGGGTGCGGGAGCAGGTGCAGGGGCAGGAGCCGGTGCAGGTGCGGGGGCAGGAGCGGGAGCAGGTGCGGGAGCGGGCTTGGGAGCGGTAGCTGCAGAGATCGGAGCCTTGGGGGCGGGAGCGGATGCCTTCATATTATCGGCAGCCGGTTTAAGTCCGTTTTTTATTGAGGAAGTCGTTCTTGTGATAGCTTCCTTAGCTGTGCTCAGCTTGGACAGGCTCTCGCTGGTGAACATTTCGAGAACCTCATTGAGTTTAGCAACATTTTCTTCGATGGTGGAGAGCTCGCCTGTGATCTCAGCCTTAACTCTGTCGGAAGCAGCACGCATTTCAGCGGACTTATCCTGAGCATCGGCAAGAACCTTTCTTGCATTTTCGTTAGCAGTATTTACAATGGTTGCAGCCTTAACGTTAGCCTCGTCAACAACCTGATTAGCAAGCTTCTTTGCGTCCTCGTCCATCTTCTTGGCATTTTCCTTAGCCTGTGCAACGATAGCGTTTGCAGACTTCTGAGCCTCGATGAATACGTTGGAAATATCGAAAGCAGCAGACTCGTTTGCAGCTGCTCCGGGATTTGCCTTTGCTTCATCAAGCTGACGCTCGAGATCGGCACACTTTTCCTTGAGAGCTTCAATTTCCTTATTCTTGGATGCGATCTCGTCCTCAGAACTCTTCATCTGGAGCTTAAGGGTGTCATTATTTGCCTGAAGCTCGGATATCTTTGCCTTATCGGCAGCAAGCAGCTCCTCGTATTTTTCTGCTCCGTCAAAGTTCGCAGAGCCTGCACCCTCGAGCATTGCTTTCTTTTCTTCAAGCTCTGATTCGAGAGTGTAAATTTTGGTGTTCAGCTCATCAACGTAATTCAGTACGTCTTTTTTATCGAATCCGCCGAAGCTGACCGTTTTAAGAAAACCTGTACTCTCCATAAGTAACTAACCTCCAAAAGTTTATTTTACGCGGCGAACCGCATAGATATTTCCGCAAGTTAAGCGGCGGCAGTCATCAATATGGGGATGCTGTGACTGCCTATCAGGTTACATAGATATTATATCATATTTATTCACAATTCACAATAGAATTTTAAAAATATTTTTAGACAAAAAATTCTGACAATTTTCGTGTATTTTCAACAGAATTTACCTGAAATAACATTGCCAATTAGTCAAAGATTGGGTAATATTCCAACAGGTATCACTATTTTTCGGTTTTTTTGAGCATAAACCACGTCCCGAGGGTCGCTGCCGCCGAAAGCCCCACCGCAAACCAGGTATAGCACATGGGCAGGTCGGGGACGTTCATTCCGTAAAAGCTGAAAACTATCGTGGGGATAGCCATCAGTATGGTGATGACCGTCAGCCGTTTCATAACGATATTCAGGTTATTTGAGATGACCGATGCGAATGTATCTGTCATTCCCGAGAGAATGCTTGAATATATCCCCGCCATTTCGATAGCCTGCTTGACCTCGGTAAGTACGTCCTCAAGCAGATCCTGATCGTCCTCGTAAAGCTTGATGATACGCCCTCGGAGTATCTTTTCGAGAGTGACCTCGTTGGATTTCAGGGAAGTGGAAAAATATACCAGAGATTTCTGGAGATCCAGCATCTGGATAAGCTCCTTATTCTTCATAGATTTCTGGAGCTGTTTTTCGGTGAAATTGGTCAGCTTGTCGATTTGTTTCAGATATGCAAGGAACTTCATCGCTATCCTCAGCAGGATATTCAGAACAAACTGAGTTTTCAGCTGAGTGCGGAGATTTCTTATTTGTCCGCTGCACATTTCCCTGATTATAATATTCTCACGAAGGCTGATGGTGAAAACGTAATCGGGGGTGAGGATTATGCCCATAGGCATGGTATAGTAGGAGATAGCGTTCTGATTATCCGTTTCGGCTACGGCGTAGTCGACGATTATCAGGGTCTGATCCTCCTCTGTTTCGATACGGGAGGATTCCTCTTCATCGAGGGAGGAGCGGACGAAGCCGGCGTCCAGCTCAAACTCGGTGATGATACGGTCGATCTCCTCCTGAGTGGGGGCGGTGACTGAGATCCAGCAGCCGTTTTCAGCGGCATCGATGCTTGTCAGACCGTCCTCGCCCGTTTTGTAGAAGCTTATCATTGCAAAAACCGCCTTTCACGGGAGGGCGGTCTATCGGCACGGCGGACACAGCTCTCCCGTATGATTTTTTATTGCGGACATACCGTTGCTGTCACATTGCGGCAGATACGGGTCGCTGTTCATAGCGTACCTCCTTTTCATTTTTTTCGGGAAATATCTGTCAGTCGGCTTTTCCCTTCACATATTAATTATAACTCAAAATCAATCTGATTTCAATAGTTTACGCAAATTTTACGATGCGAAATATTCCGAAGCCCTGTCAATAAAATCTCTCGCTTATTCGGAAATTCGAAGCATTCAGCCAAATAAGGGGCTTATAGATATGGGCGGAACTGTCCTTTGTATCTCCTGCAAACTCATTTCGGAAGGAGGTCAGCAGAACGCAGTCTGCCATTTCCGACATAAACTTGTCGCAGTTTCGCAAACAGTCGGGGGCGAACTCATTTCCCGAGTAAAAAACGCTGTCGGCACGTTCCAGAACGCTTTGGCAGCGTTTCCGAAACGCCTGAGGAAGATCATCCGTAAAGCTTTCGTAGGGCAGGCAGCAGATAAGCTTCAGCTTTTCAAAGCCGGGGAAATCCTTTTTCAGGCTGAGGACGGCTTCACCTGTCCACAGGGGCACACCCGGGTAGCAGCCGCACATAAACGAGGTAAATCCGCCCGAGTAAAGGCGGGTAATGTTTCTGAGCATTTCCACCTTTAAAAGGGTAGTCCTGACCTCGGTTTCCCCCGAAAGATAGTTATCCTTAACGGCAGGCAGACCTATTGATGCACAAATCATCTATGAACATTCCTCGTATAATAAATTTAAGGGTAATTTAAAGAGAACCCCTATAAAACCTC
>CAZINI010000026.1:0-39641 GCA_964540575.1 uncultured Ruminococcus sp.
AGTGCTCCGAAGCAAAGCTTCTACGCACTTTTTCAGTTGTTGAGCAGACATTAAATAAAAATTAAATACATTATACCACATTTAAAAACCGATTTCAACAGCTTTTTGAGAATATTTTTGTCTGCACGGCAAATAATATTTTCAAATTTATTATAAAGGCAGGTTTTTATATGAGCAATAACTGCGGAGTTGATTATCAGAAGTGTGCCATAATCGGCTGCGGATTTGTGGGGGCTTCCATTGCCTTCAGGTTTCTGGAAAGCGGGCTGTTTTCCGAGCTGGTGCTGCTTGATGTAAACAAGGATAAGTCGGAGGGAGAGGCACTTGACCTTTCCCACGGAATTCCGTTTACCCGTCCAATGTCCATATATTCGGGGACATATGACGACCTTAAGGACTGCTCGGTGGTGGTAATAACTGCGGGCGGTGCTCAGAAGCCCGGGCAGACCCGCACCGACCTTGTGGATATGAACATTGGCATTTTCAAAAAGCTTATCCCCGAGATCACTGCCCGCAACAAGGACTGCATACTGCTGGTGGTTTCCAATCCCTGCGATGTGCTTACCTATGCGGCTTTGAAAATTTCGGGATTTCCCGCAAACCGTGTTATCGGTTCGGGGACTGTTCTCGACACGGCAAGGCTAAAGTATCTTCTGGGAAATCATCTGGACGTTGACCCGAGAAATGTTCACGCATTTATCATCGGTGAGCACGGGGACAGCGAGTTGGCTGTCTGGAGCAGTGCAAGCGTTTCGGGTATTGACCTTCGTGAGTTTTGCCGCATTTTCGGGAAATCCTCCGATGAAAGCGTTTTCCGTGGGATTTACGAGGACGTGCGGGACAGTGCTTATGAGATCATACGCAAAAAGGCGGCGACCTACTATGCCATTGCAATGGCTGTGGAGCGAATCTGCGAATGCATCGTCAGGGACGAGCATTCGGTCCTGACGGTTTCCTCGCTGTCCAACGGACATTACGGCATTGACGATATTTGTCTGGGACTGCCTGCTGTGGTGGGCAGGGAAGGCGTCGAAAAGCTGCTGGACATTCCGCTGTCACCCGAGGAACAGTCTGCATTGGAAAACTCCGCTTCGGAGATGAGGCAGTATCTTTCCAAGATATGATACCGCAAATCTTTTGATTTTCAAAACACTTCAAATGCAAAACGGGACAGCCGATTTAGGGAAGTACCGATAAAGAAAATTTATCGGTACCGTGCGACAAGCTTTGTCATTTCGCTATCTGAAAACGAAATGACAAAGGGGTCGCCCCTTATCGACTGCCCCGTTTTTGTACATATGGTGCGTCCGGCCGGATTCGAACCGGCGGCACATAGCGTCGGAGGCTATTGCTCTATCCAGCTGAGCTACGGACGCATCTGTACAATAGATACATTATATCATATAAAAGTGCATTTGTAAAGAGGAATTTTGTTAATTGTATGTGTCGGGTCGTTGGATATTGAAATATAAAGCGGGAACAAACTGCATATCCCAAAACGACTGTGTAAACCCCAAATCAGAACCTTTCCAATATCCAAAGGCAATACTCAAAAAGGGCAGACAGGTCAAAGGGCTTTTGCAGGATACAAACCTTGGGAAGCTGACGCATTTTTTTCTGAACGGGACTGTCGGTGCAAGGGGTAGTGACGATCACAAACGGCATATTTGAACCGTTTGTGCGTATTGCGGAAGTTACGTCATACACTGTCATATCCCGAAGCATTTCGTCGCAGATAAGAATTTTGGGTGATAAGCGTTCTGCTGCCTCGATGACAGCCATCCCTCTTGGCGGACATATTTCGACCGGCAGATAATTACCTGTCAGATACTGACGGATCTGTTTGCCGTATTCAAGCGAATCATCGCCAATTAAAATTTGCACTGCCGACATAGCACAGCCTCCATTTATCAAGATATATTTATTATAGCACATCCTTGTACGAAAATCAATAAAACCAGACAAAATTTTTGCTAAAGCACACTTTTTCGTAAAAATGTAACATATTTCTTGGCAGATATTTGTGTCAAAATATGCAAAATCGCATAGAATGATATTGGGCGGCAGATGGATGGCTGTTTATTAATTGGTTTTATGTAAAGTAAAGTCAAGAAAATTTGCCGTCCGATACTGCTTTATTTCAGGTGTTTCACTGATTGTCCCTTATACTAAACACCATTAGAATTATGGAGAAGAAATCGCCGCAAAAGCTTTGATATATGCGGTTTTGCGGCGAGAGATTCCCATGATTAATGGGTGATTAGTATTATACTAAACACCATTAGAATTATGGAGAAGAAATCGCCGTAAAAGCTTTGATATATGCGGTTTTGCGGCGAGAGATTCCCATAATTCAATGAGTGTTTAGTATTAGACATATCCGAGAAGAGTTTTATAATTGATGAAAGGAATTTGCTATGAATGACAACAATATGAGCTGTCCTTTTAAAAGCGTTGAGGGTGCATTTCCGCCCGAAACACCCTTAGGGATGGCGTATGTGCCGTTTCAGCAGTGGGAAGAGCCGCTTCCCGAAAATACTGCACTGGAAAACGGTACTGTTTTTCCAAGCCTTGTGCTTCCTTTTGTAGGAAAGGAGGTCCCGCATTATGACCGCTGAGCAGAGTAATCTTCTTAACGCTATCAGAATGTACGATTTTTATATCACGGAGCTGACGCTTTACCTTGATACTCATCCAAAATGCAGACGGGCATTGGATAAGTTCAGCAAATATACCGAGCTTCGCAGCAAGGCATACGACGCTTATGCGGCGAAATACGGTCCTATCACCGCATCTCAGTCCCTTGCTTCGGGCGGCGACTGCTTCAAATGGGTCGAGGACCCCTTCCCGTGGGAAAGGAGTGCTAATTAATGTGGAAATATGAGAAGAAACTGCAATATCCCGTAAATATCAAAAATCCAAATCCCAAAGCAGCAAAGTTTATCATCAGTCAGCTTGGAGGACCGGACGGCGAACTTGCGGCATCGCTGCGGTATCTCAATCAACGGTTCAGTATGCCGTATTCGCAGCTGAAGGGTCTGCTTACGGACATTGGCACCGAGGAACTGGCACACCAAACATATATACGAAAAACGCCGCCCCAAGGAGTAAAAATCTCCCCGAGGCGGCACTTCTTATTCGTCGTTTTTATTCTTCAAAACATCAATCGCCTTGTTCAAGATCTTCTGCACCCCTTCGGGAAGAATACCCATAAGACCGGCATTCTCGCATATACTTATAAGCTCCGAAACACAGAAAGCTATCACAACAGCATTCCTTATGTACTCCGAACCTGTCAGAATATCTATTCGCTGAGCAACAACTACTATCAGCAAAGTGCAGACCTTCTTTATCAAGCCTTTCCAACAGGCAGAAGAGGACAGCGACCCATTAGCACTCTTGTTTGACTTGCCAAAAACCAATGCACATATAAGCCCCATAACAAAATCTATTGCCATGAATGCTATGAGAGTTATCACTGCATTGTCCCAACCTCCAAGAGCCTCGGCAATTGCTGCACCTAATACGCCCGCAAAGCTGCATAAGGCTAACATTTTTTCGTGCACGTTTTCACCTCAGTTCCCGTTAAAATGATTTTTGACGATAACAGCAGGGTAATTGAGCAGACAATTGTTCATATCCACATCACCTTTAATGCCTGAGATTTTCCCCTTCCAGCTGTACTGATGTATGCCGTATGGAGAGAACCTCGGGTCGCTTCCGATTCTTGCTATCCACATAGCATAACGCACCTTTGTCCTGTTTGAGAGATTTGTTTTAGCGAAGCTGTCGAAGGTATAAATACCTACGAAATAGCCTGCATCTTCGAGCTTTTTGCAGAAAGCAGACGCTATATCGTCGCAGTTGCCCCTGTTTACGTGGCTTTTTTCCTCAACGTCATACCAGACAGGCATCTGGAGCTTTTTGCCTTTGAGCAGTTTCAGGCAGAACTCCGCCTCTTTTTCTGCGTCCTCGGCCGACAGAGCATAGCTGTAATGATACACCCCCACAGGTATTCCCAGCCTTGTACATTCTGCATAATTCCGCTCGAACTGCCTGTCTGCCTGCCGTGGGTGCTCCCGTCCGAAGCCGCAGCGAAGGATAACGAAATCTACCTTGCCCGAAGCCTTGACCTTGTCCCAATTGATTACCCCATTGTGCGTTGAAACGTCAATTCCCTTCATATTATTCACCCCACTTTTCCTTCTGAAACGCCTTTTCAGCATCGACTGCGGATTTATTTTCCGTGTAAAAAGCCTCAACCTCTGCTATAGGCATTTCGTAAACGACCGAGATCTCCTCGAAGCTCATACCCATTGCAAGGGACTTGATAAGCTCCTTCTTTTCGCATTCTGTCATACTTGTTTCACCTCCTCTCATCAAAAGGACAGCTGCTCTCATCGGCAGAGTATGCGATTTGAGCAAACCCGCTTCCGCATTTGAAATACAGCCCCCTGTCGTTGCTGTCAAGCTCCATGCCGAAGATGACAGACGGCTTTATCACCATACCTCCATTCCTCGGGATAAGCATATTTTCGTTGTACCCGACAATCAGATTCTCATTCGAACAGTTTCGGATCCAGACGTAATTTCCCGCACGGGTGCAGTCCGAAGGAAATCCTAACCATGTTATACGACCGTCAAAAGATATGGTTTTCACTTCTTGTCCTCCTTAGAATCCACAGCTACCTGTATTAAACGGGCAACTATCATAATTCTGAGCGATAATCTGAACACGACCGCTGCCCCTGAGATAAAATGCTTTGGACAGATTTCCCGTTATCCTTGTGGCGGTGCGATACGGAACTTTAGTGATACCGCTGACTACAGCTCCTGTTTCGCCCTGCAGGATAGTTGTGGACAGACTGGCAGAAACTGTTCCGTCATAGCTGAGCAGCCATACCCACTCAAAATACGCAGGAAGAGTTATTTTCATAACCTTTTCTGTCTGGTCCTCGGAAAGCTGGACGATCCCGACAGGATCGCTTAATGATACGTTTACGACTTCTGATTCTGTAAATACTTTGTCTGCCATGTTTTTTCTCCTTTTCTTTGTTATTCCTCGGAAGCTACTTCTGTCCGAACGCCTTCGGGATTCGTGAATGCGGTGATTTTGCCATTGCTGCCCCGTTCAAGCCCGAACTGCCGCGTGACCTCTTCTCCGTCGACGTCGTAAACGAATTTTATTGCATTCTTGGACGCTATGATTTTCTTTGCCCCAAGGCTGCAGTGAATGCCCCCTGAGAATTTGAAAAGTCCATCGATCTTTTCATCTTCTGTAAAACCGTAGTTACTCAGAATTATCACCTTCCCACAAGGTTAAAACCCTCATATTTAGAGATCATAACATTTTTGTATTTCTTCCCCGCATCGACTTTTCGCCTGTTATCCCGTCTGAGCCTGTTCAGATAGTCATATTCTGATTCCGACAGCTCAGGTGCGGACAGTTCGGCGTAAATACCGCCAACCGAGAAATGCAGCATAAAGTTCGTGCAAATATATGCCGCATCTCCTAACTCCACACCGCAGCCTATGTCAATATCCGAGGATATTAATGCCCGTGAACATTTAAACGCCGTAAACACAAACCCGTTGCATGCAGATAATATCCCAGCCGCATTTTCGGCAGACGCAAATATGCTCTCCACACGAATTATACTGCTGATACCCGTTCCGCCAAGCGTGTCAAACTCCTCGCCGTCAGTGCTGTTTTCGGCAATAACTCTGCTTATGGGACCTTTTGCAGAACCGACCTTGACCGCCGAATAAATCTCGGAGGAAACAAGCGTATTTGTCGCCCCGAACGGCAGGAAGGTAAGAGCATTGTTGACATTACAGTACCAGATACCGCAAGCACCCTCGGAAAGCAGCTCCAGTATCTCACGGCAGGATTTTCCCTGAATGTCGTCAACAAAAACCATGTCGGCACCGTAAACATCAACAGCCCCTCCCCCGGAAAATCCGCAGGCAGTAACTATATCGGAAACGACCTTGCTGATGAGCACCGTCTTAGTTTTCTTTTTCTTCTTATCTTCCTCTTCTCCGTAGTATGCCGAAACGTCAAAATCCCTGTCCGCAAACATCATTCTGTCATAGCAGACAAGCTTCAGCAATCCGTTTCCGGGAATTGAACGGGACGCTATGTAAAACTTCGGCAGCTTAACGCCGTTGGAACAGCTCACAGTTACCTCTGCATTATCATCGGGGCAAATATCGGTTACCAGAGTGACTTCCAGACAGCCCGTTACACAGCCCGATGTGGGAAGCTTTGCCGCCGATTTCCTATAACTCAAACTGACTATCCTGTCATTTTTGTGGTCAATACCGCCTGTCGTGACCACATAGCTAAAGACCCTCGCCGTCATCGGCAGAGATAAGTCCAATGCTCTCAAAACTTGCGGAAATGTCCCACAGCGACCCGCTGTCACCCGAACTGTCGGGATCCGAATCGGAGCAAGGAGCAGAGTAGGAAAGGCAGCGGAACATATCCACCTCCACCGAAGGAGCCGAATATGTCAGCTTCACATCTCCCGCCTTTAACTGCCCCTCAATGTTCGCTGCAACGCTTTTCGGGACATCAATAAGCTTAACCGACATCTTGACCTTACGCCCCAGAACAGGTGTCCTGTCAACGCCGTCAATGCTTGTAAAACTGTTTGCGGTGTCCTTAACAAGCGAGGAGGAAACGGTGTACCCGCCCTCCTCGATGTACGCACCGCAGGGAATAGAACCGATTGAAAAAGTAATCATTTTATTCTCCTTGCACTCGCTGATTTATCTCTGTCTGACTTTCGGACGCCGCCGCTATTTCTTTACCGTCAAGGTAAATGTGCGTGGTGACGTCCACCTTGGTTTCAGCCGGCTTCTGCTCTCCGCCGTAATAACCGCCGTATCTTGCACCGCTGATGATCTGACTTGTTTCAATAGCGTCCGCAAGCCTTATGCCGATGCTTCCTATTCCGTCCGAGAAACCTTGCCCGAACTGCTCCCCGAGTGTACGTCCGAGAGCCGCCGTGTCAGCGTCCTCCAGAACACCCAGCGTCAGCTCATTAATGTCAAGCCCCGAAACGCCGTCTATGAACGCCTGAACGGTTTCCTCGCCCGCCTGCATAGCATTTGGAGGAATAGCCGCAAGAGCCGTGTTTATTTTCCCTGTAAATTTCTCCTCCAGCGTTGCAACAGCACCGTCATAGAACTCATTGGTGATAGACGCAATAATATCCTGCTGCTGTTGCCACTCGGACATATACAGGTCAAAATTCGTGCCGGGGTCAAGCAGCTTTTCCGCAAACGCTATACCGTCCTCCACACTAAGGTTCATAAACTGAGCCATAAAGTCGGCAGACGCACCCTTTGCTTTAAGCTGTTCGATCACATCGGCGTATTTCTGGAGATCTTTGGTCTGCTGCTGAATATCTCCGAGATAGATATACTTGTAATCCTCGCCCGTTTTCTTGTCGGTAGCCGTTTCCCAGGTGAACAGGGACGTGCTTTCGGACAGCTTGTCGGAAAACGCCGTTTTCTGTTGGAGAATATCGTCAAATGCTTTATTCGCTTCGGAAACAACATTATTAAAGCCCGCAGTCCAGTTTGAAAACGCCTTTTCGGCAGCTTTCTTCTGATTGTCCGCAAGCTCCTCGGCAGTCTTTTTCTGCTGAGCAATAAGCTCCTCAGCAGCTTCCTTGTCGTATGCGGCAATGTCCTTATAATACCGCCAATATTCCTGTTTGGAGCTGTCGCCATATTCCGCAAGAAGTGCCTTCTTTTTGTCAAAAAGCTCTTCTTCGGTCTTTATGGTGCCCATATCGAAATCGTGTTCCAGCTGCTCCCATTTGGTCTTGAAGCTGTTGAATTGTTCCTCAGCCCATTTGGAAAGTATCTCTGCATTTTCCTCCGCTGTATTGCCCTTAGGCATAACGGAAGGCGGGGGAATTAGGGAGTCCTCGGCGATATTTTCGCTTGCCTGAGAAAATAGACTTTCATATTCGGTGATGGCTTTTTCAGCGTCATTGAGAATTTGCTGATTTTCCGCCCAAGCCTGAGAAGCGGCGGCGGTGCTTGCCTGCCAATATGAAGTCTGACTGCTTATCCAATCTTTGAGGTTTAGACCCGATTTCTGCCAAGCAGCCTTTTCTTCTTCTGTCATATCATCAAGAGCACCTGTATAAAGACCCCTGACAAGCTGTGCTTCGGCGTTAAACTTTGCAAATCTCTGATACTGCTTCTCCGCTTCGTCCATAGCGGTTTTCAGCTCGTCCGCACGCCCCGCCGCTTCGTCCTGAGCAATAATGGCAGCACTGTACTTTTCCTTCTTTGACTGCGCCAGAATAGCTTTTCTTTCACTTTCCAGATAGTCATCAATGGACTGCGACAGCTCGTCATATCCCTGAATTTGCCCGCCGATCAGCTCGATTGTGTCCGGATAAAGCCCGTTTATCTCCTCAACAAGCGTCTTGACTTCCTCGTAACTGCCTATAATTCTGCCGTTAGCGTCCACAAGCTCGTCAAGCCGCTGTTTGTGGTGGTCAAGCAGAGTAAGCTCTTCCGCCCGTGCGTCGTAGGCTTCATCGGCAGCATTGGCGGCACTGTTGAACGCATTTGTGGTCTTTTCAATTTCTGCAAATTCCTCGGAATATGCCGAACGAGCCCTATCCGCTATCTCCGCAGAGCTTTCCTGCATGCCGTTGAATATGGTCATACCCGCCGCCAACGCCGCAATAGCCGAAGCCGCCAGCACATAAGGATTTGCGGAAACAACAGTATTAAGCAGCGTCTGAGCCGTCGTTGCAACCGTCACAATTCCCTTGTAAGAAATAAGAGCAGTGACCGCCGAACCGATAACGGGAACCAGCCTGTCAGCCTTGTCAACAACAGTCCCGAGGACGTTTGCCAAAAGCGGGAGAACAGTATTTCCCAAAAGGTCAACAGCCGCCGTTGTCAGCCTAGCAAAGCCTTCGGAAATCTTGTCAAACGTATCTGACAAATCTCCGTTTTTCAACCGTTCTGTAAGCTGTGAAATAACGCCCGTTACCTCTTGAACAGCCGTCCGCATAGGCACGGCAAATTTCTCATATGTGGCAACGCCCAAGCCCTCCAACGCCGATTGCATAATGGTGATATCGCCTTTTAGATTGCTGCTCATAGTGTCCGCCATATCGGACGCCGCACCCTCGCAATTTTCGATATACCCCGACAGTTCATCAAACCGTTCCGCAGATGTTCCCAGCAAAGCATTGACTGATTTGAGGTCAACCTTGTTGAAAATTTCATTCAACGCCGCCGTTTTCTCCTGATCTGACAGCTTAGAAAGAGCCGTGTTCAAGTCGCCAAAGGTATCCTGCAGCGGACGCATATTTCCCGCCGCATCAAACGCCGTCACATTCAGCTTTTGGAGCATATCCGCAGCGGTTGACGTAGGGGCAGACAGGGAAAGTATCACGTTTCTGAGAGCCGTACCGCCCTCTGAACCTTTGATACCATTGTCCGCTAAAATTCCGAGAGCGGTGTTCATCTCTACCACACCGCCCGAAAGAGTTTTTGCCGTACCGCCAACCGTCAGAATAGCCTCGCCCAGCTGTGCAACATTAGTGTTGGACTTCTGGGACGTCACCGCCAAACGGTCTGAGAAACTCGACAGCTCCTCCATTCCCAAGCCGAGAGCGGACATACTGTCTGTTATCAAATCGGACGTATACGCAAGGTCCATACCGCCTGCCGCCGCTGTGTTCAGCACAATGGGCAAAGCCTCAACAGCCTTGTTTGCATCATATCCCGCCAAAGCAAGATAATTCAGAGCATCTCCCGCCTGAGTAGCAGAGAATTTCGTTGTTTCTCCCGCTTGCTTGGCAGCCGTCGAAAGCACCTCAAATTCCTCCGAAGCGGAGGTTATGCCCATAGTAGCCGCAACCTGCGACATCGAAGCTTCAAAGCTAGAGCCAATAGCCGTTATCTGATGTGGAATGGACGCCAACTTGTTGATTATTTGTGTTCCCAGATTCGCAAGGATATTTCCGATAGCCGTCTGTGCAATGTTCGCAATGTAATTCAACGCATCTCCCGCCTGAGTAGCGGAAATTTTCGTAGTTTCACCCGCTTGCTTGGCAGCCGTCGAAAGCTCCTCAAACTCGTCCGAAGCAGAGGTTATGCCCGTATTAGCGGTCACTTTCGATATAGACGCTTCAAAGCTTGACCCCACAGCGGTTACTTGTGCGGAAATTTGTGTCAAACCGCTTGTTATCTGTGTTCCCAGATTTGCAAGGATATTTCCCATAGCCGTCTGCACAATGTTGGCAAGACCGCTCGCTCCTTGCTCTAGCCCCTCCGAATCAACAGCAGTATCAAATACTAATCTGCCGTCAAACAAACATTATCCCCCTCCCATCAAAAACTCCTTAGCCGCACGGATTTTTTCTTCCTCTGTCTGTGATAAAGGCAGACGGTAAGCGTCCTTTAGTTCCGCATAACGTTTTCTTGCCGATTCGGGCATATCCTTGGTGATCTCCAAAGCCCGCCACCCCATAATCTTCGACATCAGGCATTCATCGGGCAAAGCTGCAAACAAAGCCTTGAATTTGAACCAGTGCATTTTTTCACTAGCCAGGTCAATCCCATATGCTTGACGAAAACCAGCATAAATGTATTCGCTGTCATACTCGAAGGAGTATATCCGACGATGTTTCCGAGGTTTCTTTTTGCTCTTTTTGCTCGACGTTTTTTTCTCGGTATTTTTACCCCCGGAATAAAACGCCAGCAACGCTTCCGCAGCTTCCTCCTTGTTTTCGGGAACAACATCAAACGCCAGCCCCAACGCCAAAGGCAGCCTGTACCCCTCGGGAACATCATCGGAAAACAGCAGCTCTATCTTCACCCAAACCCGAAAATCCGTGTTGATATAAAAAATCTCCCCGCCTATTTCAACACAGTCGGGGAGACCGTCAGTGATTATGTTCACTTCTTGTATTTCGCTATGACGGCATTTGTGCCCTTGTTGGATTCGGCGTTCAGCTCAAACCACAGAGCCGCCAGCTCGTCCGTGTCGGCGTTCTCAGGTTCGGGGTAGAGCTTGTAAGCGTCATCGCCGATGAAAAGGGCAATGCCGTCCACAGTCGCCTTGGACTGCTCGGCGGCGGTCTTAGCCTTTGAGATTGCCGCAAAAGCAGCATTTATCTTGTCCACCATAACAGCGGTTTTCAAAGGCAGCTGATAAACCTTGCCGCTTACCTCGATTTCGGGAACTCTACGTTTGTATTCAAACTTTACCATCTAAAAATCCTCCTTACGAATTTGCCGTAAATGTGCTTGTTTCGGTCTTGAACTTGCCCTTGATGTCATCGCCCTGACCGTTCAGAGAGCCGCTGATGCTCATGTCGTCATCACCATCAACGGACGAAACGGAAACCGCCAGCTTCATTCTCCTTGCATCGTAGCCGTCAACAGGCTCTTCGCCGAACATATCCACCACAAGAATGTCAACGATAGCACCCGCACCCGTTTCACGGTTACGCTGAATGTCATAAATTTTCTTGATAGTGGGATCAGCGTGCATCAGATCAGCCTCAAAATCAAACTTAGGCTTGTATCTGGTTACGGACTCACGCTCGGTCTTTTCGTTGATGTACTTCTTGCTCTTGGTCTGAGCATTAGGGGATTCGGAAAATTTAGTCCAGCCCGCACCCATCTGATTCCATGTGGGGGTTTCTTCTTTTCCTGTGTTCATAAAGGGTACAATGTCGGTACGCTGAACAACACCCTCGGAAAGAATATCTGCCATAAAAACTACCTCCTGTATTCGTTGTAATATAGATTGAATTGTATAGAAAAAAGCCCCGTCTTGCCCGATTTATCGGGTTCAAACGCCATACCGTTCAGGGCTTCCAGCCGAAGGGGAACAAGCCCATCGGGGAGCTGTGGAAGGCGTTTCGCAAGGCTTTCCTTGGAACACCATCTCTGCAATTCTTCGATAAATTCCGCATTTCGGAGATTTTCAAAATCCACAGCGGAAAATTTTCGGATAAACAGCGAAAAAGAATATTGATGCTTCCCACCGCCGTTCAAAAACTTTTTTGTGATGATATCGCCATCGGGGACAATACCGTGACTGTCCGCTTTATCGTCTGTCCAACTGATATGGAGCTTTTTCGCATCGGACAAACCGAGCAGGGGACAGGCGGCAAGGTATTCCCGAACAGCCGAAATAATGCTTGCCAATGTTACGACCTCCTTGCCCCCGACAAACGCCGTGCATTGTCAAGGATAACGTCCTTGTAAACCGCCTTCATTCGTTTGAACCATAAACGCCCACGAAATCCGCCCCGTGCCGTTCCCTGTGTTCCTCTGCCAGCATTGTAATAATACTGCGGACGGGCGTAAGGTGTAACGTATTTCACAACGCCCGAACCGATGACCGTGTGTATCGTTCCCGACTGTTTCAGCTTGCCCGTCCGAAACGGCACATACTTGTCACAATATCGCAGAACAGCGTTGTCAATGTATTTCTGCACCTTGCCACGAGGGTGAAGCTCACGTTCACGAATAATCTGAGCAGTTGATCGCATCTCAAACCTGACACCCATCACACCGCCTCCAATCGAATATGCTGCATATCGGGTGAGCCATAATCACAGCATTTTACTGACATTATCCGCAAAGCATTTTCCTCGGAAAAATCCGAAACATTTCCTCTGCAAACATAATCTCCCGGAATAATATCTGCTTTGACATCGGGAATGAAAATAACCGTCCTGTCCTCCGTTTCCTCGCCGTGAGCATTGACGGAAACGCCCCGCTTTCCCTGCCACATAACGACAGGGAAGAACATACGGGAGCAGTCGCCCTCACGGTCAACACGGAAAACTGTGCAGCTTGCATTAGTTATCATTGCTCCACCACCTTGCCCATCAGCCCCGTGTGGAGCAGATACCGCCGAACAGCATCGGAAACATTCCTGTCCGAAGCTTGCCCCGAAGCAGCCGAATAATTCACCGAATATTCCCCGACCTTCTCCGAAGAAATGCCCTTTTCGGACTTCTCGGACGCACAGTTGGATATATACAGCACCTCGGCAGCAGCACAACAGGCTTTTTGAGCTTCAACGGGAATATCCTCCGCATTTTTCAGACGATTAAATGTAAGCTCGTCTATCCGCTCGGTAGCCCTGAGAGCATATTCGGAAAACACATACTCGGGAATTTTTCCCCCGAGGAAATCATCTCTGTAAAACTCGAAATCAGCGTAAACAGTCACTTTTTACCGCCGCCTTTGGTGGAAGGCTTTTCTTCGGCAGGCTGTTCCTCAGACTTGTCAGGCAGGTCCTCAGGAAGGCTCTCAGGCAGGCTCTCAGGCTGATTCACAGGCTTTTCAATGGGCTTCTCCTCTTTAAGTCCGATAAACGTCATAAAAATCCTCCTTAGGTAGCAGACTTGTGCAGGTAGATACCCGCAGCCTTGTTCTCGTAAGCGTCGGTCAGACCGTAAGCACGGTAGAAGAACTTCCAGCCGTCACTCTCCTGATTATCTGCGGGAGAAATTACCTTGTTGACGGTGTGCTTTGTGAACTGAATAACAGCACCCTTCTGAATAATCATGAAGTTAATAAACTTGCCGCTGGAAGGATCCTTGACAAAGCCGCCAACGGTTTCGCCGCTGCTCTTGCCGTCATAAAGGTCAACGGCAGTATAGAAACGACTCTGAGGAACGTCCACAACGCTTGCGAACTTGTCGAGCATTGCCTTCGATTTATAGCTGTCAACGGCATTGATGAGGTTGTGCAGGGTAGGAGTGATGAACAGATAGCGACCGTCAGCGGAAACCTCTGCCTCGTCCATAGCGTTGTTTGCTACAGTGATAGCAGCCAGAACGTCCAGACCGTTCGCAAGAGCACCTGTCGCCGTGCCAATGCCGGAAACACCCGCATATGTCGCAAAACGAACAGCGTCCATCTCAGGCACGACCTTTGTCCTGATGAACTCGCTGGACAGCTTGCCGAACGCAAGACCCGCTGTTTCCTCATTGTCCATAGCGTCAACGGTAAACGCACGACCTCTGTCATAGTTAAACTGAACGGTTTCGTTTGTGAATGTAACGTTGCCGTTCACATATCCGCTTGAACGGCTGTAATCTGCCAGACCGTCCATAGAGATCTTGGGGATAACGACCTCGTTTGCATTAGCACCCGCACGGACAAGACTGCCGTCAATGTCCAGCACCGAGGACTTTGCGGAAACCTTGTAAACCTCGTCCAGCATGTCAATGTACTTCTTAAAAAGTGAGATAGAATTTGCCATAAACTAAAAAACCTCCTTGTTAGTGTGAGAGAGGAGGAAGCCCCATAACAGCCCTTACAGCGTCCTCATCGGAAGCGGACGAACCGCCCGAAGAACCGCCCAGGAACTGAGGAACATCTTCCTTTTTCTCTGCTTCAAATAAATAATCATTTTCGCTTTTGAGTTTGTCCAGCTGTTCGGTCAACCCCGTGAGAGAGCCGTCCTTGTTCAGCTTCAACTTGTCTGTTTCGAGCAATGCCCTGACCGCCTTAACGTTCTTAGCCTTTGCACCGCTCAGAGCATTTTCCAGAGCATGATTGAACTGCATAGCCTCGATCTGCTTTTTCGATTCAGCCTGAGCTTCTTCGAATTTTGCCTTGTAATCGTCAGCCATCTTTTTTACGCCGTCGAAATCCAGCTTGCCAAATTCCTCAATCTTGCCGTTTGCTTCTGCCAGCTGAGTTTTCAGAGCATCATAATCGGCATATTTGGCTTTTGCGGCTTCAATGTCCTTGCCGTTCTCAGCCATGATCTTGTCGATAACGTCCTCGGCGATGCCAAGCCCTGTAAGAAATTCTCTTTTCATAAAAAATACCTCCTCGGAATACGTTTTTTACGAGTTTACATCTCATATCCTTGATAGTTTTACGCCGTTCCGGGCGATGCCGTGATAACGCTCACAGCAGGCGAGATACAAATCCCGACAGCTTGCCTGCGGGATTTTGGGATCACCTCCTTTCAGCCAAAGTTTTTAATGTCCGAAAGAATCCTCATTTTGCTCACCGCCTTCCTTTTGGGTATAAAAAATGCGTTTTGCAGTTAAACTGCAAAACGCATTAAAAACATATAGATTTTCAGAATAAGTCGCTGTGTGAACCCGTGCGGGTAAGATAAAGAATAAGTTCGGAACTGCTCATTTCGTAGATCAGCAGCCAGTCGGGCTGAATATGACATTCACGGCAGCCGCTGTAATTTCCTTTCAGCGAATGATCGTAATATTCCTCGGGAAGAGCAGAGCCGTCAGCAAGAAGCTTGATGACCTTAGTGAGCTTGTCAATGTCATAGCCCCTCTTTTGGACGGTCTTGAGATCCTTCTGAAATTTCTTTGTGGGCTTTACCGTGTACTTCACGCCAACAGCTCCTTCATCATTTCGTCAACATCGGTGTAACCTTTGAATTTATCGGGATTTTTCTTCATTTCTTCGACCTCGGCAAGTGCTTCAAGGGTTTCATCATTAGGCACTTCATCAAGCACCGAAGCGTTTCCGAAAAGTGTAATGAATGCGGTTATCTGTTCATCGGAAAGTCTGTCAATAATACTGTAAGCAATTTCTCTTGTGCTCATAATATCAGCTCCCTTCTGCCGTTATTATACCACAGCAAAACAGAAAAATCAAGTCCTTTCGGGAACATATTAACTTGCTTGTAACTTGCCGGTAACTTGCCAACCGCAAAATATCTCGTGAAAATCCTGTTGATTTCACAAGATAAACGGGTAGAAATCGACCCCTTTAACACTCACCAACGCACGTTTTAACGCTCGTGAGTGTTAGCCAACACACGCCCGTGCGTTCATACCATTACTTCCTCCCATACTGCCTTAAACGTCTTTTCAGATGCGGTCTGCGGCTGATACATCGTGCGGCATAGATGGTCATGCTCGGAGCGGTATGCGACGCATGTTCCAAATAGCAGGTAATATAAGACGGATAACTGCTGTCAAAAGGGGCAAAGATCTCTGTCATTGAATATTCTCCTCTCAAATTTAGGCATAGAAAAACCGCCTTGTTTAAGGGCGGTTAAAGGGTTATTTTGATACTGTTATTACCCACTCGTCAAGCTCTTCGTTTCTGAAATGGAGAATGTTCCGCTCTCCGTTTTCATCATCGTAGATTATATAGGAGAATCCATCGGCAACAACGTGAGCTTCGGATATACGGTCATACAACTTCCCGTTGATTATAACCTTTATCATTTTATCACTTCTTTCTTTATATCAAACACGGGCTTGCCCCCGGAAAAGTGACTGAATGTAACGTCCATGACGTGCTCTGCTTCTTTCCCGTTTATCCAGATTGAAGTTTGTCCTTTGCTTGATACGATAACAATCTCCTCATCGCTAGGGTCGATTGATACACAAGCTCTAGGCTCATTACGGAACTTTTTTGTTTTAATCATCTTATCCTCCTTTCTGGCATAAGAAAACCGCCTTGACTTCTCAGGGCGGTTAAAAATTAATTTTTAAGTTTATTGCGTTCTGCGGCATAAGCGGTAAGGGAACCGCAGTATGTGCAGTAAATGTCGTCATCTCCGCAAACAGTGCATTCACAAAATCTTGTTTTCGGTTCTGAGCAGCGGTTATCATCTTTTATAAGCTGAATACCGCATTTTGAACAATACTGTTGGAGATCGGTATATTTACTGTTGCAAGTCGGGCATTTCTTTCTCATAAGAATCCTCCTTTGGAGCAGCCGTTAATTAAAAATAATCTGATGACCGCATTTGTCGCAAGTGAAAGTTGTCGATTCTTTAGGCAAACTGTTTCCACGGAAATACCCCTTTAAACATTTAAAGCATAATACTTCTTTTCCGTTGTAAAGGTCGTTGTACAGTTTAACGGATTCTTTAGCAGTCATAAGGCGATCCCTCCGGTAATTTTGGATAATGATTCTCTACATGTATCATTATATCAACTAATTCTTGATCTGTCAATACATTAGTGTTCTTTTCAAAAAGTTTTTCTTCGATATAACACAATCTCTCTTGATACTGCGTGTTCGGACGATTAATCTGCAAATGCTTTAATTCGTGTATTATGGTTTTGGCAGTTTCCTTGATTGATTTAGTGTTTGAAGCATATATAAACACCGTATTGCTTTCACATAATGCTAAGCCCATTATATCGGGATTTTCTGGTGGTTCGTATGTAATCTCGACGTTAACATTGTTGTCTTTGATGTATTTCAGGAAAGATTTGCCCCTATCGTTTTTGGACAACTCTTTATAAAGTCGTTTAGGCGTAATCGTATCACCTTTCTCGTTTTTGCTGATGTTGAAGTATTCGCTTCCCATATTCGATTTACGACGCTGATATTCACTATTGGGCTGCCCTTTGTTTGCGGCATTTGTTGTGGTAACAACGTTAATATTTTTGAAGGACTTTGAGTTTCCTCCACTCGTCGGCGTCCCCTTCGAACCATTCCCCGAAGTTTGTGCCGAACGTGCCGCCCAAGAAGCTCTTGAAGCCTCCGACCGCCCGAACCCAACCACCTGATTCCTCTCATTCTGAGTGAGCAGTCCCGCAGACTTGGAAAACTTCTCGTATTCCTCCCGCTGCCGTCTGAGCCTGATTGACTTTTCGGTAAATCGGTCTTTATCTCCCGACTTATCCGCTGCAAGGATCTCCCGTTTAGTCTTTCGGATAGCCCTCTCCATGCTCCTCTGTTTTTGAGTAGCTTCATAGTAGGTGTAACGCTTGCCGTTGTACTCAAACGGCGGAGGATCTATGTTTGCAAGCTCCTCCTTGGTGTACAGCGGAACGTCAACGCCCTCGATAACTGGAAAAAAGTCGTGCCGACAGTTCGCACCCTTCAACCCGTCTACACGTCCATATCCTGTCGCTTCTGCCAGCGAACGATATTTCTTGGATTTTCCCGAAAGCGAGTACCAACCGCCCTGCCATTCGGCGTGATCGGGACGTGCTCCCGCATGAGCAGTTACTTCCACAATGTCAGTTTCAAGCTCTGCTGCATTGTGCTCGGAGATTTTTCCCGTAACCTGAGATATGCCCGTCAACACGGCTCTACGCACCGCCACGTCGACGTGATTCACTACCCCCGAATCATAATCCACAAACTGCAAACCGCTCTCTGTGAGCCGTCTGGTGGCGTTTCTGATAGCTGTGATATAATCTGTCGTCCCCGTTTCAACCTGAGTGAACGCATAGTCCAAACATTCCCGATATGCAGTCGCAACAGGACGGAAACGCCGCTCACCGTTCGAACCCCGATAGGAAAAACCCATAGACTGAGTAAGATTGCTCAGCTCGCCCTTCGTCTGATTAACATTTGCAACGACTATCTGTTGAAAAAAATCATTGTATTCAAACGGCTTGTACTCTTTTCCTGCCTTGTCATATGCACCCTTGTAAAACTCGTCCGACACCTGAGCAGCATCAAAAAAGAGCTGCTCCACAACATCATCGGACAGCCCGGAATATTCTTTGATTTTGCTCTTAATGTACTCTGTCCCCGCACCAAGCTCCCGCATACGCAGTATCTGATACTCGGCAGTATCGCTGATATGCCCGACCTTTGCTATCCGTCTGCTTATATCGGCGATAGTTTCTTCCTCCAGCCGAAGATACAACTGCTCCAGCTCTGCGGGAAGTCCCTGTAAATATTCAGGTGTTAGCATTATTCATCGTCCCCAAGGCTACTCGGAAGTGCCGCCTTTGCCTGTTCCTCCGTTTCACCGTAACGTTTCATTCGGTATTCAACAGGCGACATCAGCCCTGCAGAAACCTCCTGCAGCCACACCTTCTGCTCATATTCGTTATCGACAATAAGCGAATCGCCAAAATCAATTGACTGCTCCACCTTATCACGAGGAGCAAGCGAATAAATATCGCAGAGCATTTCCATCGCTTCAAGGTGGTTCTCCAAAGCCGTTTTTAATGCCCTCTGAATTGCACTCACAGTACTGTATGAACGCTGACGTGCAGCTTTTATCTCGGTGGCGGTCTTAGCCGTTTCCTGCATTCTGGATAATGTGCCATATGCAAGCCCCGACAGAAATTCAATATCCCTCAGAAGAGCATCAAGACCATTGAACAGGGAAGTATCACGAATCTCGGGAGAAAAGGTTTCTATCTGAGAACCGCTGTCCATACTAAGTCCACGATAAAGCCTTTTATCAAGCTTGGGCAGACTTGCTTTGCCGTCCTTGGAGAGCTCGAGCATAGTTTCATCAACGTGAACAGCCAGCTCAGACCCCTTGTATTCCCACAAAATACGGGAATACTGTTCGTCCGCCTGTTTTATGGAATCGACTGCCCTCGCAAACACCGAAACGCCCAAAGGGGAACTGCTGTCGATGTTGTTCGCCCCGGGCATTTTGAAATATGAAAATAGCGGACGCTTTGCATTTCCAATAGACACCTCTTCCTGCAAATCCGCCCATTCGGGAACGTCTGTCAGAGAGATCCTTCTGCCGATGCTGTCCGAATTGTCCGAAACAAAAGCGAAGTTCTGTATCGAATACCCCACGGGAGAAAAATCATGATATTCAAGCCGTGTGTAATATCGGCTGCCCTTTGTTTTCCTGTCTGCGAATACACAGCCCGTAATATTACCCGAGCTGTCAAAGGCGGTAGGAAAGAAGCTGTCCGCTTGAACAAACGCCGTGACGATCTTTCCCGCAGAAATATACGGCTTTAACATCAGCCCGCCTTTTGCACAAGCGTATTCGGTAAATACACGGCTTTCGGAAATGATTCGGTTATATTCCCCGGAAAGAAACTCCGCACGCTTTCCGCCCGTCAGCTCCGAGGTGAATTCCAGCGTAACAAGCCGTGCAAGCTCCGCCGAAACAGCTGCCGCAAGGTTCTTCGAATGAACGCTTTCCGACAGCCAGGGAGCGTCATTTTCGTACATATCGCACCAAAGCTTCAATGTGTTTTTCATCTTCCCGGAAACATTGACGCTAACGCCAATAGCCTGAGAAATTTCCTTTTTGCCGAGCATTTTTGAGATCACTTCCTTGATTTTATCGAAAATATTCATCGTCCCTTTTTCCTCCAGATAGTTGACATTGCGTATCGAACAGCATCAATGTGATGATTATTCGCATCAGGATAGCCTGAAATTATCTCACCCTTCTTTGTCCGCTCGTATTCATACTCCTGAAACTCAGCAGCAGTATAAGGGCATTTTACGCTGTCAATAATTATCTCGTTCAATGACTGCAGCCACTTCATAGAATAATCCACCGTGTCGGGTCCCTTCTCCACAGCACGGCAGGACAGACCATAACTGCGATAGTCACCGATAGATTTAGGTTCCGCACTGTCTGCGATCAGAAGGTCAGCTGACGTTATGCCACGCTTGAAAAGCATATCCGCAGTTTGACGATTTGACTTTTTATTGCAGTGTACCTCATCGGTAATGAGCAGGCGACAGCGGTTTGAATCGTAATACATCTCGTTGTATGCGTATGGATCCGGAAACCAGCCCCAATCGACACCCCTGTAAACACGGTCAAACTGCTTTCTATCCTCGTCCGTAACTTCTCGGACAATTACGTTTTCAAAAACATTCCCGCCCGTTCCTGTCGGGATCCCGAGATACTCATGTTCATATGCCCTGGGATTCTTGATTCTGAGATGTTCTGCGTCCTCGATAAAATCCTCGCTGAGCCATTCCCGAGGAACGGTTCTGTAATCGGACTTTATGACGATTTTTCCCGGCTTGGATTCTAAAGCGTACTTGTTCGCCCAGTTAGCCGCAGAGATTGGAGGATTGAACGACTTAAAAATATAATACTTCTGTCCGCCACGTTTTGCCGACTGCTCAACGGAACGGATCTGTGCTTCACCCTCAAACTGGTCAAGCTCCTCAAACCATAGAATACCGATATATCCGAATGGCGGCTTGATGGATTTCATTTTGAGCGGGTCGTCCAGACCACGGAAGAAAATCGTTTGACCCGTAGGCTTATAAACAATCTTCATCGGAGAAAGTGATGTTTTGAATTTCGACGCAAGCCCCAGCTTATCAATTGACCAGATGATCTGATTGAAAACGCTGTCCTTTAACGTATTTCCAAAACGGCGAAGAACAAGACCGTGCATATCCGGATTTCGGATCATTAACAGCGGAATTTCCTCGCTGACAAAGGTCGATTTACATGACCCTCTGCCGCCCGGTAATACATACTCTGTATATTCGTGATTCTTGATGTATCTGTGTGCTTCGTAGAAATGCGGCGGTATGATTTCGGACAGTCTGACCGCCGATGCAGCAGCCTTACACGTCGTCAATTATTTGTACCTCCTCAGATGCGGGCTTTTCTTCCTCAGGCTTTTCCCTCCAGCCCTTGAAATTGTTGGTCAGCGAGAATTTTGCCCCGTTGCACCCGTCCCGATCATATAAACGCCGTTCCGCATACTCCTCGCACCGAGATTTAGCCTCGGTCAGAATGTCGTTGTATTTGGCAGAACGGTGTTGATAGTTTAACAAAGATTGCCGAGTTTTGAAGCCGAGCCAAAGAGCAAGCCCCGTAACTGTCGGGGGGCGAGCGTCGATTATTATGGGGACGCCGTATTTATCGGTAGCTGTAACTCCGTCCTCGTCGACGAGCGGCTTGCCCTTGCAGTCCTCGAAATACGCATCACACGCCGCCTGCAATTCTTCCGGCTTCGGATATTTCAGCTTATTTGTTTTCCCCATAATAACCTCCCCTCAGGTAAAAATTTGGCCTACTTAAAAGACGGCAAAGCAAAGAATGAGCGGCGTGAACCGTGACTATCGCCACGATCCACCGCCGCTTGAATTTATACTCTTTGCTATTTTACATTATATCACAGGAATTAGTGAAATGCAATGCAATCTTTTTCAGAGCGTATCCGTGAAGCTGATATATCCGCCTGAGCGAATAGTTCATCTGCACCGCTATTTCGTCCCATTTCTGATTGTATATGTATCGCTTTTTCAGCACCCTTCTTTGAGCACGGTCGGGGACGACAGATATAAGTTTCATTGCTCTGCTGTGTGCAGCATTCATTTCTGCAAGAAGCTCGTCCGCATCTGCTTCCAGATCAGCCAGACGGCACCTGGATTTTTCCTCGGCGTTAGTACACCCCGAACGTGTGCCGCTGAATTTTCCATACCGAGCGGGTCTTCCGCCTGTCAGAATACCCCTGTATCTGTCCGCCTCTTCCCGAGCTTCGATGTACTTGCCTGTTGCTTCCGCCGATTTTTGGAGCTCGGCTTTGACTTCCAAGGTCGTCACTTGTTACCTCCTGTTATCGTGTCTAAAATTCAACCGTGCGACGTTGCAAGTGTCGCTCTCCTTGTCATAATCGCATGCTGCTCCTCTCTCGGTAGTAGCGGGGCATACGCTGCATAACATCAGCCGATTACCGCAGACGGGGCAAAACGCTTTCAGACCTCTTTCGGCAACATTCCAAATCATTGTGATTTCGTTATCGCAATGAGGGCAAACCTCGGTGACTTCGTGATTATCGGGAATGGTTGCTTCGATGCTTTCCTCGATATTGATTTTGAAATCGAACGTATAAGCAGGGGCAACATCAGCTTCTACTACGTCAAATTCTGTATCGAGCCATCTGACAACATTTTCATGATTATAAGAACCGTATCCAATATGCCACTTATTGTCTGATGTGTCGTAGTATTCGATAGAATAATAGGGTCTATCAACATCACGGTTAACGATTATTTTGGGGTCTATCGCTTTAATCTTATTTTCCATAATAACTACCCTTTCCGTTCTCCAACAGTTGGAGGAACAATCTTGTGAATGCTCTCCAAGCAAACTATTGCAAGCGAATTGCTCTTAATGTCGGTAAGCTCAGCTTGATAGTAGAATTGATTTCTCTCGTCACGCCTGATCGTGCAGCCTGTCAGGATATATTCACAGTCAATCGAGTGCCGAGGGATAATCAGCTGCACAGGTTTGCCGAGATTGTATTTCACCTCCGAAATATCCACAGCTGTCAGACCTCCTCAATGCGTATCCAAATGCCGGGAATGTCTGCCCAGAATTTTTCTATGATCTCGGAAGCAACAAGAGCGTCATCTTTCCAAAAGCCACAGTCTGTCATACAGTCCTTGAGCATTTTCTGGAGGTTATCGGTGTCAGGCCGTGTGTATTTATATTCGCCGTTCTTATGCTTGCCCGTGACAGGAAAGCACCACTTCACTGTAACCCTGACAGCAGTTGTGAAAGGCTGCTCGATCTTATGCTGTGCAAGTGCTGCTGTCAGCTTAGCTTTTGCGTCCTTGACTTCGGGAGGATCGTAAACAATAGGCTTGCCATTCCTGACAGCAATATTGTGTTCCTGTGCCGTAACGGTTGGCGGCTTCATCGGCATAAAAAACTGAATTTCCATAATTTAACAATTCTCCTTTCTGAGATTTTTCGCGCGGTGTCCGTGGTCGGGTGTATATCGGTGACCGCCCCCTTAAGCGGGTCACCGTTTACACACGGACACGGGTGTACGTATATACCGTAGGTATATATGATGCTCGTCGTGTCAACACGACCACCATAAAACAATGATAATCGTGCCGTTTTTCGTGTCAACACGGTTATCATTAAATTATGATAGTCGTGTTAGTACGGGCATCATAATTTTTATGATAGTCGTGTCAACACGGGCACCATTAATTTTCGTTCTCCGTGTTATCGTTTTTGACCACTTTACCGTTTGATTTATCTACAGAATACCCTGACTTTTTAGCCCAATCACGAACCGTATTGATAGGCTTTCCCAACAGAGTTGCAATTTCCTGCATAGTCGGAAACCCGTCAATACAAAGCGAATTATATGCATTCGTGAAGGCGTCTGTGATATTCTCACGGGTTTCTGCAGCCTTTTTCTTACGCTTATCTGTCGCTCTTTCCCAAGGCTTTTTATTATCTTCGAGTTTAAGATCTGCCAAAGCTCCGCTTTCATCGTGACGGTGTATCGGGTACTGAAACCAACAGCTGATAGGGGGAAAGCTTGCAAACTCTCGGAGCGTTCCTTCAATTCTCCAAGCTGTACGCTTTTCAATAATTGCTTTCCGCTCGTTAATCTCACCCATCATAAGGTCGAATGTTTGCGGTGGCAATAATTTATGTGCGTGCTCACGCATCTGAACAGCTGACAGTAAGTCGTCCTGAGAAACCTTATTTTTGAACTCAGGATCGAAGCGAGTGATCCATTCCAGGCATATATCACAGATAAGGCGATTGTCCTCCGCTTTGCGTATATCATCTGTGAGTTCCAGCTCTGTGAGGTCCAGAAGTGCATCAGGGTCACGGGCGAACACTCCCGAACCGGACGCTCTGTCCATTGATCTTTTGCCACCCTGGGAACCCTTGCTGTGATGGTGACAATATATTACCGCACAGCCTACCTCTGAGCACACCTTGTCAAACTGATTGCAGAAGTGAGCCATCTGGTCTGCAGAGTTTTCATCTCCCGTAATGACTTTGTATATCGGGTCGATTACGATTGCTATATAGTTCTTCTTCTGTGCCCTTCGGATCAGCTTTGGTGCAAGCTTGTCCATCGGTACGGATTTTCCTCTGAGATTCCATATGTCAATATTTTGGATATGATTCGGAGCAAGTCCGAGAGCGGTATAAACGTCCTTAAAACGATGAAGACAGCTCGCACGGTCAAGCTCCAGATTGACATACATTACCTTTCCGCTGGCACAATTAAAGCCAAGCCAGGACGAACCTTCCGCTATGGCTGCACATAGTTCAATGAGTGCGTATGATTTTCCCGCCTTGGACGGACCCGCAAGCAGCATTTTATGTCCCTGTCTGAGTACGCCGTCAATAAGCGGGGGAGAGAGTTCGGGAAGATCGTCCCACTCTGCCGCAAGGCTTTCGGGATCTGGCATATCATCGTTAATGCTTTCAATCCAGTCCTGCCACTCAATGAAATTCTCTTTGCCGATATTCGTGTCGATTATGTACTGCTTTTTGCCGTTACGCTCAACGCCCGGCAAGCGGGAAAGCCTTGAAGGGTTGCGGTTCTGCTTGTCGATTTCAAGACCGTTGTTTTTGCATACGGTATATAGATAGTCAACTCTCTTGCGGTACTCATCATAATTCGATGCGTCAACCTTAACGATAGCGTGTATGGATTTACCGCCTGAATAGACCATTATCGCCACAGGAAGCTCCAGCTCTCTGATGATGGCATTCTGCTGTTCAAGCGTCATACAGTCCGATTCAACAAGTGCATATCGGAAATCGGTGACATTCTCATTTTTTACGCCTTTACCATCAAGAGGATTGAAACGGATCCATGCTCCCGCTGCGGGATTGTAATCTCCAAGGACCGCACCGACATCATCTCCGTGTTTGGTGAGTTCTGCGATAAGCTCTCCCGCCGTTCTGGTACAGGAGCCTTTGGTCGGGAGATATTTAATCTTTCCGTCCTCTTCCTTTTCCCAGGTTTCCGTGACATATCCGACGTTTTCGCTTGATTCAAACAGCGTTTCGAGGTATTTTATGATTTCTTGACCCGGGTGCCATTCGGAAGGTTCGGCAAGCTTCACGCCCTCGGACGGATTTACTATCATTCGATTTTCTTCGGTATTGATCTCACTATCCCAATCGAACACCGTGCCTCCGCTGTACGGCTGCCAGCCTTGGTCTTTTGCATACTGTATGATTGTCCCCGCTGTAACGGGAGAAGCGGAGCCGTTGAATGTTTCCCACTTCTTTTCGCAGTCGCCTGAGTGATAACGGGCAAAATCCTTTTTGCTCCAATTATCCCAATCATTGCAGGAATAGCCCTCATCTTTGAGTGCCATACCGACATTTACCCATTCCTGATAGTCAAGCATAGCGGGGTTTATATGCTCCAGTATTTCAAGTAAATTCAAATGTTCCATCATAGCCGCCTCCCGTTGGAATTTCGGGGATATAATCCGAAGGATTTATGCCGCCGGGCACTCTCCAGCCGTTTGCTGCAATCCTGCTGATAAGTTTTTTCGCAGCTTCAAACTGCCACGTCCCGACGTGTTTAAAGCCCATATTTTCAAGCAGTCTGATTTGTTTTGGTGTAGTCAGACCTTCTATTCTCCGCTTGTCCAGACGGTCAAGAATGAGTTTTGCCTTGCCTGCACTATCAATTTCATCAGGGAATATTCCGAGGGATTCAAGACGGGCTTTCTGCTTGTCTGTCGGTGCTTTACACTCCCAACCGAAGGCAGGCACATAGTTCGCAAGGTCGGCCGCCTGAATAGACATTTCATACTGCAAGGGATCAACAAGTGCTCTCTTTCGTTTCTTCATCTGAGCAAGCTTCTGAGCAAGAGCTTCTTCACGTTCTGCGACAACATCTTCCGATGCGGATTTTTCTGCCGCTTCTATGTCAACAGCGCAGCCCGCTTCATCGGCAAGCATCTCCGTCATTTTCTTAGCAACGGCTTCATCTGTACAAATTAGGTGAGCAGGTCGGCAAAGCTCGTGACGCTCGGTATGCCACAAGAAATCAAGCAACAGCAGTTCTTTTTTTCCCGGTGCAAGGCGTGTTCCCCTGCCTACCATCTGGCAGTACAGTCCACGGACTTTTGTCGGGCGAAGAACAATTATGCAGTCAACCGAAGGACAGTCCCAGCCCTCGGTGAGGAGCATTGAATTACAGAGGACATTGTATTTACCGTCCTCATAGTCTTTGAGAATCTCAGCTCTGTCCGGGCTGTTGCCGTTGACCTCTGCGGCACGGAATCCCTTGCTGTTCAGAATATCTCTGAATTTCTGCGAGGTTTTTACAAGGGGAAGGAATACGACTGTTTTCCTGTCTGAGCAATAGTGTATCATTTCATCTGCTATCTGATAGAGATACGGATCGAGAGCCGTGTCAATGTCAGACGCTTTGAAATCTCCCGCTTGTGTGGAAACTCCTGTCAGGTCAAGGTCGAGGGGGATTGTCACGGCTTTGATAGGGGAGAGATAGCCTTCTTTAATAGCTCTGGGAAGAGTGTATTCATATGCAAGGCTGTCGAATACCTGACCGAGATTCTTCATATCGCCACGATCAGGCGTAGCAGTTACTCCTAGGACATTCGCATAGGGGAAATAATTGAGGATAATTTGATAGCTGTCAGAAATACAATGATGTGCTTCGTCGATAATAATAGTATCAAAGAAACTATGGTCGAAGCCTGCCAAACGTTTCTCCCGCATAAGCGTTTGAACCGATCCGACGACTATTCGATACCAACTGCCGATACAGCTTTCCTCTGCTTTTTCGGTCGCACATAAAAGACCGGTAGATTTATGGATTTTATCAGCGGCTTGTTCTAGAAGCTCTGCTCTATGTGCAAGAATTAGAACTCTTTTTCCTCTTGCAACACATTCTTCTGCGATTTTTGCAAACACTATTGTTTTTCCGCAGCCTGTCGGAAGAACGAGAAGTGTTTTGCTGTTTCCGCTGTCCCACTCATTCAGGACAGCGGACATAGCTTCTTGCTGATAGGGTCTAAGCTCCACCATTAAAACTTGCCTGCCTGCCAGCTGCCTGTCTGAGGTGCACTGTACTGTGCGGGCTGCTGATATACAGGCTGAGCAGCAGGCACTATTGTCTGAACGTCATCGTCATAGGCATAAAATTTTTTGATTTTGTTGGATTTGCCTTCTGTGCCGTCCTTTTTCTTGTATGGATCAATGTAAACATGACAGCGTCCCTTCTGCCCGGGAAGTCCCGACCAGTTCATACGCAGCGGTTCTCCGTGCTTTTTCATTCCAACTGACAGAAACAGAGCGGAAAGTTTCCATTCCAGAGCGGAGCAGAGAAGGAAATTCTCTATTACAGAGATCTTGCCTTCTGCTCCCCAAATGGTGAATGTTACGATAGCCTTCTTGCAAGCGGGGAGCTTGTCCGAACCGTCAAACGTTCCTCTCTCGAACTTTTCAACGGTAAACTCATAATCTCCTTCGGGAAGCAGGATATAATCAGAGCTTTCATTGTTGATCTCGCTATCCCAATCAAATGTATAGTTACTATCCATAGTTGTTTGCCCTCCTTAAAACGGTACTTTCTTGTTTTCTGCAATAAGTGCATAAACCTGTGTCCAGGCTGCTATCAGTACGCCATTGATAAATTCAGGCGGATACTGAGAAATCGGCATACGCTCCGGGAAATAGCCCTTCATTGCGACTGCTACCCGAATATCCTCTTCGGAAACATTGTTTGTCCGCATCAGATCCTGTAATGCCTGGGGAATATCAGTAGGAATATTCGGTTCGCAAGTTACTTCCTCACAGTTTGATAAATCAAATGCTGGGGTTGTTTCGGACTGAGCGGTAACGTCAGACAGCGGAGCACTCTGAGCAGGAGCTGTCGGAGCAACAGGGACACTCGTTATATTGATGGAATCAGATGAAGGAGCAGGCTCATTGTTTGCGGCAGTATGCTCGATAACGTGTGCTATCTGAGCATAATCAAGCGGAAGCTTGGGCGGCAGTCCTGCTCTGTTCTTTGCGTCCCAGCAAGGGTGATGTGTGGTGTACATTACACGCTGACCGCCCTGAGCTTTGAACTTCTTGCCGTCCTTATCGGTCGCAACAGCATATGTTTCATAGTTGCAGAAGAGGATCATGTCCGCCCACTCTTTTACAAGGGGAGCTGTCTGAGAACTTGTTTTCTTTCCCAGCTTTAACTCATAGCGGTCATATGAGCCTGCTTCATCGGGCTGTTCAAACTTTTTCAGATGGGAATGGCAATTGAGCACGACATTGCATATATCCTTGTCAATAAGCTCCTGAAGGAGGTTCAGAAAACGTCCTATTGCTTCAAACACATAGACATACCCGTTGCCATATCCGAAATCCTCAATACCCTTTTTGCCATGAGTACTCAGTACATCTTCGACACAAAGTCTTTCCGCCCAGTCCATGGTATCAATAACAAGGGTGTCGCAAACCTGAGGATTATTCTTAACGAACTCTATGTAATTGAGAAGCATGCTCCAAGATGTAGGCTTATCCTCAAAACGATTTACATTAAGATTCCCCGTGCTGCCCTCAGTATCAATAAAAAGGGGATTAGGAAAATTTGCGGCAAGGGTTGACTTGCCAACACCCTCGGGACCATAGATTACGACCTTCTGCCTCTTGCGGACTATTCCGCCTGAAATTCTCACATTCATAATAGATTCTCCTTTATACAACCAGATTTATTATATCGGAAACATTGACCCTCGTTCCGTCATATTTTTCAACCATAGAATTTTCAAGTGCATAGTCAATAAGCTCATTGAAAATGTCCTGAGCAGGCTTGTTTGTAGCACTTTTAAGTGCAAGGATTTTTACATAGGAGCTGTTTGAAATTTTGCAGTTGGTAAAGCCGTCCTCGGGGAACTCTCTTGAAGTGCTTTTGAATATCAGCTTTTCGTCTGTCATCAGAACGTACCTGCCTTCCATGTCTTATTTGTTGTAGTAGTTTCGCTGACGGTCTGTTCTTCGGATTTAACATATCCGTCCTCGATTATTATACTGCATTCGCTGCCTGTGGAAACTCGTGTTGCAATTGCCTGTAAACCTTCGGCTTCAAGCCATTCGCCGAACTCATTTAGAGTATCAATATCCATTTGTTCAAGCTTATCCATCAGGACAAAACCACATTCGGGATTAAGCTTGCGGACGATAGCAGCGGCAACTCTGAGCTGTTCAGAACCGCTCATGCAGTCCCATTTCTGCCCCTTATAGGTCAGTTCGCCGTTTTCAACAGACAGTCCCGGTAAGGGCAGTTCGGCATTATCGAGGAGCTTTCGCCTTGCTGTGCGTATATCTTCAATCTCAGATGTGAGAGAATCATATTCGTCCTTGTAATGCTTGGCTTCGATCTCGGCTTTTTCCTTGTCGAGGTTGCTTCGGATTTTAATGTTTACAGCTTCAATGTTGCGGATATTGTTTTCAAGCTCGTCTGTGCTTTCATCGTAAAGTTCTGCCGCCGACAACTCAGCTATCCTCAAATCCTCGGCAATATCGGACTGCTGTTTCTCCAACTCTGCGAGCTGAGAGCGGAGCATTTCGATTCTGCTTGTAATATTTGAATATGTTGCTCTGAGCTGTTCTGCTCGGTCCCGTTTACGCTGATTTTCACCGTTTCGGGCAAGGATCTCCTGCTGCTGACTGATAAGCTCTGAAACAGATACAGGCTCTTTGGGAATACCTTCATATTCGGGAAGCTCGGCAGCGTATTTGGCTTTCTGCTCGGCAATACGTCCGATTTCAAGCCTGCGGTTATACAGCTTGTTCTCCTCATTGTCAAGCTCATACAGCTTGTCACCTACACCGATTATCTGCAAAAGAACGTTTGCTTTCTCTTTCGAGGAGGATTCCATAAACTTTGGGAGATCCAGTGCAAAAGTGCTTATGAAAGCGTTCAGGAGCTGTTGCCCTGCCCGTTTTCCGCTTGCATCGGTAACTTTGAGGTCGCTGTTTTTTCCGCACCGCTCAACAACAATACCGTTGCTGAGTTTAACTTTCAGATGCGGGGGAACGGCAGAACCGTTTCGAACAGCGTCCGAGGGACGGAACTTTTCACCGCCGAGAGCCCAAGCGATGGCATCAAGCACCGATGTTTTGCCCTGATTATTCTTACCGCCTACGATAGTAAGACCATTTTCAGCGGGAGCAAGCTTCACCGCTCTTATACGTTTGACATCATCGAGTTCAAGACTGTTTATTTTAATCATCTGTATATTCACTCCTTAAAGTTTGATTAATTTTGCACTGTTGACAGCATTTACTATGTAGAGATTTCCGCTGCTTTTCACAATGTCCTGCAGCTGTACGTATTCGTCAAGAGTGAGCCTAACAATAAAATTCTTAACGTCATTATCGGAAAGGCGTTCAATTTTCTCCTTCAGTTCGGAGATCTCCTTGTCCTTTTCGGCAAGAGCTTCTTCATCGGGCTGGACTGCAACCTCAACGGGACGGCTTTCAAGCTCTTTAATCCGCCTTTTGAGGTCTACTATTTCGACCTCATGCTGTGTTTCGCGATCTGCCATCGCTGCATATTCTCTGTCTGCTTCATCGGCTTCACGGTCGAGCTCTTTAATCTTTGCTTCTGCTTCTGAAAGTTTTCGTTCTGCGTTATCCGCACGGGTTAATGCTGTGTTTCTGTCGGTTCGAAGCTGTTGGTTCTCCTTATTTGTTTCGGAATTTTTCTTGATCCAGAACTCCTTTTTCTCTTCCGCTTCTTCCAGCCGCTTTTTCAGCTTTTGATATTCGGCATTGCTAGTTATATCTCCGTCCAGCACCTTGTCCACAAGTTCGGAGGGAGCATCGGGTTTGCTTATCTCATAGGAGAGAGTAAGTGGTAAAGCCTCAAAGACTTCTGCACGTTCTCCAATTGTTGGAGAACTAGAAAATTCAAAACGTTTGATAAGATTGTAGACGGTCTGCCGCTTGAAGCCCATAGCCGTGTACCATTGCTCGAATGTCCCCGAGGAATGGTTAGCAAGCAGATCCTGCGCTTCCTTGAATTTTGCACCCAGGAGCGTGAAATACCCTGCGGTTTCTGTTCGGATAACTGTTTCACAGTTTCTCAGACTTGTGGCTGTGTCGGTATCGAGTACGGAATAGTCAAATGCGGTCGGTTCGCTTTGAACTGGGGCGGGAGGTTCAACAGGCTTGTCCTGCACAGCTTCCGGATGATCGCAGAAGGGGCACCATATTTGATTATAACAATGTGTTGTAAGAAAATGCTTTATCTTGTCTTCCTCAAAAAAGCTCTCCTTGTGCATTGCACATTCAAATTCTATAACACCGAAGCCCTTGTTGTTCAGCGTTTTCCCTTTGAGCCAATGAGGGCAATCCATTTTCTTTTCATCAACAGAAGAAATGAACTTTTCAAGCTCCTCCTTGGTTCGATTGAATTCCTCGTCGCTCTGCTCAGTTTCCTCGTGTTCCGGTTCAACAGCCTTCCAACCCTCGGGAACGGAATCAACTATTTCGTGCCATTCTTCATTCGCTGGGATATTCCAGCAATTTTCGCAGTTATTAGGGCAAGCCTTGTGATTAACTTCCTTTGCCCCCTTGAAAAAATCTCCGGGACAGTAGTCATCGTATAGTACATCACAATTCACATTGGGGTAATGCTCTTTGAAAATCTCTAAATAGGTTTTCGTTTCTGTCGGTGAGGATTTTTCCGCATTCGGTTTTTCCTCTTCTCCGAAAATCTCCGAAGGATTATCTCGTATAAATTTCGCAACCTGCGACCACGAAAGCGTTATGGACGTATCACCGTCGTTGCCGACTTCTCTGTTAAGATTGATTTTCATGCCCTTAGAAGGTGTATTTAAATACCTAACGCCGTTTGCGCTTCTACCATTATAACCGTATTGCTCTTTTAGATAGTCACGAAGGGGAGCAGGAGAAGCGCCCTCTGAGTTGGAGCGTGCTATTGTGTCATTACCGCACATCAATTTCACAGCTGCAACAATGTCGCCGTGAAATTGTGTCATGCTTGCATCATATTTCATAATCTATATGTCCTCCTATTGACATTTGTAAATAATCGTGTTAAAATAATCTTGTGATTTTCTGTGGGGTTTCCACACTTCTTTTGCCTGTTCCGTTCTCAGCGGTGCAGGCTTATTTTTTGCTCTGACGGCTGTCTTCCCGAAGCCAGCGTATGTCATTTATCAGGCTGCCTATGACGTCAGGCAGCATAACGCCCATTCCGACAATCAGCTCAACAGTTATAAAACGCCAGTTACTTTCTACGTTTATGACTGTTAATACTGCCAGCAGCACCAGCGACAGAATGAAATACAACTTTTCCACTCTTTTCACGTCCTTTCAAATATAATTCCTCGAGTCAATGCCGAGCAGGGAACACATTCTCAGTTTTTCTGTCCCTCTTTCAGCCAAAACGGTTCAGATCTGAAAATCGACCGCCATAGCTCTTCGGCTTCCTTGTCCTCGCCCCTGTCGAGCATTCTCCTGCACTGATTGGAATAGACTCTCAGTGCCGTATCAGCGATATTCTGCAAACGACGCTGATATTCCTCCTCGGTGATGTCCACACCGACCTCAGGGCGTTCCCATCTGACCTTGGCAACTGTTCCCGTAGACAGTACATAAGTATCTTCACCTGTTAACATATGCAGCACCTCCTTTATATGCTATGCGTTTACGGGCTTGTTTGGTGCAAGTCCTCACGTTCCCGTTCCGAGCAGGCTTGTCTGACCTTCAATCTCACGGAAACGTTCATTGACCTTTTTCAGCGAACGGTTCAGACCGTCGTATTTGTTTCCCAACTGAGCCTTGACCTTGTCCAGATCTTCAATGCTTGTGGTGTTCTCCACATTCACATATGTGGACTCTCCGTCCTTGTTCACAGCGAAACACGTCCGTGTGCCGTCATCTGCTCTGATTGAGGACATTATTCTGTGAGAAACACGTCTTATCTGCTGTTCACGGGCTGCTTCGGGGTCGAATAGAAAGTGCGGTCTTACAAGCTCCATCACTTCTTCGGTCGTAATCTCGCCGTAATCGTGGATTTGTTCTTCAATGTAGTCCCTAGCTTCGGGGGTAAGATATTTGCTAGCCATTATTTTTTCTCCTTTCGTAATTCATAAATGCTGCCCTGAGATTTTCAAGCTTTTCAATTGTCCTTCCAATGTCGGAGATATAATCGCCTATGGGAATACCCTTGCAGTCGTCAATCCAATCTGCAATATTATCTGCTTTGGAAATGTCAAGCGTAAGTATTCCGAACAGGGCATTGTGAAACTGCTTATACAGAGTGCTTGAAGCAGTTGTCTTGTCAGATTGCTCCTTTTTTCTCTGCTGAACAATGTCGATAACTCTCGTTCTTGTGGGAATGTCATCATTCTCCCGTGCTTCCTGCTTGACCTGTTCCACAACATCGGGATTGTTGGCGAGGATTTCAAGACGTTCTGTTTGCTTTGGGGAAAAGCCTAATTCTGACATTATTTCTTGTTTGCTTTTTTGGTTAGCGACAGTGCTGTCGCCCACCATTTTCCCAGTATATTGATTTCCTTTTGTTGCTTTTGGAAGCTGTTTGGAAAACTGACCGAGTTTGACGAAAGCGTCCATCACAAGTTCACCGAGTATCTGCTGCTCCTTGATTTTCTGGTCGTAGACCTCTTTTGCAAGATGCAGCTTATCAATGGCATTGATTTCGGCTTTCAAGGATTTCAGCTTTTCGCTGTTGAAGATTGCAAATCTTGCAATATCCTCGATGTTGTCGGGAAGTTGCTTATCGTATGTAACGATTTGTTCCAAATTCATCACCTCTGTTTTTCAAGCCACTCTTTAAATCGATTCAAAAAATCAATTTGCATATTAATGACCTTTATTAACTGTTCGTTTTCTTCATTTGAGAGATTAATAAGATTGCTATAAATAAATTCGGGATTATCAATATCAAGTTCTCTACCCCAACCCATAAGAGTTGATGGAGATATGCCCAAGGCTTTAGCAATACTCTTTATTTTGCTTTGAGGAATATCATTTGTGCCACTTTCTATTTTTGCAATTGAAGAACGTGTTTTGTATCCCAGCTTTTGTGCCAATTCATCTTGCGTCATATTTAATGACTTGCGTAATTCTTTTATTCGTTCACCGATAGTCAAATAATTATCACCTTTTATGATTGTTTCATTTTCCTCCTTTAAAAAATAATCAACTGTAACGCCGAAATACTCGGCAAGCTTCAACAACTTATCGGCTTTGGGTTCTGCTCTGCCTGTTTTCCAATCAGAAAACGAAGACTGTGAAATGCCGGTTGCTTTTGATACCTTATACGGAGTCGTGTTATTCTTTTGTAAGAGTTCAACAAATTTGCTGTACATTTTTCTACCCCCCTTTTTTTACTTGAAAATGTATTGTAGACTATCTGTCTACATTGCAAGCAAAAAAAATTGATTCTCTTTCCGTATCGGACAATTCGAGAATGCTAGAAAGCTTGCTGATTTCGCTCGCCTTGAACTCAGAACGATTATAGAGCTTTTTGTAGAAGCCAGCTCTTGTGATACCGAGTTTTTCTGCAACAGCGGAAATTGTTAAACCAACTGCTTTTATTTTTGATTCAAGAAGATTTGTATCTGTCATTTTTTCACCCACTTTCTGTAGACATATTGTCTACATTTGTTATCATATCACTTTGTTGGCATATTGTCAACATAAATTTTCACTTTCTACGTTTTGCATAAAAAATCACATATATTTTTGTAGACATTACGTCTGCTTAATTTGTATATTTTTGTTGACATAATGTCACAAAAACGCTATAATTAGAGATAAAGGAGATGATTTATATGACGATAGGAGAAAGAATAAAGGAATTGCGAATATCGTTAGATATGACACAAGATGAGCTGGCTAAGCTTACTGGATATAAATCCCGCTCCTCTATTCAAAAGATTGAATCGGGCAAGCGTGATATTACACAATCTGCCATAGTTGCGTTTGCAAAAGCTTTACAAGTTACTCCGAGTGTTATCATGGGCTGGGGTAGAGAACTTGATGATTTGGATTGGAAAGTTCACGAGCTTTATCCGGATTTTAACCCTAAAAATGGATATATTAGTGATATAATTGAAAGTAAGCACGAGCAAATGGTTATTAGAGCCTATCGAAAAGCCGAAAAGCCGTTGCGAGATGGTATAGATCGAATGCTTGGAATAGATCCGCTTGATACTGAACAAGAAGATGAAGACGAAGAAAAGAAACTTGTAAATCCTTAGAATATTTTATTGCATAAAAAACCCGAACCGAGCGGGGGAGAAACGAGGTGTTATAATGGGCTATGCAATTTATCTCAGAAAATCCCGTGCCGACGTGGAAGCCGAAGCCAGGGGAGAAGGGGAAACCCTTGCACGTCATCGTTCACAGCTCCTGGAGCTTGCACGCCGTCAGAGCCTTAACATCACGCAGATATATGAGGAAATAGTCAGCGGCGAGAGCATAGCTGCCCGCCCTCAGATGCAGCTGCTCCTGTCCGCAGTAAATGAAGGCGTTTTCGATGGCGTCCTTGTTATGGAGATAGAACGTCTTGCCCGTGGCGATACAATGGACCAGGGCATTGTCAGCCAGGCATTTAAATTCAGCGGAACAAAAATAATCACTCCCACAAAAACATATGACCCCGCAAACGAATTCGACGAGGAATACTTCGAGTTTAACCTGTTTATGTCCAGACGTGAATACAAAACTATCCGCCGACGAATGCAGGCGGGCAGAATGGCATCGGTCAAGGAAGGAAACTATATCGGATCGCTCCCGCCTTACGGTTACAAGAAAATCAGAAACTATGAGGATAAAGCCTTTACCCTTGAACCGATACCAGAAGAAGCGGAAACCATTCGCCTGATGTATGAGCTTTATACCACAAAGGAGATGGGATTTTCAAAGATAGCTACCTATCTGAATAAAGCAGGCATACCGCCGAAAGTCACCGATACTTGGAATACCGCCAGTGTTAAGGGCATTATCCAAAATCCGATATACAGCGGGTATCTCCGATGGGATTGGAGAAAAACGCAGAAAAAATTAGTAGACGGAAAAGTTGTAACGTCCAGACCAAAATCGGAAGGGACTATCTACAAAGGAAAACACCCCGCCATTATTTCTGAGGAAACATGGCAGGCCGCAAAAGCAATCTGGGAAGCAGGGGAGCATCTGAACACCAGCTTCGACCGACCCTTGCAGAATTGCTTCGCAGGAATGATGTACTGCGAGCTCTGCGGCCGTGCAATGGTAAGACGGCCATATTCAAACAAAAGAGCCGCACATTATTACTGCGGACACAAAGGCTGCACATGTATGTCTGCATCGGAAACCGAGATAAATGAGCTTGTGCTGTCGTCCCTGAGAAGTCAGCTGCAGAAAGTCAGGGAAATAATAGCCAGCGGAGAAAAATATAATCCCGATGAATCCGATTCTAAGACCAGGGCAAAGTTATCAGCCGAGATCGATAAGCTGAAAAAGCAGAAGGAAAAGCTCTATGACCTTCTGGAGCAAGGCGTATATACGACAAAGGTATTTTTGGAACGCTCAGAAAATATCGAAAGCCGCATCTCGGAGCTGCAGAAAATGATTGCCGAGATACCCGACCGCCCGAAGAACACTCCCGAAGAAGCCGCTATTGCTTTGGAATATGCGATAAATCGGTATGACGTTGTGGAAACAGCAGCCGAAAAGCGGGATCTGCTGAAAACGGTGATCAAGCGTATTGACTACATCAAGACCACAGGCGGACGCTGGCAGCCCTCAGACCTAGCCATTAAAATCACATTCAACGTTTAAATATATCTTTCGTATATATATTCATTGTGCAAATGAACTGGCACACGTTGAGATGATCTCCGCCATACTCTATCAGCTCACCCGAAATCTCAGTATTGATGAGATAAAAAAGAGCGGGTTTGACACCTACTTTGTTGACCATACAACAGGTATCTATCCACAGGCAGCTTCCGGGGCACCGTTTACGGCGGCATATTTCCAGAGCAAGGGAGATCCCATCACCGATTTAACGGAAAATCTTGCAGCAGATGCTGCCAATCGGTTGGTGCAACCTTTCTTGGCTAAAAGTTCCAGAACACCTCAACATTGACCTCCCTGCTGTAAGGCTTTTTTGGGTGAATGATGATCTTATCAATGAATATCCTCACCATCTCAAAAGTCAGTTCATTGCAGGAAATATACCCCTTGATAATGTCCGACTTACTCTGCGGTCTGTCCGGTTTGGCACGGATAGCTTCCATACGCTCCTTGATTTGGCTAAGCTGCTTTAGCCTGTCATTTTTCTCGGCAGTAAATGCTTCGGCAAGCTCCGTGTATGCTGCATCGTCGATAAGACCTTTGAGCTTGTCGATGTAAAGATTTTTCAGATACTTCGTATTTTCATCTATGGCTGTCTGAGCTTTTAAATATTCATTCTGATAATAGTCGAGCATTTCCTGTGATTTGTCGCAGAATGTTGTGTATGAAGAAATCTTGTCCTCGTCCGCCATTTTTGAGATAAGTGTCTTGAACTCTGTGAATACCTGCTCATACAGCCTGTCATATCCGATGCTCACTCCCACACATTCCTCGGGAGAGTAATATCTGGTCGAACAGCGTAAATATCTCCTGTTATTGTTCTTCTGACCGCCCTTTGACATTCGTACTGCACGTCCGCATTCCGAACAGAATACCTTTTTGCTGAAAATGTTGATGCCGCAGTTTTCAAAGGTGGGCTTGACTTTGGAATCAAGTATTTGCTGTGCCATATCCCAGGTCTGCTTGTCGATGATAGGCTCGTGGGTGTTTTCCACTCGTATCCATTCGGTCTTATCTGTGGGCTTTACGGTCTTTGTCTTGTAGGAAATGCTGTGAGCCTTGTTCTGAACAAGATTGCCTATATATGTTTCATTTGTAAGGATATTCCCGACCATAAAATACCGCCACAGATGATTGTGGGTGGAAGTATGATTATTCTTGTACCGTTCGCCGTGAGCAAGCTTGTAGTCGGTGGGCGTGGGGATATGCCGTGCATTCAGTTCTCTTGCAACGGCAGTCCTGCCCATTCCCGATATGTAAAGGGCATAGATAAGACGGACGACCTGTGCAGCCTCTTCATCAATTATGAGATGCCCCTTCTGTTCGGGGTCTTTTCTATATCCATATGGAGCAAATGCCCCGATAAAATAACCGCTTTTTCGGCGGTTTGTAAGCACGGCTTTGATATTTTCCGACATATCCTCAAGATACCATTCGTTTATCAGACCGTTTATCTGGCGGGATTTTTTATTGCCCTTAAGGTCAGTATCGGCATTATCAACGACCGATACAAACCGTACTCCCCACAGCGGGAGCAGGTAGTTTATATATTTTTCCACAAGCTCTATCTCTCTTGTAAAACGGCTTTGTGTTTTGCAGAGGATAACATTGAATTTTTTGCTTTCGGCGTCCCTTAGCATACGGTTGAATTCGGGTCTGTTCCTGTCGCTTCCGGTAAAGTCATCATCGCTGTATATATCATATATCTGCCAGCCATGGTCGATGCAATATTCTGTCAGAAGCTCCTTTTGATTGACTATGCTGCTGCTGTCGTCATTTTCATTGGCTTTGAACCGATCCTCTTCCGAAAGTCTGCAATATATCGCTGCCTTATAGGATACATTAGTTTCTGTTTTCATTATTACTCCTTTTGATAAGGAAACAGCTATCCATATGATGAATGTTGTCATATGGATAGCTGTCGTAAAGAAATTTATGTGTATTTCTTATTTTCCATGAGAGTTATGTACTCGGCAAAAAGCCTGTTGAATACATCTTCACGGTTTGCCTCTTCACTTCTGAAATGACTTGTTATCATTTGCAGATCACCCTCCTTGATCTATATTATGCTTTTTTATCGGGCATTATGCTTGGAATTTATATAAATGGAAGGTATATACAAACGCTTTGATATATATGCAATGTGCAAAGTGATATTTCATCCGAACAACACAGGGTATTTGCAGGAATTTACTTTGCGGACATGATGCATATTTTTCAAGTTAAGACAACAGCCGAGGATAAATTCCTCGGCTGTGTTTTTATATTATGTCTGCTCAACAACTGAAAAAGTGCGTAGAAGCTTTGCTTCGGAGCACTTTTT
>CAZINI010000027.1:0-39510 GCA_964540575.1 uncultured Ruminococcus sp.
CTGTCAATACCCCTTTGGATATGAGCGGCAGAGTTATCCTGCGGAAAATATAAAATGGACTGCCGCCGAAAACCTGTCCTGCCGAAATAAGATTGTCACTAATCTGAGTAAACGATGAAGATACATATTGTATGGTGTAGGGCAGAAACAGCACCACATATGCAAGTATCATTATCCCAAAGGTGTTGTAAAGGGGAATAAAATTATAAATCCTGTTCCGGAAAAGCATTATTCCGATGACAAGGACAATTCCGGGCAGCATTTCCGGAAGCATTCCCATTGCTTCAACAGCTTTTTTGAATTTTGACTTTGAGTTTCTTACAGCAATAACAATGAGCGTACCGATTTCCGATGAAAAAATAAGCTTGTCATCAAAATATATCTCACCGCTGTCGGGAGTTTCGAGTCCCGATATCATTCGCATCAGCGTTGTCTTTCCGCAGCCCGAGGGACCCAGCAGGGTAGTAAAGCTTCCGTCATTTATTGTAAGCTCAAGCGGTTTAATGACTGTTTTATTGCCGAATGATTTTGTAATGCCTGTAAGTCTGATTTTCACATTAACACTTCCTTATTTGAAAATTATATTATTTCAATGTAAAATCCACTGTCGGATCATTGAATTATTTCGGTAAAATGTCAAAATCCTTTTTAGCGAAGCAGATAAAAATATTCCTCACCGTTAATTGTAACTATTCTCTGACATAAACAGTATCATCAAAAACACTCAGCCATATCATTTTATTATCTTCGAATCTAATGGATGCTAAATATTCCATGTTACCGTCAAAATAAATCATAAGGAGATTTTTATCAATTTCGTAGCTTCCGAATTTGGTATATGTCATATCAGAAGAATTGATCGATGCAGTCATTGTTTCGCTGCAGGTCATATCATCATTAAATGTGAGAACGGAAACATATGACGATCCATCATATCTCCATGTTCCGATTATCTGTTTTTCGTTCTCGCTTTTGCCGCAGGAAGTCATAGTTATCATAAGTATAAGCATTCCGAAAAGTAAACATATAGTTTTTTTCATATTACTCCCAAAGCCTCTCTTTTTTATCTCTGATAAAATATACATATAAAATATTATAATATATCTTTGTAAAATCTGCTATCAGACCTATGTAAAATCAATGATAATGATAAAAAGTTTATTGCTTTTTTCGAGAATTTTACATACCAACGATAGCACGTTTTACAAAGGAAGCTTACAATAAACATAAATATAACTGTAAGGAGCTATCCCGATGAAAAAAACATATGTGATCGATACCAACGTGCTTATCCAGTCGCCTTATGCACTTGAATGCTTTGAGGACAACGACCTTGTTATTCCACTTGTCGTAGTCGAGGAGCTTGACGGATTGAAAAAAGCCGAGGGAGAAAAAGGGGCAAACGCCAGAGCCGCTGTACGGCTCCTTGAAAATCACAGACAGTCGGGCAATCTGCTGGAGGGAGTTCAGCTGCCCGGCGGGGGAATTCTTCGAGTTGAAAAGAATTTTGCAAATGTTTCTCTTCCCGAGGATCTGCCCGAGGATAAGGCTGACAACCGTATTTTGAAGGTGTGCAAAGGACTTTTGGAAAGCCTTGGCGATAATGACCGTATTGTTCTTGTTACAAAGGATCTTGTGCTGAGATTGAAGGCACAGATACTCGGAATAAAAGCCGAGGATTTTACCACCGAGCAGATCTCCGAAACAGATGCAGGCTATACGGGACGGTGCGAAGCTTACATACCCGACGAGCTTATCAAGGATTTCAAGAAAAACGGAATACCATCCGCACGGCTGTATCGGACGGACATGAACGGAGAACGCAAAGATATTCATTTTTCGGAAAACGAATTTGTCATTCTGAGATCCGATCAGTCCGCAAAAAAGACCTTGCTGGGCAGAATTTCGGGAGATAAGGTCCTGCCGCTGAAATATAAAAAAGCTTCGCCGTATGGTGTCACTCCGAGAAATGTCGGTCAATTTTTTATGCAGGAAGCTCTTATGACAGATTCGGATAAAGCACCGCTTGTCATTATCAAGGGCATGGCGGGTACGGCAAAAACTTTTTATTCCCTTGCCGCAGGACTTGAAAAGACCTTTAACGGTGCTGACAATGAATACCGCAGGATAATTATCTGCCGTCCGAATGCACAATTTGACGATGATATAGGCTTCCTTCCCGGAAGTGAGCAGGAAAAGATCGCTCCTATGATGCGTCCCATAATAGATAATCTGGAGCAGATACTCGATTCGGAAGACGGCGACAGCGAATCGGTTATTCGTGATAAAATTGACGAGCTTTTCGAGCGTGGCATCATTCAGACGGAAGCTATGAATTTTATTAGGGGACGCTCAATTACAAAAACCTATCTCATAATCGACGAAGCACAGAATATGACACCCAATCAGGTCAAGGGAATTATTACAAGAGCAGGCAAAGGAACAAAGATAGTTCTTCTGGGCGACCCAAAACAGATCGACAAGCCGTTTCTCGATGAAAGGACAAACGGGCTAAGCTATGCTGCGAAATATATGAAGGGCAGTCCCTTCTGCTGGCAGATAACCCTTTCCGCCGATGAATGTGAGCGTTCCGAGCTGGCACTTGATGCTGTCAAAAGATTAAATATGTAGGATTTAAGGAGCAAAACATGGATAATTCAAGTTCACCCTTTTTTAGAGAAATTGATAAGGAGGAAAGAAACTGCCTAATAAAAAACGGAAAAATAAAGTATCACGATGGTGAAATAAACAGTAATTTTGACTTTTTATCATACACGGACGAAACAATAAAGGACAACGATGATTTTTATCGTATCTTACGCAAGACTGTTAAAAGAGTTGACGATCCCCCGATAGCTATGATCATAATAATGTATTTGTTTGCGATAGCATTCTTTGCTGCATTTTTGCCCATGGGTATGGATGGTGTAGGGTTTTTGCTTTTTTCGGTTTTCCTTTTTTGTGTGGCTACTGCTTTGCTTATTTTAAGAATTACTAAGAAAAATAGCATTTTGAAATCTATAAGGCAAAGAGAAAATGTTTACGCAGTATCTCTTCCAATCCACGGAACACGTTCGTATTATGATGATTCGGATGATTCCCCTGCGACGCTGCATTACATCTATTCAGAGCCGAATCTTATCTGTGTTCCCCAAAAAATATTTGATGCCGCCGCTCCGAATAAAAATCTGATAGGTGCAGTCATTGACACGGGAAAAGAAAAGCTTTTTTATGCGTTGTACATAGATTAGCGTGCTGTTGTTGTGAAAACGGGTTCGGAAAAGCTTTTTTAGTTGTGAACTTTGCGGAATCAGGTTTAAGGTAAAACACAAACCCCTGCGGAGCGTATCGTTCCGCAAGGGTCTGATATTTTAAATGGAGGAATTATTCCTTCTTCTTCCTTGAAGCGTATGCAATTGCCGCGGAAATCGACATTACCGCAAGCATTACGCTTGTGCTTGCCGTTCCCGTTTCGGGAGAAGCTGTTGTATTATTGGTTTCGGTTTCGGGAGCTGCCGCATTTGTGCTATCGATCACCGTTATACGTCCCTGACCATAAGGCTCGGCATATTCGGAACCGACATTTCCGCCAAGAGTTTCGGTGATGTATGTGATAAGCACCTGATTGTCTATCATTACTTCATCCTTGAGGATATTGCAGCCGCCGAACATTGTATATCCATCACCGCCGTCCTTGAGCATATAGTTATGAGATGCCAGCTTGTAGGTTTTCTTAAGGTCAAGAGGTTTGCCGCCCACCATAACATTTTTCACTCTGTACTCGCCGTCAACCTTTACAAATTCCTTGTTCTCTGTAAGTACAACCGATGAAGGAATATATGTGTGTATTTCATAGGTCAGACCCGATACCTGCAAAAATCCGCCCGATTCTTCGGGTGTATTGGCAGAACCAAGCTCCAGAGCATCAAGTATCTGCTGACCGGTCGCTTCGATAAGGCAAGCGGAATTTCCGAATGGGTGGACCGCAATAATTTCCGCATAGGTAATGTCGCCCTTTTCAATATTCGCTCTTATTCCTCCGCCGTTTACAAATCCTATATCTGCACCGAGGAGCGAACGGTATGCGTCTGCACAAAGGTCGCCGAGATTGGTTTCCGTGTTTCTGATTATTCTTTCATCTGTTCCGGGCTTTTTTATAACGAGGTCAACATCGGTTTTTGCAACTACCGTTTCGGCAAGCTCGGAATATTCGGCTTCTATGCTTTTTACGAAGCTATCCGTTTCGGTATATGCGGCATATTCGGCAGATGAAGTGTCCTCCGAAACGGTATAATCATTCTTTGAAATAAGCTTTGAAGAGATCCCGTTGTCGGATATAGTTACCGTGCCGATGTCTGCAAGCTTAGTTCCCGACGAAGCAAGCAGCACGCTTTCGCCGTCCTTATCTGTGACCGTTTCACCGTCGATAACGCTGTGAGAATGTCCGTCGATGAAAACGTCGATACCGCTGACATTGGATATAACTTCCTTTGATGTCCAGGGAGAGCTTTGTGCGTCTGTTCCCAGATGACCTACCGCAACGATATAATCCGCACCATCAGCCGAAGCTGCGTCAACAGCTGTCTGAACAGCACTGTAAAGCTCCTTTCCGTTGTCACCCGAGCAGAAACCGTAAATATATTCTCCGCTGTCATTTTTGAAAAATGCGGGGGTTGATTTTGTAATGGTTTCCGGCGTGGATATTCCCACAAAACCGATCTTTACGCCGTCCGTTTCAATGATTTTATAGCTGTCAAGAATGGTATCTCCGCTTGCAAGGTCGGTGAAATTTGCCGAAAGATATGGAAATTCTGCCGTGCTTTTCAGACTGAAAAAATTGTCCATTCCGAAATCAAACTCGTGGTTTCCGGGAACGGCAATATCATATCCAAGCTTGTTCATTATCTGAAGGGGAAAGCTTCCGTCGGACAATGTGCCGATAACATCTCCCTGCACGGAATCGCCTGCGTCCACAAGCAAGGTTTTGTAGCCCTCTGCTTCAAGCTTTGCACGGTATGCGGCAAGATCTGCATATCCGAAGGTATCATCATCGGCGTTGATGCCGCAGTGAATATCGTTTGTATGTAGAATAACTATTCCCATATCATTGTCCTCTGCAAATACGGTAAGCTGCGGCAAAACAGTACAGCAGACTGCGGCAGCTGATGCAACGGCTAAAAGTTTCATTCTTTTCATAAAAAAACCTCCTAAGTAAATTCCAAGGACATATTACCACTTAAAAAATTATCTGTCAATAGACTTTTCAAAGGAATTACAGTATTTTTTCGGCGGCTTTACAACAATTATTATTTGCAGAGATACTGTAATTACCGATTTTACACGAAATTCACTCTTGTGCGGCTTCACATTTTTCACGAAATGGGTGTTTAGTATTAAATATAACAAATATCATATTAATACGTAAAATTTAGTTGGTAGACAATATGTATATTTTCTTATATAATAGAGATATTGGGAAATGTAATTATGGTGAAAAATTTGGCTGTTTTTGCAGTAGGATCGATAGGTGGTAACTGTCAGCTTGTTGAAACGCCGAACAGCAGCCATGTTATTCACAGCACACATACGCAATGTATCTTTATGCGATAAACAGCATAGTATCAGTGAATTATTTTTATGAAAGGTCGATGAAAAATGTTAGAAAATAGATTGAGAACGCTTGGAATACTGGGAGTTATTAGCTTGCTGTCGTATACAGCAATGGTTGTTTTTTCACCGCTTGCGTACCCGGGATATGATTGGCTGAGCATGGCAGTGAGCGACCTGTGTGCAGAGGGTGCACCGTCAGAAGATCTTGCTGCCCGTCTGAACGCATTATTCGGACCATGCGGATTGGTTTCGATCATGGCTGTTTGCGTAGGAGTGGTCAGCTGCAGATCTAAGGTACTGAAATTGGGCATTTATTGCTTTGCTGCTATGGAATGGGTATGCAGTGTGGGATATGATCTTTTTCCCTGGGTAAGCGATGCACCAAATACAGAGCCGCAGAATATTATGCACCTTGCTGTAACAGTATTGGTCGTAGTATTATCATTGGTGTCTTTGGTATTGACAGCGATCGGGGCAAGAAAGGAAGGAATAAGTTCACTCAGTGTATGGGCGATCGTCTGTCTTTGTGCTATGCTCATCGGTCCAATCGGAACAGGGCTGCTGCCAAAAGCAGTATTCGGTTTATTTGAAAGATTCAGCACCTTTTCGGCGGTCGTATTCAACGCCGTGCTGGGAATATATCTTATGAAGGGTCGTTTTGCTGAGAGGGCTGAGAGGGCATAGATCAATTAGTTTCTCCTCAACAACGTCCATAAGTGCAGAAAGTGCAGATACTATGCCGTCAGTTTTCTCACTGTGGGTATGAAAAATAAACTGTGTAAATGCGGTTCTTACAAAAAAATTATGATACTATATTTGCAGCCAAACAAGGCTTCTCTGAAAAAAGTGTTTCTCCCCATCGGCAACAACCTCAATCAGATCGCTGCCGTTGTAAATGCTTCCGGTTCGGTTTATCAAAAAGACATTGGGGACTTGCAGGAGAAATTCAAATATTTTCGGACTGCCATGCAGAAGTATTTGTTTGATATTTCGCCGACATTTATTTTATGATTCCGATTTCTGAGATAATGAAAAAGCTCCGCCATATCAAAATGACGGAGCAATCATCAATCAAACAAATCGCTTGACAGGACACTAATTCTTTCAGGAACAGAGTGACGTAGTAGTCCTTTATCCATAATATATTTACGCTCAATGACCTTATTTGGATTCAGTACGCTTTTGCCGAAAGGAGTGTTTACGGGAATGTAATATATACCACGTTCAAAACGGACGAGCTTGTCGCTTTCGCATAATGAAGCAAGCTGCTTTGCGATCCAAGGCTTTGAATAATCGGCGAAATTTATATCCGCCGAAAAAAATAGTCTCATTTACGCCGAATGTATCGGATAGATAATCGAAAAATTCCATATGATCACCTCTTTATTATGATTATAACATGTTCTGCCGCCAAAGTTAAGTGAAATATATTTTATTGTTGCCTTAGATCATGGAATTTTACAATAGAAAAGCACAACCCCGACATCACATGGTGTCGGGGTTGTTGTATTTCAGTATATCACTTGGCGAACAATTCAGCACATAGCATATTCTGGCAAGGACATCAAGGTCCATTTTCTCAACTTTATTGTCATACCATTTGTCTATCACTTCAAATCTTGTATTGCTTCTCTTTGCCAATGTATTGCGATTGATATTTTTATTATCCATAATTTCCTTTAAGCATACTTCGATTTTACCGTATTCCTTTATTGTAATTACCGAATTATCCACCATATCACATCCCTTAATTATATTCTATATTTAACGTAACTACTTGACAATATACATATATAGTGTTACTATATACATAGTAAATCATTGTATATTATGACGTTGATTTATGTAATTATACACAAAACAAGGGGTGATTCCTTGTCGGAAATAATTGATTTACGGTCATATCCCGTAAAAGATGTGCTGGATTTGCTTCTGGCAGATAAGACCACACATAAAAATATAATTTTTGCAACCGATGCCTATGCTTCTCTTGGGGAGGAATTCGGAGATGACCGTCAGATAACTCCTTTGCTGCTGTTAGGTGTTGACAGATGTGTTATTCAGCCGAGAATTGCAAAAGCAATTTCGGAACAGCAAGACAGAACACGAAAAAAAGCTGAGGTTTTCACTCCCTCTTGGATATGCAATAAAATGATCAACTATTTTGATTTTGAATGGTTCGGCAGGACAGGTGTTTTCAATACCGAAGACGGCAAAAGCTGGACTGTCAATGAAGCTCCCGTTGAATTTGATGAAAAAAAGAATTGGCAGAAATATGTTGATTCAAGACGGCTTGAAATAACCTGCGGAGAAGCTCCTTATATAGTTTCAAGGTATGATGCTTCAACGGGTGAGAGCATTGAAATAAAAAAACGCATAGGTATTCTTGACAGAAAGCTTCGCATTGTGGGAGAAAATACCGACAATGAAAAAGACTGGCTGAAATGGGTCAAACGTGCATTTCAGAGCGTTTACGGCTATGAATATCAGGGAGATAATCTGCTCATAGCAAGAATAAATCTTCTTGCAACATTCACCGAATATCTTGAAAAACGCTGGCACAGACCGGCAACTTTGAACGAGCTGAAAACAATTGCCAACATAATCAGCTGGAATTTCTGGCAGATGGACGGGCTTACGGGAACTGTTCCCATCGGCGTTCCGAGAAATTCTATGAAGCAGATGTCGCTGTTTGATACGGGTTTTGATGAACAGGACGTTCCGCAAAGGAAAGAATGTGTTATTTATAACTGGCGAAACAGCCGTGAAAGAGCTATTACATATAACAGTATGAAGCGAAAGGACGATGAATTATGAGGTTTTATTTAGCTATTGGAAATCCGCCATACCAAGATGATATTAACACCAATAACAGACAACCGCCTGTATATAACATTTTTATGGAACAAGCTTTTTTAGTAGCCGATACCGTTGAGATGATTACTCCTGCAAGATTTTTGTTTAATGCCGGACAGACCCCTAAATCGTGGAATGAAAAAATGCTTAACGATGAACATTTCAAAGTATTGTATTTTGAAAAAGAGGGGGCAAATATTTTTCCCAACACAGATATTAAAGGCGGAGTATCAATCACAATAAGAGATGTTACAAAGAATTATGGAAAAATAGGCATATTTACCACTGATGACACGCTTAATTCTATAATAGCAAAGGTTTCGGCGTTAAGTGAACACGATTTATCCGAAATTGCTTTCCCTAAAAGTAATTATGGATTTACTGAACAATTGTATATTGACTTTCCCGAATATAAATCACGATTAACGAGAGGAAATGAATACATAATTGATGCTAATATATTCAAAAAAATTCCTGAAATTTTTTCGCCTTCCTCTGCTGAAAGCAGTATAAAGGTACACGGACGGGAAAACAACGAAAGAATATATAAATTTATAAAGAAAGAATACATAAAGCAATCAGTTGGATTGGATAAGTTTAAGGTGTTTGTTACAGGAGCAAATGGAGCAGGTAAATTTGGTGAAACGCTTAGTAATCCTTTTGTTGCTGCTCCGAATGAGATTCATACACAAACATATATGAGCTTTGGCTGTTTCACAACGGAATATGAAGCCAATTCTTGCTTGTTATACATAAAAACAAAATTTGCAAGATGTATGTTAGCTGTGTTAAAAGTAACTCAAAACAATCCAAGAGATACCTGGTCGAAAATTCCCCTCCAAGATTTCACAAACAATTCCGATATAGACTGGAGCAAATCTATCCTCGAAATAGACAAGCAGCTATACAAAAAATACGGCCTTTCCGATGAAGAGATAAACTTTATCGAAACCAACGTAAAGCCAATGGAATAAATATATTATTGAGGAGATGTCTATATGAAAGCAGTTCGGATAAACACCACGCAAAGAGTTACCCCGATGATATATGCCTACACAACTCCCGAAATACAAAGGCACAACGGCTGGACAAAGATCGGTTATACCGAGAAAAAAGTTGAAGACCGCATCAGAGAACAGACGCATACCGCCGATGTTGTATGGAATCTCGAATGGAAAGGCAATGCTCTTTTTGATGACGGTTCATACGAAAGATTTACGGACAAGGATTTTCACGCATATCTGAGAAAACAGGGTGTTGAGCAGGAACAGGGCAAAAATAACGAGTGGTTTCATATCACAGGCAGCGAGTCGAGAACACGTTTTTATGATTTCAAATCCGACCACGGAATTTTATCTGCACTTAATACGACAGTACCTTATAATCTCCGCAAAGAGCAGGAAAAAGCGGTCATTGCTGCTTTATCATACTCCGAATCCACCGAAAACGGAGAATTTCTCTGGAATGCAAAGCCCCGTTTTGGCAAGACACTTTCCGTTTATGATCTCTGCAAGAAAATAAATGCAGAGCGGGTGCTTATTGTAACAAACCGCCCTGCTATTGCAAATTCATGGTATTCCGACTATGTGCATTTTCTGGGCGATGAATCGGGATATAAGTTTGTCAGCAGCACGGATTCGCTCAAAGAAAAACCTTATGTTATCGGCAGAGATGAATTTATAGACCTTTGCATAAATGATGATACGGAGTATAAAATAATTGAATTTGTCAGCCTACAGGATATGAAAGGCTCGGTATATTTCGGAGGACAGTATGACAAATTAAGCGAGGTCAGCGGCACCGAATGGGATATTCTTGTTATTGACGAAGCCCACGAGGGTGTTGATACATACAAGACAGACGTTGCTTTCGATCACATTAAAAGAAAATTCACTCTCCATCTTTCGGGAACTCCATTCAAGGCTCTTGCAAATGATAAGTTCGGTGCAGATGCTATTTTCAACTGGACTTATGCCGATGAGCAGGAGGCAAAACGTAATTGGGAGGACGAAAATCCCGGGGAAGATAATCCATACGGAACGCTGCCGCAGCTTAATCTCTTAACATATCAGATGTCGGAGATAATCAAGGACGAGATCAAACAGGGCGTTGAGATCAACGGCGAAACAGAAGAATATGCTTTTGATCTGAATGAATTTTTTGAAACCAATAACGGCAAATTCGTACACGATGAATCGGTCAATAAATTCCTTGACGCACTTACAACGCAGACAAAATTTCCGTTTTCCACAGAGGAATTAAGGCAGGAGCTTAAACACACATTCTGGCTGTTAAATCGTGTTGACAGTGCAAAGGCTCTTGCGGACAAGCTGAAAAATCATCCTGTTTTCGGTCAGTATGAGATAATTCTTGCAGCAGGTGACGGAAAGCTCGACGATAACGAAGCGACACAGAAATCATTTGACAAGGTAACTGCTGCTATAAAAGAACACGATAAAACAATAACACTTTCCGTAGGTCAGCTTACAACGGGAATTACCATTCCCGAATGGACAGCCGTTTTAATGCTCAGCAACATAAAAAGTCCCGCACTTTATATGCAGGCTGCATTCAGGGCACAGAATCCTTGTTTGTTCAATGAAAACGGTGTGTTCCGCCGAAAAGAAAATGCTTATGTTTTTGACTTCGATCCTGCCCGCACGCTTATCATATACGAGCAGTTTGCCAATGACCTTTCAAAAAATACCGCAAACGGCAATGGGGATAGTAATACACGAAAAGAAAATGTAAAGAATCTGCTTAACTTTTTCCCTGTTCTCGGTGAGGACGATGAGGGTGAAATGGTTGAACTTGATGCCGAAAAAGTCCTGTCCATTCCACGAAAAATAAAGTCGCAGGAGGTTGTCCGCCGTGGATTTATGAGTGATTTTCTTTTTCAGAATATTGCAAATGTATTCCACGCTCCCAAAGAGGTAATTGATATTATATCAAGCTTTTCACCCGTTGAAGAACCTAAAGCACAGCAGAAATCTATTCCCGTTACTCCCGATACAGCCGAAGAGCTTTCCATTGATGAAAACGGCGAGGTATCGCTTGACGAGGGATATGTTATCGGTAAAACTGCAGATGTGTTTGGTGCCAAAATATACGAAAGCATTTCAACAGATGTGACAGAAAAGGTTGAGCAGGCTGTTGATAAGGTCAGGGAAACGCCCTCCGAATCGTCTGACAATACTTTTGTGGAGCGGCTAAAAAAAGATATTAAGGAAAAGACTGTTGCTCCCATAATATCCACAGTCAAGAACAGTTATGGCTCGGATATAAAGAGATCAGATGAAAAGGAAATCGAACGCAGGCTCGGTTCCGAGTCCGATGTGCTTGTAAACAAGGCTGTTGCAAACTTCAATATTGCAAAAAACACAACCGAGCAGGAGCGTCAGAAAGCACTTGAACAGCGTATCGAAACGAAAAAAACGGTTGAAGAAATAAACCACGAATTTGATGCTATTCAGGAGGAAAACGCTCAGAAATTTCAGGCTGAGCTTACGGAAACCATCACCGAATTTATTGCCAATGCATCGCAGCAGGCTGTTGAAACGGTAGAAACAAAAATCAAGAGCCGTGAGAAAGATACTGTCGAAGATTCTATAAGAGATCATCTCAGAGGTTTTTCACGGACTATCCCGTCATTCCTTATGGCATACGGCGATGATACAGTTACTCTTGAAACCTTTGATAAGGTCATTCCCGACAATGTCTTTTTAGAAGTCACAAGCATTACTCTTGAACAGTTCCGTTTTCTCCGTGACGGCGGCGATTATACAGACGAGGAAACAGGGGAATTAAGGCATTTTAACGGAAATCTCTTTGAACCGACGGTATTCAATGATTCGGTAAAGGAATTTCTCAGATTAAAGGCTGCCCTTGCGGACTATTTTGACGAGAGCAGCACAGAGGATATTTTCGACTATATCCCGCCGCAGAAAACCAATCAGATATATACTCCGAAAAATGTTGTCTTAAAAATGGTTGATTTGCTTGAAGAAGAAAATCCGGGCTGCTTTGATGATCCCGACAAGACCTTTATTGATCTGTATATGAAATCCGGTTTATATATTGCGGAAATAGTTAAGCGGCTGTATCGCAGCGAGGCTATGAAAACGGCATTTACCGATGATACCGAAAGGCTCAGGCATATCTTTGAGTGTCAGGTTTTCGGGCTGGCTCCTACCGAAATTATTTTTAAGATTGCAACAAATTTCATTCTGGGATTTGATTCAGAAAACAAGATAACGAAGAATAATTTCCGACAGATCGATGCACTTATTTATGCCAAAGAGGGGACACTTAGCAGAAAGCTTGATGAAGTGTTCGGGTAAGCGAATATGCAGTTAAAACTCCGACAGGACAAAATGTGTTCTGTCGGAGTTTTGTGATTTTTTTGATATATATTTTTCAAAGGGAAGATTTTTGGACATTGGGTGTGGTATAATGTTTATAACGGGAGATATTTACAGCTAACCGTGAAATTTTTTACTGCAGAAAGGAAGTATTTTAAATGGGCGAAATGACTATTAAGGGATATGCGGAGAGAACTGTTGACTGCGATGTGGTTCAGTACATACTAAAGTTTATAGGCGAGGGAGAGTCTATTCCCGAGGCGGCAAAAAAGTCATCGGACGAACTTGAACGTTTCTTGAAAATAATGGAGGAAAACGGGATCGGTTCGGAATTATTTGAGCTTGGAGATAATTCAACATCAAAAAAATATCGTTCCGAAAATGAAGAAATGCCCTATGAATCCAAAAGGACCATTACTGCAAAAATGCCTTTGAATACGGCTAACGCAGATGCAATAATGCAGTATATCACTAACTACCGGATAAATGTTGAGTTTACAGACTCTTATTTATATTCGAAAAAATCAGAGCTTCATAAAGAACTTTTGAAAGAAGCAGTTGATGATTCAAGGGCAAGGGCGGAAATAATAGCATCATGTGCCGGTCAGAAAATAAAGGGAATAAAATGCATTGATACTGATTTGAAAAACATTAAAAAATCCGTAGTTTTAGATGATTGCTGTGAATTATTTAGAGGAATGAGCTCCTGTGGAGTTTCAAGGGCACAAAAGCTTTCTGCTCCGACTGTTACGGAAAAAGAAGAGGTTTCAGTTATCTGGCTGATAGAGGATTGACAGCACATTATGTGGAAAGGAAAATCAAAATGTACATAGTAGTAACCGACTGCGGTCATTTCTGGAATCATGAAAATCCCATACTGAAAAAGTATAAGGAATCGGTCATAGTTGTTTGCCTGAACGGTAAGAAGGTCACAGATGAATACAGGTGCTTTGTCAGTCCGTATTATGGTAATATGATGGGGCAAATGTTTGGTCAGGTTCCGTTTGCTTTTGAGCGAGAAGAGTATAAGGTATTGGAAGAGCATTTCGATGAACTTTATCGTGAATATACAGGCTGTTCAAATTCAGTTGTTCTTGAAAATCTGCTGAAATTGAAAAAACGTATCCCTCCCGAAAAAATACGGATAAGAGTGCCCTATATCCCAAATTATAATACGAATAGAAATGTTGAGAAATCTGTAAAATGGGTACGAAATAATCTTGGCGTCGAGGCAGAGCAGTTCAGATATTTTGTCACCGGAAAAAAATGAGTAAAAAGAAAGATGCTCCGGCGGAACGGGTATGAAAAATAAAATGTGTAAATGAATTTCTCACAATAATTTTGACTATACAAAATTGCAGCCAAACAAGGCAACGCTGAGGAGCGACCCGACGCAGGCTGCGGAATAAAACGGTGAAGAACAGCAGCATGGAATGCTGCATTCCATGCCATTTATTATGCAACTCTGCATAAATCTGAGATTGGCGAAGAAAAGTTTGACGAGGCTCTTCGTGCTTTGATATTATGGTATTGTAATACAGTTCATTTAAACAGTCCGACAATCAGTAGGACTAAAAACAAGTTTTATTTTGACTGTTTATACAATATCGGTTATATAGCAATAATACTAAACACCCATTAATCACGGAAATCTCTCGGCGTAAAAAACCATATACGCAAAACTCTTTTCAACAGTTTACGCTTGTTACGCCGATGTCTTCTCCGTGATTTAAATGGTGTTTAGTATAAAGAAATACCGATAAAGAAGTTCTATCAATGCCGAGCAACACATTTTGCACCCCCTTGACAAATCGAAAAAAGTGTTGTATAATAACAAATGTTATATAACAATCGTTATAAAGGAGTCAAAATAATGCCGCCAAAAGCTAAGATCACTAAAGAAATGATCGTGAACGCCGCCTTTGAAATTGCCCGAACAGACGGTGCAGAAAGCATCAGCGTTCGTACTGTCGCAAAAAAGCTGGGCTGCTCCACACAGCCTGTAATGTACTGCTTTTCAACGATCGGAGAGATAAAAAAAGCCGCCTATTCGGCAGCGGATAAATTTCATTCGGAGTATATCACCAATATTTCGGAGGATTCGGGGAATCCCGTGCTTGACATAGGGCTGAATTATATACGATTTGCCGCCGAGGAAAAACCGCTGTTTCGGTTTCTGTTTCAGTCGGACGGTTTTGCGAAAAATAATCTAACGGATCTGATAAACACCGAGGAGCTTTCTCCCATTTTGGAAATTCTCAGCCAAGCCGTCGGCGTTTCCCGTGAAAAGGCAAAGGAAATTTTTCTGTCTGTTTTCCTGACCGTCCACGGCTATGCAAGTATGCTGGCAAACAATTCAATGGAGTATGACGAACCCGCAATTGCCCGTCAGCTTGAAAAGGCTATGGCAGGAGCAATATATTCATCAACGGAGGAACAAAAATGAAAAAGCTTTACGAAAAGAACGAACTGACATTTTCCATTATCTGCATTGTCGCCTATGTGGTACTTATGAGCGTTGCTGACAATATTTCGGCAACAGTCGGAATTGTGAAGCTGATAACTGCCCCGTTCTCTATCGTATTTTCTGTATTCCTTTTCGAATGGACGAGGAAAAACGGACTTCTTGAAAAATACGGACTTTGCGGACTAAAGGCAAGTGCAGGAAAATTTCTCTTTTTTATCCCGCTGATAATACTGTCCTCCACTAACCTCTGGCGGGGCATTACGATGAACTATTCCGTTTTGGAATCCGTTCTTTATGTGATAAGTATGCTGTGTGCAGGCTTTCTGGAAGAGCTTATTTTCCGAGGATTTCTGTTTAAATCACTATGCAGGGACAATGTTAAAAAAGCGATCGTTATCACCGGTCTGACCTTCGGAATTGGACATATCGTTAATCTGCTGAACGGTGCAGAACTGCTGTCAACGCTTTTGCAGATGTGCTACGCAGTTGCCATGGGACTTCTGTTTACAATAATTTTCTATAAATCGAAAAGCATTATCCCATGCATAATTTCTCACAGCGTTATAAACTCTCTGAGCACATTCGGTGCTGAATCTTCGGACATCTTCAATATCACAGTTGCGGCGATAATGACGGTGGTTTCCCTTGCATATGCCGCTGTTATCATAAAAATGAATCCCGAAGAGAATACATAAAAATAACGGGTATTCCTCTATCACAAAAGGGAAAAATGAAGAGGTTGATTATTCCAAAATAATTCAGCAAGCCTTGAAATTACTGCCGGAGCAGAACAAAAGGAAAAGCATATTAGTTCCCAAAATATAAAGTCTATCACCGCTCTTGACTATTATCAAAAATGATGATATAATCATATTTGAGAAAGGTGGCGTGAATTATGGAACTAATAAAAATTCTTTCTAATCCTGTGAGGATACAGGTAATGCAATATCTGCAAACCCACGGTGAAGCAACAACAAAGCAGATCTCCGAAGCAATTTCCGATGTGCCTGCCCCTACGCTGTATCGGCATATCAACACTCTGCTGAAAGAAGAAGTCCTGATTGTAAAAGAGGAACGAAAGGTAAGGGGCAGTCTGGAAAGGCTGCTTGCTGTCAATGTAGAAAAAATGTCGGCTGCCGCTGACAGTAATATTTCAGATTCGGCATATCAATTTTTAATGGAGCTGTATATGAAATTTCACAAGTACAGCTGCAAGGACAATGCCGACCCACAAAAAGACCGCCTTAGTTTGAGGACTTGTATTCTTACTCTGACAGATAACAGCTTTGACAGCTTTATGCAAGATATAGCAGCGGTTATAGACAAATATCGGGAAGCAGAGGAAAACGGGAAACTCCGCAGCGTATCTTTCATATCTGCTCCTGTCGAGGAAGAAGGTAAATGATCATGGCAGAAAAAAGAGTATCTATCAAAGGCAATGTTTCTATCGGTGCAACTGTTTCCTATCCCGATGAAAGCAAAAAATATCCTGCTATTGTTTTGATAATGGGAACAGGAACGGCTGACCGTGACGGAAACGAAAAAAGCTTCAAAACCGACTTTTATAAAAGCCTTGCAAATATGTTTACGGAATGGGGATTTGTTACTGTCCGATATGACAAGCGGGGAACCTTTGAAACAGAGGGCAGTTATGGCACCTCTGGGCTTAGCGACCTTGTAGATGACGCTGTTTCTGTAATTCGTCACACGAAATCGCTGCCATATGTTGACGAAACAAAACTCATCGTTTGCGGACACAGCGAAGGTGCTATGATAGCCACTTTGCTTTCCGAAAAGGAAGATACGGCGGGACTTTTGCTTTTGGGAGGAGCAGCTATCTCTATGAAGGACGCTCTGCTTTATCAGAATCACCTTGTGGCAGAGGAATTTTCAAAGAAAAAGGGATTGCTCGGAATGCTCCTCAGAAGTCAGACATCACAGAAAAAAACAGATGCAAAGGTTGAGGCTATGTTCCAAAAATGTGCCTCTGCAAAAAAGGACAGAGTGTTCTTTGGCGGCACTATGCTTAATGCAAAGTGGGTAAAAGAACATGCTTCTTATTCTTCGGACGATTACGTTGAACTTCTTAAACAGTACGGAAAGCCTATTTTGTCCATCACGGGAACGGCAGATCTTTCCGCCGATCACAGACGGCTTTCCGCATTGTCCGAAATACCGAATGCAGAATGCTTTATTCCTCAGAATGTAAATCACATTTTGAGAGAAATAGATGATGACAACAGCATGATGACCGTAAAAAAGCAATATGGACGTTTGGCAGCAAAACCTATCCATTCCGATACAGAACGGTGTTTAAAAGACTGGCTTGGGCAGTTTAATACCAATTTCTAATCAAAGTATAGACAAAAAAACTCACTCCGACAGCTTTACAAAAATTCTCCTTGAATAAAGTGAGATTGCAAACGCCAACGCCGCCGCTCCTATCATTACAGCATAAGGCATATCGGCTAAAACGTCAAACAGCAAACCGTACGCCGCCTGACCGATAGGGTGTGAACAGCCCGAAACAGCCATTATCGCCGCCATGATCTTTCCCAAAAGCTGCGGCGGTGTCTGCTGCTGGACCACGGTAAGCATTGCAACGCTGAACATTGTTGATGCACACATTGCCCCGAAGCACATTGCCGTAATTACCGCAAAGGACACGCTGTGAGGTATGCCGTCCAAGAGCGATATTCCCATAAAAAGTGCCGCAAATGAGCAGATGATAAGCGGAATGTAACTGTCCTTCAGCTTTAGCTTCCCGGCAAAAATTCCTGCAAGTATTCCGCCTGTAAGTCCGCCAAGTCCCATTGCACCCTGTGCTATCCCAAGAGCAGCGTCGGACATTCCAAGAAACTGCACTACCATAACGGGTATTCCCACGACCATTGCCGCCGAAAGCACCAGATTAAATAATGCAAGCAGCAGCACCACCGAAATAAAGACGGGCTTTTCATTTTTGACAAATGCAAAGCTTTCCCGCAGATCGCCCGATACTGCCTTAAACACGCCGATATTTTCCGTGGGCTTTACGTAAGGAATATGAATGAATATTTCCATAACAGCAGAGATAGTGAAGCATATTACACTGACAAAAAGCACAGGCTTTATTCCGAAGGAGCCGTACAAAACACCGCCGATAACAGGTCCCAGCAAGCTTGAAAGCGTGCTGACCATATTTATCGCAGCATTGCCCTTCATGAGATTTTCTCCTTCGGCAAGCAGGGGAATGCTCGCCTGCACCGACGGCTGATATGCTCCCGATATGCCGTAAAGTATCATAAGCACAGCTGTCATCAGTGGAACTAAGGGCAGCTTTCCGAGAAAAATTCCGAAAATTATTATAAGTGCTGCCGTACAAAAATCAAGTGTTACCATAATATTCCGCTTATTTACCCTGTCGGCAATAACGCCGCCGAACAGCGAAAATATCACCATCGGAATAAATGAGCAAGCGGTTACTGCACCGAATAATGACGAAGAATTTGTTTCCCTGAGCAGATAAAGCGGCAGTGCAAACCGAAGCACCGCATTTCCGAAAAGTGATATGATCTGTCCGATGATAACCAGCGTGAAATCCTTTGTGAATAGCTTTTTTTCGTTCATAATTATCCTCCCAAAATATAATACCGACCGTCGGTATGTATAATCCGCTAAATTATGCTGTTAAGGAAATGCCACTAAATGATAGGCATTTTCTTAACAGCTTTTTTTATTGATTGCTCTGATTGTTTGAAACGGCATCGCTGTAATCAACATACGCCTGAACAACGTCATCATCGAAGAAATCCAGTCCCAAAGAACGTGTAATGCTTCGAAAGACCTCACATCTCCGCCTTGTATCTTCCTTGCTCACGGGACGGACAGCAGGATTCAGCCATACATCGGACAAAATCATTATTGCCTCAGCAAGCTGATCGGGATTTTCGGCTTTTATAGAGCCGTCGGCGATGCCTTCCCTGATGATCGGTGCAATGAAATTAGGTGCAACCTCGTCAAACTGCATTCTGAGATGTATGGCAAGAAGCCGAGGATTATCCAGCAGACAAGGGATGATTTCCGCAATTCGCTCCTGATTCGGGTGAAGCATTGACGAACGAAAGGTCTGCCGAAGCTTCTCCAATCCGTTCAGGCTTTTATCGTCACGGACAGCAGCCAGCCTTTCGGAATTTTCCGCACCGATACGCTGACAGATCTTATCGAAAATATCCTCCTTCGATGTGAAATGATGATAGATCGCACCCTTTGACAGCTTGGTTTCGTCGATTATATCCTGCAAAGATGTTCTGTCGAAGCCTTTCTCCATAAACAGTCTTGCTGCTGTGTTCAGGATAAGATTGACAGTTTCCTCGGGATATTTATTTCGTGCCATTTGCTCACCTCTTTACAGACTAACGGTCTGTATATATCATATCACAGCAATTTGGATTTGTCAAGAGGAATTTTTTTACAAGCTGCAAAAATAACTCTCGTATCTCCTTGATTTCCTTATTGGCTCTGCTTGAGAGATGACAAAAATTCATCTGTTATACTCCGTATTCTTTCAGCGTTATTCAGGTAAATAAAGTGCGTTCCGTCCAGAATTTCGTAATTTTCCGAAGCTCCGACACGCTGTAAATGCTCTTTTTGATAAGCTTCCGGCGACAGTTTTATTTGATTATTTTTCGTTTCATAGGTTTGCTTCGATATGATTTTATAGTAAGGTACATCGGTGGGGTAGGGGGTTCCGTTTGCTGTTTTTACATATTCGGTCGAATTTCTTATCTGGTCTAATAATGTACTGTTGACAGAAAATCCCGCAAAAGCAATCACATCATTTACTTCTTTTTCTGTATATCCATAGGAATGCAGTTCTGACTTATTTGTTGTCAAATCTGCAAGAACAGAGGTAAATCCGATCGCCTGCTGTACCTTTGCCACGCCCAATAATGATTTAACAAAACCGGGCATATCATCGCCTATATATGCGGTTGAAGTTCCGTCCAGTGAAATAATTGCTTCAACCTCATGGGGATAGAGCGAGGCATAATATTCACTGTAAACACTTGAAATAGAATGCGGCATAAAAACATATGGAGCTTCATATCCTGCACTCGATAAAGCCGTTCGTATCTCTTCCACATAGTTTTCGCAGGTTCTTTCTCTGTTGGTAAGCGTGCTGAAGCCCACGCCGAAATATTCCACGCAGACCACTGTGTATTTTTCGCTCAGACTTCTCACCAAAGGACCAAAATCCGCACACGGAAGACCAATTCCCATTCCCGGCAGCAATACGATTGTTTTTTCACCGTTTCCCATTTGGTATAAATGCATTTGTCCGTCAAAGACATCAACCATTTTTCCATAGGGCTGAATCTTTTCCTTTTTACCCTTATAGTATGTTGAATGGAGAATTGTTCCCGTCAAAACCAATAAAGCAATAATGAGCGTTATTATGCCTATAACCATTTTTATACGTCCCCTTTTCTTATTTTCGGCTGCTTTTGCTTTCATTTTGAATATCCCCTTGATTTTCATTTGGTGCAGAAATAATGGATATATCTCTGACCTTGCGTTCTTCGGTGTATTCAAAGCTGTATTTTTGCAGCAGAAGCTGCAGCTCTTTTAAGAAAGCGTCATATTCCTCGTCTGTCATCATTAAAACCGTGTTATTATAAAAAAGGCAGTCACGACCGGGATCGGGATCTTCGAAATTAAAATATCTCTCAAACTTTGCATACTGCTGCATCATAAATCCGAAAATATTCTGTTTTGCATTATCAAGCGTATTATGCTTGGTGATCTCGGCAGTATTGAGTGACAATATTCTTTCAAGACTTCCTCTGATCTTATTTTCGGCAACGACCGTTAATATTTCATTGTCGATAAGAATTTTTATATGCCTGTATATAGTTGTCCTCGGTATGTCAGGCATCTTTTCGCATATATCCGATGCTGATGTTTTTTCGTTTGCCGCAGCTATCTGAACGATACGCATTCTTATAGGATTCAGCATTATCTCATTTATATCCATAGCAAATTACCTCCATTAGTTCCATAAATGATTATAATACCATTTATGGAATTTGTCAAGAGATAATATATATTTTTCAAAAAACAGCAGTCCCGCTTGGGATAGACGTTTCGTACTCATAGAGCTTTTTATCGGCTCAACGGCATATGTTTTTTAATGTTCCACATAAATTGTTCTGTCGGAGCTGTTTGGAATGTGACGGTATTCTGTGAAATGCTCGCTTTTCTTCATCATTCATCTGTCAGCCCTCCCATCATAATTTACAAAACAATACTAAAAATGATTTATTTCACTTGACAAGTTTTAACGCATATGATATAATACATTAAACTCTTTGCACTGCATATTGATCTACAGTACAAACTGAACAGACCGTGACGAACGTCATGGAGTCGGGTCACAAAAAGGTGACAGTGGTATATTTCATCCACGGGACAGTAGTTGCTATTACTGATTTCGTGGTTTTTTTATACCTTTTTGCAGATAAATCGGTATCTTCACCACACATATTGGTGACACAAAATTTGGAATGGGGAAAAGCTATGTTTACAAAAATCATATTACTGCTTTCATGTGCAGGACACATTCTTTGCGGAGTAACGGACTGCCTTTTATCATACTCACCAAAGGGACGGCTTAATTTAAGGGATTATAATGATCCCGATAAAATGCGAAAAATGTTTGAGGATATGCCTTTAAAATATCCGATGCTGTCTATACTTTTAGGCGTTTTGGCACTCTCGGTTTCCGTATTCGGTTACCTTGGTATTAGCAGCCGGATGGCACAGTATTCAAGTGTATATTCTGTCATCATGTACATATCATCATTGTTGTTCTTTATACCGATAGTAACACACCATGTTTTTTGCGGAACGGTTGAATGGTTTTACATACGGTTAGGGAGGACTGACGAGGCAAGGGACGCTGTACTCGAATTTCAGAAAAAGACAATAGCCACGATGTATGTCGGCTATCTCGCATTGCTTGTATTTGCGGTAACCTTGTTTATTGCTGTTGTAACAGGGATAACCGATATTCCTCGATGGGGCTGTATTTTTAATACATTGCCGTTATTTCTTCTGCTTGCACCGACAAAATTGCCTGCAAAAGGAAATATTGCAGGTGCAATAATGTTCCTGGGGTTATCCTTTCTTATTTGATTTTGAATAATACAATGAAAAAGGAGCTTTTGAAATATGGACAATCTATGGGGACATAAAATGAAATAAAGGAGCTAATTCAACATGAAATTTAATTGCTTTTGCGGGAATGTTATAAATGCAACCGTAAGCCCTTGCAAAGGGGTATGTAAATTATATAATAAAAACGAATATATCCTGTGGATCAAATTTTATTGTGAAATCATTTCTGCAGATGAATACCCTAACTTCAAAAGGACATTTTTTTGCGATGAATGTAAAAGGTATTCTGTTTTTGATGGTGAAGTCCTATACGTGTTTCAGCCCTGTCCTGCTGAAACAACACTGCCTAATGACTATGAAGTATATCATTTGATCGAGGAATTTGAGATGGACAGAATATTAGATGTATATGATGACCCTCAGAAAAGAAATGAATCAATAAAATCCGATTTCAATTCGCTGCCTAAAACGCGAATGATGAATATTTCATTTGCAGAGAAAAAGGCATATATCGAAAACTTAGACGGAAGTATTGAAACATATGTTATTGAAAGAATAGTTAAAAAAACGTAGAAGCAAACCTACCTACCGGTCAAAGATGCAAAGGTAAAGAGCAGCGGCAGAAATGTCGCTGCTTTTTTGAGTCTGAATATTAAACGGTGTAAACGCCAATAAACACACAAAATTTAATGTAATCGTCAAAAATATGAATTGAGCAAAAGCAAAATCCCGATACTGCCAACAGCGGCGGTATCGGGATTTTTTTCGGGTATACAATGGATTTTGAAACAAAAACAGCACTTGTTTCCTACTTTCCGCATAAAAAGATAAGTTTCAGAAAATTTATCTTGCGAAAGATAGGATATTTCTGTAATTTGTAATACCTGATTCCGCAAAGTTAGCAACCGTAAAAACGCTGATAAAAATCGTAACAGCGGCATTATTTAGCTGTTTCACGAGGCTTCAAATTTTCACCTGTTGGGTGAAATAAAATAGGCGTGTAAAAAGTGCTTTAATTATCGATATATTGATATTTTTTAGGCTTTCGATTATTTTGAATTTTGCGGAATCAGGTAATACTAATTCCTAATCTCCTTATCGACTCTGTCTATAAGGAGAGCCGACTAAAAGGCGGCAAGTCAAAACCTGCGGTTTTGACGGGAAAAAGAGGTACTTTTTCTGCACTTGTGATACTCAGTCAACCGCCTTTTTCAGCCCATTGAAATCAATGCGTTTAATGCTTGCCTGACAAGAGATTTCCGTGATTAATGGGTGTTTAGTATTACACAGAGGTCGGATCATTTTTTATTTTTTTCTTGACTCTACAACGGTTGCAGAGTTTATAATTATACTGTATAATAATATAAAAGGAGTCTGAGAAATGAAAAATGAAATTACTGACGGAAGCGTTTTTAAGTCTATCCTATCTTTTTCGCTGCCGTATTTGTTATCGTATTTCCTGCAAACGCTTTACGGTATGGCTGACCTGTTTATTATCGGTCAGTTTAACGGAGTAGAATGTACCACTGCCGTATCAATAGGCAGTCAGGTAATGCATATGCTGACAGTAATTATTGTAGGTCTGGCAATGGGGTCCACAGTCGTTATAGGTCAAGCCGCAGGTGCAAAAAGATACAGCGAGGTTTCGCAGGCGATAGGCAATACCGTATGCTTGTTCTCTGCTGCGGCATCCGTTTTTACGGTAATTCTTCTTTGCTTGGTCAAGCCTATTGTTTCTGTAATGTCTACGCCCGCAGAGGCGGTATCCTCCACTGTAACATACCTTACTATATGTTTCATCGGGATACCATTTATAACCGCATATAATGTTATCTGTTCAATTTTCAGAGGAATGGGCGATTCAAAAAGTCCTATGTATTTTGTCGCAATTGCCTGTGCTGCAAATATCGCTCTTGATTATCTTTTTATAGGCGGACTTCATATGGGTGCTGCAGGAGCTGCATTGGGCACAACCGTTTCTCAAGCGATCAGCGTTGTTATTTCGCTCATATATATTCTGAAAAGAGAAACAGGCATACATCTTAGATCCTCCGATTTCAAACCGTCCGCCGATACAATGGGAAAACTTTTAAAGATAGGCGTCCCGGTTGCACTTCAGGACGGTTTTATCCAGGTTTCATTCCTGATAATTACTCTGTTTGCAAACCGCAGAGGACTAACCGACGCTGCCGCAGTAGGTATCGTTGAAAAGATAATAGCAATTCTATTTCTGGTGCCATCGTCTATGCTGTCCACAGTTTCTGCACTGGCGGCACAGAATATCGGTGCAGGAAGAAATGACAGAGCCCGTCAGATCTTAAAATACGCAATGCTCCTCTCCGTTTCATTCGGCATAGTATCTGCCGCAGCAATGCAGTTTGCCGCCGAGCCTGCCGTTGCTTTATTTGCTGACAGCAGCTCCGAAGTAATAGTTGCAGGCGGACAGTATATGAGAGGGTATGTGTGGGATTGTATCCTTGCAGGAATACACTTCTGTTTCAGCGGATATTTCTGTGCCTGCGGACGTTCGGAAATATCATTTATACACAATTCTATCTCTATTTTATGTGCAAGGATACCGCTGTCGTATTTTGCCGCAAAGCATTTCACAGACACGCTGTTTCCTATGGGACTTGCTCCTGCCGCAGGTTCGGCGTTATCCGTAATAATATGTGTATTGGTGTATATACGGCTGTCAAAAAAACAGAATATTGTAATACAGAAATACAAATACCGGTTGTTTTCTGATAATAAATATCGTGTATCTCTTGTAGTGTCGATAAATCGGAAGGATAAGGAGGGTAAGGACACTCTATTGTTTCTATTCTGTTTCGCTCACGCTTTCCTTCATAGCTTTTCGTATTCTGCTTAATGATTCGGGGGCTATTCCGAGATAAGTTGCTATATGACGCTGTGCAGCCTTGCTGCATATTTGGGGATATAGTTTTTTGAAATGAACGTATCTTTCGGTCGCATTTTCCACCGGAAAACCGTTTTCTCTGTATATTTTATACCGAAGGGCATTTTCAAGAAGATGAATGTAAACATTCTTCATATCGTCATTTTCATAAATGATTTTTTTCATATCCTCTGTATTGAAGATCATAAGCGTAGTTTCTTCAAGAGCTTCCCATTCACATAAGCTTTCATTATAACCAAACATACCTTCATCCATACAAAGAGTTCCTTCTATTGAAAAGCCTCGGGTTATATCATTTCCGTCATCATCAATATAGTAACACCTTGTCATTCCATCAAGAACAAGAGCAGCATTGAGTGTATTATCCCCGATATGCTGAATAACGTTTCCTTTTTCCACTATGCGGAATGAAGACATATTCACTATTTTTCCGAGTATTTCGGCATCAATATAGAGCTTGTATTTTGATGACATTTCTGTCAGAAGCTTTACGAGATATTCCTTATCCATTTAAATTTCCTCACGCCGTAATGATGTAATAAACTACCGAAATAAGGTTCAATCCGCCGTGTGCTATCATCGGTACTATCAGATGTCCGCTTTTCTTATAACCCCATATCCATAATAAGCCCACAAGGAATGAATGTCCCATATTGAACCAGTCAAGCATACCGAACAGAACATTGAAAGTCAGCAGGGAAGCGGTTTCTCCCCGGACGCTTCCGCAAAAATTTTTTGCCAGACCACGGAAGAAAATCTCCTTGCATATTCCGCTTACAAAGCCAAGGGAGATGATCATAAGAATTATCTCACCGACCGATAATTGTCCCCAGCCTTGAAAAGCAAGCTCCGTCCTTCCTTTTGAAACAAACACCGAAAGCAGACTGATAACGGCAGATATGATCGCAAGAATAATCCCCATCAAAATATCTCTGCCAAGATTTTGTATTTCATATATTTCGTTTTTCAGGCTGATACCGCTTTGCTTATATAGCATCAGTGCCTGAGGAAGAAGTATCATATTTGCAAGTATCAGCACCAGACAGTATGTATTCAGATCGGAATTTGCATAGCTTGCAATATCAAGGATATTCATACCTTCTCTGTAATTCTGACAGGAACGCAGAAGTTCATATCCCGATACGATGAGTGTCAATGCAGTTGTGATTTTCAATGCTTTTTCAGCGTTATTTGTATTATTCATGATCATCACCTCTGTAATGATCATAATACTTTTTCTCGCTAAACGCATTGACTTATGTTAAGGAAATGAAATTTTCAATCCACAATACAAATAGTACCATTATCTTTCACCAAAAAGAAAGAAATGCCTGCATTCCTTATCTGTGGAAGTGATACCCATTTAACAGCAAGCTCGTTACTCTTTTCTGTATAAGGTATTGCGACCACCGGCTTTGTTTTTTCACCAAATGCACTTCCTGTCATTAACTGACCAATAGCTTCCCTCATTAAACTATATCCCTTTTCTTTCGTGAATTTTTTGCTTTCAACAATAATGGTATTGCCGCCTTTTGTTTCAATAACAACATCACCTATTCCGGATTTTGACGTTACTATAATGTGAGCATCATACCCCTCTATTGCGAATTCACCTTGCCATCTGTCACGCTCTGTATCCAACTTTTTCAATCCATTTTTTAAATAAAAATCTTCAATTACAAAGTGAATTGAATTTTTAGTTTTTACATGAGCTCCATCAATTGAAACAAGAACGTTTTTATCAGTTAATTCGTTTTTTATAAAGTATAAAGCAATATATAAGCTTACTTCCGGCTCTGTCATACTTTATTATACTCCTTTTCATACCAAACTGCTCGAAGAATTCCGATTTCTCGGTCTGATATTTTCAGACATTTAAATTCGTTCAGGCATATATCCGGGCACAATACTTCTCCGCCTGAACCCTCCGCATTTGAATTATTAGTTAATACTTTGTTTTTTGGCAGCCGGATAATGGAAATTTATTATGTAACAGGTATTTTCTGAAAATTGTATTTGTTCGGGAAGAAAAAACGGATTTCATTATGAATGAATACTTCGATTTAAAGCATAAAACAGTGCCTGTCAAAAGGCACTGTTTTACTGTAATTATGTCCGAAAGCCGTAATCGCACTTTGAAATATACTATCTGTCTGCCTTTCTTGCCCGTTTCATTTCATACATACGGCTGTCCATTGTGCTGAGAAAAGCGTCTGAGTTTCCGTCGGCGTTTATCGCCGCTATACCATAGGAGAATTCAAGCTTGTACTTGATTTCACCGGAATTGTTGATAGTATCCAGTTCATCAATAATGCCCTTAACGGCTATCTCTAAGGCTTCTTCGTTTTTGCTTGAAAGAAGAATGAATTCATCTCCGCCATAACGCACCACAAAACCGATTTTGTTCATATATTTTCGCAGTACCGAGCTGAAGAGAATAAGTGCCTCGTCGCCTACGTCATGCCCGAAATTATCGTTGATCGGCTTAAAATTATCCATATCAAGAAGTGCACCCGAAATGAAAGAATCCTTGCTCTTTGAATTAAAGAAATTTTGTATATAATCGTTATAATAATGCCTGTTATAAACTCCGCAGAGCTGGTCGTTATACGCCGATTCGCTCTGTGTGCTGAGATAAATGCCCGTAAGACCTATGGCAGTACCGATAACGCTGAGGGAGGTACCGTAAAAAAACGACTGAAATACTATTGTGATCAGTATAGGGACAATATAGTAAAGCGTAGGAATTACCATATATTTTCCTTTGTTGCGGTGGTTGGCGTAAATTCTTATGGTTCCGAACAGCAGATAGAATATAATCAGCCCTGTAGTCATCATGAAATTATTGCCGGTTCTTGTATATATGTTATCCTCGGTTATGGTGAAGAATAATCCTGTAAAAGGATCTGTTGCCGATAAAACGTAAATTATTGCAAGAGGTATTCCCAGTATTATCGCTTGCTTTTTTAGCTTTCCAACAGAACGGTTAAGCTTATACTCCGTAAACAGCGGCCAGAAATAGGCAAGCGTAGCATTCAGTATGTAATATACAATATTTACAATGAAGTTAATCTCCCTCGAAAAAGGGAAGATCCTGCCGTCTATCCAGTATACGAAGGTATCAAAAAAACTTTGGAAAATTGCTATGTTTATCATTGCTGCCATAATTCTTGCATCAGGCAGAGCCTTTACCTTTATCTGCCTGTTCATTATCAGCTTTAAAAGCAGCAGCAGCAAAAGAGCCGAACCGTTGGCTGTCAGAATCTGAGATAACTGAATCATAACCGACAAGACCCACTTTCATAATTTTTAGATAGGAACTGCATTCATTATATCATATTTCTTCGCCTATTTCAAGAAAAATTTTATTGCCGTCCGAATTATATGATTTTGCAGTATTCTATCCTACCCACTTAATGCAATACCGCACAAAAATTGCGTGCGGATCGCCAAGTCAGATCTTCATCGGATCGTATCAAAGGGACGCAGGAATACTTGTTGTATTTCAATGAGCCTTGTGCAATATGACGGAAAAGATGCAGGCAAGCTGTACAGTTCTCTCAACTGCCGGTCTTTAAATCACGGTAATTTCGCATCAATCCGCTCTGAACATAACCGTAGTTGCAAGCATTCCCCTTGTCAGAGGAAGCAGCCATCCGCTTTCGCAGAGTTCTCTCATAACGTCAGAGGCTTCCGCCAATATTTCTCCCGGTGCAACCTTTTCGGCATAATCAAGCAGATGATTTGGGGTATGCTCCGCCATAATACGCTTTATCCCGTCAAGTCTAACAAGAGCCTGACTGCATATTTCCTGTGCCACAGGAACAATTAATTCACCCAACTTGGAAGTCTGTTCCTTGGTAAGACACGGGAAATTGGGCTGTATTCCTGTATCTGTTTTGATGGCGAAATTATTATTCAGAAGCTCCGCACATATCAGCTTGTCACTTTCGGAACCGGGCTGCTCTGTCAGCAGATCGATGAGCATAGTTTCGTGCAGCTTGTTCATTTTCAGACAAACGGGTTCTCCGTTCACATCAACGTCCCACAGTACAATATCCGCCTTCTCGGAGTCATCACGTCTGCTTGTGCGGAACATATAAACATTATGAAACTCGCTTTTCTCCGTAAGCCAGCGATAGCCCTTTTGTCCGAATTTATCCTCGGGATAGCTGTCCCAGTCACCGAACGGAAGCTTTTCCTGTAAAAAATCAATATATGCAAGGTGCAAAAGCTGCGAAACAAGAAACCACTTTATGGAATTGAGCGGCATATCATTTCCGTAAAAGCCGATAGCACGCACATCATTAATTGAATTGTCAATGAAACGCCTTATCAAATCAGCTGTTTCATGTATCGAATCCTTATGATTTTCATATATTTCATTTATCATTTTTTGCGTCACAATGACAATATTGCTGAGGTAATATCCGTTTTTCTCAAGCAGAAGTTTATGTTCCAGAAGCTGTGCGATCTCATTTTCAAGATATGCTGTAGGAACACCTGTCTGTAGACTTATCTGCTCCTCTGTCTGTTTTTCATAGTAGCACGCCATCATGATATTCTGCTTCACCCTGCTTCTGAACATATCATGAAAGACGTTAAATTTTCCCCACGAACGTGATATAAGTTCTACAGGCCGATAGCTTAATTCCCCGAAATTTCTTTCCATAGTAAAGCCCTCCTTGATTCGGTTTCTTGATTGGAATAACAGGTATTTCACCATACTTTGTGTCAGCGAAAAGCGAGCCGAAATATCCTTGACAGAAAGCCCGTCGATATAGTAAGCAACCATAACTCGGCGGTAATTGGAATTCAGCAGTGCCAGTTCCCTTGTAATGAGTGTGAGCTGTTCATTCTCCTGTGACTGTTCTGCAAGACGTCCCCATAAATCGTCCGACAGATCATCGTCTGGCTCGGCAGCATTCTGCTTGTCTTTATTCCGATACCAGACTTTGAGGATATTGTCGGCGGTACGCCAGACAAATGCGTAGAATGCCTTTTCGTCACGCAGATTTTCAATACTTTCACAAAGCGTCAGCAGTATCTCCTGTGACAAGTCCTCGGACTCCTGATAGGAGCTCGTTCGGGACAGACAGTACTGAAAAATCGATTTAGACATCTGTGCAACCTTTTCACGGCGTTCAGCGATATTCATATTCGGCTCTCCTTTCTTTGATTTCAGAAGCTTCTGTATATATAGTGCAGAAAATTCCGTTTGGTTAGGGCTTAGACGAAATTTTTTTTAATTTCCCTGAAAAGATTATACTATACATCTTGCATGCCGTCAATAATCCAAAACAGGCTGATGCCCGCAAAAGAGTATGCTGCCGAACAGCACATATCACAGCAGACCGGATATTCCATGATAAACAGATATGCCGATAAGCTCAAAAATCACATTGAACCTATAATAAAGCGGAGAAAAAATCAAGCAAAATCCCGATACTGTCAATAGCGGCGGTATCGGGATTTTTTTAGAGCATACAATGCATTTTGAAACAAGAATGCTGCTTTTTATTTTACGTGCGGTACAATTTTAGTTTCTCTGCGTTCCTCAAATTCCGTGTATGGCTCTGTGCCCTCGGGAATGACGGGAGCGTTATTTTTGCCCGGAAAGATCTTTAACTCGCTTTTGCTGTGTACCTTAATGCTGTCGGGGACTTTGCTTTCTCTGACGGGACTGCCGCTGTAAAAGGGCTTGTCGGATTCAATCATTTAAATTACTTCCTTTCTTTGTTTGCCTATGCTTGTATTATAACTCACTCTTATGCTTATTTATTGTAAAAAACGGAATATATGCAAGATATTAACAATAAAGTTGCATTTTAGTTCCGATATTTACAATATTTCTGTAAATAGCAGTGATATAATGAATGACGTTAAAGGAAATAACGTCAAATAAAAGCGGCGTTACTTCCCGCATAAATATTAAACATACATTAATCAGCGGAAAAAATCATAAACGCAAATTTTTTACACCGATTTCTTCTCCGTGATTTAAATGGTGTTTAGTATAAGCTGAAAGGAAGTATTGTTATGAGTTATCCGAGTGTTGATTTTCTTTATCTGAATGAGGAAGACATGATCGCTGCAGGCGTAAAAGATATGGCAGGATGTATTGAAACAATGGAAGAAATGTTCAAGCTGATGAAGGTCGGAAATTACAGAATGGGCGGTGCAAACGGCAATTCCCACGGCTGTATGGTAATGTTCCCGCCTTCATCTCCATTCCCCGAAATGCCTGTTGACGGTCCCGACAGACGGTTCATGGCAATGCCTGCATATCTGGGCGGCAAGTTTGATATGGCGGGAATGAAATGGTACGGTTCAAATGTTGCAAACAAGGATAAGGGGCTTCCCCGTTCCATTCTGATGCTGACGCTCAATGACAAGGACACGGGTGCACCGCTTGCGTATATGTCCGCAAATATCCTTTCCGCATACAGAACGGGTGCGGTTCCCGGAGTAGGTTACAAGCATCTGTCAAAGAAGGATTCAAAGGTTGTCGGAATTATCGGACCGGGCGTTATGAGCAAGACGGCTCTTGCAGCTATTATGGCTGTTCGTCCCGAGATAGAAACCATTAAGGTAAAGGGCAGAGGAAAGGCTTCTCTTGATGCGTTTATCGAACATGTAAAGACCGAATATCCCGGCGTTAAGAATGTTTACGCTGTTGATACCATTGAAGAAGCTGTACGGGATTCGGACATTGTATCCGCAAGCACCTCAACACCCACAGGCGACCCCGCCGAATATCCCTACATAAGGGAAGAATGGATAAAGCCGGGTGCTCTTATCAGCTCCACGGCGGCACTCAGATTTGATGATGATTTTGTCATCAACAGAGCAAGGACAGTTACCGACAACATTATGCTTTACGAAGCATGGGAAGAAGAAATGAAGCCAAATGCTTACAACACAGTTCCCATTCCCGCTGTAAGGGTAATGGACCTTATTGCAGAGGGAAAAATGAGCAGGGACAAGATAGACGATCTGGGTGATATTCTTATGGGAACTATCCCCGTTCACCGAGATGAAAATGAGATAATCATCTATTCCATCGGCGGTATGCCCGTTGAAGATGTGGCATGGGGTACGGTAGTTTACCGAAACGCTCTTGCAAAGGGCATCGGAACAAAGCTTAATCTCTGGCAAACACCGCAGATGATGTGATAATACTTTGGAGGGAGAAGTAAAATGAGGATCGAAGAACACCCTATACTGGGAACTTACGAAAAGGGAAGAACGGTTTCCTTCACCTTTGACGGAAAAGAACTTCAGGGCTGCGAGGGTGAGCCTATTGCCATCGCCCTGAAAAATGCGGGAGTAATGGTCCACCGCTACACCAAAAAGGAGCACAAGCCCCGTGGAATATTCTGTGCTATCGGACGCTGCACAGACTGCGTAATGATAGTTAACGGTCAGCCGAATGTGCGTACCTGCATAACACCCCTTGAAGAGGGCATGGAAGTCAGGACGCAGTACGGCGTCGGTGGAAAAGCGGAAGGGGGTGCTCAGCAATGAAAAGATATGATATGATAATCGTGGGTGCAGGCCCCGCAGGCTTGTCCGCTGCTATCGAAGCTGCAAAAAGGGGAATGAAGGTCGTTGTTTATGACGAAAACGCAAAGCCCGGCGGACAGCTTTTCAAGCAGATACATAAGTTTTTCGGTTCAAAGGAGCACAAGGCTAAAATAAGGGGATTTCACATCGGTGAGGAGCTGCTTGCAGAGGCAAATTCTCTTGGCGTTGAGGTCGTTCTGAATGCCATTGTTATCGGACTTTTCCCCGAAAAAGAGGTTACCGTAAAGATAGATGACCACGTTGAGCACGTCAAGGGAGATACAATTCTTATTGCAACGGGTGCAAGCGAAAATATGGTAACATTCCCAGGCTGGACGCTGCCCGGAGTTATCGGTGCGGGTGCGGCACAGACAATGATGAATCTTCACGGAACTCTTCCCGGAAAAAGAGTTCTGATGCTCGGTTCGGGAAATGTCGGTCTGGTCGTAAGCTTTCAGCTTATGCAGGCGGGCTGTGAGGTAGTCGCTCTTGCAGATGCTGCACCAAGAGTCGGCGGCTACGGCGTTCATGCTGCAAAGGTCGCTCGCTGCGGTGTTCCGTTCTATCTGTCACACACCATCGTAAAGGCTGACGGAGATGACTGTGTTACAGGCGTTACCATCGGTGAGGTAGACAAGAACTGGCAGGTCATTCCCGGTACGGAAAAGCATTTTGATGTTGATACTATCTGTCTGGCGGTAGGACTTTCGCCTATGTCAAAGCTTGCGGATATGGCGGGCTGTGCAATGGAGGATAATCCCGCAAAGGCAGGATTTGTTCCTACGGTAGACAAGTACGGCGAAACTTCCATTCCCGGAATTTACGCTGCGGGAGATGTTTCGGGAATTGAGGAAGCGTCCAGTGCAATGATCGAGGGACGTATTGCGGGAATTGCCGCTGCCGCAAAGCTGGGATTTATCTCCGAGGAAGAATGTGAAGCGGAGGTCGCAAAGCAGGAGTCTGCACTTGACGGTCTGCGTCAGGGAATGTTCGCCCCGGGTATGAGAGGAAAGATGATAACCGAAACCGAGGAGGGTGTAGAGATCTCGCAGAACCTTCTGAAAAAGGGATTTGTTGCAGATGATGAGATAGAGCGTTTCCCCGGAGTTACACATAACACAGGTGTTCACCCTGTTATCGAATGTACGCAGAATATCCCCTGCAATCCTTGTCAGGACGCTTGTCCGAAGCACTGCATAAAGATAGGAAGCAATATTACCGCACTGCCTGCCATTGACCCCGAACAGAAATGTACAGGCTGCGGAATGTGTGTAGCAAGCTGTTCGGGACAGGCAATATTCCTCGTAAATGAGGACTGCGGCGACGGCACAGCGGAGATAACGCTGCCTTACGAATTTCTCCCGCTCCCCGAAAAGGGTGCAAAGGGTACGGCACTTAGCAGAAGCGGTGAAGCTGTCTGCGAGGCAGAAGTGGTAAATGTGAGAAGTGCAAAGGCGTTTGACCACACTCATCTGCTCACAATGAAGGTGCCTAAGGAATATGCAATGAAGGCAAGATTTTTTAAGGAGGCAGTTAAGTCATGAACGACAGAAGCAGAGATATAGGCGAATTTGTTCCTCAGCCCGATGATGATATGATCGTCTGCCGCTGTGAGGAAATTACAAAGGGCGAAATAAGACGTGCCGTTCACGATGGAATGTTCACCCTTACAGAAATAAGAAGATACCTGCGTACAGGCATGGGACTTTGTCAGGGACAGACCTGCACAAAGTTTGTGAAGGCTATCGTGTCGAGAGAACTGGGCGTCAGACCGAACGAGCTTGAGCCTGCAACGGGACGTGCTCCCATGCGTCCCATTGAGATGAAAATTCTTGCGAAGGATAAGGGGGATGCGTAATGAACTCTGATGTACTTATCATAGGAAGCGGCATCATTGGCTGTGCAGCCGCTTATAATCTGGCAAAAAAAGGCGTTAAGGTCACCGTTATCGAAGCAAGCTCCAATATCGGAAACGGCGGTTCTGTGCGAAACGGCGGCGGTGTCCGTCAGTCGGGACGTGACCCCAGAGAGCTGCCCCTTGTAATGTACGCTATCAAAAATATATGGCCCCATCTTTCGGAAATGCTGGATACAAATGTTGAATACCATCAGCAGGGAAATCTCCGTCTTGGCAGCACCGAAAGACATAAGCAGATACTTGACGGTCTGACCGAACGTGCCGTTAAATGCGGGCTTGATGTGAGAATGATCGACGGAAAGGAAGCAAGGGAGATAAACCCCTATCTGTCCGAAGCAGTTACCTGTGCAAGCTGGTGTCCTACCGACGGTCACGCAAATCCTCTTACCGCCACAATGGGCTATTACAAAATGGCTCGCCGCCTCGGTGCACACTTCATTTCCGATGAAAAGATAGTTGAACTGAGAAAGCATAAGGGTGCAGTCAGACAGGCAGTCGCAGCTTCGGGAAATGTTTACGAAGCTGACAGGATAATCCTTGCGGCGGGATTTGAAAGCAGAGCTATTGCAAATACCATTGGTCTTGACGTTCCCATGCAGCCCGTTCTTCTGGAAACTCTGGTAACAGAAGCCGTTTCGCCAATGTTCTGGCAGATGCTCGGTACTGCGGACGCTGATTTCTACGGTCATCAGACAGATCACGGCTCCTTCGTTTTCGGTCTGAACTCGGGTCTTGAACCTTACGCAAAGCCCGGAAAGCCCGTTTCGTCCAGCATTGCAGCTTCGGCGGCATGCAGAGGTATCATGCACTATTTCCCGTCCCTTGAGGGCATTAAGGTGGTAAGAACGTGGGCGGGCTGGATGGATTCCTGTGCAGACCACGTTCCCGTAATAAGCAAGGTGGACGAGTGCCCCGGGCTTATCCTTGCCTGCGGTTTCTCGGGACACGGTTTCGGAATTTCTCCCGCAGTCGGTCTGGTGCTTTCGCAGCTTGCCTGTGACGAGGAAACGGCAGTCGATCTGTCGGCACTGAGATATGACAGATTTTCCGCAAGATAATAAAGGAGTTGTCCATATGAAATTATTAAGAGTTGAAATCATCACAAGTATGTCAAAGGTAGAGCCGTTAAAGGAGGCTCTCGGAAAATTTCACATCAGCGGAATGACCGTCAGCCAGGTGCTTGGCTGCGGCGTTCAGTACGGTACTCCCGAATATGAAGCGGAGAGCAAAAGACGTGAGATAAGTCTTTTGCCAAAGGAGCTTGTTATGATGGTTGTCCCCGAGGACGAGCTTGACGCACTCCTTGAATTTGTAAAGAAGGAGCTTTACACAGGACATATCGGTGACGGAAAGATCTTCGTTTCCGAAATAGTAAACGCTGTCCGTGTCCGCACAGGCGAGGAAGGCGTCGAAGCCGTAGTAGAAGGAGAATTGTAAAAGGCGGGATCTGTATGGATAAAAAATTAGGACTTGCAAGTGCCGTTGCAACAGGCGTCGGTCTGATAATCGCAACCAGCTGTCTGCTGTCTATCGGGCAGGGTGCAGCGGCACTTGGAAATACCTTTATAATCACGATGGTGGTTGCCTGTTTGTTCAACATTCTGACGGCACTTTCCATCTGCGAACTGAATGCACTTATGCCGAATCTTTCCGGCGGTATGGCACAGTATACTCTTGCAAGCTTCGGACCGTTCGTATCTATCGTTGTAAATGTAGGCGGGTATCTTACCTGTCAGACTATTATGGGAAGCTCCGAGGTCGCAATGTTCGGAAACACTATGAGCAGCGTTTTTGAAAATGTTCCTATTTCGGGAACGGTCTACTCTATCCTGCTGATAGCTATCCTTACGGTTTTAAATCTTTTCGGCGTAGATATGTTTGCAAAGATACAGAATATCGTTGCCTACGGGCTTATCGGCTCACTTACCGTAATGGGAATAATGGGAACGCTGAAAATCGGTACGGGTGAGATAGTTGAGCAGCCCGCTGTTCTGTCAAGCGATCCTGCCGATATGTTCTCGCTGCTGGGTCTTGCATTTTTCCTGTTTATCGGTGCGGAATTTGTTGTTCCCATCTCGCCGCAGGTCAGAAATGCAAGGAGAAATGTTCCTCTCGGAATGGTCATCAGTCTGCTTGCAATTCTTGTGATGCAGATATTTGTGACCATCGGCTTCTCGCATTATACACCTTGGGATGAGCTTGGAAACAGCACCGTTCCCCATATCCTGTACGGCACTATGCTTTGCGGCAAGGTCGGCACGGTCTGGATGACTATCGTTTCTCTGCTGGCAGTTATCTCAACGGTAAACACGGCGATGTTCTCCATTTCGCAGATTTGCTGCGGTATGGCAAAGATCAACCTTCTGCCCGCTGTTTTCTTAAAGAAGAACAAGAGAGGTACGCCCTATGTGGGACTGCTTCTTGTATCCGCTGCAATGATAATCATAAACGCAACGGGACTGTCCACCAGCGACCAGCTGACATTCCTTATCCTGACGGGCTGTACCTTCTGGATATTCTCCTATATCGTTCTCCATCTTGATGTAATGGTAATGAGAAAGAGAATGCCCAAGGCACCCAGAACATTCAAGCTGCCTTTAGGACCCGTTATCCCCATTATCGGTGTTATCGGAAATGCATTTATGATATGGAACATCGACCCGAATTTCGATGTCAAATTTAAGATATACACCATCTTTGTTATCGTATTTGCAGTACTTTCGGTTTACGCTGTAATATGGACAAAGCTGAAGATAAAGCGTCCTCTGTTTAAGCCCTATCCCGTTAAAGAGGTTATGGCAATGGAAAATGACCTCTATCTGGAGGCTCATAAGAGGGCAGCTGAAACAGCTGTCAATGAAGCTGTAGCTGTTGAATAACTGCATATTTCTCTCCCAAATAAATGAATTCTGACACAGGGATATATCATTGTGTCAGAGTTCATTTTTATATGTAGAAATATTCTTTGGCAGATGATATAATGAAAGAAGTGAACATATCAAAGGAGAACAGAATGGAAGAGTTAAAATATATTCCCGTAAGGCAGCCGTTTTTTGCGGCATTGTCAGACAGCTACAAGAAATTTACCGTAAATAAATATGGGATAGTCCACTTTTTTCAGTTCACAACATCTGCCGAAACAATGACCGCCGTTCCCGACGGAAGTGTTGATATGGTGTTTTGCAGCGGGGACGAACCCTTTGCTTTTGTACAAGGGACCGTCCTGAAAGCGGAGGAGATACCGTTCCTGCCGAACAGACTTTACTTCGGCGTTCGTTTTATTCCGGGATATAATCCAATTCTCGGTGAAAATGCAATGGGCAGGCTTATCAATAACCGCATTGGATTTCGTGAGCTTATTTCCGATGAAAAAATGCTTATGAATATCTTTTCCGAAGAAAGCTTTGAAAAGCAGATAAAGGCGTTCACAAAGTCATATATGAGCATTTTTGAACGGATACGTCCGATGGATAAAAGCAATCTTATCGTTCGCCATTCAATTAATATGATATTTGACAAAATGGGGAATGTTACCGTTCTACAGCTTGCCGAGGAAACGGGTTACACTCCTCGCTACATAAATCAATGCTTTCGGCGGGAAATATCAATGAGTCCCAAGAATTTTATAAAGATAATAAGATTTCAGTCTGCACTGGATATGCTTCACGCCGAGGAAAGAAGATCGCTTTCGGAAATTGCGTCTGCCCTGGGGTATTTCGACCAGCCGCATTTTGTAAAGGAGTTCAAAGAGTTTTCGGGAATAACTCCAAAAAAATATGAGCAGTTTCTGGACAGCAAGCAGTATTCATCAAAAATTTTGATGTACGAATAATTAGTGCGTACTCAATAACTGCCCACAGGGCAGTTGTTGAGCAGACATTAATTAAGTCTGCTACGTCCCATTTAATACCTGCTTTACAAATTGAAAATTGGAGGAAAGAAAATGCTTACACATATTGGAACCAATACAATTGAAACAGAAAGACTGACGCTTCGCAGATTTGAGTATACAGATGATGATGCTATGCTGAAATACTGGATCGCTGATGAAAAAATACAGTCAATGTATGCAGAACCTGTTTATACCACAAAAGAAGCTGTAAAGGAGCTGCTTGATAAATATATCGGCTCATATGAAAAAAGTGATTATTATCGTTGGGCAATTACCGAAAAGAATTCCGGCGAATGTATAGGTCAGATCGCATTTTTCCTTGTAGACAGTAAAAATCATTTTGCAGAGATCGAATATTGCATCGGTTCGGAGTTTCAATGCAGGGGCTATGCCACCGAAGCGACCAAAGCAATTATCAGATACGGATTTGAAAAAATAAATCTGCACAAAATTCAGATCTGCACTAAGACTATAAATAAACCGTCAAAGCGTGTCATAGAAAAATGCGGTTTTACATACGAGGGTACGTTACGGGATTATTTCTATATGAACGGCGATTATGTCGGAAGATTATATTTTTCAATGTTGAGAAATGAGTTTGAATCCGAAAGCTGATCTTCAATTTTCAAGAGCTTCACGAAAATTTGATGCCGAGTGCAATTTGTAATACTATAGCGGTACATAAAAATATCCTGACAGGGCTTGTAGGGGAAAAAGCATAGCTTTGGTTTCCCGTCCCGCAGTTACCGAAAGAACTTTTGA
>CAZINI010000028.1:0-39224 GCA_964540575.1 uncultured Ruminococcus sp.
GGGACGCTGTCCCTTGACCCTGCCACCTTTGTAAAGGTGGACGAAACTTTTATATTTTCACTTTCCACTTTTCACACTTCACATTATGCTAAACACTTACTCTTGACTTTATCCCTGCAATACTTTATAATAAAAGTATAAACGACCGTCCCAACGAACGGAGGAAAAATTTGAAGCTGTCCGAAAAAATAAAAAGAATGTTGACCGCCGCTCTCTGTCCCCTGCTGCTTATCTCCTGCATATCCGCAAAAACGGAGATAGAGGACATTGCCGAGCTGACAGAAAGCACCGTGTTATCAACAGAAATAAACGAAAGCACCGCACCCGAAACAATATCGGAGGAAACCGAAATGACCAAAACCGAACGTCCCAAGCCCTCGGAATGCTCCGAGTTTACCGTCAAGCCCGCCGAGGAATATATCCGCATTCTTGGCAGATACACCTATGACGGCGACACCCTTTACACCGATTATTCCCTCTCGGGAATAGAATTTGAAATGGAGGGCACTCTCTGCGAAGTTACCCTTACCAGCGACGGCGAACGCTTTGACGATGACCGAAAGGCATACGCCGCCGTTACCCTGAACGATGAGCCCGAACCGTCCTGGCGTTTTCGTTTGGAGGACGGGACACACACCTACCGCATTTTTGAAAGTGAAGTCCCTCAAAAGGTGAAAATACGGCTGGAAAAGCTGTCCGAAGCACCTATGGGTTCAATGGGCATTGAAAAGCTGCGGACTATCTCCTATTTTGAGCCGTCCCCCACCGAGGAAAAGCCGCTGAAAATACAGTTTATAGGCGATTCCATTACCTGTGCATACGGCATTGAGGGTGCGGATGCGTCCTCGCCGTTTGTCACTGCCGAGCAAAATCCCCTGATAAGCTATTCTGCCCTGACTGCCGAAAAGCTGTCCGCCGACAAGGAGCTTATCTGCTGGAGCGGCATTGGTGCTGTTTCCTGCTGTACAAGCAAGGTTGGCGTCAAGGAGGATTTTGTTCTTATAGGCGACCTTTACAAAACGGAGGATCTGAATTTCGATAATGTTCACGCCCGTGAGCCTGTGAAATTCGTCAGGAAAAACCGTCCGCCCGATATTGTTGTTGTCAACATAGGCACAAACGATTATTTCTACACGGGAGATATTCCCGAGCTTATCTCCGAATTCGGCGAATGCTATTATGAGCTGCTTACTGAGATACGGCGGCAAAATCCCGATGCGGATATTATCTGCACGCTGGGCGTTCTGGGAAATGAGCTTATGCCCGAGATAGAACGCTGTGCCGTTCGCTTCAAAAAAGAGTTTGACGAAAATATCTACACATTTGAATTTGACAAACAGGATACCATTGCCGACGGAATCGGTGCAAAATATCACCCATCGGCGGCAACTCATAAAAAAATGGCTGATAAGCTGACGGCATTTATCCTCGAAAACGGGCTTGCCGAATAAACGAAAGGTTTTTATCTATGAGCAAAATTTCACTGAAAGCGGGAACGCTCCTTGCTCCCCTGCCCGCCGTTCTTGTGACCTGCGGAACTATGGAAAAGGCAAACGTCCTGACCATTGCATGGACGGGGATAATCAACACTATCCCGCCCATGACATATATATCCGTCCGTCCCGAACGGCATTCATATCCTATTATAAAGGAAACGGGGGAATTCGTCATCAACCTGACCACCTCCGCTATGGCAAAGGAAACCGACTTCTGCGGCGTTCGAAGCGGTCGGGATATAGACAAATTTCAGAAATGCAAGCTGACTCTTGCGGCGGGAAACACCGTGTCCGCACCCGTTATCGAGCAGTCCCCCTTGTCGCTGGAATGCAAGGTTCGGGAGATAAAGGAGCTTGGCTCTCACCATATGTTCATTGCCGAAATAACGGGTATTCAGGCGGAGAAACGGTTTATGGACAGCAAGGGCAAGCTAAATCTCCAGCAGGCGGGACTGATGGCATATTCCCACGGCGAATATTTTACACTCGGACGAAAGCTTGGAGATTTCGGATTTTCCGTGAGAAAAAAACCTAAACAGAAAAGAAAGGACGGAAAAAAATGAGCAAAATTCTTATTGTTGAGGACGATTCCGATATAAGCAATATGCTTCGTGAGCTGCTGTCCCCGCATTATAGTATTTCACAGGCATTTTCGGGAACGGAAGCCGTTATGTGTGCGGAAAGAGAGGAGTTTGACCTTATCCTGCTTGACCTGATGCTCCCCGGGCTGACGGGCGAGGAGGTGCTGGAGCGGATTCGTTCACAGGGAAATGTCCCCGTAATTGCCGTGTCCGCAAAGGACGACAAATCCACCAAGGTGGGGCTTCTCAAGGCGGGCGTGGACGATTTCATCGGCAAGCCCTTCGACAATGACGAGCTTATGGCGAGGATAGAAGCCCTGCTCAGGCGAAGCAGCGGCGGCGGTTCGGCAGACGTTCTGACATTTAAAAATGTTAAGCTGAACCGTTCCACAATGGAGGTAAGCGTTCACGACAAGCCCGTTTCCCTGACAAAGAGAGAGTACCTTATTCTGGAGCTGCTTATGAGCAATCCGAAGAAGATATTCACGAAAAACAACATTTTCGAAAGCGTTTGGAACGAGCAGTTTTTAGGCGAGGACAACGCTGTGAATGTACATATTTCCAATATCCGTCAGAAGCTGTCCAAGCTTGACCCCGACGAAAGCTACATTCAGACGGTGTGGGGCTTAGGCTTTAAAATGTCGGCGGACTGAAACAACATAAATTCTCGGGGTGAAAAAATGGAGATATTAGTCGCATTTATCCTGATACTTGTGCTGCTTTTCTGCACGGGTGCAAAAATGAGCCTTATTGCGGCGGTGATCATGGGGGCAATAGGTCTTGTTAACCTGTTTATTCTGGGATTTTTCATCTGCTGCATTTTCCTGCTGACAGGCTCGGAAAAGAAAACCGCCGTATTCTCGAAAATCGGGAAAAGTCCCCGCTCTAAATTCGATTGTGCATACTATCTCGTTGACGGCGAGGAATATCCCAACGCTTTTCCCTGCGAAATTGCTATGCGTCGTCGGCTGTATGTTCCCGAAAAGCAGGTGACCGTTCGGCTTGTCCGAAAGAAAAATATGGTTTTCGACGCAAACGCTTTCACCGCTTCCGTTGCGGGAACGGTATTTTTCGCCGTTCTGCTCATAGCTGCCGTAAGCGGCGTTCTGAAATATTTTTTATAGGCTTGATCGACAGAATTATACAGTAAGTATATTTTGTTTGCCAAATATTAACATACAAAAGCGATCCCCAATTTTATAAAAAGGAGTAATAGAAAATGAAAGAAACCAAACGTGCAGGGACAAGTATCCTTGCAGCTGTCTGTGCAGTGCTGATTTGCGGCTGTCAGGCAAATACGACCCCCGAGGAAACCACCGTCCCCGCTGATACCGATGCGGCAGCTGCCGAAACTACCGCCCCGGCGGAAACCACTGCCGCTGAAACCGAAAAAACGGAAGCTCCCGCAAAGCCCGCTGTTTCCGCCGAAAAGGTAAAATTCCCCTCCGAGGTGAACGACGAAACGGCAGGCGAAATTCTGAATGCAGCGTTCGCAAACACTATTGTTTCGTTGGACAGTGCGTTTGCTCCCGACGGACTTTCCAAGTTCGACAAGGAAAATCAGACCGCCGCATTTACCCTCACCAACCGTGACATGACCGTCAGCGGCGACTTTTCACAGAATGGCGATACGGCGGATATGTCCCTTTCCGTTTCCGACAAGGGAACGGGCAAAAAGGCATCCTTTGGGATTTTCTGCGACACAGAATCCGCCGTTCTCTCCCTGCTGACCCCCGATGACAGCTATTGCTACGGCGTGAACCTTGAAACCGCTGAGGAGGATATAAAGAATTCCATTTTCGCTGCGGATTCGGGTTCGATGTTTGCTATTCCCGAGGATTTTGACTTTTCAACGCTTGTCCCCGATACCGACAAATACACCGAGCTGGCCGACAAATTTGCCGAAATGCCCCTGACCGTTTCGGAGGAGGGTGACAGTATCATCATCACCTGCACCGCCGAGGGAGATGCCGCATATGAGCTTTTGTTCGGGCTTCAGGGCAGCTCGGATTACTCAGAGTATATAGACATTTACACCGAATTAAACGACGGCAAGGAACCGGACGCACTTCTGACAGCAGAATTTACCGCTGACAAGACCACCGAGGAGCTTATCTCCGCAAAGATAGACGCAACGATCGCAGGCGAAGCACAGACCTTTGCCGATTCGGGATATGAGGTGAACTTTGATTCGGGCGAGATTGCAGTGAATATCTTTGATGGCGGCAATTCGGCGGCAGATATTTCCATTACCTGCGACAAGTCGGACGGTTATTCGCTGAAATTTTCCGCATACGCAGGCGAGTCAGCGGAAGCCAACATTTCCCTGACCTCCAAGGACGGCAAATTTACATTTACCGCAAATCAGTCAGGCGAGGAAATGGCGAAAATTACAGGAACCGTTTCCGATGAGAGCGACAAATACGTCATTGCAACAGACAGCATCTTCATCGACGGCGAGGATATGGAAACCTCCGTTACCATCACCATTACCGAATGCGGCAGTCTGAAAAAGCCCGAAAGCAAGCCGTTCTTCAGCATTACCGAGGACGAGCTGACAGCTATCCTTGAATCGGCGGCAAGCTCTCTCGAAACAATGTTTGAGGATTCGGACTCCGCTCTCGGGGATTATATCCGTGAAAGCAGGTCTTCAACGGCAAATTCCAACGCAAAGCTGGTATACACAAATGCAGCTACCTATGCCACCAAGTGCGAGATAAACGGCACTCTTGTAAGCTTCTCTTCCACAGGCGGCAGCGTAGGCGATTCTTCCGATGACGAGCCGAAATATGACGGCACGGAAGCGGATTTCCGCAAGGCTATGGCATACTATATGGGCTGCGAGAATTCAGGATATTTCTACGTTGAATTTGAGGACGGCTATCCCGTTAAGACAATGTGGAGTGAAGACCCCGCATTCGGTGAAGCTGCCGAAAGCGGAAAAGATAATTTTGATGAAAGTATGGTCTTTGGAATCTATCCGCTTAATTCTTAAATAAGGAGTAAGGGAAGATGAATATCGGTTATTCAAAAGATGCCCGAAAAATCAACACTGCCAATAAACTCAAGCGTTTTGTACTTGCTTGGGACCCCGATTTCACTAAGGTCACACCCGAGGAACGCAAACGCATTGATGAAGCGGAAAAAAGCGGTTTTATACCGGAAGAGGAAATCGACTGGGATAACCTCGGAAAATATGCAGAATAAAAATTAAAAAGCAAGCAGGTCGGAATCAATCTTCCAACCTGCTTGTTTTTTCGTCAAAACACCGTTATCGGTGTCCATTTTCTATCTTCACTTTCCACTTTTCACTCTTCACATTTAACTAAACGCTTCCCGTAAACTGCCATTCGTCAAATTCAATATCTCCCGAAATGCAGAAATACAGATCATGCTCGCCGCTGACGGACATTTTCACAGGCGAATACACCGCCGAAAAATCGCTGCAGCTAACCTTTACCGATGCGATGCACTGTGAAGCGTCCCTATCGGCATAAACGCTGATCGTTCCGTTACCCTTTGCCCTTACCGCAAAAAGCTCCGCTTTTTTCCCGAACTCTGCCCCCTTGACACAGAAGCTGCCGTTTTCCGAGGACACCGTCTGATTGCCGTGGACGTCGGTGGGAGAATAGCTGATATTCTTTGCGGCAGATGCAGTTTCCGCCTGATTTACGGCAAACGGGTCAAGCTTTTTTATCTGAGATACGCCCTTTTTGTCGGCTTCGACTCTTTCGATGGATACGTTCTCCTCGTCAACGTTTGCTTCGTTCACGCAAAGGCTTCTGAAACCGCCTTCTATTCCCTGAGCCTTCTGCGGGAAAAGTGAGTGGTAAAACAGATAATATTTCCCGCCGAATTTTTGAAGATGGGTGTGATTGTTGCTGTATTCAAGCCCCGCATCGCCGGGATTTTTGAAATAGAAATCCCTGTACTGCCAGCTGTCGGGCACAAGGGGTGTTTTGGTGGTCAGGTATGCCATACTGCATGCGGGTGCCATTCCCAGCTCGTTGTAGGCTTTGAGATGACTGCTCCAGTCGTTGTTATAGGTGTAAACGTAGGTGCCGTTTATGTAATTGAGTTCGCTTGCTTCAAAATGATAGAGCGACGGAATGGGCATAATTTCGCTGTCAAAGCTTATCATATCCTCGCCCAGCCTGACAATTCGTGCACTGTCCTCGCCGCCGCCGAAGGACAGCCAGCCTACACCGTTATCGTCAATGACAACGCCCGGGTCGAAGGGTGTTTTGCAGCCGTTCAGACCCTTAGTGTTTCCGTCAACGATAGATTTTCCCAGCGGGTCACGCCACGGACCTACGGGAGATTCGGCGGTCAGGACGCCTATTCCCCAGCCGCTGTTGGAATAGTACATATAAAAATGCGTTTTGCCGTCCGCTTCCACACGGGAGGTCACGGATGGTGCCCATGACGCAATTATCCACGGGGATATTTCTTCGACGTTGATATTTCCGTGATATGTCCAGTTCGTCATATCGTCCGTTGACAGCATAACAAGTGACTTAATGTGCTCATATGTATTTTCACCATTGCCGCCCACCGCTTCAAACTGCTGATGGTCGTTGGTGCCGTAAACGTAAAGCCTGCCGTTGTATTCGACGGCGGTAGGGTCGGCACAGAATATTTCGGAAATGAGCGGATTATTATTTTCCGCATCGCAAAAAGCAATATCGGCGGCAGGTGCGTCCCCCTCCGACTTGATTTTTTCGCCCGACAAAGTGATGCTTTCCGGCGAACCCGCTGCACATGAGGTAATAGCAAAAATCGAAAGTATAGCCGAAATAGCTGCAGCCAATTGTTTCATATATGACAACTCCTTTGCTTTATTATACCATTTCACAGCATAAAATGCAATATAAAAATATGTCGGAATAGGTTGCATTTTGTGCATAATATAAATTTCTTTTTCGGGAATATCTTTTCCATTTTTAACATATCCTGTAATGCTTTGGGAAATGACGATAAACGTGTCCTCCCAGAATAAGTATTTATAAACAGAAAGGGTATATCATGAAAAAGAAAAGCATCACAGACGCACTTATTTACATAATTTCCGCCGAGCTGGCAGGTGTGCTGTCGGCACTGCTGACAGGCGGATTTACCGTTTTTTTCGACAAATATGCCGAGCCACCGCTGCTTCCTTCACCTTGGCTTTTTCCCGTTGTCTGGACGCTGCTGTATGCCCTGATGGGAGCTTCGGCGTATGTAATTTCCCGCTCCGAGGACGATGAAAAAAGGAGGAAAGCACTTGCGGTCTATTGGCTGCAGCTGGCAGTGAATTTTTCATGGAGCATAGTGTTCTTTCGGTTTGAAGCATTATGGGCGGCATTCGGGGTGATCGTGCTGCTGCTTGTGCTGCTTATCTTAATGTTTTCGGCATTTCGGGAAATATCTCCCCTTGCCGCTTATCTGAATATTCCCTATATTGCTTGGGTAATGTTTGCGGCGTATCTGAATTTTGCGACAGCATATATCAACAAATAAGATAAAAATGCACACAGCAGGGATATTGCTCTCCGCCGTGTGCATTTTTCTTATGACGAAATCATTCGCCAAAGGGGACAAAGGAAATGCTTTCGTATTCGGCTGCAAGGGGCATTTTGCTGTCGTCGAAGGCGTTCAGCCAGCCGTCGACGCCTGTGCCGCACCATGCGTTCATCATGATCTTGCTCTCGGTTACGGGGATATTCTCGGTGGCGGTATAGACCTCTTTTCCGTCCACGAACCACACTATTTTATCCTTATGCCACTCGAATGCATAGGTGTGAAAATCCTCCGATGCGTCAAAACCAAGGTCGTGCATATACTCGTGATTTCCCACGCCGTTTGTGAAATAGTTGAACTGAACTTTTGTGCAGTCCTTGCCGAGAATTTCAATGTCTATCTCGTCCCAGGGATTGCCGTCGGACGGACCCGTATATGTGAAAAATGAGGACACAACGCCATCGTTTTTGATGGCTTTCATTTTCACCTCATACCGTCCGTAGCCGTAAAATTCCTTTGAACGGTATTCGCCGCCCGAATAAGGAACGGTGACGGGGGTTTTGTCCTTGTCGATGATAAGCTGCATTTTCCCGTTTTCAAAGGTGCAGTTGTCCTTACGCCAGGTGACGTTGAACATACTGCCGTTGCACCAGCCGTCGGCAGGCTCAAAAAGCTCGGACGCACCGTTTACGAAATTCACCGAGGAAATGTCCGCAGGGGCAGCTTCGGTCACGGCTGAGGTGTTTGTATCCGTATTTGCATTTGCATTTCCGCAGGAACAAAACAGCACCGCACAGGCAAACAGACCCGTCAGCGATTTTGCGATAACATTCTTTTTCATAATATCTACTCCCTTTTCATTGCGTTTTTCTATTATAATGGTATTATAGCTTCTCGTTTCGGGAAATCATATCAATTTTTTGTTGTAAATATCATATGTTTGACTAGTTATTTCCCCAATTGGAACGGTAATATTTTTTCCGAAACTCATTGGGTGTCATTCCCGTGTATTTTTTGAACACGCTTATGAAATGGCTGTGCGAAGTGAATGCAAGATAGTTTGCAATATCCAGCGGCGGAAAGTCCGAATATTTCAGCATATTCTGTGCCGTTTCAACACGTTTCACGGAAATATATGTGCTTATGGTCACACCCACTTCCTTCTTGAAAAGCCGTGACAGATAGGACGTGCTGAGAGAAACGTGTTCCGCAATATCCTCCTCGGATATTTTTGAATGGAGATTGTCGTAAACATAATCCATAGTCATAATTACGGGCTTTGAATAGATAAATCCACGGGACACATTTTTCATCTGCCGGGTAAAATCAAGCACCGCTTCGGAATGCAGCTCGTGTATCTCCTCGGCTTTTGTGCATTTGTCCGCCTTCATAATGTAAAGGTCGCTGAGGGTGTACGCAGCCTCCATCTCCAGCCCGCCCTCAACGCAGAAGCGGGTTATAAGTGCAACGGTGATAACAAAATGGTATTTCAAATTTCGCACAGGGTCATCGGAAAGCACGCCCGAGCCGCTGCCGCCAAGCGGCGTCATTACCCGCTTAACGCCCTCGGTATCGCCGTTTTTTACGCAGTCGTAAAACTCAAATTCCTTTTCAAAGGGGGAATGTGCAAAGGAATATTCCCTGTTCATAAACGCCTTATAGGTAAGCTCTTTTTCCGACTGAAGCATTTTTACACCGTCCTTTAATTATAGCAGTACATAAAAATATCATAACACATTTGTAGGGGACGGGTTTCCCGTCCCGCAGTTACCGAAAGAACTCTTGAATCTGCGGGCGGGGAAACCCCGCCCCTACAATAACGTTATTTTTATGGATTGCTATAGTGTTGAATGTTGAGTGTTAAGTGTTGAATTTATTCGGAAAATCTACAAATTATTTCTGCTTGCTGTTATTATATCATATTTCTAACCAAAATGCAACAAAATCGGAATATAAAAATCAAAAAAGTGATATTTTTATCCCCATCTGTATGTTATATTTATGTTAAAGAAATTCCCCGAAGGAAACCGAAAAAATATGACAGGAGATGTTTTTATGAAAAACACAAAAAGAGCACTTGCTTTTATCTCGGCAATAGCTATGGTCGGCACTCTTACCGCATGCGGTTCTAACGGCACTCAGCAGGACACAACCGCTGCAACAACTACCGAAGCAACCACCACTACCGCTCCCAAGGAGCTGGACGAAGAGGACAAGGCAGCTGTCGAAGAGGTTGACATAGGCGAGGACGAAAATCAGGAGGTCGGCAAGATCAAGTGGCTTGCTACCTACGACATTAACCCCGCAAACGGCAAGCCCAAGCTGTTCGCTCTGGAGCTTTTCGAGTCCAAGTACGGCGGAAGCGTTGAGTGGATACCTACCACATGGGAAAACCGCTATACCGACCTTGCAAACTTAGTTCTTGCAGGCGAATCCCCCGACCTGTTCCCCGCACAGGAATTTGACACATTCCCCATAGGTGCTGTTGAGGGTATGTTCCAGCCCTTTGATGATTATCTGGATTTTGACAGCGACATTTGGACAGAGGGTACAAAGAAGCTTGCAGATTTCCACGTTATAAACGGCAAACATTACGTTGCCCCCGTTGCTACCGATTCCAAGTGCCTGATGATATACAACAAGCACACCATCGAGGAAAACGGTCTGGACGACCCCAAGGAGCTGTTCGAAGAAGGCAACTGGACATGGGACACATTCAAGCAGATGTGCTTCGATTATTGCAGCAGAGAGGACGACAAGTTCGCATACGACAGCTGGTATTTTGAAACTCAGTTTATCCTGACAACAGGCGTTGCTCCCGTAAGCATGGAGGACGGTCTTGTTAAGAGCAATCTCACAAGCGAAGCTGTTGAGCGTGCGGAAAACTTTATGTATGACCTGAAAAAGAACGACCTGCCCCTTCCCAAGCCCGAATTTGACTGGACAGAGCAGCCCTTCCGTATCAGCGAAGGCAAGACACTCTTCTGGCCTTGTGCAACATGGGCACTTTGGGAGGCTGACCTTTCCAAGTTCGGCAAGCCCGATGAGATAATGTTCGTTCCCATGCCTAAGGACCCCGCCGCCGACAAGTATTATCTCCCTGCAAATATGGACGCATACGCTCTCTGTAAGGGTGCAGGAAATCCCGAGGGTGCAGCTGCATTCATCAAGTGCAAGCTTATTGCGGAAAAGGACGAAAATTCTCTGGCTATCACCGAAAAGCAGTACCGTGAGGATTACGGCTGGACCGACGAAATGGTTGAAATGTGGTACAAGGTAAGAGAGCTTACCGACGCAAATCCCGTTGTCAGCCTGCATATGGGTATTCCCAAGGACTATGCAAATATCGTTGATGACGGCATCAAGCAGGCTTCCTTCAACGGTAAGGACTGGGCAACAACAAGAGAAGAGATCAGCGGTGCGGTACAGTCCTCTATTGACGAGCTGAACAAGAAGATCGAGGCTATGTCGTAAGCTGCATCACTAACGAATTAATCAATTTTTTGTAATCTTCCTGAATCATTGCAAGACCCGCCTGCCGCTGCTTTTGTAACGGCAGGCGGATTTGCATTTTTATACTAATCTTCAATCGTTCTGTAGACAAAGACGGCAGATAGAACACAGCCAATCAAGGAAAGCGACCGCAGGCGGGCTGTAGCCCGTCAAGGTCGCTTGACGCTGAGTGGCTGGGTTATAGCTGTCGAATTTGTCCATAGGTTGATTGAAGATTAGTATTATACCCTATTGAGCACAAAATGTCACTTTACAAAGCGTCGGCGGCGGTGTATAATGATAAAGGGAGGAATAACAAATGATATTTAAAAAGCTTATTTCATTAACTGCATCAATGATAATAGCGTTATCTTCGGCGGGCTGCTCGGCAAACGGGGCGGCGGCGGGAAACGTTTCGGCTGAACAAAAATCAGTTTCCATGACGGCTTCGGAGGTCGCTGACAATATGGGTCTGGGGCTTAATCTCGGAAACACCATGGAGGCATACGATGCCGCAAACTGCGAAAAGATAACCTACGAATGGATACCCATCAAGGGCGGCAACACCCCCAAGGATTACGAAACCTGCTGGGGTGCCGTTGAAACTACTCAGGCTGTCATAGACGGCATAAAGGCGGCGGGCTTCAACACCGTGCGTATTCCCGTTTTCTGGGGAAATATGATGAAAAATGACGGCAAATGGGACATTGACCCCGCCTATATCGGAAGGGTAAAGGAGATAGTTGACTACTGCATGAATGACGGTCTTTACGTTGTCATCAACATTCACCATTTCGATGAATTTATCATTAGACGGCACACTGTCGAGGAGTGCGAGGTGATATTCGACCACCTTTGGACTCAGATAGCAGACTATTTCAAGGATTATCCCTACACGCTTGTTTTCGAGGGATATAACGAGTATCTGGGCGGAAATCAGTTCAACGAAAAGGGCGAATTGAAGGAGCTTTTAAAGCCCGTGGCGTATGATATGACAAACAGGCTCAATCAGGCGTTTGTTAGTGCAGTCAGAAAAACGGGCGGGAACAACGGCGACAGAGTGCTTATCGTTTCGGGCTACTGGACGAATATCGACAACACCACCTCCGAGTCCTTCAAAATGCCCGAGGACACCGTTTCGGACAGGCTGATGGTTTCCGTTCATTACGTTGACAATGCAATGTATTGGTCAAATCAGATAGGCGGCAGCAAATGGAAGGCGTACATTGACGATCAGTGCAATAAGCTAAAAACGGCGTTCACCGACAAGGGCATTCCCGTTTTCCTCGGGGAAACCTCATCGGGCTATCCGCCGCTGAATTTTGCGGGAGATGCGGAGCTGAAAAAGTCCCACGAATGCCTTGAATATGTGCTGACAAAGCTTACCGACTGCGGATTTGTCCCCGTTCTCTGGGACGTGAACGATAATTTCTACTCCCGCACGGCGTATAAGATAAAGGACGGCAGCAATGCGGAGGTCATAAAGGCGATTTCCGAGAGGATAGCCGGATAACAAAATAACAGTGTTCTGGCAAAGGGGGCTGCGGCAGCAGCTCCCCCTTTTTTTACTGTTTTGGGAGCTGAAAAAGGCATTTTTTAGGCTGTTATTTCTTCGATTTTTTATTTTATAATACAAATTTATTTTGCTTTACTATATTAATTTATATAATACATTGCAGATTATTTCAGATATAAGCTGATTTTTTTATTATAAAATCAATGCTTATATATTTTATTTTTATCTCTTTTGCATTATATAATTTAAAGTTATTATTATATGGATTTTTTTGCACAAGTCGCTTTTTTATCACTATGCTAACAGCGTTAGATACGTACTTTTTCCCGAATGGATTTTTTGCCGTTCGGGGCATTTTTTGCGAAATATACAGAAAGCAAGAAATAGTTGCATTCATCGTTAAGACTACATATATAAGTCCGCATTAATTACGGATAATTCATTAATTTAAAGCGTTTGCAAGACCCGATAACATAGTGGTTTATATGACCCAATACGAACTAATTATATACTTGATAGTGTATAACTACTGCCGTTGCACGGCTAGTTGTGCAGCTGTGTTCCACACCTGCAATCAATACATTAGAGGAATAACGAACACATAATAAAAAAACTCCTCCCCACAGACGTGTTCCCCTCGACTGCAATGGGTTTATTGAATGAAATGACTCCCCCGGCGTCAACAGACGAAAAAGAACCTTTCCACCCCAACCGTACAGTCGTACGGTTGCAATTGATTTATTGAACGGAAAAGCTTTAAGCGTCAACAAACGAAAAGGGCTTTTCCACCGACTGTGTTTCACACAGTCCAATAAAAATATAAAAGAAAGGTCTTTAGCGTCAAAAAACGAAAAAAGCCTCTCCACCGACTGTGCTTTGCACAGTCCAATAAAAATATAAACGAAAGGGCTTTAGCGTCAACAGACGAAAAAAGAGCTTTTCCACCCAGCCGTACAGTCGTACGGCTGCAATTGAAATATTGAAGAAAAATAATAAAAAATTCAGGAGGTAATCAACTATGTTAGGACTTATTTTCATTATCGCTGCTTTAATATTCTTTGGCAGATTAATTATCCCCGTTATCAGAATAGCTTCATGCATTGTATTAACAATCCCTATGGCAATAATTGACGCATTTATGCCCTGACGCAGCCGAAAAATCACATTATTTTCACGCCATTGAATGGTCAATGCGACCATGCCTATGCAGTGAGCTGTGCTTTCAAAGTATGGCTCACCGCAGAAGCGAATTTTATATAAATCAACCGTGCGGTAAAAAACCGCTAAACAAAATTAATTTAAAGAAAGAGGTATCACTATGAAAAAATTCACAAACTACGAGGAAACCAAGACATTTATGGCTGCAACCAAGCTTCCCGCAGGAGGCTATGTATGCCGCATCATCGACGCTGCCGTAAAGACCTATGAAAACGAAAACGGCGTTTATCAGAAGCTGGAGCTGTGCTTCGACATTTCCGAAGGCGACTACGAGGGCTTCTATGCAGACAATTACAGAAAGCAGTATTATGCCGAAAAGAGCTGGAAGGGCGTTTACAGGCTGGGCGTTCCCACCGATGACAATTCCGAGGCTTCCGAGTTCTGCAAGCGTTTATTCAAGACGGTCATCAAGTCTGTTGAAAGCAGCAATGCGGGCTACAGCTGGGACTGGAATGAAGCATCGCTTATCGGCAAGACAGTCGGCATCGTGTTCCGTTCCGAGGAATGGACCGTAAGCGACAGACGGGGCTGGAGAACTGCACCGTATATGTTCATGCCTGCCGACAATATCCGCACAGGCGATTTCAGCATTCCCCGTCCCAAGCCGCTGACTTCCGAATACTGTGCATAAAACATATCCCCTGCGGGAGCCTTACGGTTCCTTGCAGGGGACATAAAAAATCAAATTACGAAAGGAAAATAATTTATGGAAAATACAAACTTCGAATTCGATTACTATAAAAACGGCGGTATTGAAATTACCAAATACAACGGCAGTGCCGAGGTAGTCACTATCCCCCCGAGGATAAACGGGCTTCCCGTAACCAAAATCGGACACAGGGCTTTTGAATACTGCAATACGCTGACAAAGGTAATTATCCCCGATACGGTTGAGGTAATCGGCGAAATGGCATTTAACCGCTGCCCCAACCTGCGTGAGGTCGTTTGGCCGAAAAATCTCAGGGAAATTCGCATGTATGCATTTGACTATTGCGTACAGCTTCGCTCCGCTATCCTGCCGGGCAAGACACGATTTATCGAGGAGTCTGCATTCAGAAGCTGCACTGCTCTTTCGGAGGTGTATATCCCCAATTCTGTAATAGACATTGAGGAATATGCTTTTGCAAACTGCACGGGTCTTAAGAAATTCAGCATGCCCAAGCAGCTGAGCAAGAACATTTCAAGCAGAACAAAGATAAACATTTTCCGCCGCTTCGCATCGCCGTTTGTAAACGCAAATCCCGACTGCGTATGCGAAAAAAGATAACCGAAAGGGAGGATATTTATGACACTTTCCGAATTTAATTCAAGGGCATCGGAGAACAGGATGATGGACCCCGATGCCGTAGGGAAAATCATGGAGCTGCTTCTTGATATGCCGCTTGAGCAAATGTATTCCCCCGAGATGAACCGTATCCCCGAAACGGGCGAGCGTGACCCGTTCATATACATTGCCGCCGAGCCTACGCCGCTCAACGGAAACAAGTCCATTCCATCGCTCACGCTGAAAGATTTTATCGGGGCTGTATGTGAAATGTCACAGCGTTCCGTTACAAATCACCCTTATCGTGCGGTAATGAAATCTCTGTCATTATGGCACAAATATATGGTACCCGCCACCCATCTGCCGAAAGGAGAATTTATATGAATACCCTACCGATTGCCAAAAGCAGCACCGATTACTATGCACTGCAAAAAAAGTTTTTGAATATCCCGTTCAAGGATTATGTCGAATATATCTATCCTCGAATAGGAATGGAAAAGCAGATGCGGTATGTATTGAACGTGCTGACCTCTGTAAGCGGATGCGATGAAGAGTATATTGTGGATTTTTCCGAAATCGCCCCGGATACCGACCTCACCGTCGGGCAGCTTCTCAGGATTGCCTGCATCATGCTTGACAAATCCGCCAAGGATAAATATCGCAATATTGAAATCGAAACGATAAGGACAATCGGCATGACAATTGTGGAAATGCTGGTCGTACTGCCGTTTTCAAAGCTTGCGGGTCAGGATTTCCGATACACCGATTCGAACAGATTTGAAAAGGTATACCGTATCATCGGCGATATAGATGAAAATTATGACTGTTTATTTGAAGAAGGAGTTGATTTTTAATGGCAAATATCATTAAAGAAACCGCCCGAGGCTATGCGGCACTGGACGTTACCGACGTGCTGATGAGCCAACGCAAAATATTTATCACCGACGAAATAAACACCGAGCTTTGCAGCGATGTCATAAAGCAGCTGATGCTTCTGGACGCCGAATCTCAGGAGGAAATAACCGTCTACATAAATTCTCCCGGGGGCAGCGTCAATGACGGACTTGCACTGTATGACACCATGCTTATGCTGAAATCGCCTGTGAGGACGGTCTGCATGGGGCTTGCGGCAAGCATGGGGGCTATCCTCTTCCTTGCGGGGGAAAACCGAACTATCCTGCAAAGAAGTGAGATAATGATACATGACCCGTCCTATGGCGGCGGGAAATATACGGGTCAGAAGCCCCACGAAATTCAGCAGCAGCTGGACAGCCTTGTGAAAAAGCGGGATATTCTATGCGAAATAATCGCCGAACGCACAGGAAATTCCCTGAAGGAAGTACGTCACAGGACCGCTTCCGACAGCTATTTCAACGCCGAAGAAGCAGTCAGATTCGGTCTTGCTACCGATATTGCCGAAGCGATTTAATTTAGGAGGAAATGCATATGAATTTTAAAGACACAAGAATTCTCGCCGCCGAAAAAGAGGTGTTAAACGACACCCACATTACACGGCTGAACAACAACGACCTTATCATCGGGGCATCTGGCACGGGAAAGACCACGGGCTATGTTATCCCCAATATGCTCAGGCTGAATTCCAGCATGATAGCCGCCGACACAAAGGGAAATCTCTGCACAAAGCTGTCGCCTATCCTCACGAAAAAGGGCTACAAAATAGACGTGCTGGACTTTATGGACCCCAACGGCAAATCACGGTACAATCCCCTTGAATATATAAGGTATGACGAAATATCGAGGAAATACAGCGAGCAGGACATTATGACCATCGCATATGCACTTATGCCCGATACCATGTGCAAAAATGACGTATTCTGGGCAGCCTCGGCAAGAACGCTTATCAGCTGCCTTATCTCATACGTTCTTGAAGCATTTGAACCCGAGGACAGGACTCTTCCCGCTGTATGTGACGTTTTCAAAGCCGTTCAGGAGCAGTATGCCGCATCTTCCGGCAATTCAAACAATATGAGGCAGATACCCTTCCTTGACGAATGGGCACTGCTCCATCCCGAAAGCTTTGCCGCACGAAAATACAAGATGATAAAGGGCGTTCTTGCCGCCGATAAAACCTGGAGCTGCATTGAACAGTTTGCATCTTCAGCCTTGGACGTTTTCGATTATGATAATGCAAGAAAGCTGTTCGGAGCGGGAGGAAGCTTCAATATCCGTGACCTGGGAAGAAGAAAGAGCGTGCTGTTTCTCAACGTGAGCGACACCGACCATTCCATGGACTGTGTGATAAATATTTTCTATGCACAGGTATTTCAGGTGCTTTGCAGCGAGGCTGACAGCAAGCCCTCGGGCAGGCTGGACGTTCCCGTAAGAGTCATTCTCGATGATTTTGCTACTAATGTAAATATCCACGATTTTGACAAGCTCATATCGGTTATCCGTTCAAGAGAAATTTCCGTATCCATAATCCTTCAGAGTTTAAGTCAGCTTGAAACTCTTTACGACAAGTCACAGGCACTGACCATCGTCAACGGCTGTGACCATATTCTCTATCTGGGCGGAAATGATATGGAAACTGCCGAATACATTGCTTCAAGGGCGTTCAAGACCATTGAAAACGTGCTTTGTCTGCCCAACGAAAAGGCTTATCTGCTGACAAGAGGACAGAAGGGCGAGCTGGTGGATAAGCTGCTGCCCGACCATTCTGCCGAGCTGCTGTCGGCTTATCCCTGCCGTTCCAATTCGGGTAATAAGGCTGATGAGTTTTATGCGGCAAGCTGATAAACTCGGTATATTACGAAAAATCTCCGCAAAACTTGTGATATAGTTTTGCGGAGATTTTTTTTATTTTTTTATAATTACATAATTAAGGAAATGCTGATTAATGGGTGTTCCCCCGCCGAAGGCGGGGGAACACCCACCTAAATACGTCACTCAGACAACAGAAAATATTGAAATGCCGATTAAATCAGTGGTTCCTTAATAATTACGAATTGTGAATTGAGCATTATAAATTATGCATTATGCATTATGAATTGTGCATTACAATCTCCACGCCTTTCGGAGCACCTTTGTCGTGATATTTCAATGTGTTATAATCCTCAATAATTCCTTTTTCCTTGTAATGCTCAAGAATAGCAGTCACAGTTTCGTGAACGGCTCTTATTTTATTGAGAACGGACGGCATTGAGGCGATATTTTTCTGCTCGCCGTTTTTATCGTTTATCTGAAATCCGACAACGGACAGAAGATCGTTTCCGTCCGACTGAAAATAGATTATCCTGTTGGCGGCGAAATTATCTTCCTTTTCGTTTCTGTACGTCATAACCATTATCTCGTGGATAAGATAGTATTTGATAAGCATATTTGTGTCCGTATTTGAAGCGATGCCGTTACAGAAAAAAATATCCGAGTCCACACGGATTATCTGCTTATTCACCGAAGCGTATTCATAAAGCGGCAGGGTGTCGGAGGTGAAGTAATATTCCTTTCTTTCCTCGTCATATTTTACGGGAAGAATGGGACTGCTTATAAAGCCGCTTTTGTGTTCGCTGCCTGATGATCTTTTTTTGATATTTTCATTTTCGGACTGAAAATCTATGGCTATTTTTAAATTTGCAAGATAATCTATCCTGTGCTTGATGCTTTCAAGCCTTTTGGCGGATATTGAGGTCTGTTTCCCGTCATCTTCGCCGCATTCTCCGCCTGTCATTACCTTGACAAATTTGCGGACGGTAAACCGCTTGCCGTATTTCTCCGAAAGCGGCGGCTCCAGAAAAAGCTGTGCAATATCCAAAATAAGAAAATCCATATAGCTGAGAAACTCGTCCTTATGCAGTCCGCCGTCATTGGATTTTTTGCTGATATGCTCCAAATTCACCTCTATTTGCGGACCTTTGAAGCCCTTTCCCGTGTAAATGACAAACGTGCCTGCCCTGAGCTTATCTCGGCTCGCTTTAAGCTTGTTTACCAGCTTTGTGTTATTTATATTTACCGATTTGACGGTATCGATTTTTTCTTTACTCATAATACAGTAACTCCCGATTTCCGCTCCTGCGTATATCTGCTGTATGATATTTTACTGCCTCCGGACGAATTGCTGCGTTCAACGGGAGGATTATCTATTTCCTCAAAGCAGCTGTATGCGGGATAGTAATTATAGCTGCTGTAAACGTCATCGCCGCATCTGCCGTAACGCTGCTTTAAGACTATCACCTGCAAACGTCTGGGGTCATTTCTTTTTTCTCTGTCCGCACTGAATTCTTTGAGCTGTTTTTTGTCCAGCTCGCTCACTGCCGAAAACTGCATTCCGAGGACAACGTCGGCGGTGAACTCTATTGCACCCGATTCCTTGAATGCGGCAAAGGATATGGGCTTGTTGTAGCTGTCACGGTTGACGGAGCTTATTACGAAAACGGGAATGTTCTGTTCCTTTGCAAGCAGCCATAGCCGTGCGATATTTTCGTCAACTATCTGACGCTCGTTTTTTGTCGAATAGACATTTGCGGCTGTAAGTATCTGAAGATAATCCACGAAAACAACAGGCTTTGCCCCGGGGTGAGATCTCATAAACGCACCGACTATACCTGCAATGGTTTCGGCGGAAAAGCTTTTGTGCCGTACGTCACGCTCGATGATATAAAGCGAGGAGGTGTCTGCGGTGCATTTTTCAAGAGCCGCCTTGCGAAGCTTTGCCTTTTCGAAGCTAAGTCCGCTGCCGTCGGTCAGCTCGGCAGATGAAAGTGCCATTTCCCTGCACGTCTGATAATCATCTGTCTTTTCCCGCACCATCTCAAAAGCAGTTCTGGAGGACATTTTCAGTGAAATGCTTTGCTTGGACATTTCCAGCGAAAAATATATTACGGGGATATTTTCTCCGTTTATTTTTTGTGAACTTATCATCTGAGCCATTTGCAGAGCGAAGGTGGATTTTCCCAAGCTGGAGATAGCACCCAGCACAATCAGCTCGGGAGCAAGACCGCCCTGTATAAGCTTGTCCAGCCGTTTAAAGCCTGTGGGGACACGTTTTATATAGCTGTTTTTCATTCCGTCATCGGAAAAGTCTATTTTATATTCGTCAAATTTTTCTTCGTTCATTATGACTCAGCATCTGAAAATGCCTTTTCACCTCACCTGCTCTGCCGTATTTACAATGAAAATTATACCATATCACGACGCATAAGTCAAGGAGGGAGTTAGTGTTGAGTGTTAAGTGTTGAGTGTTGAGTGATAAATTAAAAGTTTCGTCCACCTTTACAAAGGTGGCGGGTCGAGGCAGAGCCCCGTCGCCCGTCGCAACGGGCGAAATCCCCTTTCCGGCCGCTAACAAATCAAACTCAGCAACATAAAAACAAACAAACCATCAGCCCAAAAGCACCGCACACAAAAGAAACAGTAAAGCATCAAATCCACAACAACAGCAAAAGCTGTGGAAACTCGTTACGGTGTGCGGTGCCGCAAAAAATATCTCGGGGTCAACCCCCGAGATATTTTTTGCCATTGAGCCGACGGAACGGAGGCAGAGAAAAGCAGTGGTCATATCATTTATTATGGAAGCACTGATTAATTCATCATAAGGATCAACCGTCAATACCGCTTATCTTCTTTGAAATAATAGAAAAAGGCTTGCCAACGAAAAGTCCAACTACAAAAGCAATTATGTAATCCATAATAAGGCTGCTTAAAAATGCGGGAAGAAATGCAGGTGTAAATCCAACATTTTTTGCAATAAAGATAAAGCAGAACAATGGCGTCATAATAGTATCACCCACAAGCGAACTGATAACTGCCATTTTAAACGGATTTGCAAATTCGTCAACATTCAGTTTTCTTGCGATACTGTCCGATATTTTCTTGAACGATATAAAATATCCGAGAATTGCCGATAAAACACCTGTAATCAGCATACCCGACAGAATAGCCATAACAAGTCCCATAGGGATTATATGTCCCGCTGATTGGAGCATACCCTTTGCACAGCCTATTCCGCTGAATATTCCGCCGAAAGTCATTCCGTGAAGTACCGACATACAAGTTCCCATTACTCTGCCTTTATTTTTAAAATTCGCCATTTTACAAAAACCCCTTTTTATTCTTCTGATTTAACTGTTTTTAATGCACCTGCATACATTCTGTACGGAGTTGTCCTGCCGTGTGCAGACATTTTATACTCCTTCGGGTCTGTCACAGGACGGCTGTGCGGGTCAGCCTCGATAGGTACATAAGCACCTTCGCTTTCAAAATATTTCAATTCCTCAACAAGAATTGTCGGAATATTTTTAGCAAGGTCGGCAAAGTATCTGCCGTTCTTTTCGGAATAATGATTGATGGGCGGCATTACATTTTCGGCAAGGAAAATCTTCGCAAGCCCGATCATCTTTGTGAAGCTTTCTTCATCTGTATGCTCAACACCAAGGAAGTAGTTCTTAGCATAAGCACAGTCACCTACGCACCATTCCTTGAACTGTGACTTTGAGAACTCGTCCATATTTGTAACAAGATAACCGAAAGCCTTTGACTTCTTGTGATTGATAGGAGCAAGACCGTTCTTTACATCTCTGTCAAGCAATCTCTTGTAAAGACCGCCCTTGTAAATACCGCAGTTAAGAGTGCCTGTATAGATGATAATATCAGCCTTCTCCATTTCCTCTTCGATCTGTGCAAAACCGTCATTAAAACGGCACTTCTTAGGAACATAACACATCTTGCAGCTGTCACAGGCTGTTATCTTGTAATCCGCAAGACAGATAGATGTGCTGTTGGCTGTGCTGAAATCGGGAGCGTCCTTTGTTGTTCTGATAACAAGAATATTCGGCTGAATATCGGGAATGTCATTTGTAACAAGTCTTTCGCAGACTGTAAGCCACTCAATTGCTCTTATCAACGCCTCGGGCGGATTTGCCATAAGCTTCTCGGCAAGCTCTTTTGTTTCGTTTGTCATAAGACTGCCGATAAATCCCTTCTTTTCGGGCTTGTAATCACCTACCGAATGAGAAATTACATACGGAGAAATTTTCTCATTAAGAATGTCGGAAGTACCGAGTGACAGAGCAGGAATATATCTGCCGCCTGCCTTTTTTATCATTTCTTCAAGGCTGTTATTCAGAAGTGTGTCAAACAAACGCATACATGTGTCAAATACCGTTACGTTTCTGCCTGCAAATACCTTGTTATCTTCGCAGTATTCCATGAACATTTGCAGCTGTGATGACATTTGTGCGTGGAAGGGAGAAGTCTGTATCACAATAAGATCGGCGTCGCTTGACTTTACCGATTCACATACCTTTTCCGTATCGATCTCATTTCTGAAAAAAGCATATTCATAGGTATGTTTCCTTGCCTTCGGATATGCTTCGACAATTTTCCAGGTGTTATAAGTAATACTGTCTTCCTGCAAACCACTTGTAACGATAGATAAGATCTTCATTGGCGGTTATCCTTCTTTCTTTTGTATTTTTTCAAAAATATAGCGTGCATCAGCACTTCATCACCATTATAGCATATCATTGTGCAGATTGCGATATTTTTCCTAAAAAAGTCGAAAGAAAATGTGGATTTCTCTTGCTTGTGATTTGCGTAAACAAAAATCCGCATACTATAAATGATACGGAAAATAACAAGAAGATAGAATAAGTCCCAAGTTAAGGAAATACTGATTAAATCGTAATCTGAAAAGGGCAAGCCACCCCGAGCTTGCCCTTGCACTATTCATCTTCCGTATTTTTTTCATTATATCCCAAATAAAAAATATCGAACTTAACGACCTCACCCTATCACCGAAAACCCCACAAGATCCGCCGCACTTGGAATACTTACTATTCCCGTACCCGAAAGCACCGCAGGAACTATGAAAACAACTGCACTGATACAAAGGTTGGTGATACTGCTGTCACAGTAACAGCTTATGAGCATTACCGCAGCACCCACCGAAAAAGCAGCAAACATTCTCACAAGGAACATTAGCACAAGATAGCCAAGTATGCTTATTTCAAAGGGTACAAACCGCAGAAATTCAAGACTTTGTGCCGCCGCAAACAGATCGTTGCAGCCGCCCTCGCCTATCAAAATCACCTGCGGAGCAAACACAGCCGCCGTAACGAGAATACTTGTGACACCGATTATGCCGAGCTTTACAGCCGTAAGCCGACCCCTGCCCTTAACGGAGGATCTCAGCACAGCGTTCATATTACAGCGGTTTTCATTGGCACAAATTCCTGCGAAAACACCCACCAATGCAAGCAAAATGTATAAAGCATTTTTGTTTGTAGTTGCAGTATCTCTCACCAGCAGAAGCTCGTAAATTTTGGGCTTGATTAGCTCGGTATTTATTCCTGTGCTGTCTGTATAAGCCAAGGCTTTATCTGTCTTTTCGATAAAATCATCAAGGGTAATAAGCTGTTCTTGCATATCAACCAGCCTGTTGTACTTTGGTATCAGGTCGTCTGTGAGATGGAAATCATTCGCCTCAAGTGACCTCATATATTCCCCGTAAAGAGCCTTTTGTCCGACATATACTCTGTCATATTCCGCTGTCATTTCGTTTCGCATTTCCTCGGTAATTGTTCCGCTGAATTTATCATAATACATATCCTCATATTTCGAGTATGTGGGGATCACATATCGGTACTGAAATGCCGAGGATACCGCAATATAAATTACAACTGCGAGAATTATCAATCCCTTTTGGCTGATGAATACCTTTTTTGCTTCCCATATCGGCAATGGCATAGGCGGTACTTTTCGGCTGATAAAGCTTCTTACTCTATCCAACGCTATGCCGCCCGGAGAATATTCTTCGACCCTGTTCGATGTAAACATACAGCACGCCACGGTAAGCAGAACGAAAACAGCTCCAACAACCAAAAGTGCACAAGTAAGAAAGTTCACCGCATTACCGAATATATTCAGATTGCAGTATTCTCTGAAAAAAACGTCCGTCCGAAGAATTGCCGCTATATTGCAGAATTTCAGCGGTGCAAGCCTGTCCGTTGGGAGAATTGCTTCGTATAAAATCAGCTGAACAGCAGCCGCACCGCCGAACATACCGAATGCGATCATCGGCTCAAAAAGGGCACTCAAAAAATACAGCAAAAGTCCCGAAACCGCCGCTCCGAGTGCCTTTAGCAGGACAGATAAAACGAGATAATCGGAAATTGTTATCGGGTATGGGCAAAGCGAAAATTCGGGGACGGATTGTATCGGTCGGAAAATTCCCATATCACCGCAGGATAAAACCGCCAACCAATAGCAGAAAAAATACACCGTAACGCTTGACATAATTGCCGCTGTGATTATTATCCCCACACGTTGAACGGACAGCCTTCGTCTGCCGTTTTTTGTGCTTCGGACAAGCAGGTTAAGTCCTTTTTTTCGTTCCTCACAAAAGACTGCCGATATAAGTAATGTTACCGCTAAAATCAGAATATCACCCGTTACATATCCCGAAAGAAGCACAAAGCCCTTGTTGTTTCCCGGGGCGGGCTGAATATCCGAAATCTCTGCATAATCGGCGGCGGTTTTTCTTATATTCTCGGCGGAAAAGCCTCCCGATAAAACCGCAAGACCGCTGTAATTCTCCGCATTTTCTCTTATTGATCTCAGCAGCTTCGGATAGCTCTCAATGTATGCCGAAAGCTCCTCACCCGACAGGGTTATTTCCTTTTCGCTTGCACAGTCATACAGGAAGAATACTGCCCCAAGCAGCGACGCTGTAAGCATAAAAAGTATTGTTTTTCGGGAGAGAAGGACTCGTCTGAATTCGCTCATTTTCTGCCCTCCGCATAGTACAAATACACGTCCTCGAGGTTTACTCCCCTTGCAGATGAAAATCCCTCGGGACAGCTTTCGGCGGTGATCCGCAGAACATATCCGCTATCCGTCTGATATACCTGTCCTTTTCCGATTTCCGCTTTTCGCCGGGATATTTCCTCGTAATCGCCGCATAGCTCGAACACCTTGTCCTTAACTCCCGAAATCAGCTGTGCGGGACTGCCGACAGCGGCAGGCTTGCCTTTACATAGCATGATCACGCTGTCCGCTATGGACTCAATATCGCTTACAACGTGGGTCGCAAGGATAACCGTGCGGTTTCGGGCGGTATCGGATATGTAGTTACGAAGCCTTATTCGTTCCTCGGGGTCAAGTCCCGCAGTCGGCTCGTCAAGAATAAGTATTTCGGGGCGGTCAAGCATTGCGGCGGCGATAAGAACTCTCTGCCGCATACCGCCCGAAAAGCTCCCCAGCCGCTTGTGTGCAGCTTTGGAAAGACTTACAACCTCTAAAAATTCTTCGGTCTGTGCCTTACATTCCCGATGCTTCATTCCTTTCAGAGAGCCGATATAGTGCAGAAATGAACGGGCGGTAAAGTCCTCGTACATACCCTGAAGCTGGGGCGTATAGCCGACCTTTTTGCGGAATTTTGCACCGAGTTTCAAAACATCCTCGCCGTTATAGAGTATCTCACCGTCTGTTCGTTTTATGTTGTCGGTGATGAGGTTCATAAGAGTGGATTTTCCTGCTCCGTTTGCACCGAGAAGCCCGTAAACACCCTTATCAAAGGTGAAATTTATATTGTTCAGTACGGTGTTGTCGCCGTATTTTTTTGTAAGATTTCGTAGCTCAAGCATTATTTTTCTCCTTCAATAAGCTGATAGAAATCAAACGGCTCATACCACTGTGCCTTGCCTTCAATTATATCGGATATTTCACAGCAGAGCACAAGGCTGCGAATATCCTCATTATACTCGGAACGAGGGTCGTCGCTCGAAAGAAATGTGCAGATATACAGCTTTCCGTTTTGCGATTTAAGGCCATATTCAAGATACTCGCCCGAATTATTCGTTCTGCGTGGAATCGGAGCGTTCCACATATCATAAACTGCAAGGGCATTTCCGTCCTTATCCATGATCATGATCATATCCGAGTGATTTTTTGGGACGGCAGTTCCGCCTGTCCAGTAATGCTCGTCCCATATAATAAAAAGCTCCCCGTTCCACAAAAATTTCGCATTGGCAAAGGGCTTGTCCTCTATCGTAAGCTGTTCGGACATATCGGCGGTCGTACCGCTTTTGGGGTCATATTTCCACAGCTTGGAGGGTGTTTCGCCCATTGTCGGTGTAGAATAATAAACGCACTCGTCTATCACCGCATAGGAAGTAAATTTTCCCGGTATATCCACCTTTTCTGTCAGTCCGCTTTCAAGATCGTATCGGTACATAGATTTTGAATCCTTGTTTTGCTTCATTGAAATCGTATAGTACAGCCAGTCCTCATAAAGAAAATAATCGCCTTGTCCGTAAAGTGTTTCGGTGAGGTCTGTATCGGGCACGGGGAGCCTTTTATAGCTTCTGCTGTCTATATCAATTATCATGGTATTCGGCGTATATTCTGCTATTTCTGAAGGCAGGTCAAAATCATAAAACGGCACAATAGCATAGCCACGATGAACCGCCATAACTCTGCCGTAATTCTCACCGAGTATTGAGTGCATAACGCTATTATTTATTGTGGTCTGAAAGGTGCAAAGTTCTGTAAATTCCGTGCCGTCAGCTTTTGCACGAATAAGCTTGTAGTATTCCTTTTCTTCATTCTCTGCATACTCCGAGGCGGCATAATACACATATTCTCCGCTTTTGCAGATATTGCCGTCATATATTACGCCCTTTTTTGTAGCGGTGCAAAATTTGTTGCCATCATGCAGACATTCGGGCTTTGCACACAGGAAAACCGCCTTGCCCGTTGCCTTGTCGTAATAACACAGGGAAAGATTGAAGCTGTGAAGATTTGTGTAAAAGCCGTCCTCTGTTTCCATAATGGGATTTCCGTAAATATCGGAGGGATTGCCGCTTATGTAGTCGGGATAATAAATCTTTTCCGCTGTGCAGGAAGAGAATAATACAGCCGATATTATCGTAAATATTCCAAAGATTTTTTTCATAATAGTATATTCCTTTCTATTGCTCCACCAATTAACTGATGAAGATTTATGCGAAGAACCGCTGTCGAAAGACTAGGAAGAAAGCCGCAGGAATATGCGGATATTTCAAGGCTTTATGACGACGTATTTCGGCAGCGGGGCAAGCAGAAAATTCAATAGTTAATTGGGGGAGCAATAATACTATCTGCATTGTATCAGACCACAGATAAAAAATCAACCGCTTTTACAGAAGCGGTCAATTTTCCTGTAGAAGCGGTCATATATTATTTGTATTCAAAAGTATTTCCATAAGAAACACGTCATTTTCGGCGGTAATATTGACGTCGCCGCCGTAACGCCGTGCAATTTCCCTTACCCGCATAATTCCAAAACCATGAGAAGCGAAATCCTTTTTCGTGGTAAGTATCTTGTCGCCACGGCGTTTAAGTTCGTGCGAATAGGAATTTTTGCAGGAAATATAAAGCATATCAAGCTGCTTTCCGATTTTTACGGAAATTCTGTCGCCGCTGTTCGATGCCTCAATCGCATTGTCAAGGATATTCCCGAAAATCGTGCACAAATCGTAGTCCGAAGCACTGCCGCTTATGGGACAATCAATTTCAAAGGCGATTTTACAGCCCTTTTCCGCTGCCTGCTCGGTTTTCTTGAACAGCAGTGCATCAAGCACATTCCGTCCTGTTTTTACGGGCATTGCCGCAAGGTCGGATTGCTCGGAAACCTCGGATATATAGCGTTTAGCTTCCTCAATACTGCCCCTTTCGATAAGGGCACTTACGGCAAGAAGATGATTGTTTATATCGTGGCGAATTTTCCTGCTCTCGTTATAGCGGCGGTTGATTTCGTCGTAGTATTCCTGTTCTGTTTTTCTTATTGATGCATCGTTTTCAGACTTTAAAAGTTTAGCGGAATAAGTCCATAGCACAGTAATTACCGCTGTCCCGAAAACAAGAAAAACAGGGATCCGAGCAACCGAAAGCCCGAAAATGTCAAGGTTAAGATAACGAATAAAAAACCTCTCGAAGCTGAAAAATGAGAGAATATTTATCTCGCTTAACAATGTTGGGACGGTAGGCGAAAGGGCGAGAAATACTTCCGTGAAAAGTACAGAAATAGCTGCTGCCGCCGTTATTATCCGATTTTTTCCCGATGAAAAAGCTGCTGCCGAAGCGATAAAAAGTATTACAAGACAGCCTGCAATTTTCATAAGAATAATAAGCGTCAAAAGCGTTCCTGCGTTTATTATGTAAGGACAGCTTTGAAAGCTTTTCATTGACTGGACCGCCGTTTCCATAGGCGGCAGACCAAGGTAATTTCCGATAAGCACAAGATTTGTGAGGTACATAGCACCCACGCCCAAAAGAGTAAAAATAACGGGAGATAGCAGGCTTTTTCTCCGTGAATTTTTAACTGCCGCAAGAGAAATTATGGGCACGATCGCCGCAAAAATATCCGTGAGCCTGTAATTCAGAAACAGCATAAAACCCGTTTCACAGACAGGTGTAAGCGGTATATTTTCAAGCCCGTAAAAATCCTTTCGGGTGTTAATAATGTTGGCAAGGATTTGGCTGTCCTGCTTATATATAGAAATATCCGAAAGATGATCCGAGCGGTCGGTGATCCCTGAAATATAGCTGCCGTAGCCGTTCAGATAGCGAAGATAATCGGCGGTTTCCTCTGCGGCGGTAAGCTCCCGCTCGATCACATTGGGTAAGGCTTCCTTGTCGGGCGTGAAGCGTGAAAGGGCGGCAGTATAAAGTTCCTCAGCCTTTTCGGTTCTTTCTTCGGAGGAAATTTCGCTCCAAACGGAAAGCAGATAACTGTCCTTTGTATCTATGTACCGCACCGCCGTCCGATAGTTCTCAAGCTCCTTTATTCGCTCTTCAAGGGAAAATATATCGGCTGAATAATCCCCCGAAATATCCTTTAAAAGCCGCTGTTTTATCCGAAGCACTGCCATATCCTCGGAGCTGCTCACTCCGTAAACATTGCGGCTCTGAACGGTTTCCGCCGAAATAACCGACGAATAAAGCACGAAAATATTCAGCAGAACTGCGGCAAGTATGAGTCCAAAAGGCAGAGCAAGATTTTTAATAAAACTTCTCATTTTTCACCCAGCCTTTTCATAACCGCAAGCATTACCGCTTTTCTGTTTCTCCTGCTGAGAGGCACGGTTGAGTCATTACAAAGGGTCACGGTGTCGCTGTTTATCCGCTTAATTTTGGATATGTTTACGAAAACAGATTTATGAGTTTCAACGAAATCCTCTCCTAAAAGCTCCGACAGCTTTCCTATTGGACGGGTATCATTGAAGCTTACCTTTTCGGTTATTATAACGCTTGTCCTGCCATCGGACTGAACCGAGAGTATTGTGTCAATGTGAATTAGCTCGGTGAAATCCCTGCCGTTTACTGCAAGAGTTTTGCGGCAGAAATGCTCCTGCCACAGCTTATTCAGAATCCGAGGAAGCTTTTCATCAAGGCTTTTCTTCACGATAAAGCCGTACGCACCCACGTCATAGCCGTCAATCGCCCGATTTTCAAGGCTTGTTACGAATATTATGGGAGTAACTATACCCTTTTCACGAAGCTTACTTGCAGCTGTCATTCCATCATTACTGCTGCCTAAATTTATGTCAAGGAAGACTATATCAGGCTCGTTGTTCTGTGCCTTTAAAAGTTCCTCGCCCTTTTCGTAAAAAGAAAACGTCGTTTCTATTTCCTTTTCTGAAAAGAAGCACTGTATTTCCTCTGAAAGCCGTTTAGCGAACACTTTATCGTCCTCACAGATCAAAATATTCATAACGTCACCTCGCTTTATTGTATTCAGTATAGCATATTTCGGGGAGGAATACAAGCATAAAGCTTTTTCAAAATGTCGATATACGGCTATCCAAATCGAAAACTGTTGGATTTATATCAATCCACAAAATTATCCAAACGCCTTGGCAGAGTTGAACCATCCATGACAAGCTTAATCTGAAAAGCACTACATACACCAGGCAGCGGCAGCTTACGAAGCGTGTCTATGCTGCTATCGGTCACATACGGCTTGACAGGCTGACGACCCGTGAAATTCAAAAGTTCATCAACAGCCTTACACAGGACGGCGTGAACGAGAACACGGGCAAGCCCTTATCCCGAAAGGCCATGATACACTATCTGTCGTTCATCTCCACCGTTATCGACTACGCAATTAAAATGAATATGCTCAGCGATAACCCTTGCAGACGTGTGACTATTCCCAAAGGCAGCAAGAAGGAACGCAAGATTTTAACCATCGATGAAACCGAAGAATTTTTCAAGCTCCTCAAGACTGCTCCGCTTAAATATCAAGCCCTTTTCACCCTTGACATTTACTGCGGAATGCGAAGGGGAGAAATGCTCGGTCTGGAGTGGAAGGACATTGATTTTCAGACGGGAGCAGGACGGAGCTTACGGGCGTGAACAGTGAGATGCAGTACTATTTTCTGAAAAACAGCAGCCCGAAGCTTCCCGAGCCGCAGTTGCATGAAACAGTGGCAGAGGCACTTTCCACGAAGATGTGCTTCCATTGGATGTGCTTTTGTGCTTCTTCAAGTATCATCTGCTGCATCTCATAGGGGCAGCCTGCCGTGATTATTATCACAACGTCATCGGATATGCTTTCCTTTTTGCTAAGTGTCTTTTGGATATAGCCGCGGACATACTGTCTCATGTTTCCGAAGCATACTCCTCCCAAAACCATCTTGCTGTTTTTCATGGTAATTATCGGATGAATTGATAACGAGTCAAGCAGGTTTGAAAGCTTTTGGTTAAAGCGCTTGTTATAAGCAAGGCATTGTGTGGACTTAACAGTAAAGGTGCAGTCGACCTTTTCCCGTACCCGCTCAATCTCCTGCAAAATTATCTCGGCGGTGGCGCCTTTTCTTGCAAGGTCGGCTGCCACAAGCACAAGCAGCCCCATGCCTCCCGAAAGCTTTCCCGAGTCAACAACATAAACATTGTCGATATCCTTCGCAGCCTGTGTTGCGGCATCGAAGCCGCCGCCTGTGTTCTTTGCAAGGGAAATATGGATAAGCTTTCTTTTTCCGCCTTCCGTCTGTTTCAGAAAGAAATCCTTGTACTCTTCTGCCGACGCATTCATGCTGGCAGCCATCTTTTTGTCCTTTTCAATGTACTCAAGTATGCTGTCGGAATTTATCTCGTTTATGTCCTGAAAGCGTGCATTCTCCATCTGCATATAGTAATACATAACGGGAATGGAATATTTGTCGATAAGCTTTTTAGGGAGGTCACATACGCAATCGGTGGATACAATAACTCTATTCATTGTCAGTTTCCTGCTCTTTCTGTATTTTTTCTTTGGGCAGCCATTTTTTCAGAGAACGCTTCAATGCTGCGTTCTCAATAGGCTTTGAAACAAAATCCTGAAAGCCTGCCTTCAAGAACATTTCCTTTACACCGCTTACCGCATTTGCCGTGAGCGCCACAATGGGGATATTTCTGTTATACTCGTCGTCCGACTTGCGAATATGGGATACCGTCTCGATACCGTCCATATCGGGCATCATGTGATCCATGTATATCATGTCGAATTTCTGACGTTTTATCAGTTCAAGGGCATCCTTGCCGCTTGAAGCGGTCACCGTTTTGACCTTGTAGGGTATGAGCAGACCCTTTGCCACTTTGAGGTTCATTTCGTTGTCGTCAACGATAAGCACCAGCGCCTCGGGTGCAGTAAACTCAACCTCATTGGAGGGAGTTGCAGAGGTGGTGTTGAAGGATATCTTCTCCTTATTTATCACATTGCCTGCCGAAAGAGAATACAGCGGCTTGTAGAGATTGTGTATATTCTTTCCAACGGGCACATAACCTGTTCTTTCCTGCACCACCGCAATTTCAATTTTATCGGAGATACTCTCAAAATAATCCCTATCCGCCATATACTCTTCTCTTCCCATAAACAGGTGAGTATAGTTGTTGCTTATCTCCCTTTTTACCTCTTCAAGCTTCATGCAATGCTTTGTTCTTGCCGCAAAGCGTTTGCACATAAGATCAATTATTTCCCCATAGGTCTTTTTCACAAAATCAGCAGTGAATTTTTTTGTATCCAAGTAATAAATAATATTTACCTTTTCAGGCTCATGTACAGTGATTATCGGCTTCGGGTCAATGACCTTCTGGGGTATTACCACCTTGAACTCCGTACCCTTTCCGTATTCGCTGCTTACGGTTATAACGCCGTCCATCATCTTGACAAGACGCTTTGATATCGGCAGACCGAGACCCGTACCCTCAACTGCACGGTTTTTCTTGGTATCTACCCTACTGAAGCTGTTGAATATCTTATCGATAGAGTCCTCTTTGATACCCATGCCGCTGTCCTTTACCGAGATGATAAGGTTGATGCCGTAGGATTCCTTTCTTGCGGATACGCTAAGCAAAACGCCGCCCTTACTTGTAAATTTTATTGCGTTGGTAAGAAGATTTATTACGATCTGCTTTATACGAATTTCATCGCCGTAAAGAGCGTCGGGCATGTCCGGGTCAACATTTACCATAAATTCAATGGGTTTTGAGCCTTTCCGTGCCATTGTCATATTGATAACATCGTTAAGCAGCGATGACAGGCTGTATTTGTCGCAGATAAGCTCCATCTTTCCCGATTCGATCTTTGAGAAGTCCAGCAGGTCGTTTATTATGCCCAGAAGATTTCTTCCCGAAACGTGAATGTTCTCGCAGTTATCCCTTACCTCCTCGGGGATATCCGCCTCAAGCGTAAGCTCGCACATACCCATAATAGCGTTCATGGGCGTTCTTATTTCGTGGGACATATTTGCAAGGAAGTCGCTTTTTGCGGTGTTTGCGGCATTTGCATAATCCAGCAGCTCCTGCTGTCTGTCCTCGTAGCGTTCTACCCTTACAAAAATACAAATGCACATCACAACATTTGACCAATAAACTATAGGAAATCTCGAAAGATATACCGGCGCATATTGAAAGCCCAGTTCATTAAGGGGAGTCCACATATATATCGACAAAACCGCACCTATAATTATACTCATCAGGCTTCCGTAGTAAAGTGACAGAAAATACATCGCCGCCGCAGGTATAATAAATAACCACACGATAGTGAAGCCCTCTGCACCGCCGCTCACAATAAAGTACGACATTATGACAGTAAAGAAAACTATTATATTTACGGCAGCTACACTATTGCATTTAACACGGGTGGAAATGATAACACTCGCCAGGCACCATACGCTTGCTGCTGAATTTATAAAAGTCATTCTCATATCATCTTCAACCATGTTTATTACAGCCATAACAATAAAGTATATCCCCGCCAATATATAAACCAGTTTCAGGGCATTATGGTTAAAGTTGTTCCGTTTTTCTTTAAGGTATCTAATGTATCTGCCAAGATCTCCAAACAATTCCATACAGTCGCTCCTTATTCGTTTTCAAGCAGGCTTTCAAGCTCGGACTTTATCTCAAAGAATGTGTCGAGGATATCAGTCTCAAATCCCTCTCCTCTGTCCTTTGCCATTATCTCAAACGCCTGCTCAGTCGTCATGCCCTCCTTGTACTGACGCTTTGACACAAGTGCGTCATAAACATCGGCAACTGCAAGTATTCTTGCGGAAAGAGGTATTTCCTGCCCCTTCAGGCCCTCGGGGTAGCCCTTGCCGTTCCATTTTTCGTGATGATAGCACGCCATATCGCAGGCTATCTGCAAAAAGTCGGGGTCAACCATTCCCGGCATATTCTTCCTAAGCATTTCCGCACCCGCTCTTGAGTGGGATTTGATAAGGTCGTATTCCTCGTTTGTAAGCTTGCCGGGCTTTGAAAGAACAGCGTCGGGAACGGTTATCTTTCCGATATCGTGAAGCGGCGCGGCGTTACGCATATTCTCCATAAATTCAGCATCAAGCTTATCCGCATAAATGCCCTTTTCACGCATTTTTTCCGCCAGCATCATTGTGTAAGTGCTTGTCCTTTTGACGTGTTCGCCCGTTGTACCGTCACGGCTTTCGATCACGTTCGCCATTGTTATGATAACATCATGCTGCATTTTGGTTATCTGTGCAAGCTGCTCCGCAACCATTTTTTCAAGGCTCTTGCGGTATTCTTCAAGCTCAATGGTGCGGTTCACACGCTTGTGCATTATCGACAGCACAAAGGGCTTTGCGATGTAGTCCACCGCACCCATGTCAAAGCATTTCTCCTCTGTTTCGCTGCTGCGGTCTGCGGTAAGGAAAATAACGGGTATCTTGCAGCGTCTTTCATCGCTGCGAAGCTTTTCCATTACCTCAAAGCCGTCCATATCAGGCATACTGATATCAAGCAGAATAAGGCTCGGCTCGTTTTTTTCAAGGTATTCAAGAGCCTTTTCTCCCGAATTTACTGCGGCAACTCTGTATTCATCGGAAAGCAGCTTTTGTGCAAGAATAAGATTTGATTTGTCGTCATCCACAACTAAAACAGTTTTTTTCATTTTTGACCATTTTCCTCTCTCAATGCTATACGCAAGGAATTATTTGAGTTTTTCTGAAACAAAGCTTTCAATAAGCTCTGCCGCTGTGATGTAATCAAAATCGTCAACAAGCTGCTGCACCTTTGAGAGCATTTCTCCTGCCCGTTCGGAAAGTCCGTCGGCAGTGGTGCAGCCTCTCATCTTCTCTATGCAGCCAATTGCTTCCGTCATTTCGTAGTTGTTCACATTTTCAAGGAGCCTGCCCAGCATGGCGGTATATTCTTCTGCGGTTACTTCCTCAAGCACCGTATTTTCTTTACGGTATATCATCTTCTCCGCAGCGTCAAGAACCGTTTCAAGCAGCTCTGTAAACCTGTCGAAGGATTCCGCAACAGCTTCCGCATCTTCCGCCTTTGCAGCAAATTCATGTATCTCTGCAAGCTCGGAAAGCCCTCGGGCACCTATGTTGAGGGATGTGCTTTTCAAAGTGTGTGCGATCACCGCATAATTCTTCCAGTCTGCCTTATCAAAGTATTCCTTGAGCTGCCTGCGGTACTTTTTTCCCTCTTCGCAGTAGCTTTCAATTATCTCGCTGTAAAGCCCCTCATCATTGCCGCAGTACTTCATTCCCACCCTGCGATCAATGTACGGATCATACTCATTGGGAGCAGTTTCATTCAAGGCAGGCTCCGCATTCGCAGGAGCATCGGGAACAGGCTCGCCCTCGCAAACCATGCTTTCGGGAATATATGTAAGCAATACCCGCTCCAAAGCAGCTATATCCACAGGCTTGCTGAGATAATCGTCAAAGCCCTCGTCAATGTATCTCTGCTTTGCACCTGCCACCGCATTTGCCGTAAACACCACTATCGAGCTTTCCCTGTTGGGATTATCCTCATCGCTGCGTATGGCGTGCATTGTTTCTATACCGTCGGGCGAAGGCATCATATGGTCCATAATAATAAGGTCGTACTTGTTTTTCAAGCAAAGCTCCATACATTCATTGCCGCCCGCTGCAATATCGGGAGCAATGCCGTATCTTTTCAGCAGACCGCCGAGAACACTTAAATTCATGCGGTTGTCGTCCACCGCAAGGATACGTGCGTCGGGAATTGTAAAACACCTTGCCGCCGTATCGTGCTTAATGCGGGAGTCACAACTGAACGATTCTATAATTCTGTCTCCGGATATCTTCTGGGGAAGCTTTACCGTAAATACAGACCCCGAGCCTACAACGCTCTTTACCGAAATCGTACCGTTCATCATTTCCACCAGAGCCTTTGTGATCGATAGTCCAAGACCCGTACCTCCAACGGTGCGGTTCTTGTTGTGTCTGAGTCTGTCAAAGCTGTCGAAAAGCTTTTCCTTATCCTCCTCAGATATGCCCGAGCCTGTATCGGAAAGGGTTATGATAAGGCTAAAATCACTGCCGGCATTGATTTCGCCGCCGGCAAAAAATGTAATCTGCCCGTTATCAGTAAACTTTACCGCATTGGATATGAGATTGTCAATTATCTGCTTTACTCTGTGGGGATCGCCCTCCAGCTGTGCCGGAAGATCGTCATCGACAACGAGAACCGTCTCGATGCCCTTTTTGCCTGCCGCATAATTAAGGGCAGCGATCTCCTCATTCAAAAGTCTGTCAAGGTCATAGCTCTCGCTGACAAGCTCCAGCTTGCCCGACTCTATTGCGGAAAAATCCAGTACATCGTTTATCAGCGTCAAAAGGCTGTTGCTTGCCGTCTTTATATTTTCGGAGCATTCCGTTATCCTGTCCCCCGGGTCATCCTGCAAAATTATCTCGTTCATGCCGAGAATAGTATTTACAGGCGTTCTGAACTCATGGGACATATTTGCAAGGAACTCGCTTTTTGCCTGATATTTCAGACGGGCTATCTCGTTTTCGTGCTTTATCATCATGCTTGTTGTAACGATGACCCACACTATTGCAGAGCCTATCCATACTATTGCTATAATAAGATATGACCTAAACAAGTCGTTTTCCCAAGCATGAGCTTCCTTTACGAGGCAGTAGCATTTTTCCTGCAAAACAGCAGATTCGTCATCGCTCATTATCTGTATGCAGACGGTGTATGTGCCGTGTTCAAGATTGGAGATCTGAATTGATTCAAGCTCCCTGTGAGTAATAACGGGAGGATTGTCGTTAAGCTCCTTGATAAAAAATCTGAGCTTGACATTTGACGCAAGGTAGTTTCTCACGGAAGCTTCAAGAGTAATAAGCTTGGTATCCGCAGGAATAACAATAACATCATCATTTATTTCCGCCTTGTTTTTATCGCAGCTTACCTCCGAAAGTCCGAATTTATATTCGGCTTCATTACGTTTTTGGTAATCGGGCTTGAAATAATTTACGCCTCGGTTAGTGCTGAAATAAAACATTCCGTCTTCGTCGAGGTAATTCCACGAGTTTGCTACAAGACCGTCGGAAAGACCGTCGTAGTAATTATACAGCTTGTAGCTTATATCGTTTCCGCTCAAAAGCTCTTCGATATCGGTAACGTAAATTCCCGCACTTGAGATCACACAAAGCTTTTCGTCCATTACGACTGCGTCATAGTTGTTGTAGTAAGGAAACTTTTTCAGCGAAGTTACTGTGCCGTCCTTCATATAGCCGAGGGAGTTGCTCATAACAAGGAAAAATCCGCCGCCGTAAGGGGTCATTTTCATAACGATCTGTGAGGGCATACCCTCCGTCTCGCCGATATGGCCAATGATCCTGCCGTCCCTGATAATGTATATTCCTGCGCCGTCGCTTCCTGCGTAGAGATTGCCGCCGCTGTCCGTGGCAAGGCAGAGTATCTGCGAATTTTCAAGGCCGTCAGCCTGTCTTATCGTTCCCGTGACCGTATCGTCCTTGATAAAGTTCAGACCGCTGTTCGTGCCTGCTGCGACCGTTCCGTCGGGAAGCTCGATAATGCATCTGAATCTGTCGGAGGTCGTGCCGTCTTGTTTTTCGGTAAACGTCTTTATGGTTCCGTCAGCTTCATATCTCACAAGCCCGTAGTCGCTGTACGTGCATATCCACAAGCGGTTTTGGGAATCCGTTTTGATGCAGCGGATCCTTGCACCCTCAAGCATTTCCGTAAGAGCGTTTGATTTTGTCACCCTGCTTTTTTTATCAATTATCACAAGACCGCTGTCTGTTCCGCAGTAAAAATCTCCGTTATAAAGGCAGACAGAGTTTGTAACTGTACTTGCTGCACCCGATTCCTCGAAAAGATTGCCGAAGGTATTATCCGAAAGCTTCATTATACCGTATCGGGAGGAAGCAAACCAGATATTGCCCTGATAATCCTCCATCACGCTTTCTATACCGCTGTCAAAGCCGTCGTAGAAAAGCTCCTTCACAGTGCCGTTGTGCAGATAGCCGATACCGTTGCCGCAGCAAAACCACAGCCTGTCGCGGCTGTCGCTTTTCATGCATTGGAAGCCGGAAAGGGACTCCAAAAATCTTCTTCCGGTAATTGTTACACCGCTTTGCGAAACGCTGATCTTTTCTATGTATGATGAGGAAGTTCCTGCCATGATCCCGTCGTATACTATGCACAAGCAGGTATAATACACACCCTCGGTCTCCGAAGCGTACTCGGTAACAACGCTGTCGTTTTCGATAACAAAAAGCTTGCCCGAATTGTTAACGCACACCAGCTTGCCGCCATAATAAACCATTGAGATGATGTATGTAACGTCCGCATCAATGACGCTTACGCTGTTGTCCGAAAGCACCTTGCAGATACGGTCGGTCGTGCCGATATAAAGCGTTCCGTCCTCGGCTTCTGCAAAGCAGCGAACCGAGTTTGCGGCAAGACCGCTTTTTATGTTGTAAAACGAAAAGCTTCCGTTTTCGTAAAGTGTCACGCCGCTGTCGTTAGTGCCGATCCACAAGCGTCCCCTGCTGTCGGTAAACATAGCCGTAACGCTTGTTATACCGCCTTCTGTTATGAACTCAAAGCTTTTGCCGTTAAAGCGAGTTAGACCTGCGTATCCGCCTATCCAGATGCAGCCGTCCTCCGTCTGGGCGATCTCGTTTGCTTCCGAGGAGCAAAGCCCGTTTTTGTTGTTGTATACGGTGCTGATGTATTTATCGCTGTTGCTTTCTGCCGAAACATCAAAGGGACAAATGAAAAGCGTTCCGCCTGCAATTGCCAGTGCCAACACTGCGGCGGATACCTTTGAAGCACGCATTTTTTTACCGCAGATGATCTTGACCATAATCTTTATTGCCGCATAAGCAATGGCAGCTGTGACCATTTTATCAATTATGTCCACAATAAGCTCATCGCCTATCGAGCAAATTACCCGTGGCATACCGTACCACTCAAGCATACTGAAAAAAATGTCTCCCCACTCATTTCCACTTTTTCCCTGGTCAAATATCATGTTTACGGGAACGGAAACAATAACGGATATAACACCTGTCCAGAAGCCCACAAGCATAGCCTTTGTGAAGCTTTCAAATTTTCGCTTTTTCATACACAACGCAAGGAAAATGCCTATTGCCGAACTTGACAGCATATAGGGCATCGCCTCAATTTTAAATATACCGTAAATCAGATTGTTGCACACCCCTGCAATAACAGCTCCGCCTATACCGAAAAAGTAAGCGGCGGCAAAAGTGCCTATCGTATCCAGCCACAACGGCAGCACAAGTGACTCGGCAAGGAATTTTCCGCCAAAATTGAGTGCAATACATATTACCATTATAAGAAATCTTTCCCCGAAGGAAAGATTACGGCTGTTCATACTTCAACATCTCCCGCTGCTTCATTATTAC
>CAZINI010000029.1:0-37078 GCA_964540575.1 uncultured Ruminococcus sp.
CCTCTTTTCCCCGCTTTACATTTTTGTGAGAGGATATAATTTGTTGTGCTTGGGGGAGTTTGTTATTGTGTTTTCCGCCTGTTACCTTACTGAACTTTGTCGGTTTGTGAAACCACATTTGCAATACTTTTCCATTTGTCAGCCCTCTTTTTGAAATTATGTAAATTATTTTGGCGTTTTGTCTACATATTGATTAAAGATTAGTATAAAAAATAAAAAAATACGCCATAGTATTTATGCGAAAACATAGATACTATGGCGTTTTTCGTTTTATCCGTTGCTTTTGAAAACGTCCGCAACATCGCTTATAGCCACAAAAGCCTTCGGGTCGATGGTGCGGATAATGTTCTTCATTTTGTATATCTGAAATCTGTTAACAACGAAGTAAATAACGGTTTTTTCCGAATTTGAATAGCCGCCCGTTGCAGGCATAAGAGTCGTTCCGCACTTAAATTCGCTCATGAGCGAAGCATTTATCTCCTTTGCCTTTTCCGTTACTATCATAACGGATTTTGAGCGGTCGATGCCTTCAACTACAAAGTCGATGGTTTTCAGTCCGGCGGCGTATGTAACTATGGAGTAAAGGGGCAGTATCCAGCTGTTTATGACAATGCCGCATATTATGTACAGAATAACATTGTATATCATCACAAATGTGCCGACGGTAATGCCAAGCTTCTTTGCGAATATGACCGCCATTACCTCAATGCCGTCAATTGCACCGCCGTTTCGGATAGTAAGTCCGCTGCCCACGCCCGAAACGATACCGCCGAATAACGCACACAGCAGCAGATCCTGTCCTGCCAGCGGCGATGCGATGCTTACATCTATGGGCAGAACATCGGTTATCAGCCACGAAGCCGCCGAATACACAGCTACCGTAAACACCGAATATACCGTAAAGGAAACGCCCTGCTTTTTCAATCCGAAAAGGAAAAGCGGGATATTCAGCAGAAGCAGGAATATTGACAGCGACCAGCTTTCCGGCGTTACCTGCGAAAGCAGTATGGACGTTCCCGAAATGCCGCTGTCATACAGCTTTACGGGTGCTAAAAATATAGTAACACCGAAAGCGTTTATGCAGCCCGCAATGAACAGAATAATGAAATTTTTCCATTTAAGTGACTCGAATATCTTCATTTTATATACCTCCGTTAATTGTCCGCAATACTTTCACAGACCTCTTTTTCATCGGAAAACAGCAATTGAAACTGCCTTTCCACCCGCTCCGCCGCCTGTTTTCGAAAATTCTCGGGACCGATTATTCTCAGCACGGGACCGAACGCCAGCAGACGGATAAGAAGCTCCGTTTCGTCCTGACTGTCGTACCACAGCCAGACCATACACTTTCCCGCATTCATATCCAGCTCAGTCCGCTTCTCAAAGCTTGCAAATTCCATCATAAACCGCTCAATGCCGTTTCGCTCGCTGCTGACCTCCACTTGAACAGGCTCTCTGCAGCGGCGTTCTTTGAACAATCTGTCGGTTTCCTTATCGTCGGCATGAGGGACGGGAAAGCATATCCCCGTTGCCCTGACACTTGTCATTCTGCCGATATTCAGCACCGACATTCCCGACATATGCCCGCACTGCATACGATAGCAGAACAGACGAAACTTGTCGTTTTTTCGGGAATATTCTATCTTTATGGGCAGATATTGACCGAACATTGCACCGTTTTTTCCCGAAACAAAGTCAATTTTCAGTATCTCCCTTTTCTTGACCGCAACAAGCACCGTCCGAAAATGCTTTCTGTAATTCGAGTCGGAATAATCGTCGCCGTCCGCATAAACGTCAAAGCAGCGGAAACAGTTCGGGTCATACAGCGGCTTCACATTCTCCAGACGCTTTTTTAAACGCTCCAAGGTATCGTCCCCGAAAAACAACGCAAACCTCGGGTCGGACAGCTTTGCTTTCAGCCACCGCTTTTGCAGCTCCGTAATGATTTTCGGCGGTGCGTGCTTTGTCACGGGGGAAAAGCTGCCGTCGCCGTTTCGCCGAAGCAGTCCCCAGTCGGAGCGGCCGTCCTTTTTCGGCATAAGCTTTGGCTCGATAAACAGTGCGGAATCACGGAAAGCTTCGCATTCGATTGCATCTCTTATCTCGCTTTTACCGAACTTCTCCATCGAAAGCAGCCGCTCTGCTGCCCGAAAATATGCACCGTATATCTCACTGAAAATGTTCATACGCTTTCCTCCGTTTTTTCCTTGCAGTATATTCGGTGCATACGGGAAATATCCCGATAAAATCTGCCGATAATTTCCTCGTTTGCCCCCTCAATACGAACAATTCTGCCAATATAGCTTTTCACCCAATGCATCATTTCGTTTGCATCGAACACCTCGGCGGTCAGCATAAAAAGGTTGTCGCCGACCTTCTCAACGGTGCAGCAGCGTTTTTCACGTTCAAGGCGGTCGATGATGAATTTTTCACGTTCCTCATCGGCGAAAAAAACTATCCTGAGAGCCTCCATACTGCCGAATTCCTGCCTGTTTCCGAAGGATACGCCGAAGCATTTATCCTCATTGCGGTGAAGATATTCCGCATATTTATCGTAATCGGGACACTCCCCGCCGTCACGGACGGACTTTATAAAATCCAGCCGAAATGAGTTCAGCCGCTTGTATAAGGGCAGATACATTACCAGATACCGCCTGCCCGTCTGGGACGATGAATATATTTTCAGCGGAATGCCGAAATTCTCCGAAGCGGCGTTTTGCTTGCCGAAATTCACGGCGGTTATGTAATGCTTTTGCTCCATCAGTTCGATTATTTTCAGGAGAATTTCGTCCTCCAGAGCGTGAACGATATAGTTGTGCTTCATCAGGAAAATGTCGTTTTTCAGCTTGGCAGTTTTCAGCATACTGTTGCCCGCAACGCCGAATTCGGACGATTCCGAGAAGAATTTCACCGCATCGTCCAGCCCGTCATATTCACCGAAAAAGCTATCCGAAGTGTCGGGCGACAGGGAAAAATAGTCGGTCTTTCCACGCTTTTCCGAAATAAATATCCCCTCGGAAACATATTCCTTCAGCTTGTTGCGGACGGTCTGTTCGTCGAAAAACGCCTCGTATTCCTCGTCAAGACGGTTTGTCAGCTCCTTGACGGTCAACGCTTCGCCGTCGGAAAGAATGTCTGTAAGCAGGAAGTGCAGGCGAATGTCATTATCCGTAAAGCTTTTTGAGTAAAACGCCTTATACAGCGGATTTTCGGGGACACGCCCGCTGTCCACGGAGATAGAAACCTGCTTGCCCCTTTGGCTGCTGTCATAGCGGAGAAAATCTCCCAGCCAGCTTTCCACACGGCGTTTTTCGTCATCGTAGGTGCGGGCACTCTTTCGGTCGAACTCGTTTCGCACCTTAAAGCCGTAGATGAAAAAGTCCCGCACATAATCTCTTGTTTTGTCAAAGCTTTTTATCAGCTCGGAAAATCCGCCCATCTACAAAACCGCCTTTCAATTTAGTGTTAAGTGTTAAATGTTGAGTGTTGAGTTTAAGGCGAAATTTGAAAGTTTCGCCAGCCTTTACAAAGGCTGCGGGTCGAGGGCAGAGCCCCGTCGCCCGTCGCAACGGGCGAAATCCCTTTTCAGTCGCTAACGAATACAGCATTTTCACAGTAAAAAACCACAAACAAATCAGTCCAAAAAAAGCACCGCACACAAAATAAACAGTAAAGCAACAATCAAACAAATCCCACAAAAGCCGTGTAAACCAAATCCGTGTGCGGTGCCTGCGAAAAATCGACGGGGATCTATCCCCGACCGATTTTTCGCCCCCGACGCCGCTGCCAAGCGGCGTAAAGAAAACTACCGGTCATATCAAATTCCCAACAAGACCGCACTGCAATAATTTGTCAATATCCGCTTGACAAGTAAATATACCTGTGTTATAATATATCAAGCGATATATATCAAACGATATATATCAACAACTATATAAAGGAAAGATGAAAAATGCCGCCTAAACAGAAAATCTCAAAAGAAGAGCTTTTGCAGTGTGCATATGAAATAATCCTCGAAAACGGCAGCGAAGCTCTGACCGTAAGAAGCCTTGCCGAACGTGCGGGCTGCTCTATCCAGCCTGTTTTCAGCCGATTTGAAACGGCTTCGGCACTGAAAGAGGAAGCCTTCGACTATGTATGTGCCGTCAGCGGGAAGGAAATTTCGGAGTATTCGGGAAATTCGGAAAACCTCGCAAAATCGTCCGAATGGGTGCTGCGATTGGCAGTGGAACGCCCGAATATATTCAAATTCCTCTACCTGTCCGACAGCTACAAAAGCAAAAATCTCCTCACTCAAATGTTAAGCTACAGCTGCAATATGGCAACTCTCGAAAGAATGTCCGAGCTGTACAGCCTGAGCCGTGAGAAATGCCTTGACATTCTTCAAAGAAGCTTTCTTCTGCTTCACGGAACAGCTTCTATGATGTGCGTAAACCACATTGATCTCACCATTGAAGCAGGTCTTGACATTATGAAACGAACCGTTGCCGAAATGGTAAAAGCCGCAAAGGAGACAGAAAAATGAACCGGATAGGACTTATTCAGGCAATCGGCGAAACCCGTAAAGCGGACAAAATGCCCCTTGAAAAACGGCTTTTGCTTCAGCGAAAACGCCTTACGGAGCATATCGAATATGTCAAGGAAAACAGTCCGTTTTTCTCGGAATTATACAGCGGAATATCCCCCGAATCGCCCTTGGACGCATTTCCCGTTACAAACAAGCTTATGCTTATGGAGCATTTCGACCGCTGGCACACCGACCCCGACGTTTCCCTTGAAAAGGTCAGAGAGTTTATGACCGACACCGACAATGTAGGCAGAAAGCTGGACGGAAAATATCCGGTTTTCAGCACCTCAGGCTCAACGGGAAAACCCTGTATCGTCCTTTATGACGACAACGCTATGAATGTTTCCTCCGCCATCGGGATAACAAGAAGCTTCTCAAGCGGCGAGGTGATGAAGCGTTTCATCAAAGCAGGCGGGAAATCAGCCGCCGTTTTCGCCGACAAGGGCTTTTATCTCGGCTGCGGCTCTATAAGGTATCAGCTTCACAGAATGCCCTGGAAAAAGCGTCAAATGATGATAGCAGACGTAAGATATGCCCCCGAAAAGCTGAACGCTGTCCTGAACGCCTTTCAGCCCACAATGCTGGGCATTTACCCCACCGCTGCGGAGCTTCTGGCAGATGAGCAGCTTGCGGGACGGCTGAATATTCACCCCGTGCTTATTATGACAGGCGGCGAATATCTGTCGGACGATGTGAGAAAACGTCTTGCCGAGGTTTTCAAATGTCACGTTCAGACAAACTATTCCTGCACCGAGGGCGGCACGATGGCGTGTGAATGTCCCGAGCGGCATTTCCATATCAATGACGATTGGGTAATCATCGAAGCCGTTGACGAAAACGGAAAGCCCGTCCCCTTCGGAACACAGTCGGCGAAAATTCTGCTGACAAATCTCGCAAATAAAATTTGCCCCATTATCCGCTTTGAGATAACCGACAGAGTTATTCTCCACAACGACTCCTGCCCCTGCGGAAACGACCGTCCCTGGCTTGAGATAGAAGGCAGAACGGACGATATTCTCACATTCTCAAACGGCGTGCGGATAGCTCCCCTTTCCGTTTATGCCATATTAAAAGAGGTCCACGGAATGAAGCGTTTTCAGCTTGTGCAGAAAAGCGGGGACGTTCTGGAGCTTCGCATTATTTCGGAAAATAAGGAAAGTGCGTTCAAGGAAGCTTCTGCCGTTCTGACGAAATTTTTATCCGAAATGGGTGTCAATGCGGAAATAATCCTGTCGGAAAATGAACCGTCGGCAAATCCCAAAAGCGGAAAATTCAAGCATATTATCTGCAAATAATCACCGAAAGTCCTGCGGAAATATTGTCTGCGGGACTTTTTTCTTCCTATTTATAATAGCAGATATTTCACCCGATTGCAATACGGTTTTTACAGTTCGCAGATTTTTTTAAATGATTTTTCCCGAAAACGGGTGTATGATATAAACACGCTAATACGAAACACAAAATCAAAAACAAAACGAAAGGCGGTCAGAAAAATGTTCGTGTACAGCGATGAGAACTCAAAACCAATTAAGATATGGACAGAAAAAGATGCAATAGAGGACAGCTGTCTTGAACAAGCAAAACACCTTTCGCAGCTCCCCTTTATTCATAAATGGGTGGCTCTTATGCCCGATACTCATACGGGAAAGGGAATGCCCATCGGCGGAGTTATCGCCTGCAAAAATGCCGTTATCCCCAATGCGGTCGGCGTTGACATTGGCTGCGGAATGGGCTTTGTTCAGACAAATATCCCCGTTTCGCTGCTCCGTGAAACCGTTACGGGAAACGGCACTCTGCTTCAGGCGATAGTGGGTGACATTCTCCGAAATATCCCCACAGGCTTTAACCACCACAAGACGACTCAGCCCTCTAACGTCCTTGACAAGGCAAAGGAGGAGCTTTCCAAATATGAAAATGACACCATGCTCGTCCAAAATATTTCCGACGGCTATTTCCAGATAGGAACGCTTGGCGGCGGAAATCATTTCATTGAGTTACAGGAGGACGAAAGCGGGCTTTGCACCATAATGCTCCACTCGGGCAGCAGAAATTTCGGCTACCGTGTCTGCGAATATTTCAACAATATCGCAGCGGAGTTAAACGAAAGATGGCACAGTGCCGTCCCCACAGAATGGCGGCTTCCCTTCCTCCCTGCCGACTCCGACGAGGGCAGACGCTATCTCGACTGGATGCAGCTTTCCATGGATTTCGCTTACGAAAACCGTGCCGCAATGCTTGCAAGAGTTAAGGAAATATTCTCAAGATATGTAGAGAAATACACGGGACTTGTCCCCGAATATTCCTCCGAGATAAACTGCCACCACAACTATGCCGCCCTTGAAAATCACTTTGGCGAGGACGTCTGGGTGCATCGAAAGGGTGCGGTCAGTGCAAGGGACGGCGAGCTGTCCATTATCCCCGGGGCGATGGGCTCATACAGCTATATCGTCAGAGGAAAGGGCGACCCCGACAGCTTTATGTCCTCCTCTCACGGTGCGGGACGGAGATATTCCAGAACTGCAGCGGTGCAGGCATTTGCGGTGGATAAGGTCATGAACGACCTGAAATCGCTGAATGTCGTCCTCGGAAAACACAAAAAATCCGACGTTGCGGAGGAATCCCGTTTCGCATACAAGGACATTGACGAGGTAATGGCAAATCAGCGTGACCTCACCGAACCTATCAAAAAGCTCTTTACAGTAGGCGTTGTCAAAGGGTAACGCCGATAAAAATAACGGCTCAAACAGCATAAATGACAGCCTCGGCGGATGCAGGGTCAGACTCCCTATGCAAAAACACCTTTTGCATTAGTTCTCGATGAACGCCGCCCGTCAAACGAGCCGTGTCAGAAAGGCACTTCCTGCAAAGCTTTGGATAAAAAGTGCCTTGTATGATCCACAAAAGCAAACGGAGTATCTTCCGAATTTCAACGAAAAAGCCCCGCCGTCCGAACATTTTTCGGGCAGCCGGTACAAACCAAAATGCCGCATAATCGACGCTGAAATGCGGGCGGCAGTTCTCGGTGCGGAGTTCTTTTCGCAGTCATGAGGGGGTATTTCGGAAAAGGTGCGTACAGCAGACTTTTTCACCTCTTTTTATTCAATGAAAACTTTTTGTGAAAGCACCTTGTTGCCATATAAAACGGCTCATACAGCAATTGTATGGATATGTTGATTTTCAAAAAGCTGCCCATAGCTTTTGTCCGCATGACGGACGCACAATATTTTTACAATTTAATATTTTTATTGAGCCGTGAATTTCCCCCATTACAATCGAATAAAGACACGCACAGCGATCTGTTCAGGGGGCTGAAAACCCCCGTTGAGCGTGTCTTGAAGCCTTTTGGCTCGTACAGCAAATATGAGTGGTATGATAGCCTATTGAGCCGTGTAACGAAAGGAATGATCTGAATGCTTAATTATCTTAAAAATGCCCCGGATACATACACCGAAAACGGTGCATTAACATACTCCACCTCGGGTTCGGACTGCCTTGACCTGTTCTTTACGGCAGGTGCATTCCGCAATGCCGACGAGAATACCATTGCAAAAGCGGTCATTCGGGCATACACCGAGGACCCCGACAAGACTATGAAAATAGTCTTTTTCGCAAGGGACGTCAGAGGCGGTCTTGGCGAGCGGAGATTTTTCCGCATCGCAATAAAGACGCTGGCAGCATACGCCCCCGCTTCCGTCCGTGCGAATATCAAAAATATCGCCGAATATGGCAGATATGACGACCTTTGCACTCTGCTCGGAACTTCCTGCGAAGCTGAAGCTGTCAGCGAGATAAAGCAGCGTCTTGACGCCGACATTTCGGCAATGTCCGAAGGTAAGCCCGTTTCCCTGCTGGCAAAATGGCTCCCCTCGGTGAACGCTTCCTCGGCGGAAACCGTTCGCTTGGGCAAACAGCTTTGCAGAATGCTGAAAATGTCCGAAAGAGAATACCGCCGCACACTTTCCGCACTGAGAAAATACACCGACATCATCGAAAACCGTCTGCGTGTTTCCGATTACAGCTTTGACTATTCAAAGCAGCCCTCGGGTGCAATGTTCAAGTACAGGCTGGCGTTTATGCGTAACGACGGTGAACGCTACTCCGACTTCATCTCCGCCGTAAACAAGGGAGAAGTAAAGCTCAATGCAGGCACTCTCTATCCCTACGAGATAATCCGCAGGGCACTCACAAGCAGAACTTCCCCCGAAGAAGCCGCTTCTCTCGATGCCACATGGAATTCCCTTGCCGAACACGGCACAGGCGAGGAAAACGCCAACGCCATCGCTGTTGTGGACAGCTCAGGGTCGATGACCTGGGCGGCAAACGGCGGCATACGTCCCATAGACGTTGCAATTTCCCTCGGCATTTACTTTGCAGAGCACAACAAGGGTGCATTCGGCGGACATTTCATCACATTCTCCCGCAAGCCCCGCCTTATAGAGGTCAAGGGCAGCAACATTGTGGCTAAGGCTCGTTACTGTGCAAGCTTTGATGAATGTGCAAACACTGACATTGAAGCCACCTTTGACCTTATCCTCAGCACTGCTGTCAAAAACAAGCTTGCTCCATCTGAACTGCCTTCGAGAATGTACATAATCTCCGATATGGAGTTTGACTGCTGTGCCGAGGGCGGAAACAGTCTGCCCATGTTTGAGGCTATGGGGCAGAAATACGCCCGTTACGGCTACAAGCTTCCCGACATTGTTTTCTGGAATGTGAAAAGCCGCTCATCAAACGTCCCCGTGAAGATGAGTGCCACGGGTGCCGCACTGGTGTCGGGTGCTTCCCCTGCCATCTTTGATATGGTCAGGGCGGGAGAAATATCCCCCGAAAAGATAATGAACGACATTCTTTCCTCCGACAGATACAAGTCCATAAAGGCAGCATAATGCATCGTCCCCGACAACTTTTTCGGTCGGGGACGATTTTTTCCGAAATATATTGAAATTTGTCTAATAATGTGGTATAATGTCTTTCGGAAAAAATTACTTTGAAATGGGGTAAAAATATGAAAAGCATTTTTAAACGCATTTTAGCGGGGGTATCTGCATTTGCCGCTGCGGCAGGTGCGGTGTTATGTATGCCGTCCGCAAATATCGAAGCTGATGCATATTACGTCTATTGGGGCGATATTGTTGAGGAAGAGGAAGAAGTCGAAGCGGAGATAACATACGATTTTGACGTGAATAACTTCACCTACGATACCGACACAAATACATATGTATACACCGTATCGAGCAGTAAATCCTCCAATTCAAGCAAAAACAAAGTCAAAAAGCTGACCTGCACCGATACCACGGGAACGACTGCCAAGCTTCAGTGGAAAGCCAACAGCAAGGCATCATATTACAAGGCATATATGTATCTCGCCGACCAAAATAAATATGGTCTGTGGGAAAAATTCAACGCCTCAACCTCCCACACCATAACAGGTCTTAAACCCGAAACCACATATAAATTCTGCCTGCGGGCATTCAATTCCAAGGACAAGGTGCTCAGCACGGAATATGTTTCCTTCACCACCACAGCAGGAGCACCAAAGCTTAAGCTTTCCTCAAGCGGAGGAAGCTGCACCATAAGCTGGACAGCTGCTCAAAAGGACGCCTGCGGCTATGAGCTTTATTATCTTAACAAGGAATACCGCACTTGGTATAACGAAAGCCCCAAGGCTTCCGATATTAAGGAAAAAGGCTTTGCACTTCTCAAAAGCAGCGACAAAACAGCGTCCGAGCCTTTGGGCATAAAGAACGACAAGCAGCGTACCTTCGTTGTAAGGACGTACAAGCTGAAGAACGGCAAAAAGGTATACAGCGATTTTTCCGTACCGAAGCAGACAATGTCTGAAGAAGCGTATGTTAATGCTCTTACGCTTAAACCCACCGCCGTTGTAAAGGGCGAAGAGTACGACCTTACTAAGAAGTACATTGATCAGTGGATAACTCCCGGTATGAGCAATTACGAAAAGTTTGACAAGATACTTACCGAGGTAAACTCTCACGGCAGCTATCAGAACGACATTACAAAGATAAACGGCAACCGCAACGTATGGCAGATAATGGAGAAGGGCGAGGGACAGTGTGCTACATGGGCATTCTGCTGCTATGCGATGATGGAATATGTGGGCTTTGACATAAGAGTGCCGAGAGGCGTCCGTCCCAGCGGTCAGCAGCATTTCTGGTGTCAGATACAGCTGGACGGCAAGTGGTACGACTTTGACCCCCATATCGGCTACGGTCTTTCGGAAAATGTGGATAATCAGTACCGTGACTATCAGATAAAGGAATATTTCGGATAATTTCAATATCGCACATCATGCGGCGGCAGGGACAGTATTCTCTGCCGCCGTTTCTTTCAGTAAATCCAAAATTATAGTAAACGACAAAAATTATTTTACTTTGAGCGGAATTTGAGTTAAGTATATTTTTCGCTTTCCTAATTCAACTAAACACTAAACTCTTAACACTAAACACTAAAAAGCAGTCTTGACCTTTTGAACGCTGTGTGCTATAATTAATGAAAATATAAGCACATACTATGAAAGGACGGTCAAACCTATGAAGGTGGATTTTGACTATATCTGGACAGATAAAAAACGAACGATTTTCGGGCTTCCCATTTCCTTTACAAGATATTTTCTCACGGAAAAGAAATTCATCACACGAAAGGGCTTTTTCACCGTTGTGGAGGATGAATTTGACCTTTACAGGGTCATTGACAAAAAGCTTGTCCTCCCCTTCGGACAGCGTATTTTCGGCTGCGGAACTATCCTTGTGAACGTTAAGGACGTGGATACCCCCCAGAATGAAATAAAGTCCATAAAAGCCCCCCGCTCGGTCATGAACAAAATGGACGAGCTTATCGAAGCCCAGCGTGACCGATACAGCATCAGGGGCAGAGATATGGTAGGCGACGTCCACACCCACGACGCCGACTGCGGTTTCTTCGATAACGACGGTGACGGCGATGCTTGATTTTATCACCGAAAAGCAGTCCTCATGGGAATTCCTCAAAAAAACCGAGCTTCCCATTTTCATCTACGGCATGGGGGACGGTGCACTGAAAATACTGTCGGCGTTTGAAAAGCACGGCATCGCTGCTGCGGGCTTTTTCGCCAGCGATGAGTTTGTAAGGGGACATTATTTCGAGGGGCATCTTGTTCACAAGCTGTCCCATATTGAGGAATTGATAGACGAATTTGTGGTCGTGCTTGCCTTTGCGGCGGGCTATCAAAGTCTTTACGACCGCATTTTCGAGATAGGGAAAAAGCACACGCTGATAGCTCCCGATGTTCCCGTTGTTCCCGATGAAAACGGTGAACTGTTCGATTATGATTACTGCCTACGTCACGCCGAAGAACTGCAAGCCGTTTATGATATGCTTGCAGATGACACGTCAAAAAAGGTATATGCGGACATTATCAATTTCAAGATAAGCGGAAAGATAGACTATCTCTCCGCCTGCACTACCGACAGAAGCGAGGTTTACGAAAGCCTTATCCCCATTGCAAAAGAGAGCGTTTTCGTGGATATGGGTGCATATGACGGGGACACTGCCCTTGACTTCACCTTCGCCGCAAAGGACGGCTACAAGGCTGTCTATGCCCTTGAACCCGACAGGCGGAATTTCCGAAAGCTGCAAAAAAACACCTCCGAGCTTGCAAATATAAACATATTCAACGCCGCCGCATGGAGCGAAAGCACAACGCTTTATTTCCTGAATAAGGCGGGACGGCAGTCCATGGCTGCACGGCTTCGGGATATTTCCGAAAACGGCATTGAAACGGCAGCACTTGCCCCCGATGATATTATCCCCGAGCCGAATGAAAATGTTATCCTGAAAATGGACGTGGAGGGTGCGGAAAAGGAAGCCCTGCTTGGGTCAAAAAATGCCCTTGCTGCGGGGGCTTCGCTGGAATGTGCCCTATATCACCGAAACGATGATATTTTCAGCCTGCCGCTGCTTGTTCATAAGCTTAACCCGAATTTGAAGCTTTTTGTAAGGCATCATTTATATATCCCCGCTTGGGAAACCAATTTGTATGCGGTCAATGAAAGGAATGTTTAAAATGAAACGAACCGAACTCCGCCTGATTTTTGCGGATAAGGAAAAATATGCGGATAAAGATCTCACCGTCTGCGGCTGGGTGAAATCCGTAAGAGCGGGAAAGCATATCAGCTTCCTGACGATCAACGACGGCAGCTGCTTTAGCAATCTCCAGATAATCGCCGAGGACAGTATGGCGGATTTTGCTGAAGCCTCAAAGCTGAATGTTGGTGCGGCTGTTTCCGTCAAGGGAACGCTGACCCTGACCCCCGAGGCAAAGCAGCCCTTTGAGCTGCACGCCGAGGAGATAACCGTTGAGGGAGCGTCCTCCCCCGATTATCCGCTGCAAAAAAAGGCTCACAGCCTTGAATTTCTGCGGAGCATGACTCATCTCCGAATGAGGACGAATACCCTTGGTGCGGTGTTCAGAGTGCGTTCGGTGCTGGCACAGGCTATTCACGAATTTTTCGCAAACGAGGGCTTTGTGTATGCTCACACGCCCATCATCACCGCCAGCGACTGCGAGGGTGCGGGAGAAATGTTTCAGGTGACGACCCTATCCCCCGATGAATTTGCTCCAAAGGAAAACGGTGAAACGGATTATTCGGCGGATTTCTTCGGCAAAAAGGCAAGCCTTACCGTTTCGGGACAGCTTGAGGGCGAATGTATGGCTATGGCGTTCGGCAAAATATACACCTTCGGACCGACGTTCAGAGCGGAAAAATCCTACACTCAGCGTCACGCCGCCGAGTTCTGGATGGTGGAGCCTGAGATAGCTTTTGCCGACCTTTCCGACGATATGGAGCTTGCGGAAAATATGATAAAATATCTTATCCGCACGGTTATGGAAAAATGTCCCAAGGAGCTGAAATTCTTCAACAATTTCTATGACAAGGAGCTGCTTGACCGTCTGAATGCTGTGTGCAGTTCCGATTTCGGACGAGTTTCATATACCGATGCCGTTGAAATTCTGGAGAAAAATAACGATAATTTTGAATATAAAGTCAGCTGGGGCTGTGATTTGCAGACCGAGCACGAACGCTATCTCACGGAAAAGGTATTCGGAAAGCCCGTCTTTGTTACGGATTATCCCAAGGAGATAAAGGCGTTCTATATGCGGCTGAATGATGACGGGAAAACCGTTGCGGCGATGGATATGCTTGTTCCCGGAGTGGGCGAGCTTATCGGCGGAAGTCAGCGTGAGGAACGTCTTGACCTGCTCACCGAACGAATTACCGAAACGGGAATGTCCCCCGAGGATTATTCCTGGTATCTGGATCTTCGCCGCTTCGGCGGAGCAAAGCATGCAGGCTTCGGTCTGGGCTTTGAGCGGCTGGTAATGTACGTCACGGGCATTTCAAATATCCGTGATGTTATCCCGTTCCCGAGGACGACAGGAAACATCTATTGACAGATAGGGGGATTTAATTGTTCGGAGTAAACATAAGATTTCAGATAGCCGCACTGCTTATCCTTGCAATGATAACCGCCGACTATATCAAAACGCCCCACTTGAAGCTTATCTCCACAAGAAGCTTCAAGGTGCTGGTGGGACTGACTGCGGCAAACCTCTGCTTCGATATTTCCACCGTTTACACCATAACTCATCTGGAAACAGTGTCGCCCGTGCTGAACAGGCTGCTGCATCAGATGTTCATATTATCAATTATTGCGGTGGCATTTACCTATTACATTTATGTGCTGATGCTCAGCCGAAATCAGAAGCGGCTTGAAAATTTCAATCTTCTGCTGTGTACCCTGCCGCTGATAGCTTCGATATTTGTCACAGCCTTCGGCGATATTGAATATCACGTCAGCGATACGGGCGTTTACTCATCGGGCACGCTGGTCACACCCGTTTATATCGTCGGATTTATCTATATCCTGCTTTCGCTGTTCACCTCGCTGCAAAAAAATAACTGCCTGAACAAGTCACAGCGTATCTCCATTCAGTTTGGAATATTCATACTGTTTGCCTTTTTGATGATACAGTTCATCTTCCCGACTATGCTGCTTTCGGGTCTGGGACTTGCTCTGATGGTGCTGTCCGTCTACTTCTCCTTTGAAAATCAAAAGGCGAATTTCGACACGGAAGCGGGCTGTTTCAGCAGAGGAGCATTCCATAGGGTAATGGCGGAAAATTACGAAACACAAAAGCCAATGTTTCTTATAAACGTCAGCTGTGTAAATTATTCGGAGATAAACAGCATATTCGGACACGATGCGGGACACCGTGCACTCTCATATATCGCCGAAAAGATAAGCACGGAAACGCATCAGTCGGTTTTCCGCTCGCAGACGGATACTCTCAGCTTCTTTGTATCAGCATCGGAGTCTGCCGCAGCAGATGCAGCAAACTATCTTGACCGCTGCCTTTGGGAGGACAAATCCTCGCAGATAAAGCTTACCGTCAGCATAAGCGTAATGGATCTCCGAAAATATGCCGATGGTCCCGATGAAGCATACGGACTGCTTGACTTTATCACCTCAGACTGTGTATACAGCGATGATGTTGTATTCCTTAATGAGGATATAGTCAGCCGCAAAAAACGCCGTGACAAGATAGAACAGCTTCTTGCAGAAGCCACCGAAAGCAACGGCTTTGAAATGTACTATCAGCCCATTTACAGCACCGTCCACGGTTCATATCATTCTGCCGAAGCACTTATCCGAATGAAATCCACCTCGGAGCTTGGCTATATATCCCCCGAGGAATTTATCCCCATAGCGGAGCAAAAGGGGCTTATCTTCAAGATAGGCGACTGCGTTGTGGAACAGGTCTCGGATTTTGCCAAGCGGAGCAAGACCGTTTCCGAAAAGCTTGACTATATCGAAGTGAACCTGTCGGGATTGCAGGCGGCATCTCCCGATCTGGACAAGCGGCTGGAAAATATTGTAAGACAGCACGGCATTTCGCCCTCGTTCATCAATCTTGAAATAACGGAAACAGCGGTCATCGGCTCGGAAACAGCGTTCACGGACAATATCTCCGCACTCCGAAAGAAAGGCTTCAGCTTCTCCATGGACGATTTCGGCACGGGATATTCCAACCTTGCACAGATAACAAAAATCCACTACGACCTTGTTAAGATAGACAAAAGCCTTATCTGGCCCGCTTTCGGAGATAACGCTTCTGAAAAGGCTGAACGGCTTCTGTCCTCGGTAATAAATATGCTCAAAGCTATCGATGCAAAGATAGTCGCCGAGGGCGTTGAAACCGAGGAAATGGCGTCCTATCTTGCGGATAAGGGAGTGGACTATCTCCAGGGCTACTACTTCTCAAAGCCCCTCCCCGAGGCGGCTTTTGCGGAGATTTTGGAAAAAGCGTGATATAACAAAACGGACTTCCGAAAATCAATTTGGAAGTCCGTTTTTATGCTATTTCAACCCAAACAGCCTTACCGCATTTTCGGAAGTTGCCTTTGCCGCATCTTCAACGGAAATGCCCTTTACCTCGGCTATCTTTTCAAGCATTTTTATTATCATCGAACTGTCGCACCGCTGTCCACGGAACGGTTCGGGTGCCATATAGGGACAGTCGGTTTCGGTCAGCAGCCTGTCAAGCGGCACACGTTCCAGTGCTTTCAACGCCTTTTTTGCGTTTTTGAAGGTCAGCACGCCCGTAAAGCTGACGTGCAGTCCCAGCTTCAAGACCTGTTCGGCAGTTTCCGCCGAACCAGCAAAGCAGTGCATGACTCCGTCGGTCTGACCATAGTCGGAGAGTATCCGCAAGCTGTCCTCGGAAGCGTCCCTGACATGGACGGAAACGGGCTTTTTCAGCTCCTTTGCCAATTCCAGCTGACGGCGGAAAACCATCTCCTGACGCTCCTTGTCATATCCCTCGTAATGATAGTCAAGCCCTATCTCGCCTATGGCACATACCTTTTCGTGAGCCGCCAGCCGCCGAACCTCGTCAAGCCAATTTTCGGGAATATCGCTGCATTCCTCGGGGTGAACGCCCACGGCAGCATAGACGAAATCCAGCTTTTCAGCCATTTCAACCGCCATTTCGGAGGACGCAAGGTCATATCCGATAACGATGACCGACCGCACGCCGCCTTCCCTGTGTATCTTTTCAAGAAGCTCGTAACGGTCGCTGTCAAACGCCTTGTCCTGATAATGTGAATGTGTATCTATAAATGAAACGTTCATTGTTCCCTCCAAAAATCCAGAATTTCCGTCCCCGTGCAGACGATAATTTCACATTCGGGGACGGTTTCAGCCGCCGCCGAAAGGAAAAAGCCGTCCCGTTCGACCGTAAATATCCGCTCGTCACTGAGCACCGAAACAGAGCCGAAGCCCATTGCAATGCCCCGTCCGTCCAGCTTTGAAAGGGCTTCCTTTCTTGTCCACAGCCTGATAAATTCCCTGCTTTTGTCGGGGGATTTTTCGAGATATTCCCGTTCGTCGGGTGTGCAGCATTTGTTGATGAGCCTGTCCGAACGCCTGTCGCAGCGTTCAATATCCGCACCCACATTCCCGTCCGACACTGCCGCAAGCACCATTCCCGATGAATGGGAAATTGAAAATCCGAAGCTGTCATCTCCCGAAAAATAAGGCTTGCCGTATTCGCCGAAAGAAAAATCCGAAGCTGCCGCCTCCCTGCCGAACCGTTTGCATATCTCCCGCCGAACAATAAGCTCTCCGAAAAGGCTTTCCGCACGGGCTTGCAGCTGCTTTCTTCGGGAAACGGCGTTTTTTCGGCTTTCGGGAAGATATTTCAGACCTTCATCGCACAAATTCTCGTCCGCAGACATAAGAAAAAGCTGTATCTTCATCAATATCTGTTATCGAAAACTCGTGTGGACTTCTTCTCGCTTCGGGGCAGCTCGCCCAGACGCACCATCTTTACGATGACCTGAATACCTATCTTCGCCTTGAACGCACTGCCGATAACATACTCCAGAGCGGCAGCATTTGCACCGTCCTGATATTCAACGAACAGCGTGCATATGTCCTTGCCGTTCAGATGGTCTATCATAAACTGATACTCGCTGGAAGCTCCCTCAATGCCGCTGATAAGCTCATCTATCTGGCTGGGGAAAATGTTAACGCCCTTGACCTTGACCATATCGTCGGTGCGTCCGAGGATAGTGTCGATACGAGGATATTTGCAGCCGCAGGGGCAGTCGCCTGTGATGATCCTTGTCAGGTCGTGAGTACGGTAACGGATAAGGGGGGCACCCTGCTTTTTCAGCGTGGTGATGACCAGCTCGCCCATCTCGCCGTCGGGAAGATTTTTGCCCGTTTTCGGGTCAACAATTTCAAAGTAAATGAAATCGTCCCACATATGCATACCGCACTCATGGTCGCAGCTGATGCCGATACCCGGACCGTAAACCTCGGTAAGACCGTAAATATCATACAGCTGAACGCCCAACTCATCGGCAATTCTCTTTCTCATCTTCTCGCCCCAGCGTTCCGAACCGATAATGCCCTTTTTAAGATGAATTTGGTCGCCGATACCTCTCTTGGCTATCTCCTCAGCCAGCAAAAGTGCATAAGACGAAGTGGCACAAAGCACGGTAGACTTCATATCCATCATCATACGAAGCTGCTTGTCGGTATTTCCGGGACCCATGGGAATAACCATTGCACCCAGCTTTTCCGCACCGTTCTGGAAACCTATTCCCGCCGTCCACAGACCGTATCCGGGGGTTATCTGAACACGGTCAAGGTTTGTAAGACCCGCTGTTTCATAGCAGCGTTTGAACATAACTGCCCAGTCGTCAACGTCCTTTGCGGTGTAGGGGATAATAACGGGAGTTCCCGTTGTTCCCGACGATGAATGTATTCTCACTATTTCTTCATCGGGAACAGCCTGCAAGCCGAGAGGATAAGCTTCTCTCAAATCACCCTTCCATGTGAACGGCAGCTTCTCGAAATCCTCCTGTGACTGTATAGCGTCAACGTCAACGCCCTCCAGCTTTTTCTTGTAAAAGCAGTCAATGGACGTAAGCTTTTTCAGCTGTTCCTTTATAAGACGGAACTGTTCTTCTTTCATTTTCATATTTATCGACCTTTCTGAACTATGTTATCCGCATATTTTAACAAATTATTTTTATGGATTGCTATAAACTCAACACTTAACTCTTAACACTAAACACTAATTTGCAATTTCAATTGCCTTAATATTCAACTCATGAAATTTCTCGGGAACTCTTGCAAGCACTGCATTTTTCAGCTCCTCAACAGTTATCCCCAACGCACCCGACTTCGCCGCATATGCCAGCAGTGCAACGTTCAGTACCTTGGGCGAACCGCATTCACGGCATATCCTGTCACTGTCCGCAACAATAAGCCTGCCTGTGTTTTTTTCGAGATACTCAAGCATTTCATCTCCCGTATAGGAGCTGCCGCCCATTGCCGCCGTTATGGGAATTACCGCCTTTTTGTTCACAACGACCGTTCCGCCCTTTTTCAGATATGAGAGATTTCTCACCGCCTCGGCAGGTTCAAACGCAATTATAACGTCCGCACCGCCCTGTGGTATCATCGACGACGAAACCTTATCCCCAAATCGAACGTGACTGACCACGCAGCCCCCTCGCTGTGCCATTCCGATAGTTTCCGCCGTTCTGACGAAAAGCCCCTTTTCCATTGCCGAAGCAGCGATAAGCTTGGAGGCAAGCACCGTGCCCTGTCCCCCGACACCGCATAATAAACAGCTTGTTACCATCAGTCTGCACCTCCGATCGCATTTACGGGACAAAGCCCCGCACAAAGTCCGCAGCCCGTGCAAAGGGACGGCTCTATGTACGCCTTTTTGTCCTTCATTGCAACAGCGGGACAGCCTATTTCCCTGATGCATTTTCCGCAGCCGATACAAGCGTTTTCGTTCACATTAAGCTTGCCTGTCGGCTTTGAAACGGCGATGCACGGTGCTCTGAAAATGACCGCACGAACGCCGCTTTGCTCTGCCGCTCTCTGTACGGCGGAGCTTGCCTTCTCCCGATCGAACGGGTCGCATATCTCAACGGAGCTTACTCCGATAGCTTCAAGGGTCTTTTCAATGCTTATCTTTTCGGAAATTTCACCCATCATGGTCTTTCCCGTTCCCGGGTGGGGCTGCTGACCTGTCATAGCCGTTGTGGAATTGTCGAGAATGATGATAACAATGTCCGTCTGATTGTATACGGCATTAACAACGCCCGTAATTCCCGAAGCGAAAAAGGTAGAATCTCCGATAAACGAGAAGCAGACAGTTTCGGGTTCTATCCGCTTGATGCCCTGTGCAACGGTAATGTCCGCACCCATGCAAAGGCAGGTGTCCACCATATCCAGCGGAGCGGCGTTGCCGAGAGTGTAGCAGCCAATGTCCCCGCAGAACACTGCCTTTTTCCCCTTCATAGCCTGTTTTACCGCATAGAATGACGCCCTGTGAGGACAGCCCGCACACAGCACAGGCGGTCTGACGGGCAGTGCGGGAGCAGCCGGCAGCTTTTCGGCTTCGGGGACGCTTGCACCCGTCAGCTTGGAAATATAGCCGCAGACGGAATTTACCGTGTTCTCCCCCGCATTTGCCGTATCTCCCGAAAGCTTGCCCCTTATGCGGACATTCAAATGATATTTTCCGCAAACATATGTAAGAGCCTTTTCCAGAACGGGGTCAAGCTCCTCCAGAACAAGCACCTCGTCCAGACCGCTCAGAAATTCAAACGCAAGACGTTCGGGGAACGGGAACGGCGTTCCCACCTCAAGAAGCTTCACCTCGGGGTTCCCGAGAATATCCAAAGCTTCATGCATATACGCACGGCTGACGCCGCCCGCACAAATGCCCAGCCGTCCGCTGCCCGTCAGGGAGTTGAAGCGGCTGTCGGAGAAAACGTCGGAAAGCTCGGCGTTTCGCTTTTCTATTTTCTTGTGATTTTCATAGGATAATTTCGGGAATATTACCCAACGCTTTGAGTCCTTAACAAAGCCCTCGGGGATATGCTTTTCGGGAACGTCCGACACTTCGACGGACGCACAGCCGTGGCAGACTCTTGTGGTAGGTCTGAGGATAACGGGAGTGGAGTATTCCTCGGATAGTTTGAACGCCTCCCCAACCATTTCGTAAGCTTCTTCGGGAGATGCGGGGTCGAATACGGGCAGCTTTGCAAACTCGGCAAATGTCCGTGTGTCCTGCTCCGTCTGTGATGAGATAGGTCCCGGGTCATCAGCGGAAACTACGATCATTCCGCCCTTTACGCCCACATAGGCAAGGCTCATCAGCGGGTCGGACGCAACGTTCAGCCCCACCTGCTTCATGGTGACCATGCTCCGTCCGCCTGCATAGGACGCACCTGCAGCGGCTTCGAGAGCAGCCTTTTCGTTGACCGACCATTCCACATACATATTTTCATTTCGGAGCTTAGCGGCAGTTTCCATAATCTCGCTGGACGGTGTGCCCGGGTAGCCCGAAACAAAGTTAACGCCGCCGTTTACAGCAGCATGGGCGATCGCTTCATTGCCCATAAGAAATTTCTTTGACATATAATTCACGCTTTCTTTGAGGGTAGTTGCATACATAGTTTATTATAGCTCTTTTTGAAAGATTTTGCAATAGCTTTTTTTATAATGTTAAATTTCTGACAGTGTTGAGTGTTGAGTGTTAAGAGTTGAGATTATTCCGATAAATTCACCACTTAACACTGCACAGCGTTGTAATATTCAACAAAAATCATCTCAAAAAAACTCTGTTTTGCACATAAATCACAGAAATAAAAAATCCCGAAAAAATAGGAAAAAAGCTGTTGTTAAAGCTCAAAAAACGTGATATAATAAAGTATAAGGCTGTCAAAATATAAATTTCACATGGTATTGACGAAAAACAGTCAATACATAACTATAAAACTGTCGGAGGAGAAGAAAAAGATGTTCACAAAGGATATTGGAATAGATCTCGGAACTGCAAACACCCTTATTTATATGCGTGGCAAGGGAATTATTATAAGAGAACCGTCTGTCGTTGCGGTGGATACCCGTACCGATAAGGCTAAATATGTAGGTCAGGAGGCAAAGGACGTTATCGGACGTACCCCAGGCTCAATTATGGCTGTCCGTCCCCTTAAGGACGGCGTTATCGCCGATTTTGACGTTACCACAACTATGCTTCAGGAATTTATCCACAAGGCACTGAAAGGCTCTTTCCCCGGTACAAAGGCAAGAGTTATCATCTGCATTCCCTCGGGCGTTACCGCCGTTGAGAGAAGAGCCGTAAAGGAAGCTGCCGAAAACGCAAATGCCAAGCGTGTAAACATAATCGAAGAGCCTATGGCTGCCGCTATAGGTGCAGGTCTGCCCGTTGCCGAGCCTACAGGTTCGATGATAGTTGACATTGGCGGCGGAACCTCCGAGGTCGCTGTAATATCTCTGGGCGGTATCGTTACTTCACGTTCCGTAAGGGTTGCGGGAGATGAATTTGACCTGTCCATCGCACAGTACATTAAGAAAAAATACAACCTGCTCATAGGTGAAAGAACTTCGGAAAATATCAAGATAGGCATAGGCTCCGCATATCCCATGGACGAGGAAACCACTATGGAGATAAAGGGAAGAAACCTTCTGAACGGTCTGCCCGAAAACATTATGATCTCCTCCTCCGAAATAAGAGAAGCCCTTGCCGAGCCGCTCTCTCACGTTATCGAGGCTATCAAGACCACTCTTGAAAAGACTCCCCCCGAGCTGGCGGCGGATATTATCGACCAGGGTATCACCCTTGCAGGCGGCGGTGCACTGCTCCGTGGTCTGGATATGCTTATCAACAAGGAAACGGGAATGCCCGTAAATATCGCAAAATCCCCTCTCGACTGCGTTGCGGAGGGTACGGGAAAGGTTCTCGAGGACATTGAAAAGCTCCACGAGGTATTAAACGACGATTCAAAGTATTATTGACCCGTTTTGCGGAGCGTTCCGCTGCTTTGCAGTACGGATACGCTCCGTTTTTTATCCACATTAATATGAAAGGAGGTCAGCTTCCGCCGTGGGGGATTTTTTCAAAAGCTTCCGTTTTAAGGTGCTTCTCTGCCTGTGTGCACTGATAGTCGGAATTACTATCTATACCGTAACTAAGGGCGGCTATACCAGCGGAAGCTCCTCTTTTTTCGGAAATCTGTTTGCTCCCCTGCAAAAGCTTTCCACGTCCCTCTCCGAAAGCGTGTCCTCGGGACTTGATTCCATCGTAAATGCCGACAGATATTACAGAGAAAATCAGAAGCTTAAAGAAGAACTGGGCAGATGCTACAATCAGCTTATCGACTATGACAATATCAAGCGTGAAAACGAGGAATTCCGCAAAATGCTGGAGCTTAAGGAAAAATATCCCGACTACGTTTTCTCATCTCCCTGCTCAATAATCGCAAGAACTACCAACGACCCCTACGGTGCATTCACCATCGACAAAGGCTCCGACGACGGCATTGCCCCCAACGACCCCGTTGTTACTTCTATCGGACTTGTGGGGATATGCAGCGAGGTGTCCCCCCGAAACTCTAGGGTGCGAACCATCTTCTCCCCCGAAACGCCCGTCGGCGTTATGTGCGTGAGGACAAAGGACACAGGCGTGCTTCAGGGCAGCTATGAGCTTGCGGAAAAGGGGCTTTGCCGTATGTCCTACATTGACAAAAACAGCGATATGCAGGTGGGCGATCTTGTCGTTACCTCGGGAAACAGCGGTATCTTCCCCATTGACCAGCTTGTGGGAACGGTGGAAGAGGTGGGCATGGAGGAAAGCGGTCTGTCAAAATACGCCGTTATCCGTCCCGTTGTCGCACCCGGCGAAACGGTGAACGTTTTCGTTATCACAAGCTTTAACGGACAGGGTGAAGGCTATGAATAATCTGAAAAAAAGACGGCTGGAGCAGATTCGGACGGTCATAAAGTGGCTGCTGTCCTTTCTGACTGCCTCCGCTGCCTATATACTGCTGACCGCCGTTCCCGTAAGCTTTCCGCTGCCCATGCTATTTCTGCCGATGACGGTGGCTGTGGCTTCAAAGGACGAACCGTTCAATGCGGGGCTTTGGGGCTGTATATGCGGACTGATGACCGACTCGGCATTCGGAAAGCTTTTCGGCTTCAACGCTGTTATTTTCACCTTTGCGGCAGTGCTTATCTCACTGCTTTTTCAGTATATCCTTCGTCAGAATATCCTGAATATTGCCATGCTGAATACTGTCCTCATTCCTTTGCAGGCAGGGCTGGATTTTCTGTTTTTCTATGGGATATGGGGACGGAGCGATTCGGGTGACATATGGCTGCATATCTATCTGCCGCAGATGCTTTTCACCCTGCTGACGGCTGTCCCAGTTTATCTGCTTTTTGCGTTTATATTCAAAAGATTCGGTCCCATTGAGGAGAATTATATAGAAGAAAAATCCGACGATATTGTCAGAGAATAATAGGAGGTATCATTATGCCCGAAAACGAAAGAATTCCCGAAAGAAAAGACATTGCCCCCGAGCACAAATGGCATTTGGAGGATATGTACCCCACCGATGCCGACTGGGAAAAGGATTTTGAAAAAGCAAAGACATATCCCGAAAAGCTGTCTGCAAAGCAGGGGAAAATTTCAACCTCTGCCGCCGAGCTGCTGGAATATCTCAGGACAGATGACGAGCTGACCGTCCTGCTGAACGACTTAGCAAACTACGCCCACCGCCGCAGCGACGAGGACACGAGAAACCCCGTTTATCAGTCCATGAAAGGCAGGCTGGAACCGCTTTTTGTTGAGATAACGGGAGCAGGCTCATTCGCCCGCCCCGAGATAATGAGCATTCCCGAGGACACCTTAGAGGGATTTTACAAAGAACAGCCCGAGCTGGAGCTTTACAAGCTTGCACTGTCCCGTCTTAGGGAACTGAAGGACCACATTCTGTCAGACGCCGAGGAAAAGCTGCTGGCACTGACGGGCGAAATTTCCGAATCTCCCGAGAATATTTTCTCCATGTTCAACGACGCCGACCTGACATTCCCCGACATTGAGGACAAGGACGGAAACAAGATACAGGTAACTCACGGCAGCTATATCCCCCTGATGCACGATCCCGACAGAAGCATCAGAAAAGCCGCTTTTGAGTCCATGTATCACACCTACGAGAAGTTCAAAAACACCTCGGCAGCTATGCTGTCCGCACAGGTGAAAACCGTCGGCTTTTACGCAAAGGCAAGAAAGTACGGTTCTTCTCTGGAGGCTGCTCTGTCCTCCACAAGAGTTCCCGTTTCGGTTTATCACAGCCTTATCGAAGCAGTTCATGAGAATATGGACTATATGTATGAATATGTTCGCCTGAGAAAGAAGCTTCTGGGCGTCGACGAACTGCATTTCTATGACCTTTATGTGCCTGTTATCGAGGGCTGCGATGCAAAGATAACCTTCGAGGAAGCAAAGAAAAACGTTGCCGAAGCACTTGCCGTTATGGGCGGTGACTATCTGAAAATACTGAACGAAGGCTTTGAAAACGGCTGGATCGACGTTTACGAAAATGTGGGAAAGACCAGCGGAGCATATTCGGCAGGGGCAAGAGTTCACCCCTATGTGCTGCTCAACCACAAGGACACTCTGGAATGTCAGTTCACACTTGCCCATGAGATGGGGCACGCTATCCACTCCTATCTTTCAAACAAAAATCAGCCCGTTGTATATGCGGATTACGTTATTTTTGTTGCGGAGGTTGCGTCCACCTGCAATGAGGTACTGCTGCTCATGCACCTTTACAAAAAGACCTTTGAAACGGGAGATACCAAGCAGCGGGCATATATCATCAACTATTTCCTTGAACAAATTCGGACGACACTTTACCGTCAGACCATGTTTGCGGAATTTGAGCTTAAAATAAACGAAATGTCCGAACGGGGCGAGGTGCTTACAGCCGAGGCACTCTGCAATCTGTACCGTGACCTTAACAAGCTTTATTTCGGAGATGATATTGTTATCGATGACGAAATTGCTATGGAATGGGCAAGAATTCCCCATTTCTATTACAATTACTATGTTTTCCAGTACGCAACGGGAATTTCGGCAGCGGTGGCTTTGGCAAACCGCATTCTCACAGAGGGCAAGCCCGCTGTTGACGACTATCTGAAATTCCTCAGCGGCGGCTGTTCCAAGGACCCCATTGAACTGCTGAAAATTGCGGGCGTGGATATGACCTCACCCAAGCCTGTAAGCGATGCTCTGAAAATGTTCGGGGATATGCTTAAGGAAATGGAAAAGCTTATCTGATTTAACGAAAAACGGGCGTTATCATAGCCAATTCGGTTATGATAACGCCCTATTATTTTATATTGACCAATGTGTGTTCCCCCGCCGAAGGCGGGGGAACACACAACTAAATACGTCACTCAGACAACAAGAAAAAGAAATGTCGATAAATTCAGCAGATTGCGTATCACACCATCAGCTCGCAAACAAGCTTTGAAAATTCCAGAGGATTTTCAATAGGCATACCCTCGATAAGCAGTGCTTCGTCATAGAGTATCTTCGCATATTTGGAAACAGTGTCCTTGTCAGACTCGAACAGTGCTTTCAGCTTCTCGAAAATGGGGTGAGATGCGTTTATTTCAAGCACTCTCTCCGCTCTTATCTTCTGCTCCTCGTTGGGCATGGAGTTAAATACCTTCTCCATTTCAAGGGAGATCTGACCCTTGTTGGACAGGCAGACGGGGTGAGATTTCAGCTTTTCGGAGATAACGACCTCGGAAACCTTGCCGTCCAGAGCGGACTTGATATATTCCAGAAGCTCCTTGTTTTCCTCGGATGCCTTCTTTGCGGCTTCCTTTTCTTCCTCGGAATCCAGATCCGCACCGCTTTCTGAAATGGACTTGAACTGCTTGTCATCGTAATTTTCCAGTGTCTTAACGGCAAACTCGTCCACATTATCGGTGAGATAAAGCACCTCGATGCCCTTATCCTTGAAACGCTCTATCTGAGGCAGAAGGTCTATCTTGTCCACCGTATCGCCCGCCGCATAGTAAATGTACTTCTGATCTTCCTTCATTCGGGAAACATATTCTTCAAGAGTAACAAGCTTCTTTTCCGCCGAAGATGTGAACAGCAGCAGGTCTTTCAGCACTTCCTTATGAGAACCATACTCGTTGTAAACGCCGAACTTTATCTGCACGCCGAACTGTTTCCAGAACTTTTCGTACTTTTCACGCTCGTTGGTCTGCATCTTTTTCAGCTCGTTCTTAATGGTACGCTCCAGAGAACGTGCAATAAGCTTCAGCTGTCTGTCATGTTGGAGAAGCTCACGGGAAATGTTCAGGGACAAATCTTCCGAATCCACCAGACCTCTTACAAAGCTGAAATGGTCGGGCAGCAGGTCTGCACATTTATCCATAATAAGAACGCCGCTGGAATACAGCTGCAAGCCCTTTTCAAAGCTCTTGGAATAGTAATCGAAGGGTGCCTGTGAGGGAACGTACAGCAGAGCATTGTAAGTAGCTGTACCCTCGGTCTTAACGTGAATGCTCTTTAACGGGTCGGAATAGTCGTAGAATTTCTCCTTGTAGAAATTGTTGTACTCCTCCTCGGTGACCTCGGTCTTGTTCTTCTTCCAGATGGGCACCATACTGTTGAGGGTTTCGGTTTCAATGTACTTTTCCGTCTTAGGCTCGCTGTTGCCCTCCTCGTCGTCCTTGTCCTCAAGGTAGCGGGTCTTTTCCATATCCATCATAATGGGATAGCGGATATAGTCGGAATATTTCTTTACAAGGCTCTTTATCTTCCACTGTGCAAGGAAATCGTCATACTGCTCGTCCTCGGTGTTTTCTTTCATAGTGAGGATAATTTCCGTTCCCACGGTGTCCTTGTCGCACTCGTCAATGGTGTAGCCGTCAACGCCCTCGGATTTCCAGACATATGCCTTGTCGGAGCCGTAAGCCTTGGAACGCACCTCAACTTCCTTTGCAACCATAAATGCGGAATAGAAGCCGACACCAAACTGTCCGATAACGTCAATGTCCTCTTTTTCCTTGGCTTCGCTGTTAGCTGTCTTGAACGCAAGCGAGCCGCTGTTTGCGATAATGCCCAGATTATTTTCCAGCTCCTCGGCGGTCATTCCGATACCGTTGTCGGTGATGGTCAGAGTGCCGTTGTCCTTGTCAGCCTTGATGAATATCTTGAAATCCGACTTGGACATTCCTACCTTATCATCGGTCAGGGACTTGAAATAAAGCTTGTCGATAGCGTCGCTGGCATTGGAGATAAGCTCTCTGAGGAATATCTCCTTATGTGTGTAGATAGAGTTGATCATCATTTCCAGCAGACGCTTGGATTCTGCCTTGAACTGTTTTGTTTCAGCCATATAAGTACATCTCCCATATAAAAATAGCAATTGTGTTTGTTGTTTGCTAGCACTCTTTGACTTTGAGTGCTAACTGTAATTATATCACATAAGCAAGGAAAATCAATAGAGGAAATATAATTAATACTGTTTATTTACATTTGAGAAATCTATTTATGAATAGCCAAAGTTTAGCAAAAAAAAAAAAAAAAAAATAACCAAATCGCCATAGGGGACAGGTTTCCAAAAACTCAACACTCAACTCTCAACACTTAACACTACTAAACCCACTTTTCACATTCTATCTTAATTTCTGCTCCCAAACTTGACAAATCTACTCTAATATAGTATAATAAATAATTATGATTGTTATGGACAAACAGTATCATAAAGGATAGAAAAGAGGAAGTTCAATGCTGGAGTTAAAGGGAATACGCTGGAAAACTCCCGAGGGGGAGGAAATTCTAAAAGGCGTAGATCTTACCATACCAAAGGGAAAGCTTACCGTTATCACAGGACCGAACGGCGGCGGAAAAACCTCCCTTGCCAAGATAATTGCAGGGCTTTATGACCCCGATGAGGGAACTATTTCCCTGAACGGTCGGGACATTACCTCGCTGGATATTACCGAGCGTGCCAAGAACGGCATTGCATACGCATTTCAGCAGCCTGTTCGGTTCAAGGGACTGACCGTCAGAGATCTGCTTGATATGTCTGCCGAGGAAAAGCTCCCCGATAGCGAGATATGCCATATTCTCGGAGAAGTGGGGCTTTGTGCCAACGAATATATGGACAGAGAGGCGGACGGCAGTCTGTCGGGCGGCGAAAGCAAGCGTATCGAAATAGCTACCGTCCTTGCCCGAAAAAATGCACAGATGCTGGTTTTCGATGAGCCCGAGGCGGGCATTGACCTGTGGAGCTTCTCTAATCTCATCAACGCATTCGAACGGCTGAAAAACGAAAGCGGACGCTCCCTGCTGGTCATTTCCCATCAGGAGAGAATTATGGAAATAGCGGACTATATCGCCGTTATCGCAAACGGAACAGTTACCGAATGCGGCAGCAGAGAGGATATTCTGCCCGCACTTCTTGAACGTGAAAAGGGCTGCAAATGTCCCCTGAAAACGACTAAAAGGGAGGGCTGCTGATATGAACGAGATCACAAGCGGTCTGCTGAATGTCGTTTCCAATTGGAACGGCGGCTTTAAGGGAGCATATAATATACGAGAGGACGGCGGCTGTGCAGGCAGACAGTCCTCGGAAAATATCAAGATAGAGCCTAAGCAGGATAACCCCGGTATCGTTATCCGCATAAGCTCGGCGGCTCAGAAGGAAACGGTTTATATCCCTGCATGCGTTACTCATGCGGGCGTGAACGACCTTGTTTACAATGATTTTATCGTAGAGGACGGTGCCGATGTCATTATAGTGGCAGGCTGCGGCGTTCATTCGGACGGTGAGGAGGAAGCCCGTCACAACGGCATTCACCGCTTCTTTATCGGCAAAAATGCAAGAGTTGTCTACAAGGAAAAGCATATCGGCACGGGCAAGGGCAAGGGTGCTCGGCGTATCGACCCCGTTACCGATATTGAAATGGACGAAGGCTCCTATATGGAGATGGACACAATGCAGATAAGCGGCGTTACAAGCACAAGCAGACTGACCTCCGCAAGGCTGGGGGCGAATGCAAAGCTGGTCATCAGGGAACGTCTGCTGACCGACGGCGACGAAACGGCAAAGTCCGATTTCAGCGTTTCGCTTGACGGAGAGGATTCGGGAGTTGACCTTGTTTCCCGTTCGGTGGCAAAGGGAAATTCCTATCAGGAATATCACTCGGTCATCAAGGGCAACTGCCGATGTACGGGACATTCCGAGTGCGACGCCATTCTTGCGGACAACGGCAGAGTGAACGCCGCTCCCGAACTGTATGCGGGAAATATCGACGCTTCGCTCATACACGAAGCCGCCATCGGAAAGATCGCAGGCGAGCAGATAATCAAGCTGCGTACTCTGGGACTGACCGAAGAAGAAGCCGAGCAGAAGATAATCGACGGCTTCCTTAAATAACCCCTCATTCACCTACCCTCGAACATTTTGGGAGGACACTTATGTTTGAACACATCAAGGCTGATATTGCGTCCGTCAAGGCACGAGATCCCGCTGCACGGAACGCATTTGAGATAATTTTGACCTATTCGGGACTGCATGCGGTGCTGGCTTACCGCATCGCTCATTGGTTTTATACCCACAAACTTTTTACCGTTGCGAGAGTAATATCCCAGACTGCCAGATTTTTAACGGGCATTGAGATACACCCGGGTGCAAAGATCGGCAAGGGCTTTTTCATCGACCACGGAATGGGCGTCGTTATCGGCGAAACAACGGAAATAGGTGATAACTGCCTTATCTATCAGGGCGTTACCCTAGGCGGTACGGGCAAGGATAAGGGCAAACGTCACCCTACCCTCGGCAACAATGTTATGGTCGGTGCGGGGGCAAGAGTGCTGGGTCCCATCAAGATCGGGAACAACGTTAAGGTCGCCGCAGGTGCGGTGGTTTTAGAGCCTGTCCCCGATAACTGCACATGCGTCGGCGTTCCCGCAAGGATCGTCAAGCGAAACGGCAAGCGTGTCAAGCCCGACTGCGATCTGGATCAGATACACATTCCCGACCCCGTTGCACAAGAGCTTTGCAAGCAGCTTGCCCGCATTGAAAAGCTGGAAAAGCAGGTCAAAGCAATGAATAAGGAAGAGATAAAACGGATAGTCACCAACGCTTCCACTGTGAAGCGGGAACAGTCCGATAAAAACTGAAAGGAATTTTTTCAATGAAGCTCTACAACACCCTTACCCATAACAAGGAAGATTTCGTTCCGATAGTGGAAGGCAAGGTGTCTATGTACACCTGCGGACCTACGGTATATCACTATGCCCATATCGGAAATCTGAGAAGCTATATTATGGAGGATATTCTCGAAAAATATCTGAGATTTTCGGGATATGACGTTACCCGTGTTATGAACATTACCGACGTGGGACACCTCACAAGCGACGGCGACACGGGCGACGACAAAATGCTCAAGGGAGCAAAGCGTGAGCATAAGACGGTCATGGAAATAGCAAAGTTCTACACCGACGCATTCTTTGACGACTGCAAAAAGCTGAATATCAAGCGTCCCGACGTGGTTGAGCCTGCCACAGGCTGCATTGACGAGTTCATCAAGGTGATTTCCGGTCTGCTGGAAAAGGGCTTTGCATACGAAGCGGGCGGAAATATCTATTTCGATACCTCGAAGCTTTCACAGTATTACGTTTTCCACGATTTCAAAGAGGAGGACCTTGAAGTTGGCGTAAGAGAGGGCGTTGAAGCCGATTCCAACAAGAAAAACAAGGCGGATTTCGTGCTTTGGTTCACAAAATCCAAGTTTGACGATCAGGAGCTGAAATGGGAAAGCCCCTGGGGCGTGGGTTATCCCGGCTGGCATATCGAATGCTCCTGCATTGCAATGAAGCATCTGGGCGAATATCTGGACATTCACTGCGGCGGCATAGACAACGCATTCCCCCACCACACAAACGAAATTGCACAGAGCGAAGCATATATCGGACACAAGTGGTGCAACTACTGGTTCCACATTCTCCATCTGAATACAAATGACGGAAAAATGGCCAAGTCAAAGGGCGATTTTCTCACCGTTTCCCTGCTGGAATCCAAGGGATATGCCCCCGTCATATACAGATTTTTCTGCCTGCTGTCCCATTACAGAAAATCGCTGGTATTCACCTATGAAAATCTCGACAACGCAAAGCAGGCTTATGAGAAGCTGACCGCAAAGATAGCTCCCCTGCTTGCGGATAAAAACGGCGAGGTGGATAAGGCTGAGTTTGACCGTCTGATGACCGCATTCAAGGACGCTATGGACAATGACCTGAACACCTCCATGGGCATCACCGTTCTCTATGACGTGCTGAAATCTCCCGCAAATGCAGCTACAAAGCTGGCACTTATCTCCGAGTTTGACAAGGTTCTGTCAATCGACCTGATAAAGAACGCCGAAGCGGCAGCCGCAAAGGACGGCAGTGAGGAGCTTCCTCCCGAGGTCCTCGAACTTGCCGAGCAGAGAAAAGCCGCAAGAAAGGCAAAGGATTTCGCCCTTGCCGACAGCCTCCGTGACAAGATAACCGCTCTCGGATATGTTGTTGAGGAAACCCGTCAGGGAACTAAAATTTACAAAGCATAAAATAATGCCCAACCGAGTTGCGTTTCGGTTGGGCAGTTTTTATATTTCCCTAGTCATCTCCGCAAGAGCGGCAGCTTCTTCCTTGTCAAGGAACGGCGAAATTTCCTGAAATACCATTCGGTGATAGCGGTTAAGCTGTTCCTTTTCCTCAAAGGTGAGCATTTCGGGGATAATTCCGTCAAGGTCAATGGGGGCATAGGTGATGGTTTCAAACTCCATAAACTGCCCGTACTCGTTCTTTTCGGCTTTTCGGCAGACAAGCTCGTTTTCCGTCCTGATGCCGTAGCGTCCCTCAATGTAAACGCCCGGTTCATCGGTGGTGACCATGCCCTCCTCGAAAGGCGTGTTCGCCGTCCGTCCGGGGAAATTTCCCCAGTGAACGGAGTTTGGTCCCTCGTGGATATTCAGCAGATAACCAACGCCGTGACCCGTTCCGCAGCGGTAGTCAATGCCGTATTTCCACAGCTGACTGCGGCAGAGAATATCAAGATTTTGTCCCGTGCAGCCGCTTAAAAACTTCACTCGGGACAGGGCGAGCATTGCTTTCAGCACGGCGGTGAAATCCCGCTTTTCATCATCTCCGATACTGCCCAGCACTATGGTTCGGGTAATATCGGTGGAGCCGTTCAGGTAATGTCCCCCCGAATCCACAAGAAGCATACCCTCGGCGGAAAGCTCAGCCGCCGTTTCGGGCTTTGCGGAATAGTGCATCATTGCGGCGTTGCCCTTGTAGGCACAAATGGTATCAAAGCTCAGGTCAAGAAAGCCCTCCTGTTCCCTGCGGAGCTTTTCAAGATATTCGGCGGCGGAAACCTCGTCAAGCTTTAGCTTTCCCGCATTTTTCTTTATCCATATGATGAATTTCGTTACCGCCGTACCGTCGCTGATATGGGCTTTTCTGAGATTATACAGCTCCGTGGGATTTTTCTTTGATTTCATCAGACGGACGGGACTTGGCTGGTTGATGATAACAGCCGTTTCGGGAATATTTCCGAGAATTTTTGCATTTGTCCTGCCACGGTCGATAAGCACTCTGCTTTCGTCGGACAGACTTGCTGCAAATCCGTAAATATCGCCGTAGCTGCGAACCTCTGCACCCTCTGCCGCCAGACTCTCCCGTATCTCAGCGGAAACCGCACCATCATAGGCAAACAGTATTGCCTTATCCGCCGTTACCGCCGCAAATGCGTATATTACGGGGAAATGTGGGACGTCCGAACCTCTTATGTTAAACAGCCAGTTCACATCGTCCAGCGAGGACAGAATGTGAACGTCCGCACCCTCCTTTGACATTTTCTCACGCAGCTCGGAAAGCTTTTCGGAAACGCTTTTTCCCGAATATTCCTTTTCCAATATCCAAGCGGCAGTGGGCATTACGGGCGGTCTGTCCGTCCATATTTCCCCCGCAATATCGTGGGAACAGTTCACCGTTCCACCACGCTTTTCGGCAGACTCGGACAGCTTATCCGCTGTATTTCCGTTTACAACAGAGCCATCGAAAAACAGCGTACCGCCGCTCGGAAGCTCCTTTTCTATCATCTCGAAAACGGTGGGAACGCCCTCCGTCCCCGAACGGCAAAGCTCGACAGTGCTGCCCTCCAGCTCCCGTTCAGCCTGAATGAAATATCTTCCGTCCGTCCAGAGGAACGCCTTATCCTTGGTCACAAGGGCAGTTCCCGCCGAGCCTGTGAAGCCTGTGATGAACCGCCTTGTCTTGTAATGCTCAGCGGGATATTCCGACTCGTGACAATCGGCTGTGGGGATATAAATGCAGTCCGCACCGTATTGGGACATTTTCTCACGAAGTGCGGCAAGTCTTTTTACTATTTCGGACATTTTTTTGCTCCTTATCGGTAGTGTAAAAACGGCAGCCATTCAAGGGTCACCCCATCGGCTGCCGCATTATTTTACTTAGAAACGGTCGCAACGATAGCCGTTGAGAACTTCTGAGTGCAGGTGAATTCCTCGCCGGGCTTCAGCTCTCTGTATCCGCTCACCTCACGGGGCATACTGAGGTTGGGGGCATTTACCAAAGCAGTCATAGGCTCGGGACAGAAATATCCCTTGAATCCCCTGTCGTTCCAAACTATCCAGAACTTGTACTCCTCGCTTGTTTCATAGCGTATCTGCTTGCCCGTTGCCATATCCTTCATAAGGCAGCCGTGGAACTTTTCGCCCTCGCTGTCAATAGTTCCCGCCGAATACATATCATTGCAAATATCCTTAAGCACGGGACACTTCACGCCTCTCTTATAAGAAAGGTCACGTCTGTTAAGGTCGGCAAATTCCTCGGTGGGAAGCCATCTTGTGCGGTCGAACAGGCACTTCTTAACAACAGGTATCTGTATCCTTATGTCCTCCTCATAGCCGCCGTCAACGAACGGAGCGTTGATGGTGGTGTGAGTAGCCACCGAAACAGGAAGCATTTTTTCGGACATATTCACTATCCTGAAATTGTGGCTAAGACCGTTTTCCGAAAGCTCAAAGGTCAGCGTTGCCTTGAATTTCAGCGGGAAAACATTGAAGAAAAAGTCGTTTTCATCGTATGTATAGGAGGTCACGGCGAACGCCTTTCCGTCCTTGACGCCCATATCCTCGATCTTATGTGCTCTCTTCTGCAAAAAGCCGTGGAGATGGTTCTTAAATCTCGTTTCGTTTACGGGAAGATGATATTCACCGTCGGAGGTTTTCAGCACGCCGTTATCGAAACGGTTGGGCAGATAAAGAGTGGGCAGACCCCATATTTCGGGGGCTTCCATTATCTGCTTTATGGAAACGCTGTCCTTATAGCGGAAAATTTCCATTCCCTTTTCCTCGTCACGGAAACGGAGAACGTTGCTTCCCAGTGTGTTTGCGATGATAGCCATATAGGGTCCTGCTTTCAGCTCGATGCAGGGAATGCCCTTATGGTCAACGATTGCGGCGGTAGGCTTATTCATATCTGATCTGTCCTTTCAAAATCAACTTTCATATTTTCTGATACGCAGTGTAATTCCAAGCTTTTCGGAAATTTCCTTTGCAAGCTCTATCTCTCCTTCGGGGATAACGTCCACAACGGTGAACATTACATTCGGCACATATTTCTTGCAGTCGGAAGCGAACTTCTGCATTGCCTCGAAGCTTCCCTTTCCGAATTTCGGACGGGTCACCTTGAGATAGCTTTCCTCATCTCCCGAATTAAGCGAAACGGAAACAATGTCAACAGCACCCTCTAAAAGATATGCCGTTTCCCTGCCGTGGATAAGGTCGGAAAGCCCGTTTGTGTTAAGTCTGACGGGGATATTGTACAGCCTTTTCAGCTCTTTTCCGATATAGGAAACGTCCTCCGCCCGCTCCATAGGCTCGCCGTAGCCGCAGAACACAAACTCGGTCACCTCGGATAAATCTTCCTCGAAGATAGCTTTAAGCACCTCCTCGGCGGACGGCTCTCTTGACAGCCATAAGCTGCCGCTTCCATACGCACCGTCCCCGTTCTGCCTGATACAGAACGTGCAGGCACAGGGGCATCTGTTAGTCAGATTTATATAGATATTTTTCCCGACACAGTAAATAAAATTCTCTGCTTTGACCATATAAAAATCTCCCGTAAATGATTATTATCCCGTAATTCTCAGGGAAATATCAAACGCCTTTACGGAATGGGTCAACGCACCGAGGGAGATAATATCAACGCCCGTCTTTGCCACATCGGCGATATTTTCAAGGGTGATATTTCCCGAAGCCTCCAGCTTTGCCCGTCCGTCGGCGATATGTACGCACTCAGCCATCTCGGCACAGCTCATATTATCCAGCATAATAACGTCGGCACCCGCCTCCAGAGCCTGCATAAGCTCCTCCTTATTGCGTACCTCGACTTCTATCTTCACCATATGTCCTATCTTTGCACGAAGAGCCTTAACAGCGGGGATAATTCCGCCGTAAGCGTCAACGTGATTGTCCTTTAGCATCGCACCGTCGGACAGATTATAGCGGTGATTTTTTCCGCCGCCCGCAACGACAGCATACTTTTGCAATGCTCTCAGTCCGGGGAGAGTCTTTCTCGTGTCGGTAACGGCAGCGTTTGTGCCCTCGCAAAGCTTAACGCACCTGTTTGCGGCGGTTGCAATTCCCGACATATGCTGCAAAAGGTTCAGCGAAGTTCTCTCGCCCTTTAAGATAAATCTCGTGGGGCCCTTTATTTTTGCGATAATATCGCCCTTTTTGACAGGCTCGCCGTCATGGATATAAACTTCCCTTTCGATGGACGGGCAAAGCAGCTCGAAAACTCGCATAGCCACGTCAATGCCCGCCAGCACGCCCTCTGCCTTTGCCACAAAGGACGCTTCGGAAACGGCGTTTTCGTCTATAAGATAATCTGTCGTAACGTCAATATAATTAATATCCTCGGAAAGAGCGGTTTTAATTATATCATCAACATAGAACTGTGGAAGAAGCATTTTTATTATACCCCCAAAAATAAATATATTTATATTTTACCACATATGAGCGGCATTGTAAATAGTTTTAGGGAAAATATCATAATAAAAAGTTTCGCCAGCCTTTACAAAGGCTGCAGGGTCAAGGGACGGCGTCCCTTGTCGCCCGTCGCAACGGGCGAAATCCGCAGCTAACAATCCACACTCAGCCAACAGCAAAAAACACAAACAAATCGGTACAAAAAAGCACCGCACACAAAAGAAACAGTAAAGCATCAAATTCACGACAACAGCAAAAGCAGCGTAAACCAGATTCGTGTGCGGTGCCGCAAAAAATTGGTCGGGGTTAATCCCCGACCAATTTTTTGCCCTCGGGGACGGTGAAGCCGTCCCCTATTCCTACAGAGTTTGAACGGTTTCCCGTCCCGCCGCTGTTGTTTGCGGTTCTATTGTAAAATTGATATGACCGACAGTTTTTTATTCTGCTGTTTTGTTGTTAAATAGCGATAACCGCAGGTTCTTCCGCCGCTTGACAGCGTCGGCGGGGGCAAAA
>CAZINI010000030.1:0-35222 GCA_964540575.1 uncultured Ruminococcus sp.
CACAACAAACCCTAACGCAAAGCAGGGAGTTTCCCCCGCCCCTAACGTTTCCCCCTTTGCAATCCCCTTTCCTTTCACCCCACCCTCTTTACCCTGCTTTACATTTTAGTGGAATAAGAAAAATTGAATACCTATGGAAAATAGTTAATAATCTGTTAGATTGGCTGTTGAATGAAGTTGGTGAAATTATGTAAATTATTTTTTGCGTTTTGTCTACATATTGATGAAAGATTAGTATAATAGGTACTTCACAAAGTAAGAAGTTCCCGAATAACTCAGGTTTTTTCCGATAAACATTCAGCCTCATGTGCCGGATTTACATGAACCATAATATGCTTTACCTTTGGAAAGCTCTGTTCAATATCATCATGCACGGCTTCTGCAATATTATGTGCTTCCTGTAATGTGTATGAACCGTCCGCCTGAATTTCCAGGTCAACATAAATTTTATTTCCAAAAATACGAGTTTGCAGCAGGTCAATGCCCCTAACATTCTCATTTCGCATAACACAATCATAGATCTGCTTTTCCGTATCTTCATCACAGGAGTGGTCTACCATTTTGTCCATTGCGTCCTTAAAAATGTCAAAAGCAGCCTTTACAATAAACAGGAATATCACCAGACTGGCGATAGAATCCATAATCGGAAAACCGAGTCTTGCACCGCTGATACCTATCAAAGCTCCTATTGACGAAAATGCGTCCGAGCGATGATGCCAAGCATCTGCCATTAATGCACTTGAATCGATTTTCTTTGCATAATGTCTTGTGTACCAATACATAGCTTCCTTGCTGACAATTGATACTATTGCAGCTATCAAAGCCAATATCCCCGGAACCTGCAGGTCACTGTAATTGCCGTTTAAAATGTTTTTTAATGCGTCAAATCCGATCCCCAGACCTGTTATAAAAAGAACCACAGCCAGAACGATAGCCGCAACACATTCCATACGTTCATGACCGTAAGGATGCTCTTTGTCCGGCTCCTTTGATGCCAGCTTTATCCCGATAATGACCACAAAAGTACTGAACACATCAGATGCCGAATGTACGGCATCGCTTATCATCGCATTGGAATGTGCTATGATTCCCGCAAGAAGCTTGACAACAGACAGTGCCACATTTCCCACAATAGTGATAAATGACACCTTGTTTGCTACCTTCTGAAAATCAGCCTCGGTAATGTTGTTCTCTCTTGTAATTGCTGTGTTGTTTTCCATATCGGTTACCTCCAAATATTTATGATAACTCAATGTCACTAAATATGTGGGGTTAATACTAAACACCCATTAATCACGGGAATCTCTCGGCGTAAAAAGCCATAAACGCAAGCTTTTTACGCCGATTTTTTCTCCGTGATTTAAATGGTGTTTAGTATAAATAATCTGCAAAAAGGTATAAAAAAACACCCACGAATCAGTAATAGCAACTACTGTCCCGTGGATGAAAATATCCCACTGTCACTTCTGTGACCCGACTCCATGACATATGTCACGGTCTGCTCAGTTTGTACTGTAGATCAATATGCAGTGCAAAGAGTTTCTGTAATTATATCATATGAGTTAAGGCTTGTCAAGTATATTTTTTATTTTTTCCTAAAATTATAAAAATTCAGTCTGACAGCAGATCAACAATAATAGAATTGGAAACAAGAAACCCTTCCATTGTCAGGGCAAAGCCGTCCGACGTCCGCTTCATCAGCCCCGCCTTTTCGTACACGGCAAAACGCTTTTTAAAATGTCCCCGCATATTCTCGGGAATTTCGTCCTCGCTTATCCCTCGGGACAGGCGAAGCTTTAGCATTCCCCGTTCGAAAAAATCGGGCGGTGTTTCCTGCAAAACGGTGGTTATCTTCTCCGCCCCGCCCGTCAGATAGCCGTCAAGGTCACGCCCGCAGGCATATCGTTTCCCGCCGTAAAAGGAATGTGCGGCAGGTCCGAAGCCGTAATATTCGCCGCAAATCCAATAAAGAAGATTGTGACGGCACTCATATCCGTCCTGTGCAAAATTCGATATTTCATACTGATGAAAGCCTTTGTTTTCGAGATATTCCCCGGCGGCAAGATACAAATCTGCCGCTGTGTCGTCATCGGGAACTCTGTCCATCATACCGTTTTTGCTGTAAGGCGTCCCCTCTTCAATTTTCAGCATATAGGCGGAAACGTGGTCAATGGGCAAAGCCGTCAAACGCTTCAAGGTTTCCGAAAGGCTGTCCTCTGTCTGACCGCATACGCCAAGCATAATATCGGCGGAAATATTGCGAAATCCCGCATCATATGCCGCTTTTACGGCGTTCTCCGCTTCATCGGCAGTGTGAAGCCGTCCGAGAGCTTCCAGCTCATCTCCGCATAGGGACTGTATCCCAAAGGAAATACGGTTTATCCCCGCCGACAAATATCCCCGAAGCTTTTCGGGAGATACCGAGTTGGGGTTTGCTTCTATGGATATTTCCGCACCGATTTCGGGAGATACCCCCGAAATTATCCGTCCCGCCTGTTCGGGGGATAACAGCGACGGCGTCCCCCCGCCAAAATAAACGCTCCCCGCCCCCGCAGGACAGTTTTCCCGAATATCCCCGCAAAGCTTTTGGACATATTTTTCGATAATATCCGAAGAAACTGCCGCTGAATAAAAATCGCAGTAGGGACATTTTCTCACGCAAAACGGAATATGAACGTAAACTCCGAAGCTCATTCTTCCTCCTCCGAAGGCTTGTCGGAAATATCCGAATACTCAATAATACTTCCCTTGCTGCCCCTCTTGACCTCATACATAGCATCGTCCGCCATTTTCATCAGGTCATCAAGCTCCTTGGCATCATAGGGATACCAGGCAACGCCGCCCGAAACGCTGACACGGTAGGGCGTCCCGTCGGGAAGGGTGATCGTCTTGGCGTTTACGTCCGACCAAAGCCTTTTGAACTCGCTTCGTATCTCGTCACAGCTGCCGTAGCCGTGATAGAACAGATAAAATTCATCGCCCGAACGGCGGCAGGCAATACACCTGTAATTCTGTGCTTCCGACAAAGCGTCCGACAGTGTTTTTATATACATATCTCCGTAATCGTGACCGTAATGGTCATTTACATATTTCAGATTATCCAGATCCCACATAACAAGGGCTGAAACTCTGAGAGAATGCTTTCTGCTTTTGAACAGTGCAACTGTCCGCTCGGTGAATGCCCGACGGTTGTAGATACCCGTCAGCAGGTCAATATCCCTCTCGTGCTGAAGCTTTTCCTGCTCCAGCATTTCCTTTGAAATATCCATTACCGCACCGAGAAGAGAACCGTTTTCGTTGATTATTTGCAGTCTTATCCAGCGGAATTTGCCGTTGTCCTCGGGCAGCTTGTAGATATTTCCCGTTTCATCGCAGAGATATTCCTTTATCTCGGCAAATCTTGTCATAAACGCCGCAGCGGGCAGACAGCCGTTGTGAAGCTTAGACTTATCCATATCCAAAAGCTCGCAGAATTTACCGCTGACAAATCCGTAGCCCGAGTTTTCCTTTATCTCGAAAACGCCCACGGGAACGTCCGCCACATCAATTATTCTTGACATTTTAGAAGCAAACGCCTCAACCTCTCCCGAAAGCTCCTCAACCGAAGAACTAAGCTCATCAATCTCGCTGATACCTGTCTTATTTAAGGAAATAGGTGCAGTTGGGTCGCTGGAACGAAGCTGTCTGATAAGGTCTGTGACAGGCTTTACCAGAGCACGGCTTGCGATAAGCACGCATATCACCGAGATTGCCACCGAGATAAGCATTGTAATGATAAGTATCTGACGCAGATTTATGGACAGCTCAAAAAGCGTGTTCCGCCTGATAACACCCGTAAGCACCCACTCATTTTCCCCTGCCGCATGAATTCTTATAGGGACGCTGTAACCTGCCATATCCGAATTAAACTCATCGGAGGGCAAAATTCTGCATATGCCGTTTCTGTCGGGATCGACGGCAATAACTCCGTCATCGGCGGAATACAGCCGCTTGTATGCACTGCCGCTTACGGCTATTTTTCTGGTAAATTTCTCATTGTCGGGACGTGTCGACACAGCACCGAGATAGTATGCTCCGAAAACTCCGCCGCCCAGTTCCTCATACTGCAGCTGAGAGATAAGGTAGCGTTCGTTCAGTTCAACGCCTACTATTCCCATAAAATCGCCCGTTTTGGAAATAAGCGGCATAGATATTGCAACGCTGACCGTGTCAAACCGTGAAAATTTGACTCCCGTAAGCACAACTGATTCTGACCCGCTGCCTAAGCTTCTGACATAGCTGTAAAGCTCCTCTGTTTCCTCGGGAAGGGCACAGTTTGTCCAGCAGGTGTCAAGCATGATATTCATCTTTTTTGCATACTCAGCCGAACCCATTCTCAGCTGCAGATCACCATCGCCCTTAGAAAGGGACGCAGGGTCGTTGGAACGAAGGAAATAAGCCATTCGTCCTGCCGATATATCCGCACTCGAATCTGCACAGCCCTCCAAAATAATGTAAGCACCCGTTACTGAATTGGTTCTCAGCAGACCCCTTACATTTTCGGAAACAAGCTCTATCAGCTTGGCATTCAGCTGATGATCTGTAAGCATATCCGAGGGTGAAGCACCGTTTTTCTTAAGCTCCTTGTCTATCGCCGAAGCAATATAGTCCCTGTCCTGAGAAAAATCTCCCCAGCGGTTGGAAAAGGATTGTTCTATCTCCCCCGCCCGCCTGATAACGGCACTTTTGAAATTATCGGAGGCATTATCCTCCACCGCCTCAAACACTCCGCCGAACATCAGCAGAACAAAGGTCAGCACCGACTGCATTATCGTCACCGCCAGAACAGGCAGCAGCAGCTTTTTAAAAAAAGAAACACTTTTATTTTTATTTGAATCCACTATTTATTCCCCATTCGATAAAAAGTATACTGTTTGCAAACAGGCAAACTAACTCATTTATATCATACCATACCAAAGCGGAAAAATGTTACACGGTTTGTTACCGTATTGTAAATAAAATAGCTTGAAATATGTTCCGATATGGTGTATAATAGCCTTATGCTCATCTAAAATACGGGTAATTTTACTTTGTGACGCAATGCACATTCCCACTGCAAAGCGTTTTTCAATCCAAAACTACTTAACATTGGACGTGATCGTTTTATGTATAATTTCTGTGCCGTTATCCCCTCGCTGAACCCCGACCGACGGCTCGCAAGCATTGTCAGAAAACTGCGGGACAGGGATTTCCGCCGCATAATCGTTGTAAACGACGGCAGCGATTCCGACGAAATATTCAGGGAAATTCAGTCGGAATACGGCTGCGACCTGCTCACCCACTGCATAAATCTCGGCAAGGGCAGGGCGATGAAAACAGCAATGAATCACTATATGAACAGCTATGCGAACGAGTGTGACGGCGTTGTTTTCGTAGACGGCGACGATCAGCATGACGTTGATGACGTTTGCAGCTGCTGCGACAGCAGCTCGGAAAATCCCGACTGTCTTATCCTCGGAGCAAGGGATTTCAACTCGGAGGGCATTCCCCCGAGAAGCAGATACGGAAATAAGGTTACCTCCCGATTTTTCAGGCTTTTCTGCGGGCTGAAAATAAGCGATACGCAAACGGGGCTTCGGGTGATACCCAACAGTCTTATCCCCGAATTTATAGGGCTTGCAGGCGAACGGTTCGAGTATGAAACCAATATGCTCCTTGAAACGAAGCGGCTTGCCGTCCCGATAATAGAAGTTCCCATCAAAACTATCTACGAGGACAACAACAAGCAGTCCCACTTTAATCCCATAAAGGATTCCATTGCTATTTACAAAATGCTGCTGGGCTTTGTGTCCTCCTCATTGGCATCTGCCCTGATCGATCTGGGACTGTATCAGCTGCTGTTTATGGCGGCAAAGGCTCTGCCGATGAAGTTCCGTATCTTAGCGGCAACAGTCATTGCAAGAATTGCTTCATCGCTTTTCAACTATACCGTCAACAGCAAGCTGGTTTTCAAATGCTCGGAAAATCCGAGGAAAACCATCGTGAAATATTACCTGCTCTGTATCGTACAGGCAGCGGCTTCATTCGGCGGCGTTTACGGGCTTTCCTTTATTTTCGGGGAAAAGTCACTTATTGCAAAGCTTATTGTGGACACGGTGCTTTCAATTATAAGCTTTAAGATACAGCAGGAGCTTATATTTAAAAACAGATCACGGCAAAAATCTGCCGAATAACTTGAAAAGGGGTATATTATGGAAAATGCCGTTTTAAACGAAACGGAGATAGAAAGCGGAAATTCCGCTCCGAAGAAACGCAGCGTCGGACACATCATCGGAATGATGATCGGACGATTCTTCACGCTTATAGGGGTAATACTTCTTGCGGCGGTCATTCTGCTGGTGGGAGCGTCCTACATATTCTGTATGGGACCGTCACCATCGGCTTCCGACCTTTTCGTTAACACAATGATGGAAACAAGTGCACTGAAATTTATCCCGAGAATGTTCTTTACAGAGGACGAGATCGCCGCTATCAGAAAGCGTAATTCCACCGTAGATACGCTGGAGGTCACCGACCAGTCACTTGTTGTCATTCCCACTCCCGAGGAGCTTTCCGAGGAGGTTGAACGGCTTCCGCTGGAAATTATCGACATATCCTCATCTACATATAAAGGAAAGCTGATGCTTGTCCGTGACCCATCAAGGGTCGTTCTCGGCACTCCCCCCTCTCTCGGCGGAAACGCAAAGGGCATTCAGATCTCCGAAATGGTGGAGCGTGAAGGCGGCATTGCGGGAATAAATGCAGGCGGCTTTATGGACGAGGGCGGCGTCGGAAACGGCGGTACGCCTTTAGGCATTGTTATCAAAAACGGAGAACTGCTTTACAACGGCGGCGGCTCAATTGTTGTCGGCTTTGACAAGGACAATAAGCTTGTAGTCGGCTGGATGACGGCTCAGGAGGCTATGGACAAGGGTCTGCGTGACGCTTGTTCATTCGGTCCCGTGTTTATCGTAAACGGCAAGCGTTCGGACGTGGCGGGAACGGGCGGCGGACTTAATCCCCGTACCTGCATAGGTCAGACGGCAGACGGGACCGTTCTCCTGCTGACCATTGACGGCAGACAGGCAACAAGCATTGGTGCCACCTACGAGGACTGCATAAATATCCTCGAAGAATACGGTGCAGTCAATGCCGCAAACCTTGACGGCGGCTCATCGACCGTAATGTATTACAACGGCGAGATAATCAACGTCTGTGCCTCTGTGTACGGTCCGAGAGATCTGCCCACCTCGTTTGTTGTACTTCCCGAAAAGCAAAGTTAACGAAAGGATTGACTCCGAAAATGGCTTATAAGCCCGAACATTTCAAACCGAAACAGCCCAAGGCAAAAGCATCTGCTGCCGTTAAAAAGCAAAAGAAAACGCACTTTTTCGGCATTTCAATGCTGATACTGTTTACCGTTCTCATGGCGGCATCGGTCTATGTGTGGAAGATACAATGGCAGTTTCTCGAATCCTACGAGAAAAACCATATAAAGCACGCTGCCGAAGCGTTTATGGACAAATACCGTCTGAACGACATTGATGCTATCATTGACGAAAAATCTCCCGAATACGATAAATTCAACGACAGAGATGACTATCTCCGATATATGGCGGACACCTTCGGGACGGATTACACCGAAGCCAAATCTATAAAAGGTCAAATCAATAAGGAAGGTGCCGTTACATACGATGTTTATCTCGAAAATTTGCGGTTTTCCAGGTACGAACTGTCCCCCGACGGAGAAACGGATAAATTCGGTCAGCACGGCTGGAAATGCACCGCTGTCGATCTGACCACCCTTAACGAGGAATTGTTTGTAAAAACACACGGCTTCAAGGTCTGCGTTCCGAAGGGTTCAAAGGTCTATGCGGACGGCAGAGAGATAGGCTCGGATATGCTGTCCTCCGAGGAGTATAATATAAAGGATTACGACGATCTGGACGACAAGTCGCTTATCCCTCAGTTTGAAATATACGAAGCAAAGAATACATTTCTCAACGAACCTGTTATGACCGTCACCGATGCAAGCGGCAGGGAAATGAAGCTTACCGAGGAAAAGGGAACGCTGTACGCTCTCCCCGTCCCCGATGAAGCACTGCTGAACGAGGTTGAAGCATTTGCGGAAAAAGCATCTCTGGCTTATGCTATGTATATCACTCAGGACGCACCGTTTAAAGATGCCGAGCAGTATCTTGTAAAGGATTCAGAGTTTATCCGACGTGTCAAGAACTTCTGGCACGACTGGTACCGTTCACATACGGTTTCCTATGATAATCTGGAATTTTCCGATATTGTTATGTATGATGAAGAGCATTTCGTGCTGAATATTGCTTTCGATTATCACGTTAATATCGGATATAAGACCAACGATTATGAGGTAGAATACAGGCTCAGCCTTATAAAGCTGGACGGCGAATGGAAAATAGCCACAATGATAATGTAAATGAGGTAAAAAGTATGCAGTTCAGACCGTGTATAGATATTCACAACGGCAAAGTTAAGCAGATAGTCGGCGGCAGTCTGCGGGATACGGGAGATACGGCGGAGGAAAACTTCGTATCGGGTCAGGACGCCGCATTTTATGCCCGTCTTTATCGGGATAAGGGGCTAAAGGGCGGACACATTATCCTGCTGAATGCAGTCGGCTCGGAATATTACGAGGACGACCTTAAACAGGCGTATTCCGCTATGTCCGAGTTCCCTAACGGCTTGCAGATAGGCGGCGGCATAACCGCCGAAAATGCGGTGGGATTTCTTGAAAAGGGAGCGTCCCACGTTATCGTTACCTCATACGTTTTCAAGGACGGACGCATCAATATGGAAAACCTTGAAAAGATCAGCCGTGAAACGGGCAGAGAGCATCTTTGCATCGACCTTTCCTGCCGCAAACGGGACGGAAAATTCTATATCGTCACCGACCGCTGGCAGAAGTTTACCGACACGGTGCTGTCCCCCGAGGTCATGGGAGAGCTGTCCGCCTACTGCGATGAATTTCTCGTCCACGCCGTAGACGTTGAGGGCTGTGCGGGCGGCATACAAACGGAGGTCGCCGAAATGCTGGGGGGCTGTCCCGAGCTGACCGTCACATATGCGGGAGGTATAAGCTCTGTTGCCGATTTACAGCTTCTGAAACAGCTTGGCAGGGGAAATCTGAACTTCACCATCGGAACGGCACTTGACCTGTTCGGCGGGAATATTCCTTTTGAAACGGCTGCGGATTTCAAATGATGCACCTTTGAATATCATTTCTCTGCTTGACAAATACTAGGTTATGATATAAAATCTTATCAGAAAATAACCGCTTGAACCACTGTTTCGGGTTATTGCACAATTGACATATTTGTATGTATCTTCCTCATTAGACGGCGAGATAAAATGCACCACTCATCGTATTATTCTTTTATTGACAGGTGAAAAAATGAAAAAATTTTTAGCGGTATTCTTCTTAATTCTCGGAATTATTCTGTTAATCGGTACTTTTCAGGCATTCTCCGTACTATCGGGTGATGACAGCGATGATGATTTTAAAACAGAGGGTTATGATGAATATTATACAAATACATTTGACGAAATGTACAGAATTCGTTATTTCAAATATGTAAATCGTGACGCATACCGTGCAGGATACGAAAAAATAAACATTTATGCAGATGATATTTGCATATTTGCAGCTGACAAGGAAAAGTCTGAGAAAATAACAGAAGTATTTAAAGCCAATTGCCGTGGCACCATTGATATATATGTGATCAGAAATAATTATGGTCGGGAAATACTCGCCTGGCGTGATGAAAACGGCATTAAGCAATCATTCGATATATCGAATATCGAAAGTAATCCCGCCGGAATTGATACAGACTGCATTTCCGAATTTCTTTCAGACGAGATAGACAGTGTAAAACAAAGATATGCCGATATGGGGCTCAGCGATGAAAATATTACCGAGTTTTTGATTAGGGAATGATTTTTGCCTATGACAATGAAAAAAACTTACACCGCCGATGAATTTTATGCTCTCGGACTGACTGAGCCTTGCGAGCTTATCAATGGTGAGATAACAAATATGTCACCCTCGCCCAATATTCGGCATCAACGTATTTCAAACAACATTTTATTTGAGTTCAAGCAATATATCCGCAAAAGCAACGGGAAATGCGAGGTCTTTTGTGCCCCGACCGACGTAAAGCTGAACGATGACACGATCGTTGTCCCGGATATTTTCGTCACCTGTGACCCCGAAAAATTCGATGAGCAGAAGCATAACGGTGCTCCCGACCTTATCATCGAAATAGTATCACCCCACAATATCGAACGTGACTTGCAGGATAAGCCGGTTATTTACAGAAATGCAGGCGTGAGAGAATATTGGATAGTCAATCCGATGAATGAAAAGGTAACGGTTTTTCAGTTTGGCAAGCCGATAATCACCGAGTTTTACGGATTTGACGACATTATCCCCGTCAGCATTTACAAGGATATGCCCGAGCCGCTGACCATCTGCATTTCCGAATTGGAAAAAAGCCTATAAAAACATTTTGCAAATAAATTCCCAAAGAAGCTGCACAGCGGAAAAAGCGGCGGTTACTTTGGGAATTTATTATGTATTTTGCCGAAAAAATGGACATAGGTCTTGAAAAATGGATTAATATGTGATATAATAAGCTTTATGCAATTATCATACTAAATTAACCGCTTTCGGAAAGGAAGGCTTTAAATGGTAAACGAATTATCACCTATATTTCCCCTTTCTCTGCCACTGCATATTGGATTTGTGGTCATCAGCATAATAGTGCTGTTCGTTCACAGCAGGATACGCAACAGAAAATATCAGCTTTATCTGGGGCTTGGCATAATTTCTACTTTGCTGGTATATGTTGACAACAGCAGCTGGTATCTGGCGATACTCGGAATTGAGGAGCTTGTGCTTGTCGTATTGGCACTTATCTCTATGCACAAATACAATAAGGAAAGAGAAGCCGAGGAAATGGCAAAAGCAGAAAACGCAAATCCCGAAAAAACGGAGGAAAAGAGCGATGAAAGCAGTAATTCTTGAAAAGCAGGCTGTTTCTATCGGAGATATTTCCTTCGGTCGTTTTCACGAGCTGTGCGATTTTACGGAATATGACACCACTTCCCCGTCACAGGCTGAGGAACGCTGTGCCGACGCCGAGGCTGTTCTCTGCAACAAAACTCCATTCACAGCCGAGCTTATCTCCCATCTGCCGAAGCTGAAATATATCGGACTGTGTGCAACGGGCTACAACAACATTGACCTCGCCGCCGCAAAGGAACGGGGCATTATCGTTACAAATGTGCCGTCCTATTCCACAGATGCAGTCGCTCAGCATGTTTTTGCTCTGATATTCCACTTCACCAACAGAGTCGCTGTGTACAATCACTCGGTGCATAACGGCGACTGGATAAACTCCGCAAGCTTCTGCTATTTCCCATTCCCGCTGATGGAAATTTCGGGGAAAACTATGGGTATCATCGGCTACGGAAGCATAGGCAAAAAGGTTGCTGAGATCGCAAAAGCTTTTGGAATGAAGGTTATCGTAAATACGAGAACTCCCCAAAATGACCCGACCGTTACATTTGCGGATATTGATACGGTCTTTGCACAGTCGGATTATCTGTCCATACACTGTCCGCTGACAGAAAGCACAAGAAAGCTCGTCAATGAACGCACACTTTCTCTTATGAAACGGGACGCTATTCTCATAAACACTTCAAGAGGTCCCGTAGTTGATGAAGAGGCCCTTAAATCGGCACTGCTTCTAAGCAAGCTGAGAGGTGCAGCCGTGGACGTTATCGAAACAGAGCCAATGTCCCCCGACTGTCCCCTGCTGACCGCCCCAAACTGTGTGATAACTCCCCACATTGCATGGGCGGCACGTCAGACAAGAGAACGTCTTATGGGCATCGTTTATGATAATCTGGCGGCATTTATTGCGGGAGATCCCATAAATGTCGTAAATAATTGACTTGGAGATTTTAACTATGTTTGATATAAACGAAAAGAAACGAATCGTAATAAAACTCGGAACCTCTACCCTCACCCATCGGACGGGCAGGCTGAATATCCGCCGAATGGAGAGCCTTGTAAAAATATTTTCCGACCTGCAGAACTCGGGCAGAGAAATTATCCTCGTATCCTCGGGTGCGGTGGGTCTTGGAATGTCCAAGCTGGGACTGGTGGAAAAGCCAACGGACACGCCTATGAAGCAGGCTTGTGCAGCAGTCGGTCAGTGTGAGCTTATGTATATGTATGACAAGCTTTTCGGCGAATATAACCTGACCGTCGCCCAGATACTGCTGACAAAGTACATACTTGAATCCCCCCGAAAGAATAACGTTGAAAATGCTTTCGAGAAGCTGCTTGAAAAACGTGTTATCCCCGTTGTAAATGAGAATGACACCGTTGCTATCGATGAGCTGGAGCTGGAGCTGGGAGAAAATGACACTCTGGCAGCTCATGTCGGCATTTTCTGCAAGGCTGACCTGCTTATTATTCTCTCGGATATTGACGGACTTTACACGGGAAATCCCAACAGCGACCCCAACGCCGAGCTTATCCCCGTTGTCACCGAGATAAATGAGGAAACACGTTCCATTGCAGGCGGAGCGGGTTCATCTCTCGGAAGCGGCGGAATGATAACAAAGATAAACGCCGCCGAGATCGCAAACAGTGCAGGCATTGATATGGTAATCTTGAACGGAAGAAATCCCAAGGTGCTTTACGACCTGTTTGACGGAAAATCCGCAGGTACCGTATTCCTGTCGAAAAAATGAAAGGAAGCGAAAATATGACTTACATAGAAGAACTTGGTGCAAAGGCAAAGGCTGCCGAGGGTGCTATCGCAGCCGCCTCCGCAATGGAGAAAAACGCCGCTCTTAAGGCTATAGCAGACGCTTTGAACGAAAATGCGGCAAAAATCATTGAGGAAAACAAAAAGGACGTTGCAGCCGCCGAAGCAAACGGCATTTCCAAGGTTATGACCGACCGCCTTATGCTGGACGAAAAGCGTATCGCCGGCATTGCCGAGGGCGTTTGCGGCGTTATCAAGCTGGACGACCCCATCGGTTCGGTGGATTACGGAACAGTCCGTCCCAACGGGCTGAAAATCCAAAAGATAAGAGTTCCGCTCGGAACTATCGGCATTATATTCGAGTCCCGTCCGAATGTTACGGTGGACGCTGCCGCTCTCTGCCTGAAATCGGGCAACACCTGCATTCTCAGGGGCGGAAAGGAAGCATATCATTCCAACAAGGTGCTGTGCGAGATAATGAGAACTGCCGTAAAGTCCGTGGGACTGCCCGAGGACATTATCCAGTTTGTGGACGATACCACCCGTGAGGTCACCACACAGCTGATGAAGTGCAGCAAATATCTTGATGTGCTTATCCCCAGGGGCGGTGCGGGACTTATCAAGGCTGTTACGGAGAACGCAACCGTCCCCGTTATCGAAACGGGTGTGGGAAACTGCCACGTTTATGTTGACGAAAGTGCAGACCCCGAAATGGCTGTGAATATCGTTGACAACGGAAAGACACAGCGTCCCTCCGTCTGCAACGCTATCGAAAGTCTGCTTATCCATGAGAAATGTGCAGAGAAGATTCTGCCCATGATAAAGGCACGCCTTGATGAGCATAATGTTCAGCTGAGGGGCTGTGAAAAGACCCGTGCTATCCTCGGAGAATGCGTTGTTCCCGTCACCGAAGAGGACTATGCCACCGAATTTCTCGATTATATCATTGCTGTTAAGGTCGTAAAGGACGTTGACGAGGCTATTGAACATATCTCAAAATATTCCACCAAGCACTCCGAGTGCATCGTTACAAACAGCCTTGCAAATGCCGAAAAATTCCAGAAACGCATTGACGCCGCCTGCGTATATGTAAACTCCTCCACAAGATTTACGGACGGCTCGGAATTCGGCTTCGGAGCGGAGATCGGCATATCCACCCAGAAGGTACACGCAAGAGGTCCTATGGGTCTGAGAGAGCTTACCTCCGTTAAGTATCTCATTAACGGAAACGGTCAGATACGCTGAGCTTGCTATGGATAATATGAATAACAACAGAGATCTGTTCGACTACGATGAATATCTGGAGGAAAACGGTCAGAAGCGATCTCGCAATAAAAAGAAGAAAAAAGCCCATAAAAAGGCTGTTGTAAGGCGTCCCGAGCATAAGGATGCGGCAGCGGAAGCGGCGGAATCCATCGAACATATCAAGCGAATGTTCGACGACGCTCTTGACGAGGACGTTTCCGATTTTGAGGACCTTACAGAGTCTGCACAGCCCATAGAAGATGCTGCACCCGCAAGAGCATTTACCGAGGCTGAGATAAAAAAGCGGTATATCGTCACAGGTTTCATTGTCATAATTATGGCGGTAATAGGTCTTGTTTCCACCATAACAGCTGCGGTGGACTTTGTAAGGGGCATTGCTGACAACACACAGCAGAAAAGGGAGTTTGAGCGGTTCATCTTCCCTATCGTTATGTGCGACCCCGCTCCATTTGACCAGACTATCAAGCTGCGTTCGGACACGATGATAACCGCCGCTGTGTGGGACATTATCCTTTATGAGGACAAGAGCAAGTACGAATCGGAGTTTGATACCATTATCGTCCCCGAAATGGACGTGGAACAGCATGCCACCAAGTTGTTCGGCACGGGGCTGAGCTTTACTCACGGCACCATCGAAACCCCGGGATTTCAGTTCTATTACGATGAAGAGATAAAGTCCTACCGTGTCCCCTCAAATCCGAAATATTTCTCCTATTCTCCGCAAATATCGGAGATAACCCGTGTCGGCGAAAGCTATACTCTCAAGGTGGGATATGTTTCGCCTACCCCCGCATGGCTTACCATCTCATCAGAACAGGAGCTTGTTCCCGAAAAATACGTTGAATATGTAGTGTCAAAAAGAGGAAATGACTACACTCTTATTGCTATCAAGGACACTTATATTGAACAGAACGTGGACGACCCGCTGTAAAAATTATGCTGCACAGGCTGCTTTCGATTGGTATCAATACTAAACACCCATTAATCACGGGAATCTCTCGGCACAAAAACCATATACGCAAGTTTTTGTGCCGATTTCTTCTCCGTGATTTAAATGGTGTTTAGTATCAATACTTTGCGATACCAATCGACAAGCCATAGTCAGTGCAGTTTTATTTTGATGAATCAAATTTCCGAAAATTCAGCAATTATTTTGCAAATTTACATTAATTTAACAGAAATTCCAATAGAAAATGAGCTTTTTCTGTGAATTGTAATCAAATTGTAGTCAAAAAGTAGTGACAAACGGCGATTTATATGTTATAATAAAAACTGAACCCGCACCGTATTGCGGAATCAGCTTAAATAAATCACGCCGACGGCGAATGACCAAGGGGTGAACGCCTTTATTATGAAAAAAATCAGCGAATCGCAAAGGCTGGCAATTGCAATAGCTATTGCCGCAGTAACAATCATCGCTGTAATAACAGCAGCTGTGCTGTTCATAAAGATAAATGTACAACGCTCGGTGAAGATCGCAGAGATCAGCGGAGCTGTCAGTATTACACGCAACGGCATTCCCGTAAGCCCGGCAGCAGGCATTGCACTGAAAAGCGGCGATGTGGTCTCCACCTCAGCCGATGCTGCAATAAGAATATGCATTGACGGAGATAAGTGGGTGTCATTTGAGCCTGACACTTCTGCATATATTAATTATGACGGAACAGTCGGAAACGGCAGCACCTATGTCAATATCACAAAGGGTGCTGTCATCGCCCGCCTTGACAAGACTTTGCCCATAAAATCCGTGTTTGCAGTCAAGACCCCTAACTCGGTGGTGAATGCACGAGGCACGGTTTTCCGTACTGAGTTTTCACTTGAAAACGAGTTTCAGAATTACAAGAACGTTTATGTGACCACCGTGCATAACATTGAGGGAACAGTTGCCCTGCAGCTTTACGACCTCAGTTCACAGCCTGTGGAAAACAGTATGCTGCTTCTGCCGAAAACATCTGCTCAGATGATCTCATGCAGCAATATTGCAGAATATCTTTATCTCAATCAGGATTACGGTGCTGATGACCTGAAATATCATACGCTCAAGGAGCTTATAAAGATATGCAGCGAAAGAAGCATTGCCTTTTCACTTTCCGAGCTGAATGACGCTCTGTTCAAAGCCGCCGAACGGTTACTGGTGGAAAGCTCTCCCGTGCAGACCACATTTTCCGAGACCGAACCCCCGGAGGTAACCACCACGCTCCCCGATGAGGAAACTAAGGCGGAAACAACAGAAGAAACCACTTCGGCGACAACAACGAAAACCTCGGAAAGCGAAACCGAAACCTCCCCAAGCGAGACCTCACCGCCCGCAAGCGAAACCGAAGCCACCACCGAACCGTCACAGACGGAAACAGCTTCGGACACGGAAACTTCGGACACTCAGTCGGAAACGGTACCTATGCCTGCTCCCGTTCCTCCGCTCCCTGCGGATACGAGTATGTCGGCAGTTACCTATTTCGGAGATGTCAGCGGTCTTGTCTGATGAAAGGAAGTATTATATAATGTCATCAAATATCAAAATTGCCATTGGTGCAGCGGCTCTTGCCATTGTCGCCATTATTGCAACAATATTTACGGTCAATGGCGGATTTGCTCCGTCGGGACTGTACGTTACCGCCGTCAGCGGCAGCGTATATATCGACAATATTGAAACAGGACGAACTCTTGCCGTCCCCGGTCAGAAGCTCTCAAAGCTTGAGATTATAACGGTGGAAAGCGGCGGAAAGTGTACGCTTACATATCAGACAAAAAAACTTGGGGACAATAACTATGCCGTTATGAGAGAATGCTCTCAGGCTATCGTCAGCGACGATTTCTCGGGAAAGAAGCCCTCGGAGCTTAACGTGACACAGGGCACCGTTATCGTCAATAACGCAAGTGCAAAGGACGGCTTTATCCGCATAAGAACTGCAAACGGACTTTACAACACCGATGCAACTGCCGCCGTAGTGAGATTTGCGGCAACGGAAAATCCTCAGTATACCATCTGCCATAACTTCGTAAATACCATGCGTATCCAGCTTTACGATGCTATGGGAAATACTGTTGACAAAAATCAGCAGCTTCTCCCTCAGACAGCTTCAATGGCCCTTCTGCAAAAAACCACCTCGAAGTTTGAAACTCTCAACTGTGAATTCAGCCTTAATGAGCTTGATGCGGGAACGCTTAACGAACTGGCTCAGATGACTGCTTTTGTTACACTTCCCTACTCCGCTGACGAGCTGAAAGCGGCAGCCGATCTTCAGGAGGAAACCGAAGCTCCGCCGCTTATCGATGATCCCATTCAGACGGCGGACACACTGACCACCGCTTCTACCGAGCCTGTTTCCATAACAATGCCCGAAACCGTTACAACAGAGCCTCCCCGTGACACGGAAGAAAGCATTCAGGTCATCACCACCACTGCTCCGCAGACAACTAAGCCCCCCACAACGACCACCACTCCCGCATCCACAACCACTTCTGCACCTCAGACTACATCCGAACAAACAACGACAACAACTCAGGCAAACGAGCGTTATTATACCGTTACCTTTGACATTGACGGCAGAACGGAAACACAGAATGTCAAGGAGGGCGAAAATGCAGTATTCCCCGAAAATCCCACTAAGGAAGGCTATATCTTCAAGGGCTGGGACAATCAGGGCACTAACATAACCTCGGATATTACCATCAAAGCCCTTTTTGAAGAGAAAAACTGCACCGTTACGCTGATAATCGGCAATGAGAAACGAACGGTTATCGTCCCCTACGGCGGAGATGTACAGCTGCCAAACGACATTATCCTCGACAACGTTACCATTGCAGGCTGGGACAAACCGCTTACGGGAATTACCGAGGACTGCACCATAACAGCTATTTTTGACCTCGCAGAATGTATCGTTACATTCAATATCGACGGACGGATATTCACTCAGAAGGTGGAGTACGGCGGCACTGCAGTACCGCCCTTCATACCCGAGGTAAACAGCAACGGTGAATTATTCTCAGGCTGGAGCAGATCTCTTGAAAACATTACCTCGGACGTGACAATTGAAGCACTTTTCACCGCTGAATATTACACTGTAACTATCATAATCGGCAATAATGTTACAACACAGATAGTTCCAAAGGGCGGAAATGCCGTTCTTCCCGAAAATCCCGAAATTGAAGGTATGGTCTTTACAGGCTGGAGCCACGATGGAAAGAACATCACTTCCGATACAGTCATTACCGCAAATTTCCGAGAAGCACAGAAGATCGTTACTGTTACCATCGACAATGCCGGTGAAATAACTGTTGTGGAGATTTTTGAGGGTGGAAGCGTAACACTTCCCACTCCGAGAGAGGTACCCGGCAAAAAATTTATCGGCTGGAGCCACAGCGGAAAGAACATCAGAGAAAACCTTACCATTATAGCTCTATACGAATAATATACGCCTGCGGGGTTTGCAAAGCTCCGCAGGCTTTTTGTTTACAAAACAGTTACAAAAAAACCGTCATTCTTAAAAAACGATTACAGTTTTCCAAATATGTGGAATTATTTTATCAGTGGTGATATAATTATGATATTAATACTAAACACTCATTGAATTATGGTGTTTTGTATATCAATTGCCGCCGAGAGCATTGTTTGAAAAAAGACAGCATGCCCCTCGGCGAAATCAGATAGGAAGTGTTTGCTTGCCCTTTATTAGTGTCAGCGGGCTCAGAAAAATCTACCGACTGGGCTCGGAAAAGGTCGTCGCTCTCAACCGCATTGACCTTGCAATTGAAAAGGGGGAGATCTGCTGTATACTCGGCACATCGGGCTCGGGAAAATCTACCCTGCTGAATATGCTGGCGGGCTTGGAAAAGCCCACTAAGGGAGATATTATCATCAACGGGGTGAATATCGCAAAGCTGAACGAAAAAAAGCTTGCCAAATTCCGTCAGGAAAACACGGGATTTGTTTTTCAGTCCTATAACCTGCTGCCGACTCTTACCGCTGTGGAAAATGTCGCCATGCCGCTTATGTTTAAGGGAATATCCAAACAAAAGCGGGAAAAGGCAGCAGTAAAAATGCTCAAAGCTGTCGGACTTGAAAAGCGTATGAAGCACCACCCAAATCAAATGTCGGGCGGTCAGCAGCAGCGTGTGGGCATAGCAAGGGCGTTTGTCGCCCACCCAAACGTTATTTTTGCCGATGAACCTACGGGAAATCTGGACACGAAAACCACTATCGAGGTCATGGAGCTTATGGTAAAAATGTGCCGCAAGCATAATCTGACGCTGATACTCGTTACCCACGACCCGGAGATAGCCGTCTATGCCGACAGGATAGTTCACCTCATAGACGGTAATATCGACAGTGACAAAAAGAATGTTTCCATTGTTTCCGTACCGATGAATGACGAAACGGAAAATACAGTTACAGAAAACAAAATCGATCTCAAAAAGGAATGAATGATATGAAGATTTTACGGAAAATAGCTGCTGTTATTATGGCAGCCTTAATGTGTATGACCATATTTATGCCTATTCGTGCAAATGCAGATAACAGCTATCTCGGAGCAGGTGCTTTTGTTTCGGGATATAACGTTACAAGGTTTCCCATTGAAAAGGACGATGTTTTCGACATTACTATCACAAGTTACATACCTATTGAAAATTTTGGAGATAATACAGGAATAGATAAAAAATTTAATTTTTCCAGAGCAGACAAAACGGAAAGCTTTATCGTAGACAATCCATACGATGAAAACTTTTTTCACGACAAGGTAGAAGTGAGTGGAACTTTTTTAAAGGTCGTATCTAATTTTTACAATGTTGTTTATACTGGCAAAGGCAAAACATTCAGCTATAAACTATTTTTTGACAGCAACGACTCCGGAGCATCCATAAATTTGACCGTAGACATTATCGAATGTATAGAATACGTTGACCCCGAGCAAAAAGACCCCAATGTCCCCACCTACACCCTTGCTTCGGGACAAACCTTTACAGCGGCGGCAGGCGTTGAAACGGTCATTATGCCACAACTCCGCAACATAAGCACGGGAGTTGCAACAGCGGTTTCTGTATCTCTTTCTTCTTCTGACTCAAATATTACCGTACTAGATGCAGAAATGCAGAACCATAATTCATCGGGATATATATCCTCATTCAGTCCCACATTTACTATTTTCGTTTCGCAGACAACCCCCGCAGGCATCTATCAGCTTTCCCTGTCGGTAACGTCCTACGACATTAACGGAACTGCACATACTCAGGAACCGATAACCATCCCGCTGAACGTTACCAACGACCTTAACGCTTCGGGACTCAGCATAGACAATTACGAGGTCAGCAAAGATCCCGTCTGCCCCGAGGATAAATTTGACCTGACGATTTATCTCACCAACGAAACGGGCGTTGACCTTAAATCCGTCAAAATTTCGCTGGACGGGCTTGATACCACAAAATTCGTTATGGACTCGATACTTTCCATAAAAACTATCGACATTTCCGAAGATGAAAGTGCAGTGGTAGTATTCCCGCTTATCGGTATGGACGGCATTTCCGCTATCCGTGAAAGCATTCCCATTAAGGCGGAATACTCCGTCAACCCCAACGACGCTTCCGCAGTGCAGACTATTACATATACTGCCTCGGTTGCCTGTGACCCCACAGGCGGCGTTGCGGGAAACGGTATCAGCAAATACGGTCTTTCCGTTACGAACTATACCGTCAGCAGGACTAACATCTCCGAGGGCGGAAAATTCACTCTGACAGCCACCGTTACCAACAGCTCGGGCAAGGACATTAAGGGTGCCCGCCTTTCCTTGGACGGTCTGGACGGAAGCAAATTCGCCATTGACAGCGGTCTGTCCTACGCTGATTTTGACATTAAGAACGGCGAAAATAAGAGCTTTACCTTTAATCTGGTGGGCTGCAAGGGTATTTCCTCCATCAGAGAGGTTATCCCAATGGTAACGGAATATCAGACAAAATCCAATGACCCGCAGTCGGTGGTATCGTCATCGGTAAATGCAACTATCTCCTGCTATCCCAAGGAAGAGGTGTCGGGAAGCGAAGCGGAGGCATTTGCACCGAATATTATCATCGACAGCTATGATTTCGGCGGCGATCACGTTATCGGCGGAAAATCCTTCCCGCTGAAATTAACGCTGAAAAACGCTTCTGCATCTACCGCTATCCAAAATTTAAAGGTCATCATTCAGGGCGGTGCAGGCAACGGCGAAAATGGCATTGCCTTCTCCCCCGCCAACTCGTCTAACTCCTTCTTTATCGAAAATCTTGCTGCAAAATCAACTACGGAGATCTCCATCGACCTGCTCTGCAAGGCGGACGCAAAGCCCGACTCCTATCCCGTTGAGGTGGTATGCACATATGAATACACCGCAGGCGGAAAAAGAGCCAAGGCTGAACCCGTTACAGAGATAATCTCCATTCCCCTGCAGCAGGAGGACAGATTTACCGCAAATCCGCCCGAACTGCCCACCGAAGCATTTTCCTATCAGGAAACGCCTATCAGCATAACCTTTGTCAACAAGGGAAAAAGCTCCGTTTATAATGTAACTGTTGACATTGAGGGCGAGGGCTTTGACAAAACGAGCACTGCCTATTACATTGGAAATGTGGACAGCGGCAAGGAGGAATTTTACGATACAAGAATTATCCCGAATATCGACTCGGGCGAAGTCAAGGGCAATATCGTTGTGACCTACGAGGACGCAAACGGCAATCCCAAGGAGCTTAAGCAGGAATTCATTATCCCCGTTATGTCAATGGGAAATATGGATATGGGTATGGACGATGGTATGTACGACCCGGGTATGGACGCAGGTATGGACATGGAGCCGTCCTCCGCAGGCGTTCCCGTATGGGTATGGTTCGTTGTCGGTGCAGGTGTTATTGCCGCTGTTGTCGTGATAATCATCATTGTCAAGAAAAAGCACAGAAAGAAATACGAGGAAGAGGACGACGATGAAGATATCTGATATGATCTCAATGTGCTTCAAAAACCTATGGCGACGCAAGGGACGTACCTTTCTGACAGTTATCGGCGTTATCATTGGATGCTGTGCAATTATCGTTATGATCTCGCTGGGACTTGGAATGAATGCCGCCATGGACGCTATGCTGGCAAACTGGGGCGACCTGAACGCCGTCACCATTTACAGCGGACGAAATATGTACGGCGACAGCGGGAACTCCGATCAGCCTGTTCTCAATGATGAAGCACTTATGTCGCTGAAAGCTATCGAACACGTTGAAACTGCATTTCCGAAAATACAGGTTTCGGGAGAATATATAACCCTGTCAGCAGGCAAAAACGACCGGTATGTCGCAAGCTGGATGGAGGTTTACGGCGTTGATTTCGATACGCTGAAAAAGATGAATTACGAGATAGACAAAGGTGCATTTCCCGAGGGTACGGATACCGCAAACACCGTGCTTTTCGGTGCCGAAGCAGCTTATCAGTTTCGTGACACAAAGAAGCGAAACGGCGGATATATCTGGAAGGAAATGCTTCCCGACGGCACATTTCGTCAGCCGTGGATAGACCCTATGACCGATACCATAAAGCTGTGCGTCAACAACACCAAAAAGCAGAATGATGACGGAACTTATCAAAGCGGCGGCAGAGGCTATGAGCATAAGCTCACCTGCTCAGGCGTTCTGATGCAGGACCCCAACTGGGAAACGGTTTACTCGGTAATGATCGACATAGGTCTGGCAAAGCAGATCATCAACGACTACAACCGTCTTAACGGCGTAAAAAATGCAAAAGAAATAGAGTATTCTCAGATAAAGCTTTGGGTGGACGACATTAATAATGTTGATGCCGTTCAGGAAGCAGTCGAAGCAATGGGCTTCAACGCATCAAGCATGGCTCAGGTGCGTAAGGAAATGCAGGGTCAGCTGATGATAATCCAGCTTGTTCTCGGCGGGTTGGCGGCGATAAGTCTGCTGGTCGCTGCCATAGGCATTGCCAACACGATGATAATGTCCATTTACGAGCGGACAAGAGAGATCGGCATTATGAAGGTGCTGGGCTGCTTTATATCCAATATCCGCATAATGTTCCTGATGGAGGCGGGTATGATAGGGCTTCTCGGCGGAGGAATAGGCGTGCTGATAAGCTACATAATCTCTTTCTTTATGAACAAATTCGGCAGCGGGCTTATGTCAAGCATGATGGGTACAGACGGTTCAACGCCTATCTCCATTATCCCCCTCTGGCTGGTACTGCTGGCACTTATCTTCTCATCGTTTATCGGACTTATTTCGGGATTTTATCCCGCAAACAGGGCGGTAAAGATCAGTGCATTGGAAGCTATCAAAAACGAATAAAAAATTAAGCGGTATAACCGAAAAAGCTTCGGTTATACCGCATTTTTCATAAAAAATCAGCCAAGTCTGAGCATTTCATTAATGCAGACGGACGCTTTTTCGATAACGTCATCACTGAGCTTTATCTCCAGACCGCCCTCCCCCTTGACGGCTCTCAGCACGTCCATAAGGGTAATGGATTTCATATTCGGACAGATAAGATTTTTGGTCAGCGAATAAAATCTCTTGTCGGGGCAGAGATATTCAAGCTGCTCGACAATGGAAATTTCCGTACCTATAATAAAGCTCTTTGCGGGAGATTGCTGTGCGAACTTCATTATAGCGGTGGTCGAACCGATAAAATCTGCCTGTTCGGTCACTGCGGGAACACATTCGGGGTGAACAAGCAGCAGTGCTTCGGGGTGAGCAGCCTTTGCTCTTGCAGCATCGTTTGCGGTAATTCTTGCGTGAACGGGACAGCCGCCGTTCCAGAAAACAAACTTCTTATCGGGTATCATATCCGCAACATAGGAGCCGAGGTTCCTGTCGGGAATAAACAGTATCTTGTCATTCTCAATATTTCGGCAAATGTCAACGGCGGAAGCGGAGGTAACACACACGTCGCAAACGGTTTTCAGTGCGGCTGTTGTGTTTATGTAAGCTACTACCGTATAGTCGGGATTTTCCTTTTTAAATGCGATAACATCCTCGGCAGAAAACTGCTCTGCCATAGGACAGCCTGCGATCTCCTGAGCGAGAATTACCTTCTTTTTGGGAGAAAGTATCTTTGCTGTTTCCGCCATAAAATGCACGCCGCACATAATGCAGGTATCCGCATTATCCTTTTGTGCATCTCGGGAAAGCTGAAAGGAATCCCCGTTATAATCTGCTATTTCTATAATTTCCTTTGCCACATAGTTATGAGCAAGTATGGTAATACCCTTTTCCTTTTTAAGTCTGAGTATTTCCTGCTGTATCTTAGAAATCATTTTCATATCCCCATTTCTGTAAAAAAGCAGGCAAAAAATTGCCTGCTTTAATATTACCATATCCGACGAAATATGTCAACGGTGCAGCCTACAAAAATAATAGGTTTAGCCGTCCTGATTTTCACTATTTTTACATTCCTCAGGCTCAGATTTTACATTTGCGGCAATTTCGGAATGTATAAGCTCTCCGTTTTCGGAAAACTCGCAGGGCTTTGCATAATCCTCGGTGTTTTTGGGGAGAGATTTTTTTGAGAGGAGTGACCTGATAGCATCGCCGCCCAGCGTATAAAACACTGCAAACACAGGCACACCCAAAAGCATTCCCGCAAATCCGAACAATCCGCCGCCCACTAAAATGGAGAACATTACCCAAAATGCAGGCAGACCCGTGGACTCGCCCAGTATCTTGGGACCCAGCACGTTGCCGTCGAACTGCTGAAGTGCCAGAACGAAGATGATAAACGGAATGAACTGCTTCGGGTCGGCAAGCAGTATGATAAGTCCCGATGGGATAGCTCCGATGAACGGTCCGAAAAACGGGATAACATTCGTCACGCCGATAATAAAGCTGATGAGCGTTACAAAAGGCATATCCATAAATGTCATACCGATAAAGCAGATTATTCCGATAATGAATGAATCAAGTATCTTACCGCTGATAAATCCGCTGAGTGTATTGTTAATGGTCCCGCAGAGCCGCATAAAGGGAGCAGCCGACTTTTTGGGGAGAACTGCCACTGTAAGCCGTCTGAGCTGTGCAAGAAATGTCTGCTTGCCCACCAACAGGTAAATGGTGACGATAAAGCCCAGCAGGAAGTCCTTGATGCCCATTGCAAATTTCCAGACACCCTGAGTAAGGCTGCCCGCCAGCTCTACAAGCTTCGGCTGGAGGTCGTTCAGCAAGGACATCAGCTTTTCTTCCAGATTATTGAACTGTCCCATAACATAATCGGAAGCTTCGGGATATTTTTCAACGATACCGTTGACCCAGTTTTGAATAGTGTCGATATAGGACTTGGCGTTATTGAAAATGCTGATGATGCTGTCCACTATCTGCGGCAGGATAATACCTATCATAGCCGCAATTATCGCCACAACAGCGATAAGTGTCAGGGAAACGCTGACAAAATTTTTTATCTTCGGGTGGGGCTTCTTTTTCTCGAAAAGCTTTGTGAATGCCTTTTCACAGCCCACAAGTATAGGATTTGCCAGATACGCTATGACAATTCCCCATGTAACGGGGCTAAGCACCTTTCCCACCGTTTTCAGGAATCCCGATATTACGGGAAACTGCATTACGATCACTACCATAAGCAGGCAGACAGCAAAGGTTGCCGCTGTATAAAAGGCAATGGTATTGTACTTTTTGTTAAATCTTATTTTCATTATAACCTTACCTTAGTTTATACCGATCTTCGTGCAGCAGCAAATATATTCATATGTTATTGACAGGCGATCGGTATCGGCGGATATTCGGTTAAAAATATCAGATATTATCAAGTGCCTGCTTGGCGTCTGCAAGAATATCCTCAATATTTTCAAGACCGCAGGAGAAGCGGATAAGTCCGCCGTCGATGCCCGCTGCGGCAAGCTGTTCATCGGTAAGCTGACGGTGAGTTGCGGAAGCGGGGTGAAGCACGCAGGTGCGAATATCCGCAACATGCACTTCGTTGGAGGCAAGCTTTAAGCTGTCCATAAACTTGACTGCATTGTCCCTGCCGCCCTTTATGGACATTGAGATAACGCCGCTTGCACCCTTGGGAAGATACTTCTGAGCCAGCGGATAATACTTGTCCGATTTAAGGGACGGATAGTGCACCGACTGCACCTTCTCCGACTGCTCGAAAAATTCCGCAGCCTTAATAGCATTTTCGCAGTATCTGTCCATTCTGACAGCAAGAGTTTCCAGACCGAGATTGAGAAGGAAGGAACTGTTTGCGGCGGGATAGCAGCCGAAATCTCTCATAAGCTGCATTCTAGCCTTGACGATATAGGGTGCAAAGGCATAATCCCTTGTGTAAACAATGCCGTGATAGCTTTCGTCGGGCTCGGTCATTGAGGGGAATTTGCCGTTTGTCCAGTCAAATTTGCCGCTGTCCACGATAACGCCGCCAACCTGAACAGCGTGACCGTCCATATACTTACTTGTGGAATGGATAACAATATCCGCACCGTATTCGATGGGACGGCAAAGGCAGGGAGTTGCAAAGGTGTTGTCAACGATAAGTGGAACGCCGTTTTTGTGGGCAAGATTTGCGATACGCTCAATGTCAAGGACGGTAAGAGCGGGATTTGCGATAGTTTCGCCGAAAAACAGCTTTGTGTTGGGCTTGACGTGCTTCTGTATCTCCTCATCGGGGGCGTCAAAATCAACGAAAATGCACTCTATCCCCAGCTTGCGGAGAGTAACGTTAAACAGGTTGATAGTTCCGCCGTAAATGGACGAGGACGCAATAAAGCTGTCCCCCGCCTGACAAATGTTAAGTATTGAACAGAGGGACGCTGCCTGTCCGCTGGAGGTACACATTGCAGCCACGCCGCCTTCAAGGTCGGCTATTTTCTTTTCAACAACGTCTGTTGTGGGATTTTCAAATCGGGAATAGATAAGGCTCTTGGTGGGGTCGTCGAAAACGGCAGCAACGTCATCGGTGGAGTCGTAGACATAGGTCGTGGACTGAACGATAGGCATTACTCTCGGCTCGCCGTTCTTGGGAGAATAGCCCGAGTGAAGGCATTTGGTTTCGATCTTTGCGTCTTTGCTGATTTCTTTCATTGCAATGTTCCTTTCAATATCATTATTATACAGTTAAATACACAGTAAACATTTTTTGGATAAAAATAAGGCTGTACTTATATATTATAGCACAGCCTTCAACATATTGCAAGTGAAAATGACAAAAAAGCGATTTTTAGCAGAAAATAGTCAAGGAATATTGACAATATCCCAAATAATGGTGTACAATTATATTTGTATAAATCTGAATAGCAAGCACATTAACAAGTTGGTGTTATGATAATTTAAAAAGATTTAAGGTGGGGAAATTCTATGAAAGCAAAAAAAGCTGCTGCACTGCTGACAGCAGCCTCGTCATTGCTTATGGCAGGCTGTTCGTCTATAATCGACAGCGGATATGTCGGATATAAGAAAAATGAGATGAAGTTTGGAAATACTGTAAAGCAGTTTGATAATGCTATCTCACACGGAAACATTGAATGGCTTGACGAAATACTTGCAGATAATCCCGATTTTGATGTTAACTACTGCGGCAATATTATGCGTGAATATTTCCAGGCAGGAAATTATCAGCACGAAACGCTTCAAATAGTATCTTCGTATGGAATGCTGTCAACGGAAAAACGCCGAAATATGCTTGAATTCCTATTAAAAAACGGACTTGACCCCAATATAAAATATGCCAATGGAAACTATGCACTTGAGGATTGCTGCGGTACTGTATTAGCAGAAACGCTTCTGAATAATAACGCTGACCCCAATATAAATAATGGAGAAGTTATCAAAGAATTAATATATGATGTATGGGATCGTCCCATTGAGCAGTATATTGATAACGGAGCAAAGCTGACAGCCGGATTGTTTGAAAATATCTATACAAACAGCAAGCCGGTAAATCCATCTGCATTTCAATATGCCTATAAAAAATTCATTGAAGATAAAAACAGCTCACCTTTTTCAAAGGCCGAAGAGTATGCTGTTTTAGGAGAAAATGAAAAATTGATCGAAGCAATATCATCGGAAAGTTTAAATAACAGTCAGCTGAAAACCGTATCATATTTTGCTTATTGCTTCGGTGATGAAAAGGTGCTCAAAGCATTAAATGATAAATATTCCGAATCGGATATGAGTATTCCGACAATTGATATTATTGTAAATACAGGAAATGCAGATGCATTTAAATATTTATATAGCAAGGGGGAACTTGGAGTATATAAAGAGGAATTTCTCTTGTATCTTGCAGTAAATAAAAATCATACAGAAATAATTGACTTTCTTATCGAAAAAAACGTGCCCATTGAAAAGAGGCTTATTTCAGCCTTATATGAATGCGGAAATATGAAAACGGTAAAAAAAGTCAGTGAATATATGAAAAGGAAAAATATGCTTGATGAGCACGCCTTTTACGATTTTGATGTTTCAATGACAATGAATGATTTTACAAAGGATTTCATTGACTATTTTATGACTGAACATGGCTTATCCTTACAGCAGTTATCCTTTAAAAATACAGACTTTTTAACTGCCGAATATCTATTTGATAACGGCAGACCGCTATCGGGTACAGACCTTGAAAATTCCATGTACAAAGGTGATACCGATATGGTAAATATGGTTTTGCAGAAAGGTGCCGACCCAAATCAGCCTAAGCTTGAAGGATATTACATTACAGTATATGCAGGTGAAAAAAGTAATTTTGACAAATTGCTTGTACCGTATGTTAAGATCATAAATAGTGCCGGTGAGGTCGCTGCAACAAATAATGACTTTGACAATTGTTGGTATGATGCAATTGTATATGGCAATTCGGAAATAGTACAGCTTATGATAGACAATGGATTAAGCTTAGATAATGAGAAGCTTCTTTATTATGCGATCAGATATGGTTCATCAGCTGTATTTAATACATTATACGAAGCAGGAGCTTCTACGGAATATCGTTTTGATTTAGGACAAGAAACATTGGTTGATGCCGCAAAAAGTATGGGAAGGGACGATATTGTAAAAATCCTGAAAAAGGCGGGGGTCAAGGCGTATAAGCGGTAAAGCTGTCAACAGATCATGTAAAATCTATATCATACCGTGTACCCTGAGAAAAAAGTATGCCGTCTGTCAGGTCGATACGGAGAATACAGGTGTTTTCGTCCTCGAAATTGTTATGACCGTTGTCTATCCATGCGGAAAATACCTCACGCATTTTATCGGCGATGGGTTTATTTTCCGTTTTCCCGAAATAGCCCATATTCACTCCCCTGCCGTGTGCGGTGAACCATTCCCCCGAAACGGCAACAACAGGATTTTTTGCGATATGCTTCATCTTATTGGAAAGCCCGTAGGTAAGCACATAAAACGCTTTATTTTCATAAAAAGCATCTACCCCACGGACATATGGGATATTATCCTCGACAGTTGCAAGGGCGATAATACTGTCCCCGCCAAATCGCTCGGTCATTATTTTTTCGGTTTGTGATGTTAGTTTTTCCATTGTATTACCTCCAAATTTTTTATTTGCACTAATTGTATCATACTGTGCAGAAAAGTGCAAGATAATTTTTTGAAAAAATAATACTCTGAATTATTTCCGCATCATACCCAAAAAACTATCCTCATCACGGGAAAAATCCTCCAAAAAGCGGCTGATATGATAACCGTCGGTCGTGGCGTGATGACAGGTCAGCGACAGCGGCATCATCAGCCTGTCCCCCTCCCAAAAATATTTTCCCGCTTCCACCGACGGGAAATAATAGGGCTTGTTTTCATAGCTTGCCACCGAAAAATGCGAAAAGCTCACCCACGGCAGGCAGGACACCGTATACGCATTAGGCGGCGGAGGTGTCTGCGGCTGACAGAGAACGCCGTGATTATCCCCGTAAAGCCGCTGATTTTCCAGATAGCGTTCGTAAAACGTTCCGAAATCCTCACTGTATTCCGTCCACATAAACGAGATGGTTTTGTCATCATCGTGAAACGCCGCATAAAGGGGCGTCAGCGTGTCATAAAATCCCAGCTGACCGTCCTTTTCGGCGACCTTGAATTCTATCTGACGGTTAAGATTTTTCGTTGTGAGCCAAAGATATGCGGGGAAAAACTTAATGCCGTTTTCATCGCATACCGATTTCAGCTTTGTGATGTCAACATTCACCGTCAGCGAATATCCCGTGGGTGCCATTTTGGAAAAATAGTAAAACATCTGTCCCCTGTTCCAGGTGTTAAGGTCAATGGGTGTAAAGTTCATATAAATATCCCCTTTCGTATTTGTATATATAGAATAACACAGATCATCATCAAAATCAATCAACGCTCCGTTTACCCGAAAAAATCCACAAAAAGCCCTCCGAAAATTCTATATTGAAATTATATAAAACAATATAAAACTGTTGAAATCTGTTGTATAAAGTGATATAATCAATGTAAGTGTAGAATTGCAAAAACCTTACGGAGGCAGCGATTATGAAAGATAAAAACAGACCGACTATCGGCTTTCTAATTCACCATCTGGATAACGATTATGCCAAGGCTTTGCTGAAGGGTGCGGCAACTGCGGCGGCAGAGTCTGACGTTAATCTCGTTATCTACCCCGGACGTTCCCTTAACTGCCAGCTTCAGGACAGGAAATATACAGCCTTTGAATATCAGCATAATGTTGTATACAGCTATGTTTCCGCCGAAAGCCTTGATGCTGCCGTGGTTTCTGCAGGAACTATCGGCTCATTTGTCACCAAGGAGGAATTCAAAGCGTTTCTCGACAGCTTTGAGGGACTGCCCATTGTGACAACCGAAAATATTGTCAGAGGCTATCCCTGTGTCCGTCTTTGCGGAAGCGGCATCAAGGATATAATTTCCCATTTGATAAAAGAACACGGCAGAAAGCACATTGCATTTGTTTCAGGACCGAAAGGCAATGCCGATGCCGATGAACGCCTTGCATATTACAGAGAAGCCCTTGAAGAAAACGGCTTGGAATATGACCCTGAAATGGTCGCATACGGCAGATTTTCCGAATATTGCGTTGACTTGGTGGGCGACCTTATCGACCGAAACGAAGGTAAGATAGATGCCATCTGCTTTGCCAACGATATGATGTGCAAGGGCGGATATAAAGCTATTGAGAGCAGAGGACTTCGTGTGGGCGAGGATATTTCCGTTACGGGCTATGACGACTCGGAGATCGCCGCTGCTTTAGTTCCCCCGCTGACGACAGTTCGTGCGGACGCTTCCCGACTGGGCTACCGTGCAGTCAAGGAAGCCATAAAGCTGGTCAAGACAGGCTATATTGACGAGCTTACAAGCCTTGGTTCGGCTCCCGTTATCAGAAGCTCCTGCGGCTGTCAGAGCACTGCGGGAAGTGCAGAACTTGGTACACTTGCAGGAAAATTCTCTTCCGATAAGCTTGCCGCACATATCATCTCGGAATATGTCGATGAATCACCGATGGGGAGCGATGCTGCTGCGGCGATAGAAGCAGTCAGAAGCTTTATCACAGAGGTGCTGGAATTTACCGCTAAGGGAGATGCGTCAAGAGAAGCTGTCGGGAAATGCATCAAGGCTGTCAGCCGTCTTTCCGAAAAGCAGGTAATAATGCACATCGGTGCGGAACAGACCCTTGAAATACTGAAAACTCTCCGCACCTCCGCACTAAATATATGCAGCGGAAATACCGTAATGACATCGGCAGTCTATGAAATTATAGAACGCTGCCTTGAAGCGGTCATTACAAAGGTAGTTTCCATACACTACAATCAGGTAGATGACCTGACCTTCACCCATTTCCTTATCAGCAATATCACCAAGGATATGACGATTTACGGCAGCGATGAGGAAAAATGCTATTTCTCCATCGTCAATAATCTTTATCGTATACATATGGCAAGCAGCTTTATTTACACCTACGCCGAGCCTATTATTCATACAAACACAATGGAATGGAAGCGTCCTGCAACCATAATGCTCAAGGCGTATCACGACGGAGAAAGCCTTGCGGCAGTTACGGGCGAAGCACAGAATATGAGTGCAGACGATTTCTTCTGCAACGGATTTACTCCATCTCGCCGCCGCACAATGATAATCTCCCCGCTGTTTATGAATGAGGAGCATTACGGCATTATCGTCAGCGAACCCGAGTTTGAGTATTTTACCTATATCTATTCCATCACGCCGCAGATATGCACTGCAATAAAGCTTACCAAGCTGGTATCACGGCTGGAATCCTCCCTTGACGCTGCACAGTTCCGCAACAGTCAGCTGAACCGCATATCTATGTTCGATGAGCTTACAGGCGTTTATAACCGCCGAGGCTTCTACGAGTTCACAAACCGCATTTTCAAGGCTCCCGAAAATGAGGGCAAACACGCCGTTCTCATTTTTGCCGACTTGGACAATCTGAAAAAGATAAACGACAGCTACGGTCACGATGAGGGAGATTATTCTATCAAATCCGCTGCTGACTTTATCAGAAACGGTCTGCGTAATACGGATATTGTCGCTCGTATCGGCGGAGATGAATTTGCCGCCTTTGCCCTCTGCGACAATGCAGCTATCATCAAAACTATCCCCGACCGCATCAAGAGCATTGCCGCCGAGCATAACAAGAAAAGCGACAAGCCTTATAATATTACCGTCAGCATAGGAATTTACGAGTTGGACTGCAGCCCAAACAGCAGCGTTCAGGCGTATATGGACAAAGCCGACGCCGCTCTTTATGCGGATAAGAAAAATAAAAATCCCGATATTATGAAGCATTAAAAAACGCCTATTCATCTGTGAATTTGCAGATGAATAGGCGTTTTTTATGTATCAAATAAAGCCTCGTTCAGCTCGCCGATATGTGCTTCAAACCACTTCATCAGCCTTGTGGAAAAAACCGCCTGATGCAGATATATCTCCCGATTATCCGCAGCCGACGAATAATATTGTCCATAATAATCACAGACTGAAATTTGATAGTAAAACAGGCTCGCCGCCGCTTCAATATCATATTTATTCAAACTTGAAAACCTACGATATGCCTTGAAATAATCCGCTAATTTTTCGACATTTATGACACCATCGGCACATTCGGGAGCGGCGTAAACATAAGAACGCACTATCTCCCAAACGGCAGGGTGAACGCAGGCTGTCGTCCAGTCGATGACTGCATTTATCCTGTCCTCACCGCAGATAAGCTGACTGATAAAGTAATCGCCGTGAGTGTTTACGCAGGTCAGCTTGTCAATTTCAAAATGATATTTCGGGAAATTTTTCAGAAGCCCGATGCGGTACAGCAAATCAGCTTCAATTTCCCTGTCGCCGTTTTCCCTTGCAATTCGGATAGAATTTTCATAAGAAGCAACAGCGTTTTCGGGGGTCATAAATCTGAAAAAATCAGCACCTATCCCAACGGGCAGTCCATCATATTTCTGCAAAGCCGTGTGTATCCTTCCAAGCATCTCCGCCGATTTTTTGAGCAGCCAATCGGGAGCGGTGTTCATATCGTAAACCTTTCCGTCGATAAATTTCTGAACGTGAAATACCCGTCCGCTGTCATCTTCCGACAGATAATTTCCGTCCTTATTCTTGATAAATTCGCAGACATCAATGCCCTTATCAAGCAAAAATTCGCACAGCTTCGGTTCGGCGGACGGATTGTTCATCTCACTGACCGACGGAAATTTCACCACAAATTTTCCCTCGGCACATTCGGCAAAATATGTGTCCGAGCCCGCCCCCACATTGGATTTTTCTATCCGCAAAACGTTCAGCCCGTAATGCTTTTTCAGCAAAATATCAACCATATTTTTTCTCCAATTCCTCAAATGTGGGCTGAATTTCTTCAAGACGATACTCGCTGCCGTCTGCGTTTCTGTCAATAAAACGATGATTATAAAGCTCCCGACGAAGTGTCGCAGGGTCGCCGAAGGTGTGCCATTCGTTTAAAAGAGCGTTCAGCTCTCTTTCGCTGTAGACCCTGTTTTTTTCGATTTTACTTGAAAGATATATCAGTGCATACAGCTTCATTTTACGCTTTGCGGGATATGCCATCAGTCTGCCCTCGCCGTCAAGAAAGCTTTTGATAAGCACTTTATAGGATATATGACGATACATTCTTGCGGTCTTTCCACAATCCTCTTTAACATCACAGAAGTATTCCCAGCCGCATTTTTCATAAAACGACTCGTGGGTCGTGATAAGATACAGCACGGGATAGCCCAGCATTGCCATATCCTCACAAACATGATCCAAAAGCTTTTTTGCAAGTCCCCTGCCCCGATATTCCTCCTCGGTGTACACGGCACAGACATTAGGCGTAAGATCCTTTCGCTCGTGAAAATCGTTTTCTATCACGCCCATACCCGCAATTATCCTGTCGTTTTCCGTTATCACATACCATTGCGGAACTTTATTTTTCCGCTGCCTGCATTCCTCAATGCTCTCTAGATAGGTTTCTTCGGGAACACCCCATTTGCTGTGAAACCACTCCGCAGCCTTGCGGTCAATTTTGTCATCATCACGAAGCTTGATGACATTGATTTCATTTTCCATATTAAACATCAGCCTCCAACTGACAGTCAAACGGCTCCTTTTCAACATGCGGAGCACTGTATTCCTCCGCTTCTCTGCACCCGACAGCCTTGTAAAACGCCTGACTTTCCACCGATGAATGAGCGGATATGTACAGCTTCTTTGCACCGTGAGCTTTTGCCCATTCTCTTGCACGATAAAAAAGCTGCTTGCCTGTTCCTTTTCCACGCATTTCTTCCGAAACGTGTATACTTGACAGCTCCAGATACTGCTTTTCGCTGCCGAAAAATTCCGATTCCACCGAGGAAAATCCCAGAAGCCTTTCGCCCTCAAATGCAGCATAAACAACGCCGCCCGTATTGACGGTATTTTTCAAACATTCAGATAAATATTCAAATTCGGCAGTGCCCCAGTCCTCTACAAAAGCATTGTCGATAACGGTCCATTCGCCGTCAATTTTGCGATGGCATTTTTTAACGACCTGATGCCTGTGAAATTCGCTGAAAAGCTCGGCGGTAATGTCCTCAACCATTAATTCTTTTATCTCCATACTATTTCCTCGTATAATAAATTTAAGGGTAATTTAAAGAGAACCCCTATAAAACCTCT
>CAZINI010000031.1:0-35196 GCA_964540575.1 uncultured Ruminococcus sp.
GCCATTGGGGATTTGAACCCCAGACCCTTTGATTAAAAGTCAAATGCTCTGCCGACTGAGCTAATGGCTCGTATGTGGAATACTAATTTCCTAACTTTGATTAGAAATCAGTATTAATATCACACATAACGATAATTATTATACTACCATCAGCTGAAAAAGTCAAGCGGAATTGCATAATTTTATGATAATTGTATAATTTCGACATATAATTGCCGAAGAATAGTGCATTCTCAACAAATGCCAAACAGTAATCTTACGGAAATTGCACTGACAATAAATCCCGTAATATCTCCCGCAAGAGCGGAGGGGAGGGCGTGACGGGTGTTTTTAGCTTTGACAGCGGCAAAATATACGGCGATAGTGTAAAACGTCGTTTCCGTAGAGCCCATCAGAACGCTTGCAACTCTGCCCGCATAGCTGTCGGGGTGACAGTCCCTGAGTATCCCGTCAAAAACAGCCAATGCACCGCTCCCCGAAATGGGTCGGATAAGTGCCAGCGGAACACATTCAGACGGGAAACCCACTGCACTTGTCACGGGGGACATAAGCTGTGCCAGGGCTTCGGGCAGTCCCGAGGCTTTGAACAGTCCGATAGCGGTAACAAGGGCTATCAGTGAGGGCAGCAGTGATACGGAGGTTTGCAGGTTCTCTTTTGCTCCCTCGATAAATTCATCGAAAACATCCACTTTTTTTATCAGACCCGTCAATACAATCAGTGCGGCTATAAGCGGAATAACTAAGTCGGCAGCTTTCATTTGTCATCACCTGTCCGTTTCCAAAAGCGTTTCAGAAGCCGTGAAGCAAGCAGTGAGGCAGTCAGTGCCGCCAATGCCGTTACCACAACAGCGGGGAATATCTCCATAGGGGAGGCTGAACCGTATTTTGCCCTGACGGCGGCACAGGTGGTGGGTATCAGCGTAAGAGATGCGGTGTTCAGCACGGTAAATGTCACCATATCGTCCGAAGCGTAAAGCGGGTCGCCGCCTTCGGAGATATGTGCTTTTTCCAGCTCCTTCATCGCTTCTATTCCCAAGGGAGTTGCGGCGTTTCCAAGACCGAGAATATTTGCGGTCACATTCATACATATGTATCGGAAGGCTCGGCTGTTCAGGTCAAGTCCCTTAAACAGGAGCTTTGCGGCGGGACGGAACAGCATCGCTAAATATTCGGTGATACCCGCTTTTTCCGCTATCCGCATAAGTCCTCCCCACAGGCACATGCTTCCAGTGAGGAAAATTACCAGATCGACTGCCGAGGACGGGTCGTTCAGCAGTGAGTCGGACATTTCCGAAAAATTACCGCTGTATATGCCGTATGCAACGGACAGTATGATGATAATTGAAAATATTTTGTTCATCATTTGCAGAACCTCAATTTCCTTTTATATACAATATCAGGAAAGTATTTCAAGGGATATTTTGGGATATTGGGTAAAATGCACAATCAATTACCTGCAATTACAGCAATCAACACAAAATTTGACAATACAACTAAAAATTACAAATATTCACAATTTTACCATTGACAAATATATGCAAAAAAAGTTATAATAGTTTTGACCCTTAGAGGAAAGGGTCAATCGTTGTTCCTTATAAAATACCCGGCTTTCGGACAGATAAAAAGGTAATGCTAGGGGACCTTTTGACGAAAGTGTTTCAGATATAAATAACAGCGGGTACTGCACGGGGAACGAATCTGTCAGAAGTAAATATTATCGCCGACGATCTGCAAAATGCGGCGAAAATATCAGCCGACGGAAATATCCTCGGCAATGTTTTATTAATTAAGGAGGCAAATTCAATGAAATCTACAGGAATCACAAGAAAAATCGACGAACTCGGACGTATCGTTCTGCCTATCGAGCTGAGAAGAAGCCTTGATATTGGCGAGAGAGATGCATTGGAGATCTATGTTGACGGTGAAAATATCGTCCTGAAAAAGGATAAGGCAGCCTGCGTTTTCTGCGGCAGCTCAGATAATATCGTTGATTTCAAGGGCAAAAATATCTGCACAGAGTGCTATACTCAGCTTAGAAAGTAAGCTCTCCGTTTGTCCGCAGTACATTATATTTGCGGGGCTTGGATTTTATGCTGCCGCCCGTTCGGCAATGCGAGGTGATTTCTTTTGATTTTTGTTTCTTCGGCTAATCTTGTGCCGGGTATGTGCCTCGGAAGAAACATCAACTATTACGATGCAAATACTTATGCGGCGGTCAGTCTGAAAGCAGGCACGAAGCTTACGGATGTAATCATCACACAGATGAAGCGTGCCGACGTTGACGGTGCTTATATTGACGATGCCAAAAGCGAGATCAGGGTCATCTCTTCCATTAACAGCGAGATAAAGAATGAAGCTTTGTCGGGCGTAAAAAACCTTGCAAACGACTTTATGAGCGGCGGTGTTACGGGTGATGATGTTGAGGAGATCAAGGACACTACCGAAAAGCTGATAGACAATCTGTCCGCCAGCAGCGATATTATGGTTAATATCGCCGATATTAAAATGTATGATGACTACACCTTCCATCACAGCCTGAGCGTTTCCATAATGGCTCTTGCTATCGGAATGGAGCTGGGGCTGAATCACAGGGAGCTGAACGAGCTGGGACTCAGCGGTCTGCTTCACGACATTGGAAAGGTGTCTATCCCCATTGAGATAATCAACAAGCCGGGCAGACTTACTCAGGAGGAGTTCGGTATTGTAAAAATGCACCCCGTTCATGCTGCAAATCATCTTCTGGAAAGGCGGCTTGTTCCGCCGAATTCCTATTACGGAATAGTCGGTCATCACGAAAAGGTTGACGGCACGGGCTATCCCCGAGGTCTGAAGGGCGATGAGATCCATCTTTATGCGAAGATACTTGCGGTTGCAGACGTTTTCGATGCACTCACATCTCAAAGACCATACAGAACACCCAGCCCGCCATCGGAAGCCATCGAGTACATAATGGGCGGAACGGGCAGCCATTTTGACGAACAGTGCGTAAGGGCATTTATCCGAAAGGTCGCACCTTATCCCGTGGGAACGGTTGTACAGCTTTCCAACGGCGAAACTGCCACGGTCATGGCAAATTTCCCCGACCAGCCCCTTCGTCCCACAGTTGCTGTCACGGGCAGACCGGGTGTTTATTACGATCTCTATCACGATATGAAATGTCTTTCTATCGTTATTACGGGTATCTGCGAACAGAAGCCTGCGGAGGATAAGAAAGCTCCCAAGGTTGTACGGGCGAGTGAATAACTGTCCGTTAAATCGGACATATCTCAAAGAATTTCCCGAATGAATAACTGAATGAACTGAAAAATCCCGTCGGAATTTTGGAAACCGACGGGATTTCTTATTTTAATTGTTTATTGAAACATACTTAAGCGGGTCGGTATGCTGACCGTTTACTCTGACCTCGAAATGGCAGTGATTTCCGTAAGCATAGCCTGTTGAGCCGATGTAGCCGATGACCTGACCCTGTGCGACCTCATCGCCAACGTTTACGCAGCAGCTGGACATATGGGCGTAAAGGGTAGCTATCTTATCTCCGTGGTCGATAACAACGTGAATACCGTAGCCGTTGCCCGTGTTGCTTGCTGTAATTACAGTGCCCGCCGCCGATGCAACGATCGGTTCGCCGTAGCAGTTGGGCTTGTTAATGTCGATGCCCTTGTGGAAATTGTTCCGCTGTTCCTCAACTATCCAGCGGTTTCCATATGTATCGGTCATATTTCTCACACTCGGAACGGGCCAGATAAAGCCTGTTTCCGAATATCCCGGGGTATAGCTTTCGACGGGTTCTTCCTCGGTCACGGGTTCGGTTTCGGCAGGAATGTATTCCTGATTATTTGCCTCAGCCTCCTGACGCCTCCGTTCCTCTTCTTCCTCACGCTTCTTTCGCTCTTCCTCTTCCTTACGCTTGCGTTCTTCCTCCTCTTTGCGTCGGCGTTCTTCCTCTTCCTTACGCTTTCTTTCAAGCTCTTCCTGCTGCTTGCGGATATACTCTTGAATTTCTTGTTCCACACGCTGCTCTTCGGCGTCTATTTCATCGGTGCGGTTTTCGTACATTTCCGCCTGCTTTTCGTACATTTCCTTGGTTTCGTGATGATTCTGATAGGTTTCCTGAAGCTCTGCAAGATGTGCCTCCTGAGCGGATTTCTTGCTTTCCAGCTGTGCTTTTTCCTCTTCAAGCTGTGCTTTCTGTGAGTTTAGGGTGATGATCAGGTCGTTCAGCTCGTCAATGGTTTTGTTGTCATTAGATGAGATACGCTTGACTATCTCGATCCTCGCAAGAACGTCATAAAAATCCGTCGAACCTGTCAGAATGGACGCCATACTGTCATTTCCCGAAACGTAAAGAGCCCTGAGCCGCAGCTTGAAATGCTCGATGCCTTCTTCGATCTCCACTTCTTTGGCAGCGATCTTTGCGTCCAGATCGGCAATGTTTTTCTCCATTATCTCGATCTGTTCGGCGAGATTGGCAAGCTGCTCCTCCTGTATCTCCATTTTTTTGTCATATTCCTGAATGTACTGCTCATATTCCTCAGCCTTGCCTTCGATAGCCGAAAGCTGCTTTTCTATCTCCTTGCGTTCCTCCGCAAGCTCCTGCTGACGGCGTTCCAACTCGGTCATAGAATCTGCGTAGGTGTATATAATATCGGGACTGCTGACGGATAATGCCGCAAATGCCATAACAAATGCCATAGCCGCTGCCGACAGCCTTGATGCTGCTTTTTTAAACTTCATTGTTTTTGCTTCGTTAAATGAAGCCTGCCTCCTTTTTATGTTTATTGAAAGACTGATTAATTTGTTGTTTCGATTTATTTCGCTTTGCGATTAATATGTCCGAATGTGTCCGTTCCCGCCTTCGACGGGGAAGGACACATTGATTAGCAGTTGCATAAGCCGCTTATACCACAAAGCTGACCTTTGAGGACGTTTCCTCGGTTTCGCTGACAGGCGGCTCGGTTTCGGCGGGAGAATTTTCTCTCGGAGGATTCAGCTCGTAAAATTCTTCCAGACAAAGCCCGCTTTCCTTTATCTTTTCCGCATAATACATACCCACAAAGCGGTAATGCCACGGCTCATAGTTGTATTTGGTTATCTCGGTTTTGTCCTTGGGATAGCGAAGGATATAGCCGTATTTCCATGCGTTTTCGTTCAGCCATTCAAACTCGGGAGTGTTCTCGAATTCCTCGGTGATCTCTCCCTCCCAAGTGGTGGTCTTAATGTCGGCAGCAAGCCCCGTTTCGTGCTCGCTGTGTCCCGGAACGGCGATATTATCCGCTGTTATATTGTATGCTTCTTCCTTGGTATAACCCTGGTTGATATACCTTTGCAGGTCATCATCGAAAATTCCCTGCTGATACTCGTGGGAACGGTAAGCGGACATAACCACCAGCTCGATGCCATCTTTTTTAGCGTCCTCCAGCATTTTCAGCATATACTGAGCCGCCCGATAGTCCATTTCCTTCTGACCGTAAACAACGGTAGTTTCGGGCTTGTAGCCCTCGGGCAGGGGAATATCCTTGTTTACAACAAAGTAAGCCCATTCGTTATCTATTTCCACTGCAGCCTCCGTTTCTGCCGTGACTGCCGTTTCGGAGGACAGTGCCGTCTGAGATTCGGCAGCGTCCGCCGTGTCATTATCCTTTTTTTCGCTCGGGGCGAATGATGTCAGGAAATAAACTGCGGCAAACAAAATAGCAGTCAGCACTAACAGATATTTAAGCAGCTTCAAAAATATTCATTCCTTTTCAAAAAACATTGCCAATATTATATCACAAATTAATGAAAATATCAAGTAAAATAAGTGAAAATCAGCAGGAAATTATCTGCTTAACAGCTTTTTTCAGACCCTTTTTCAAATATCCGCCGAACAGTATGCGGAATATTCTTGAAAGCTTTCCCGCATTTTTGCAGGCGGCATAGCTTTCAACAGCTTTCCTTTGCTTTGGTGTAAACTTTGCGTTATACACTTCAAGAAATGCTGCCGCTTGTTCATATCCGTTTTCGGGAGATGCGTCTATCTGTCCCGAATATTGTACATATTTCCCGGGGATATATCCTGTTTCCCCAAATGCGGCTGCGGTCATAGCTATCCACTGACCGTAATCTGCCGTTTCGGGCATATTTGCACATAGGGACAGCATTGCCCTGTCGATTAGGCAGCTGCCGCCTATCACGGGACATTCCGCCAGTGCATGTTTAAGGGAAAACTTGTCGTTTCGGAGATTTTTATAGGCGGACACGGACGGTATTTCCGCACCCATTTCGGCGTCACAGCAGACTAAATGGGGAGTGTGGAAGCATTCGGGAAGCTCCATTACCATCATTTTTCCCATCTGGTCGGTAAGCTTGTTCGGTTTCCATATGTCACCCCGACCGCAAAAAGCGTAATAAGTGTCGTTTGCACTGACAGCATTTTTCATCAGCTCACTAAATGAAGTGCTTTCCGAGCAGCTGACCGTGTGGGTGGTTATTCTGCGTATTTTTCGGGGATATTTCTCTATGTATCTGCCGATGATCTCGGCGGAACGGTCGGTTGAGCCGTCGTCCCGAACGGTGATGATAATGTCCCCATAGTCCTGAGAAATCAGAGAATCAAGCTGTTTTTCAAGATATTCCTCGCCGTTATATACCGATAAAAATATTTCTATCATAAAACTTCTGTCCTTAATTTTCATTTTTACATAAGTATATCACACTTAAAACAATAAAAGCAATATTAAATTCATAAAAATATTATTTTTATTTACCGAAAATCAGCCTTGAAATTTGGTGAAATTTATGATAAAATAGTTTTTATAGTGATTTCAATGCATAAATTGCGAAGGAGTATGATATAAAATGAAGTATGTAGTTCTGCTGTGTGACGGCTGTGCAGATTATCCCGTGGAGGAGCTTGGCGGCAAGACACCGCTTTCTGCGTCGGTTACACCAAATATGGATAAGCTTGCAAAGGATTCCGTTATGGGTCTTGTAAGAACGGTCGCACCCGGCTTGAAGCCCGGTTCGGACGTTGCAAATCTTTCTGTTCTGGGATATGACCCCGCTGTCTGCTATACGGGACGTTCTCCGCTGGAGGCAGGCAGCATCGGCGTTGATATGAAGCCCACGGACGTTTCATTCAGATGCAATCTCGTTACCGTTTCCGACGAGCCTAATTTCGAGGATAAAACACTTGTTGACTACTGTGCGGATGATATTTCCACCGAAGAGGGAAGGGAGATAGTTGCTTTCCTGAAAGAACATTTCGACAGCGATGAGTTCACCCTTTACAGCGGCGTAAGCTACCGTCACTGCCTTATCTGGAACGGCGGTACCACCGACGTCGGAACGCTGACACCTCCCCACGATATTACAGGCAGAAAGATCAAAGAATATCAGCCTTTACACCCCAATGCCGCAAAGCTTTTCGATATGATGAAAAAGTCCTGCGAGCTGCTGAAAGACCACCCCGTAAACAAGGCGAGAATTGCAAGAGGACTGCGTCCCGCAAACTGTGTTTGGTTCTGGGGCGAGGGCGTTCGTGCGGAGCTGGAGAATTTCACAAAGCTTTACGGTCTGAAAGGTTCTATGATCTCAGCTGTTGACCTGTTAAAGGGAATAGGCAAGTTCAGCGGAATGAATGTTGTAAACGTTGAGGGTGCAACAGGATATATCGACACAAACTTCAAGGGCAAGGCAGATGCAGCGATAAGCGAGCTGAAAAACGGCAGCGATTTTGTCTATATCCACGTTGAAGCACCCGACGAGTGCGGACACCGTCACGAGATACAGAACAAGGTAAAGTCGCTGGAGCTTATCGACACCGAAATTCTCGGCAGAATTCTCCCCGAGCTTGAAAAAATGGGCGATTTCAAGATAATGATTCTTCCCGACCACCCCACACCTCTTGCTCTGAAAACACACACCTCCGACCCCGTTCCCTTTATGATATACAGAAGCTCCCATAAGGTGGAGGGTCAGCCCGCATTTACCGAGGAAAACGCCAAGAATACGGGCGTATTCATCGAGCAGGGTCCTACAATTATGAAGTATTTTATTGATCTGTAATATTTTCCGAAAATCTGCGTAACCTATTTAAAAAAGGAGAAATTTTATGCTTTCCGATATTGAAATCGCAAAACAGGCGAAGATGAAAAAAATCACCGAAATTGCCGCAAAGCTGGGCATCTCCGAAGAGGATACCGAGCCTTACGGTCACTACAAGGCTAAGCTTGCAAGCGGTCTTTACGGCAAGCTGGCAGACCGTCCCGACGGCAAGCTGATACTCGTTACCGCAATCAATCCGACCCCTGCGGGCGAGGGAAAGACCACTATTTCCGTCGGGCTGGAAGAAGCTATGAGCAAGATCGGCAAGAAGGCTGTGCTTGCTCTGCGTGAACCGTCCCTGGGACCCGTTTTCGGCATAAAGGGCGGTGCTGCGGGCGGCGGCTATGCACAGGTCGTTCCTATGGAGGACATTAACCTTCATTTTACGGGAGATATGCACGCCATCACTGCCGCAAACAATCTGCTCTGTGCGTTGATAGACAATCATATCCATCAGGGAAATGAGCTGCGTATCGACGAGCGGCGTATAATGTTCAAGCGTTGTCTTGATATGAACGACCGTGCTCTCCGAAACGTCATTGTCGCTCTCGGCGGCAAGCTGAACGGTTTCCCGAGAGAGGACGGCTTCCAGATAACCGTTGCTTCCGAGATAATGGCAATTCTCTGTCTTGCAAATGATATTTCCGACCTGAAAAGGCGTATGGGAAATATTCTCGTTGCCTATAATCTGGATAATGAGCCTGTTTACGCAAGAGATCTTGGTGCGGAGGGAGCAATGACCGCACTTATGCGAGATGCCTTGAAGCCAAATCTTGTGCAGACGCTGGAAAATAATCCCGCAATCGTTCACGGCGGACCCTTTGCAAATATCGCCCACGGCTGCAATTCCGTGCAGGCGACAAAGCTTGCTTTGAAGCTGGGCGATTATGCAATAACCGAAGCAGGCTTCGGTTCAGACCTCGGTGCTGAGAAGTTCTTTGACATAAAGTGCCGTTTTGCGGGACTGAAACCCGACTGTGTTGTGCTGGTGGCAACTATCCGTGCACTGAAATATAACGGCGGCGTTCCCAAGCCCGAACTGAATTCGGAAAATACCGAAGCACTGAAAAAGGGCATTGTCAATCTGAAAACGCATATCGAAAATATGCAGAAATTCGGACTTCCCGTGGTGGTCGCTATCAACCGTTTCCATACCGATACGGAAGCCGAAATAGCAATAATCAAGGATTTCTGTGCCGAAATGGGCGTTGAGGTTTCTCTTGCGGAGATATTCGCCAAGGGCGGCGAGGGCGGAACAGACCTTGCGGAAAAGGTCTGCAAAACCATCGAAAACAATCCCTCCAACTTCAAGCCTATTTACGATGAAAAGCTTCCTATCAAGGAAAAGCTTGAAACCATTGCCCGTGAGATATACCGTGCGGACGGCGTAGTATTCACGACTCAGGCGGAGAAGGCTATTGCCGAAATAGAGCGTCTTGGCTATGGTGATACGCCCGTTTGCGTGGCTAAGACTCAGTATTCGCTGTCCGATGACCCCGCCAAGCTGGGCAAGCCCGAGGGCTTCAAGATAACCGTCCGTGATGTAAAGCTGTCTGCCGGTGCGGGCTTTGTGGTCGCACTTACGGGAGATATTATGACTATGCCGGGACTTCCCAAGGCACCTGCCGCTTTGAAGATTGACTGTGATGAAAACGGGGAAATTTCGGGACTTTTCTGATATGTAATGTATCGTTAATAATGAAAAAGCTTCGTAAAGCCTTAATTTTGGGCTTTGCGAAGCTTTCTGTTTATCGGTATGATAATTTTTTCTTTATAAATGAGATTATCCGTTCAAATATAATAGCTGTTACCATTCCGAAGCAAGCAATGGGAACGGAACACGCAAGCAGAAGAATAATTATAAGCGAGATCATAAAAGAATTTGCGGTCATAATGGAAAATGCTGCGAAAACAATCGCTATAATGCCGCCAAACTGCATAAATCTGATTCTGATACTGCTATAACCTGTCCTGCGTTTCAGTATGGGATATGAAAAATAACATATCACGGCGGCAGGCAAGCTCATAATAAAGCTTTGCAGCATATATTCAAAAGGTCGGTCAGATGTGTTAATAAAGTTACAATCTTCATTGCAATATCCGAGAAAAATATAAATTAGAATAAAACATATCTCAACAGCAATTATGCTTATTTTTCTCATTCCCGCAGGTTCGGTATTGTATTCACATTGTTTAATATCAAGAAGTGTTTGAAGTTCTTGGTCGGAAAGATTTTTGATCTTATTCTTAGACAGCAGCTCAATGCTTTTTTCTGTTTCGCAAAAGGTAAGGCAGAGCTTTTCCGATTTGTCCTCGGGGGTGGCAAACACGGTTCGGCGTGCGTTTTCTTCATCTTTACTTAGACGGATAAGCTCGGGAAATTCCGCCGACAGCTTGTCGACAAGCTCGGTGTAATCGCTTTTGTCGGCATTGTCGGAAAGTCGGTATGAAAATCTGTACATAAGGCGTACTCCTTTTTATGTCGGGTCGCTGATGTGTTTGGAAATCTCTTTGGGTCTATTATAATTCATCTTTCGATAAATGTCAAGACGCAAAAAAGGACTGCCCTAAGGGGCGACCCCTTTGTCAATTCGTTCGATAAACAGCGAAATGAACAAAGTTTGTCGCTCGGTACCGATAAAACTTTCATATCGGTACTACCCTAGAAAAGCAGTCCTTTGCAGTTAAAAAATTTCCCGGGAAATTTATTCTTCGATCTTTGCCACGGAAACCGTCAGAGCATCATCAACGAAATCTACCGTAAGAGTTGAATAAGGCTCAATGTCCTCGGCGATTATCTTTCGTGCAATAAGCGTTTCCACCTTGCTCTGGATAAATCTCTTAAGCGGTCTTGCACCGAATACGGGGTCGTAGCCCTCGTCGATGATATAGTTCTTTGCCGCTTCCGTAACGGTTACGGAAAGCTGTCTGTCCTCCAGACGATTGCTGAGATGAGCAAGCATAATATCCACGATCTGACCAATGTCCGACTTGGAAAGGGGCTTGTACAGCACTACCTCGTCCAGACGGTTCAGGAACTCGGGACGGAACTGCTCATGCAGCAGCTCGTTTACTTCCTCTTCGGCTTCCTCGGATATGGTGTTGTCCTCGTTGATGCCGTTCAGAATAGCGGACGAACCGAGATTTGAGGTGAGGATAATGATAGTGTTCTTGAAATCTATTTTGCGTCCCTGAGAATCGGTAATATGGCCGTCATCAAGCACCTGTAAGAGAATGTTGAACACATCGGGGTGTGCCTTTTCCACCTCATCGAACAGTACAACGGAATAGGGTCTGCGGCGTACAGCTTCGGTCAGCTGACCGCCCTCATCATAGCCAACATATCCCGGAGGTGCTCCAATCAGACGGCTTACGGAGAATTTCTCCATATATTCCGTCATATCAATGCGGACAATGTTCTTTTCATCATCAAACAGAGCTTCGGCAAGAGCTTTTGCAAGCTCGGTCTTTCCGACACCGGTAGGACCAAGGAACATAAACGAACCTATGGGTCTGTTGGGGTCCTGAATGCCCGCTCTCGAACGGAGGATAGCTTCGCTTACCTTAAGAACGGCTTCGTCCTGTCCGATAACACGCTTGTGGAGGATATTTTCCATATTCAGCAGCTTTTCACGCTCGCCCTCCATCAGCTTTGCAACGGGAATACCCGTCCAGCGGCTGATGATTCGGGTGATTTCTTCCTCTGTAACCTTGTCACGGAGAAGGGTGTGCTTTTTGCCGTTATGCTCCTCGTCCTCCGCTTCGTCAAGTTCTTTCTGGAGAGAGGGGAGTTTTCCGTATTTCAGCTCGGCAGCCTTGTTAAGGTCGTAGCTGCGTTCGGCGGCGGCAATTTCGCCGTTTATCTTCTCTATTTCCTCACGAAGCTTCTGAACCTTGCCGATGGACGCCTTTTCGTTTTCCCAGCGTGCTTTCATCTCGGCAAATTCCGCACGCATTTCCGCAAGTTCCTTCTGAATTTCCTCAAGATGCTCCTTGGAAAGCTTGTCGTCCTCTTTTTTTAGAGCAGTTTCCTCAATCTCGTGACGCATTATCTTTCGGGAAATTTCATCAAGCTCGGTGGGCATAGAATTCATTTCGGTGCGGATAAGAGCACAGGCTTCGTCCACAAGGTCTATTGCCTTATCGGGGAGAAATCTGTCGGTAATATAGCGGTTGGAAAGGGTAGCGGCGGTGATAAGTGCCGAATCCTGTATCTTTACGCCGTGGAATACCTCGTAACGTTCTTTCAGACCTCTTAAAATGGAGATAGTGTCCTCAACATTCGGCTCGGGAACCATTACGGGCTGGAAACGTCTTTCAAGTGCCTTGTCCTTTTCAATATACTGACGGTACTCGTTAAGGGTCGTTGCACCGATACAATGCAGTTCACCCCTTGCCAGCATAGGCTTCAGGAGATTTCCTGCGTCCATTGCACCGTCACCCTTGCCCGCACCCACAATGGTGTGTATCTCATCTATAAAGAGGAGAATTTCGCCGTTTGCCTTTTTCAGCTCGTTCAGGACGGCTTTCAGACGTTCCTCAAATTCGCCCTTGTACTTTGCACCTGCAACCAGAGCACCCATATCAAGAGAGAAAATCTTCTTATCCTTAAGATTGTTGGGGACATCTCCACGGACAATTCTCAGGGCAAGCCCCTCTGCAATAGCGGTCTTGCCGACGCCCGGTTCACCTATAAGCACGGGATTGTTTTTCGTCTTACGGGACAGAATGCGGATAACGTTTCTTATTTCGGTATCACGTCCGATAACGGGGTCAAGCTTGTTTGCTCTTGCCAGACCGACCAGCTCCTGACCGTACTTTTTCAGTGCATCGTAGGTTTCCTCGGGGGAGTCGGTGGTAACACGCTGACCGCCTCTTACTTCGGAAAGAGCCTTCAAGAAGCCGTCCTTGTCAATGGCAAAATTTTTGAACAGCTTGGCTGTTTCCTTGTTGGGAGCTTCCAGCAGTCCGATGAAAAGGTGCTCAACGGAGATATACTCGTCGGACATACGCTTTGCGGTTTCCTCTGCCTTCTGCAATGCCCTGTCAACGTCCTGTGTGACATAAACGGTGTCGGGCTTACGTCCGCTGCCCGTTACTCGGGGAATGTTTGAAAGGGACGCTTCAACGCTGTTCTCAAAGCCCACAGTGTCCACGCCCATTTTCGTCAGCAGCTGGGGGATAAGTCCGCCCTCCTGCTTCATCATCGCATAGAGAATGTGCTGCTGCTCAATGTTCATATTCTGATATTCCACAGCAACAGACTGAGCGTTCTGCACTATCTCGATGGATTTCTTGGTCAAATTTTGCATGTTCATATTTAATCTTCCTTTCCGTTATTGAGGTTAAGGAGTATTTCGCTGCATTCTTCCTCGGGTAGCCCGAAGAATTCCTTTATGGATTCGTCAAAATGTTTTACATAAGCTGTCACAATTGCTGCGGTATCGCTTTCGGACATACTTCTGTAATCTCCGTAAATGCGGAAATTTCCCACATACTTAGCGTCCTCGATAACATAACCCTCAGCGTGAACGCCGTCCGCTTCGCCGTTTCCGAGAACAGTTGCCCAGACGGTGTAAAAACCGCTGACCTTGTCCCTCAGAAGCTTGTTCTGCGTTCTCAGGGCGGCCTCCATACGCCCGAGGATACTGTCGCCATCGGGGGTAAGGGTCACGGTATAACGCAGGGTCGGGTTATACTTATAATTAAGAGCACTTCGCAGTGAGAGAATGGACGCCGAGCCGCCTTCGCAGACCCTTATGTCGCTGTCCGCTTCAAGCTGTCTGCCCACTATCCCGAACACCTCGCCTGTATGGTACTCGGGGGTTTTGAGGGACAGATAATCCGCAAGAATTTGGTTTATCAGGGCGGAGCGGGAGGTTTTCAGGCTGTACGCCGCCTTGTCGATACCTTTTACAACCTCGTCCATGAGGATAAGGCTGTAAAGACTTTTATTCATCGGGATTTTCCCTCCTTTGTGCTCTTAATTATAGCACGTCATATATAATTTGTCAAGAGGTTTATATAATTTTATTTGCAAAATTTGTTTTGGATTGAATTTTTCCCGTAAATAGGTTATAATACTATTTAAATAAGGAAAAGAGAGGAAAATAAAATGAACGAGCAAATAAAAAAAGTATCCGACTCCGCAACGGAGCAGTGCTACATCGTAATGCCCAAGGACGCAAACGGCAACGGCAGACTATTCGGCGGCAGACTGCTTGAATGGATGGACCTTGCAGCAGCCATAACCGCAAGACGTCACGCAGGCAGGGAAGTGACCACCGCCGCCATAGACAGCATAAGCTTCAAAGCTCCCGCACACGTTGGCGATACGGTAGTTATCGGTGCAAGAGTGACTTATGTGGGACGCACTTCTATGGAGATACGCACCGAAGCGTATATGGAAAGCCTTCATGGAGAACGTTCCCTTATCAACACTGCATATTTTATCCTTATCGCACTTGATGAAAATGAAAATCCCTGTCCCGTGCCGAGAATAATCCCCGAAACTGAACAGGAACGTGCCGACTACAACGCTGCCGCCGAACGCAAACAGCAGAGAAAAAAATCCACCTAACAACTGTTAGGTAAAATCATAAGAAACAACGCCGCCGATTTCATCTGAAACCGACGGCGTATCTTTATCTTGTATGTATCACTTAGCCAAAAGCTTTCTCGGTTATCTCCGCAAGCTTTGTGGGAATGTCAATGTGCTGAGGACAGTGCTCTGCACATTTCCCGCAGGAAACGCATTGGTCGGGAGCACATTTGTCCTTGCGAAGCTGATTGAGTTCGTCGCATAAATGCCACTTGTCAAGGCTCTTTGCATAGTCATTCCACTTAACGAACGCCTTGGGAATATCAACACCCATGGGGCAGTCCATACAATAGCGGCAGCCTGTGCAGGGGACAGCCAAATTTTTGCTGTAAACCTTAGCTGCTTTGAAAAGCATATCGTTTTCCGCATCGGTAAGGGGCTTGAAATTGGCAGTCGTGGAGATATTGTCCCGAAGCTGCTCCATATTTGACATACCGCTGAGAACGGTCAGCACGCCCTCCTTTGAAGCGGCAAAGCGGATAGCCCAGGACGCAATGGACTTGTTCGGTTCGGCGGCCTTGAGAAGTCCGTTTGCTTCCTCACCGAGGTCGGCGAGTGCACCGCCTCTGACAGGTTCCATTATTATTGCGGGAATGCCCTTGCTCTCCAGAATTTCATACTGCCGCTTTGCGTTCTGATAGTCCCAGTCGAAATAATTCATCTGTATCTGTGCAAAATCCCATTCTTCCGCAGAAGCTATCTCTTCGAGAACGTCGGGGGAGTCGTGGAAGGAAAATCCTACATTGATAATTTTGCCTTCCGTCTGCTTGCGTTTCACAAATTCGTATGCACCGAATTCTTTGCACTTGTCCCAATTTCCCCTGCCGAGAGAGTGGAGAAGATAGAAATCGAAATAGTCGGTTTTCAGCTTTTTCAGCTGCTCGTTAAATATCCTTTCCATATCCTTGGGAGTATCTGCCATCCAAATGGGCAGCTTGGTAGCCAGCATAAAGCTTTCACGGGGATAACGGCTGAGAGCCTCTCCCATAAAGTCCTCAGACTGTCCGTCGTGATACATATAAGCGGTGTCGAAATAGTTTATGCCGCTGTTATAAGCTTCATCGACCATGGCAAGTGCCCGCTCTCTGTCGATGACCCACTTTCCGTCAATTTCGGTCTGCGGCAGACGCATGCAGCCCAGTCCCAGTATGGAAACCTCCCGGTTTGTTTTTGCAAATAGCTTTGTTTTCATAATATATCCTCCGTTAATTTATATAAAGCTCATCATATTCCCAAGGTTCGGGCTTTTCAAAGCAGCTGTCAAACCGCTTTAGCATTTCCGGGGAAATGATATATTGTCTGCCCGGAAGCTTTTCGGCAGCGGCGTTGCGTTTCTTAAGACGTGTTCTGCGATCGTTTTCGTCCGATACTATATAAATGCGTTTGAGTCTGATATTTGCCGAACGGTAAAATTCCTCCGCTTCACGCCGCTGTGCCTTTGTCCAGAAGCCGAAATCAAGTATGACATCACCGCCTGCAGCACATATTTCCGTCGAAAGCTCATAGAGATAGCGGAAGCATTTTGCCTGAACCTCGTTATGACGTTCACCCAGACATTCATCAAAAAGGGTGAGCATAAGCTTGTCACAGGACAGCAGCACGGATGACGATTTTTCTTTCAGACGATTTGCGATAAAGGTTTTTCCGGCGGCTATTCTTCCGATGAGTATCGTTACCGTAGACGTTCACTCCTTTTCGTGGGATATTTTGTGGGTTAATAAGTGTTTCCCTAAAAATATTGTAAAAAAAATATCAGGTTATGTCAAGAGGTTTGTGAAAAATAAATATATGTTAAATATTTCCCGTATAAATATCAATATTTGCGTGGTAAAATAATATTTGTATATGTATGCCTGCACAGGGATATTTTTGCAGGCTGTCCGAAAGGATTGATATTATGAGTATGAAATTTACTGCACTTATGAAAACGGAAGCAGGCTTTATCAGCATTACCGAGGAGGACGGAAAAATCTCGGGAATTGAAACAGGCAAACCTATCGTAAGCTTTTTTATGGCGGAAACGCCGCTGCTGAAAGAGGCAAAAAAGCAGCTTTCCGAATATTTTGCGGGCAAACGCAAGAGCTTCGACCTGCCGCTGAAGCTGGAGGGTACGGATTTTCAGCTTTCCGTCTGGAACGCTTTGAAGGATATTCCTTACGGCGAAACCAGAACTTATAAGCAGACGGCAGAAATGGCAGGCTGCCCCGGTTCTTACAGAGCGGTCGGCACGGCAAACGGGAAAAATCCCATTCCCATAATAATTCCCTGCCATAGGGTAGTGGCTTCGGACGGTTCGCTTTCGGGATACACTCTCGGCACCGATTTCAAGAAATATCTGCTGGAGCTTGAAGCAAAAAATGCATAATTTCGGGGATATGTACAGATTTTGTTCGCTTATTGGTCATATTTGCTTGATACAACAAGTGAAATGTGTGTAAAATCCCTAATAATATATTGGAAAATGACAGTTAAATCGGTTTAATTGTTCATTGACTTTTTTGATGGCAGAGTTTATTATATTAGATAAGGAAAGCAAGTTTTTTCTTCCTTTCCGTCATTTTTACATTTGCTCAGGAGGTTTATTTAAATGAACAAGTTTGCAAAGAAACTTATGGCACTCGGTCTTTCCGCAATGATGACCGTTCCTTTCTTCACTGCCTGCGGAAACGGCAGCGGAACAGGCAGCGGAAGCTCCGATTCAAACGGCGGCGATTCTGCAAGTGCATCGGGCACTGTATTCAAAATCGGCGGTATCGGACCTGTTACAGGTGGTGCTGCTGTTTACGGTCTTGCTGTTAAGAATGCAGCTGAGATGGCTGTAAAGGAGATCAATGCTGCAGGCGGTATCAACGGCGTTCAGGTTGAATTCAAGTTCGAGGACGACGTTCACGATGCAGAAAAATCCGTAAACGCTTACAACACCCTTAAGGACTGGGGTATGCAGATGCTGATGGGTACGGTAACATCCACACCCTGTCAGGCAGTTGTTGAGGAAACTCACAAGGACAACATGTTCCAGCTGACTCCTTCCGGCTCCGCTGTTGAAAGCATCAAGTACGACAACGCATTCAGAGTTTGCTTCTCCGACCCCAACCAGGGCTTCGGTTCTGCTAAGTACATAGGCGAGAACGGACTTGCTTCCAAGGTTGCCGTTATCTACAACAGCTCCGACGTTTATTCTTCCGGTATTTACGAGAAGTTCGCTGCCGAAGCTGCAAATCAGCCTTTCGAGATCGTTGCTGCCGAAGCATTCACCGATGACTCTAAGACTGACTTTACTGTACAGCTCCAGAAGGCTAAGGATGCAGGTGCTGAGCTTGTTTTCCTGCCCATCTACTATCAGGAAGCTTCTCTTATTCTCCAGCAGGCTGCTACAATGGAATTCGCTCCCAAGTTCTTCGGCTGTGACGGACTTGACGGTATCCTTAACGTTGAGAACTTTGACCTGAACCTCACCAAGGACGTTATGCTGCTGACTCCTTTTGCTGCTGATGCTCAGGACGAAAAGACACAGAAGTTCGTTTCCGACTTCAAGGCTGCTTACGGTGACGTTCCCAATCAGTTCGCTGCTGATGCTTATGATGCTATCTACATCATCAAGGCTGCTGCTGAGAAGGCAGGCATCACACCCGATATGTCCACTTCCGATATGGCTGATGCTATGAAGAAGGCTATGACCGAGATCACCTTTGACGGTCTTACAGGCACAGGAATGGTTTGGTCCGCTGACGGCGAGCCCACAAAGGCTCCTAAGGCTGTTGTGATCGTTGTTGAAGAGGTTGCAAACGACGACGGAACCACAACACTTACCGGTTCTTACAAGGCAATGTAATTTAATTACACAGACTTTTTGTGTATCGCATTTTGTTACCGTCGGCGAGATTTTTCGTCGGCGGTACAGCGGTATATGAAGAGCTAAAAATGAAAAGTGCCGAGGAGCTTTTTATTTTTAACTCTTCATTGTAAATAATTATCGAAACGGGGAATAACTATGAGCTTTCTTAATCACCTGATAAACGGTTTCAGTCTTGGAAGCGTTTATGCGATCATCGCCCTCGGCTATACTATGGTTTACGGTATAGCAAAAATGCTGAACTTCGCCCACGGCGATGTAATCATGGTGGGTGCATTTGCTGTGTTCCTTTCCATGACAAGCTTGGGTGCGTCGGCACTGCTCAGCCTTGTGATCGCAATGGCTGTTTGTACGGCACTGGGCGTGCTTATCGAAAAGGTCGCATATCGTCCCCTGAGAAACGCAAGCTCTTCGCTGGCGGTGCTTATTACGGCAATCGGCGTCAGCTATCTGCTGCAAAATCTTGCACTGCTCATATTCGGTGCAGATTCCAAGTCCTTTACTTCAATCGTAAATCTTAAGGCTGTTAAGCTTTTTGACGGACAGGTTTCCATTTCGGGAACTGCTATCGTTACCATAACAGCTTGTATCGTTATAATGGTCGGTCTGACACTTTTCGTAAACAAAACCAAGGCAGGGCAGGCTATGAAGGCTGTTTCCGAGGACAAGGGTGCGGCACAGCTTATGGGTATCAACGTAAATGCCACTATCTCGCTGACATTTGCTATCGGTTCGGCACTGGCGGCTGTTGCGGGTGCACTTATGTGTTCGGCTTATCCTAATCTTACGCCATATTCGGGAACTATGCCCGGCATCAAGGCGTTCGTTGCGGCTGTTTTCGGCGGCATCGGTTCAATACCCGGGGCTATGATAGGCGGACTGCTTATCGGAATTATCGAAAATATCGGCAAGGCGTACATATCCTCCCAAATGGCGGACGCTATTGTTTTTGCTATCCTCGTTGTGGTTCTTCTGATAAAGCCTACGGGTATTCTCGGCAAGAACATTCAGGAAAAGGTTTAAGGAGGCTGTGTATCTATGAAAAAGCTTAGCAAATCCACAAAAAACAGCCTTATCAACTATGGAATGGTCATCGTTCTTTATGCAATTGTTATGATAGTTCAGCTTTGCGGCGGGCTTTCAAACTCTATGAAGGGCTTTCTCGTTCCTGTCTGCATTTACGTTATTATGGCGGTATCACTCAATCTCGTTGTCGGCATTCTCGGCGAGCTTAGCCTTGGACATGCAGGATTTATGTGTATAGGTGCATATTCGGGAGCTATTTTCTCCAAGCTTACTGAGGACAGCATTACCGTTGCTCCCATCAGATTTACGATCGCTATCATTATCGGTGCTGCTTGTGCCGCACTTTTCGGTGCACTTATAGGAATTCCCGTTCTCCGATTAAAGGGTGACTATCTTGCCATAGTGACTCTTGCTTTCGGCGAAATTATTAAAAATCTTGTGAACGTAGTAAACTTCGGCGTTGACTCGAACGGTCTGCATTTTTCTCTGAAAAGTGCAATGGATATGGGCCTTGCCGAGGACGGAAAGATCATCATCAAGGGTGCACAGGGCATCTCGGGAACGCCGCAGGATTCCAATTTTACCGTTGGAGTACTCCTTGTGCTGATAACTTTGTTTGTCGTGCAGAACCTTGTAAATTCACGTGACGGACGTGCTATTATGGCTATCAGAGATAACCGTATCGCTGCCGAATCCGTCGGCATCAACATTACCAAATACAAGCTGATGGTGTTCACTATCTCCGCAGCCCTTGCAGGTGCGGCAGGCGTGCTGTATTCTCACAATTATTCGACACTTACCTCGGCGGGAGATAAGTTCAATTACAATGCGTCCATTATGATACTGGTTTACGTTGTTCTCGGCGGTATCGGAAATATCAGGGGTTCGGTCATTGCGGCTGTTATCCTGTATATTCTCCCCGAAAAGCTCCGTTTCCTCAGCGATTACCGAATGCTCGTATATGCGATCGTTCTCATTACGGTAATGCTGTTCAACTGGTCGCCCAAGGCAAAGGAATTTAAGGAAACTGTTTCTTATAAGATAAAGGCAATGTTTGCCAAAAAGGAGGAAACTCAGGCATGAATATGTTAGAGGTAACAAATCTGAGCATTTCCTTCGGCGGACTTAAGGCTGTCAGCGATTTTAATCTGACTATAAAAAAGGGTCAGCTGTACGGACTTATCGGTCCTAACGGTGCGGGAAAGACCACTGTTTTCAATCTGCTGACAGGCGTTTACAAGGCTGATACGGGCACTATTGTGCTGGACGGAAAGGACCTTGTTAAGCTCAGCACTATCGAGATAAACAAGGCTGGTATTGCCAGAACATTCCAGAATATCAGACTGTTCAAGGAGCTTACCGTTATCGACAATGTTAAGGTGGGACTGCACAACGGCACGCCTTACAGCACCTTTGAGGGTATTTTCCGTCTGCCGAAATATTTCAAGTCGGAAAAGGAAATCTCCGAAAAGGCTATGGAGCTTTTAAAGGTAATGGGACTTGAAGCGGAGGCAAATTTCACCGCCGCAAATCTTCCTTACGGTAAACAGCGTAAGCTGGAGATAGCAAGAGCGTTGGCAACTTCACCGAAGCTGCTGCTTCTGGACGAGCCTGCTGCGGGTATGAACCCCAACGAAACTGCGGAGCTGATGAACACTATCCGCTTTGTAAGGGATAATTTCGATATGACGATTTTGCTTATCGAACACGATATGAAGCTTGTTTCGGGTATCTGTGAGGAGGTCACAGTGCTGAATTTCGGCACGGAGCTTACTCACGGAATTACGGCTGACGTTCTCAACGACGAGCGTGTTATCAAGGCTTATCTCGGAGATTAACAGGAGGACGGTGCGAAATATGGCAATGCTAACGATAAAGGATCTTGAGGTTTATTACGGCGTCATCAACGCTGTCAAGGGCATTTCCTTCGAGGTTAATCAGGGGGAGATAATCGCTCTTATCGGTGCAAACGGTGCGGGAAAAACCACTATCCTCCATACTATTACGGGACTTATCCAGGCGAAAAGCGGAAGCATAGAGTTCAACGGCAAGGAGCTTACCAAGACCCCTGCCCATAAAATAGTATCTCTCGGAATGGCTCATGTTCCCGAGGGAAGAAGAATTTTCCAGCAGCTCACGGTTTACGATAATCTGAAAATGGGTGCATATACCCGAAAGGATAAAAAGGAGAACTCCGACACTCTGGAAATGGTCTACAAGCGTTTCCCAAGACTGCTTGAACGTAAAAACCAGATAGCAGGAACGCTTTCGGGCGGCGAGCAGCAGATGCTTGCAATGGGCAGGGCACTTATGTCCCACCCAAGCATTATCCTTATGGACGAACCGTCAATGGGACTTTCTCCGCTGTATGTTTCGGAAATATTCGATATTATCAAGGAAATAAACAAAAGCGGCACGACAGTGCTTCTCGTTGAGCAGAACGCTAAGAAAGCACTCTCCATTGCTAACAGGGCATATGTGCTTGAAACAGGAAAGATCGTCCTTTCGGGCGATGCCAAGGAGCTTATGAACGACGATTCGGTCAAGAAGGCTTATCTTGGAGAATAAGCTTCGGCATAAAACACAATATCCGATAAAATGGTTATCTGAGAGGTGCGTTTATGGATAATTTTGTCATTACCATCGCAAGAGGATACGGCAGCGGCGGCAGACAGATCGGCAAAAAGCTGGCTGAACGCCTTGGTGTGAAATTCTACGATAAGGAGCTTTTGAAGCTGGCTTCCGAAAAAAGCGGCATCAAGGAGGAGCTTTTCGGTGAAGCTGACGAGAAGGCAAAGGGAGGACTTTTCAGCCGTCCCAAGGTGTATACGGGGGAGATAATCCCGCCGACCGACAGGAAGTTCGTTTCCGATGAAAATCTGTTTAACTATCAGGCGGAGATAATCAGGGAGCTTGCGTCAAAGGAATCCTGCGTTATTGTCGGACGGTGTGCAGACTTTGTGCTGAAAAATTATGTCAATGTGCTGAGCGTTTTTATCTGGGCGGATATGGACAATTGCATAAAAAATGTCCTGAAATATACCGACGTGACCGATGATATTGAGGCTCTCATCACGAAAATCGACAAGGAAAGAAACGCATACTACCGCTCCCACACAGGCAGGGAATGGACAGACATCCGCAACTATGACCTTTGCCTTAATACGGGGGACATTGGCATTGATAAATGCGTTGACATTATCTGCGACTACCTGAAAATCTCGGGAATAGTGCATGAGTGAAACGTTAAATGCAAATAAATTGTGAATTTTAAATTAATTCGAGGACATATTTGTTTTTGCTCTTGTAATTTTTGAAAGAGTATGTTATAATATTAACAATCGGGGAAGGCGTTCGGAATGCCGCTCTGATCGCAACCGCTTCGGCGTATGCGGCAAATGCTAGTATATGAATTTACAATTGGAGGAAGTTTGTATGGAAATGAAAAAGGGTAAGAAGATCACCGTGCTGGGTGCAGGTAACGTTGGTGCTTCCATTGCTTATACCCTGACGGTTATGGGTACTTGCTCGGAGATCGTTATGATCGACATTAACAAGGAAAAGGCAAAGGGTGAGGCTCTCGATATTCTCCAGGGCGTTGCTTTCTGTCCTACTGTTGACATTACCGACGGCGATTATGAGGACGCTAAGGATTCCGATGTAGTTGTTGTTACTCTCGGTATCGCAAGAAAGCCCGGTCAGTCCCGTCTTGACCTTGCTCAGACTAACGTTAACATCATCAAGGACGTAATGCCCAAGATCGTTGAATTTGCCCCCAATGCTATATATGTTGTTGTCAGCAACCCTGTTGACATTCTCACCTATACAATTCTCAAGTGCACAAACCTCAAGCCCCAGCAGGTTATCGGTTCGGGTACTGTTCTCGATTCTTCCCGTCTGCGTACCGCTATCGCTACAAAGGCTGATGTGAACATTAAGAACGTTCACGCATATGTTCTCGGCGAGCACGGCGATTCCTCTATGGTTCCTTGGTCTATGACAACCATCGGCGGCATTGATATGAAGGATTTCTGCGAGCAGGAAGACTGCCTGAGCTATGACCCCGAAACACTTAAGAGCATCGAAAATGAAGTCCGCACCGCAGGTGCACAGGTAATCAAGTGCAAGGGTGCAACCTTCTATGCTATCGCACTTTCCGTTAACAAGATCTGTGACAGCATTCTCAGAGATACAGGCTCCGTTCTTCCCGTTTCCTGCATGACAAACGGTCGTTACGGCACAGAGGACGTTTGCCTCAGCCTGCCTTATATGGTTGGCATTACAGGTATTCAGAGAGCACTTCAGCCTAAGTTCACTCCCGAGGAGGAGGAACTTCTCAGAGCAAGCTCCAAGGCTCTTAAGGCTGTTATCGATCAGCTCGCAATCTGATTTTTATCCACGGCTTTCCCGTCGGACAGGTTTTTTAACCTGTCCGATTTTTTTTTTTTGAAATTATACTTTGTAATGGGCTAAAGTTTTGTTTTCTATTCCGCCTTCACTGTTTACGCAAAAACTTCGCTAATATTCTCCTCGGAAATAGTCAGCCGCCCTCTATTCCGCTTCGGGGACGGTTTACCTTGTCGCAGTTATTTTCAGAGAATTTATGCGAATTATTCTATTTCGAATATATGTATCTATTAAGTGAACGACTGCTTATTTTATACGATAAAGTGCATAAAACCGCTAAAATATTACTTGACAACACAGTGTTTTCCATTTTATGGGTTTAAAAATGCTTGTTGGTTTTGCACAAAGAAAAGAGTAAAATAATTAACAGCCACTAAATAGCCATCGTAAAGGCAACATTATTTGAGTAGGGCAATGGCTTTTCTCAACTCGGATAGATTTTTATGTGTATAAACTTTGTCCGTAATGTCAGCAGATGCATGTCCCATTATTCGCTTGATACAAAGCTTGTTTGCACCTGCATTATCCATTAATGTAGCGAAAGTGTGTCTGCAATCGTATGGACGGTGATCCATATCCAGCTCAATGCAAATATCTGTAAAGATCCTGTCAAGATAGCAGTGATATTTCATCGGTTCGCCGCCTTCGGGGGTCTTTATGAAATAAGTCCCCTTTTTATCCACAAGCCGCTTGACCAGCGGACGAATGCGTTCGTGAACGGGAACAAGCCTGTTTTTTCCCGCTTCCGTCTTGATTCCGCCTTTCATTACCCATTCGTTTACATCAATATCTTCGATTTTCAGCTGCAAAAGCTCGCCTACACGCCAGCCCGTGTAGATCATAATAAGGATAGTGTCCACATAAGGCACTTCCTCCGCACAAAGCCACAGACGGTCTATCTCTTCGGCAGTAAACGGAACACGTTTGGAGTCGTTTCCACCCTCGCCAATGTCAACATATTCGGAATAATTTTTGAAAACTATGTCATTTGCCATTGCATACTTATACAGCTGACTGAACAGTACCCTAAGCTTCCGCAGGGTCGGGTGAGCCTTGCCCGACTCGTCAACGACCTTCTGCAAATGCTCGGTTTTTATTTCACGAAACGGCAGTTTGTAAAGACTGCCGCACAGCTTGTACGCCGCACGATAGCCGTTTACACAGCTTTGACTTACTTTTGAAAGCTTTTGTGCTGCCCATTTCTCATACACTTCCTCAAAGGTAATGCACCCATTTTCAGGGTCATAGGGACTGCGGTTGAAATCGGCGAGAGCGTTCAGAGCTGCTTCTTTGGTAGGATAATAGCCGAGAACTTTTTTCTTTTGTATGCGTTTTCCGTCACATTCTTCCCAGCCTATGGTAATTCTTGCAGTGTAAGGGTTTCGTCTGTTTCCCGAAAGCTTGTACACGCTTCCGTATCCGTTTGGTAATCTCATAATATTTCTCCTTTTCTATATATTGGATATTTTTAGTGTAATTTATATTTAATATCCAATTATTCAGTCAAATGTTTCTTTTACATTATATCATAAAAAATAGAAAAATCTATCTATAATGCGGAATTTCAGTGAAATAACAGTTTTGCGTTATTTGATATTGTGTATATTGTACAAATATTTTACAGCCATCATACAGCCAACAAAATACTTCGTAAACCTCGGTAATTTTGGATTTCCTAGTTCTTCTTACGGGAATGAACACACTTCGATAGCCTTGAAATGAAGCGTACGGTCACGGAAAGGCAAAAAATCAGAGATTTTCAAAAATCCAAACTTTTTTAAGAGAAGCGAAAGGATTCGCTTCGAAGAATTACAGGAGGTATTTATTATGGCAATGGTAGTTAATCACAATTTACCCGCAACGAATGCGTACAGACATCTCGGTATAAACAACTCTAAGATGTCCAAGTCTATTGAAAAGCTTTCTTCCGGTCTGGCAATCAACCGTGCAGGCGATGACGCAGCAGGTCTGGCAGTTTCTGAGAAGATGAGAGCTCAGATCTCCGGTCTGAATCAGGCTGTTAAGAACGCTCAGGACGGTATCTCCATGGTACAGACATATGAGGGTGCTCTGACAGAAACAGATTCTATCCTCCAGAGAATGAGAACACTGGCAGCTCAGTCTGCTAACGGCACATATCAGGACGACGTTGACCGTGAAGCTATCCAGCTCGAATTTGACCAGCTGAACGACGAGCTCAATCAGATCGCTGATACCGACTTTAACGGTGTTGTTGTTCTGAACGGCGGTCAGATGGCTGATGGTCTTAAGGCTGTTGATGGTGAGTTTGATTATAAGAATAAGGCTACTCAGATTGCAGCTTCTAATGCTTCTGCTTTGGTTGACGCTCAGAAGGCTGCTGACGAGAAAATTGCAGCTGCAAAGACAGAAATGGATACTGCTCAGGCAGCCCTTGATGCTCTTGGTGCTGAGGATATTTCTTGGGGCGGAAATGGACAAACTTGGAACACGGTTGACGATCACGAATACAACAAGGGAGCTGCAGATGGAGTATGGGCGGCTCTGAAGATTACAACCGATGGTTCTACTGATACAGATAAGGTTGATGTTTCCAAGGTCAACGAAATCAATGTTACACTTGAAAAGCAGGCTGACGGAACTTGGGCTATTCGTGATGGTTACGATAATCAGGGTAAGGAATACAGTGATACCGATTTAGCAGCTGCTGTTACCGCTGTGACACCAAGAGCAGATGAGACAAACAAAGGTAAGGGTGGTTTTGAGATAACTCTTGCCGGCGGTGAAAAAATTAACGCTATCTTTGATGATAAGAATGCAAAGGCAGGCGATACCGTTACAATTAAGCTTACAAATGGTCCTGAGGAAATCTTTGCTCCTTCAAACGCCGGTTTTGCAGATAACTCTGTAAAATATACAGGCGGTGCAGGCGATAAGGTAACAACAACAGATCCAATTGGCGTTACAGTTACGCTTACGGACGCTGGAATGAGTGCCGATGTTAAGGATGCTTTGGATAATCTCTTTGGCAACGCTACAAATGGCAAGCTTGAAGTTAACTACAGTGCAAAAGACGGTAATATCGGTCACGATCAGGCAGGTACAACTGCACTTGCTGCAAATGACATCACTCTGGGCGGTCAGAATATTGGTGGAGTAGGAACTGCCGGTTCAAAGATTACAATTGACGGAACAGATTACTTTATCAAGCTTGATAATGCTACTGCTCCTACTACAATATCTGTAGCTATGGCTAAGGCTGACGGCACAGAGGGTACAGCACTCTTTGACATCAAACTTCATTCCAATGTTGCAAATGCTGACGGTACATTCAGTGCAATTAAGATGGAGGGTGTGCTCAAGGCTGACACTTATAACTATACGACCTCTACCAGCATCGATGCAAGTGCAGGCACTGACAAGAAGCTTAATAACTCTGTAGAGCTTCAGGCTGCTAAGGATCTGCTCAATGCTAAGACAAAGGCTTATGAAGATGCTGTTGCTGCTAAGCCTAAGAGCGTTGATGACCTGTTTAAGGGCGTTTCTAAGTCTGATTCAAACGATGCTTCCACAGCTACACTTACCTACACCGACAACATCACACTGCAGGTTGGTGCAAGAACTAAGGACAGCGTAAACTTCACATTCTCTTACAAGTCCGAAGGTCTCGGCGAACTCAAGGCTGACCTTGACTGCTCCGCAAGAGGTCTTGGAACAGATAAGCTGTCCCTTGCTACTCAGAAGTCCGCTAACGCAGCTATCGACAAGATCGACAACGCTATCAACAAGGTTTCTATGGTTCGTGGCAGCTTCGGTGCTATGCAGAACAGACTTGAACACAAGGTAGACAACCTGAACGTTGCTTCCGAAAACCTGACAGCAGCAGAGTCCGCTATCAGAGATACCGATATGGCAAAGGAAATGATGAACTTTACAAAGTCCCAGATCCTCAGCCAGGCTTCTCAGGCTATGCTTGCTCAGGCAAACCAGCTGCCTCAGGGCGTTCTCCAGCTCCTCCAGTAAGTTTGAATCACTTACACAACAAGGAACTGACAGCGGCTTAACCGCCGCATGACACAATAAAAGCTTTGCCGCCGCTCTCCTGTGTGGAGGGCGGCGTTTTTTTTACTTAAACTATTGTATTTCTGTTTACTATGTGTTATAATTTGGAAAGATAGAGCCACTGAAATGAGGTGACGGGATATGTATATTATTGATGGTATTGCATATGCAGGCGAGCCGGAAATGCCTGTTTCCGTAAAATCTGTGCGTACAGTTAGTGATTATAAGCTGCTGTTGAGATTTTCTGACGGAAGCAGAAAGTTATTTGATGCAAAGCCTCTTCTTGATAAGCCTTGCTATTTGCCGTTAAAGGATAAAGACGTTTTTGCCGGTGCATATGTTGAGTGCGGAGCAGTCGCATGGAATGATGGAGATATAGATATTGCTCCCGAAACTCTATACGCTTGCGGAGTCGATTATACCGCTTCCGAACCCGCATGATTTTCCGCCGCTCTCCTGTGTGGAGGGCGGCGGTTTTATTTTCTCATACTGTTGAAATTTGCGGGGAAATGTGGTATAATATTTTTACACAGAACCAATATAGAAAATAAGGAGCAATGCTATGAAAACAGCCGTAATTACGGGTGCATCAAGGGGAATAGGTGCTGCAATCGCCCAAAGGCTGGCTGCCGAGGGATATGCTGTTGCCGTGAACTACAATTCTTCCAAAGACGCTGCCGAGGAGGTCTGCCGAAGGATTAATCTTGTGGGCGGTATGGCAATGCCGTTTAGGTGCGACGTTTCCAAAAGAGCGGAAGTGGAGAATATGTTTGATGCTGTTCACAGAGAGTTGGGAACAGTTTCCATTCTGGTCAACAATGCGGGCATTGCGGAGCAGTGCCTGTTTACGGATATTACCGAGCATATGTGGGACAGACTTTTCGATGTGAACGTCAAGGGAGCGTTCAACTGCTCACAGGCGGCGGCAAAGGAAATGATTTCCGCAAAATCGGGGAATATCATCAATATATCGTCAATGTGGGGACAGGTGGGGGCTTCCTGCGAGGTGCATTATTCGGCGGCAAAGGCGGCTCTTATCGGCTTTACAAAGGCACTTGCAAAGGAACTCGGTCCATCGGGGATACGGGTCAACTGTATTGCCCCCGGGCTTATTTCCACGGAAATGAATTCACATCTCGATGAAGATACGATAAAAGCTCTCGTAGATGAAACGCCTCTTTCAAGAGTGGGTACGGCGGAGGATATTGCCGATGCTGTGGCATTTCTTGTATCGGAAAAGGCGTCGTTTATCACGGGGGACGTTTTATCCGTAAACGGCGGAATGGTGATATAATGAACAGTCAGGAGCTTGCGGGAGCGGTGTCCCGCTTCGGTGCTATGATGCTTGCATGCGGCGGTGAGATAAACCGTGTGGAGGACAGCATTGCCCGTATCTGTGCCGCATACGGCTATAAGGACGTGGGTGTTTTCGCTATCCCGAGGACGCTTATCATCACAATTACGGAAAACGGCGTCCCCGTTACCCGTCTGGAAAATATAAAGGACAAAACGGTAAATCTTGACCGAGTAGCCCGTCTGAACGCTCTTTCAAGGTTTATCTGCCGTGTTCGTCCCGATTCGGACAATATAAACCGTCGGCTTGACGAGATAGAAAAATCTCCCGTATTCGGGCGGTTTGCGATGATAGCGGCTTACTTTTTGTCTGCCTTTGCGTATGCAATGTTTTTCGGCGGCGGACTGAAAGAGGCGGCTGCGGCAGGCGTGGCGGGGATAGCGGTGCGGCTTATGTCCCGATTTTCGTCCAAGACCGATGCGGGAGTTTTCTTTGAAAATCTGTTGTGTGCGGCGGTAATGTCGGCGTGTGCTGTTTTATTTGCCGCCTGCGGATTTGCACCCAGCTATGACAAAACTATTATTGGTGCACTGATGACGCTTGTCCCCGGTGTAACGCTGACAAACGGTGCAAGGGATTTCATTGCGGGAGACTTTTTTGCGGGAACATACACCCTCATCGAGGCCTTGCTGACGGCTACCGGAATAGCTGCAGGCGTGGCGGTTACGGTAGGTCTGCTTCGGGGCTTGATAGTATAGGAGGCGGCTATGGAAATTACTGCTGATATGTTTATTTCGGGCGGACTTACCTTTGCCGCCGCCATCGGATTCGGCATCTGCTTCAATATCAGGGGAGCGAATTTGTTTGCGGCAAGCTTCGGGGCATTTGTCTGTGCATTTATCGAATCGCTGATGACCGAGGCGGGCTATCCCGAGGTGCTTGTTTGCTTTATAGCGTCAACGGCGGTGACGGTTTATTCGGAAATACTTGCAAAGCGTCTGCGAAGTCCCGTGCCGATGTTTCTGATAGTTTCAATAATCCCGCTTGTTCCGGGAAGCTATATCTATTATGCGATGATGTCCTGCATCAACGGAGATGTGGCGGATTTCGGAAAACGTTCGATTTACACCTTCGAGATAGCAGGGGCAATTGCATTGGGGATATTCTTTGTAACATTTGCAATAAAAGTTATGAAATCCTTCAAAAAGCCAAAAATCAAAAAGAATCGGTGATGGTATGAAAAAGCGTGAGCTTGTGCTGAAAAGGATAGTTCAGATCTCGCCGTTTGCAGTAATGGCGGTGATAATACTTGCGTATCTGCTGTGTTTTCGGGATATTTCGGTGGATGATATAGTGAACTTCACTCCCGAAAATCTGCTGGCGGCGTTCGGGCTGTTTATGCTGATGTATGCACTGAAATCGCTGTCCATATTTTTTCCGCTGGCAGTGCTGAACATTGCGGCGGGGACTATATTCGACATTCCGTTTGCAATTTTGGTAAATATGTGCGGGGCGGCGGTAATGTCCACTGTGCCGTTTTTTATCGGGAGATATTCTCAGCGGGAATTTGTAATGAGCCTTGTGAAAAAGAATAAAAAGGCTGAGGATATTCTTTCGATGAATATGGAAAATCAGGTGTTTTTCGCCTATTTTCTTAGGGTGATAAACTGTCTGCCCATAGATATTGTGAGTATGCTTTTAGGCTCGCTGGGATTTTCCTATAAAAAGTACATAACCGGTTCGCTGCTGGGCTTTGCACCGATAGTCATCGCAACGACAGTTCTCGGGAATGCCGTTACCGAACCCGGGTCGCCTCAGTTTATCATATCCGCCTGCGTTATCGTAACGGTTTCGGTGACCTCGGCGGTAATATATTCGAGGAAAATCAAAAAAAGAAAGCAGGAAATGATTAAAAAGGAATAAGCTGTCAATAATACTGTTCGGAAAAAGTTTCTTTTGAAAGGATCGATTTTATGAGCAGTATTTACATTGAAAAGGTCAAGGCAAGGGAAATTCTCGATTCAAGAGGAAATCCCACAGTGGAGGCGGAGGTTTTTCTTTCCGATGGTTCTTTCGGTTCGGGCTGTGCTCCCAGCGGTGCAAGCACGGGCGTTTTTGAGGCTTTGGAGCTTCGTGACGGAGATGAAAAAAGGTTTTGCGGCAAGGGTGTGCTGAATGCGGTAAACAACGTAAACACCATTATCAACCACACTCTCAGGGGGCTTGATCCTTACGATATTTACAGTATCGACAGGGCAATGCTGACTGCCGACGGCACGGAGGATAAATCAAATCTCGGTGCAAATGCCATACTTGCCGTATCTCTCGCCGCTGCAAGGGCTGCGGCAAATTCACGGAAAATACCGCTGTTTCGGTTTATCGGCGGGATAAATGCCTGTGAAATGCCCGTTCCGATGATGAATATCTTAAACGGCGGTGCTCATGCTGCAAACAACATTGACATTCAGGAGTTTATGATCATGCCCAGAAATGCGGACAGCTTTCATGTCGGAATGCGGCGGTGTGCGGAGGTGTACCATAATCTTGCGAAGCTTTTGAAGTCAAAGGGACTGTCCACAGCAGTCGGGGACGAGGGCGGTTTTGCACCTGACCTTGGCTCGGCTGAGGAGGCGATCGAGCTTATCCTCACAGCGGTTGAAAAAAGCGGTTACAGGGCGGGGACGGATTTCGTCATTGCACTTGACGCCGCTTCAAGCGAATGGAAGGGCGGTTCTGCGGGCAGCTACAAGCTCCCGAAAATGGGAACGGAAATGTCCTCAAAGGAGCTTATTTCCTATTGGGAACGGCTTTGCGGGAAATATCCCATCGTGTCCATCGAAGACCCTCTGGACGAGGAGGACTGGGACGGCTGGCGTGAGATAACCGTAAAAATGGGCGGTTCCGTTCAGCTGGTGGGGGACGATCTTTTCGTTACCAACAGCAAGCGTTTGGAGCGTGGCATTAAAGATAAATGCGGAAATGCTATTCTCGTTAAGCTTAATCAGATAGGAACGCTCAGCGAAACTATGGCAGCGGTGAGAATGGCTCAGCGAAACGGCTTCGGGACCATAATTTCCCATCGTTCGGGGGAAACCGAAGACCCGTTTATCGCCGATCTGTCGGTGGCACTCAATGCGGGACAGATAAAAACAGGTGCACCCTGCCGTTCCGAACGTACGGCGAAATATAATCGTCTGCTGAAAATAGAGGAGCTTATCCACTAAATATCGGCAAAAAAATCAAAGGGAATACGGCTTAGAAAGGTACCGAGCGGCAAACCCTGCTCATTTCGCTATTTATGGAACGAAATGACAAAGGGTTCGCCCCTTAAAAGGCTGTATTCCCGATAATCGGAGGAAAGAAAATGAAGGAAGTTTCTGTAAGAATTGCAATAATCCTGCTGTTTGCGGCGGCTGTTATTATTTCGCTGACAATGCTTTTTTCGGGAGATGAGGCTGAACCTGCACTGAATGAACTGCCCGATCTGCCCCAAGCGGAGCTTTATACCGAGGAACAGACAGCATTCACCGAACCCGAGATCACGGAAACAACGGAGCTTACAACGGAAACTGTTTCTGCCGAAACGGAAACCTCTGCCGAAACTGAGGAAAACGTTGTTGATACATATTCCGAAACGGAAGCACCCAAGCCCGAAACAACTGCTCCCGAAACCACACGATACATAGTCACCAGCCGTCCCGAATACAAGTTTGACAGCGTGTCCTGCTACATAGATATGGAAAATGTTCAGCAAAATCCCGAGCTTCCCACGGGCTGTGAGGTAACGGCACTGACCATACTTCTGCGGCACTTAGGATATGATGCGGACAAGGTGGATATGGCGACGAATTACCTTTACAAAAGCTGGGGAAATGCCGAATTCAAGGACGGTGAAAAGTACGCCGACAGCTTTTTCGAGTATTTCATAGGCGACCCGTTCGGCAGGGGATACGGCTGCTTTGCACCTGCGATCGTAAAGACCGCAAACAAGTACATTTCCGAAAACGGCGGCGGTCATCAGGTCATTGACCTAAGCGGCTGCGATTCGGAAACACTTTACAACTATGTTGCTGACGGCATTCCCGTGCTTGTTTGGGCGACCGATGGAATGATCCCTCCCGAATACTATGAAAGCTGGTATGACAAGGAAACGGGCGAGCGGCTGGACTGGTATTTGAATGAGCACTGCTTCGTTCTTGCAGGCTTTAATCTTGATGCGGGAACGGTCACAATGAACGACCCTATCAAGGGGATAATCGACTATAATATGGCGAAATTTGAGCAGCGTTTTGCGGAAATGCACCGTCAGGCTGTTGTAATTCTGCCTGTATAATGGTGATAAAATGGGCATTGAGATAAGAAAATATAACAGCCTTTGCGGTGAAGCAAGGGAGATAAGAGAAGCGGTTTTTGTCCGTGAACAGGGCTTTGTAAATGAATTTGACGACATTGACGATATAGCCGTGCATTTTGTGCTGTATGTTGACGGAAAGGCGGCGGGGACTTGCCGTATTTATTGCGGAGATGACAATGAATTTCATTTGGGACGGCTTGCGGTGCTGTCGGAGTACAGGGGAATGTCCCTGGGAAAACTGCTTATCACCGAGGCTGAACGCTGTGCGGCGGAACAGGGGGCTGAGTTCATCACTCTGTCGGCACAGGTCAGGGTGAAGGATTTTTATGAAAAATGCGGTTATTCCGCTGTTGGAGAGGAATATCCCGATGAGGGCTGTCCGCATATAAAAATGTATAAGAAAATTCATTTCCCAATAGTATATACAATATGAATATTATGAACAGAAAATGCAACTTTATATTTCCAAAGTTGCATTTTTATTTTTATATATGTATCTGATAACTAAAATCAGGCTAAATATGCAAGTTGAATACCTAAAAATTGCATAAATTTCAAAAAAGTGCTTGACAAATGCATTGAAATGATATATAATACAAACATAGCAAACAGCAACGACGCTGAGTTACACAATGGAGTGTGGCTTGGCGTCGATTTCTTTTGCTGAGAAAATTTTTGACCGCACAGGGAGCGAAACATTTCTTCGTTTCGGACACAGCGGTCGGTACCTTGGGAGGGGTAAATATGGATAACTCGATCTTAGACACGGTACTGGGTGAAGTATTCGGTATATGGTTCCTTATCGGAGCCGCACTGGTATTCTTCATGCAGGCAGGTTTTGCAATGGTGGAAACAGGCTTTACAAGAGCCAAAAACGCCGGAAACATTATTATGAAGAACCTTATGGACTTCTGTATCGGCGTTCCGATGTTCATTCTGATAGGCTTCAGCCTTCTGATGGGCGAGGACGCTATGGGCCTTATCGGCAAGCCCGGCTTCGACATTTTCACCGCATATGACAACTTTGATTGGTCAAGCTTCGTTTTTAATATGGTATTCTGTGCTACAACAGCGACTATCGTTTCCGGTGCGATGGCTGAAAGAACAAAGTTCCTTTCCTATTGCGTATATTCCGGCATCATCAGCGGTCTTATCTATCCCATTGAAGCACACTGGATCTGGAATTCCGACGGCTGGCTTGCACAGCTTGGCTTCCACGATTTTGCAGGCTCTTGTGCAATTCACATGGTAGGCGGTATCTCCGCTCTTATCGGTGCGAAGATCCTTGGGCCCCGTATCGGCAAGTTCGATACCGATAAGGACGGCAAGGTCACAAAGGTAAATGCTATCCCCGGACATTCTCTTACGCTTGGTGCACTGGGCTGCTTTATCCTCTGGTTCGGCTGGTACGGATTTAACGGTGCAGCTGCAACCTCCGGTCCTCAGCTCGGTTCTATCTTCTTGACAACTACTATCGCTCCTGCAGTTGCAACGGTAGTTTGTATGATATTCACTTGGTTAAAATACGGCAAACC
>CAZINI010000032.1:0-2229 GCA_964540575.1 uncultured Ruminococcus sp.
AGTATTATCAGAATTTTGGCGATTATTGCGTTTACACAGTTAATTTTTCATACCCATACGACCGTTTGTTGTGGGAAGGAAGAATTGGCTGTTCTCGAATACGCAGAACGGTGCACAGGCAAGTGCGCTGATATACTCGCTTGCGGTTACTGCCTGTGCAAATGGTCTTAATGTTGAGGATTATTTTTACAGGCTGCTTACTTCCGATGAACCGGTTATGCCTTGGAATTAATAATCGGGAAGATTAAAGCCCTCCGCTGATTTGGTCGGCGGAGGGTTGAGTTGTTTATGGACGGGGGATTGTTTGACGGTTACCATTTTATAGCTTTCAACCGAGTAAAGTGTAATCTGAAAAGGGCAAGCCACCCCGAGCTTGCCCTTGTACTATTCATCTTCCTTTTCTGCCTTCCACTTTTCAAACTCTGCCTTGCCCTCATCAGAATCATAGTACTTCTGAATTTCCGGGAGCAGCATACTTGCAATACCGTCAATAATGTACTGGGGAATTTCTTCTTTGTTATCATTCATCATGTCTGCACCAACTTCCTGTCAATAGTCAAATGTCGATATTATTGTCTTGATGCTATCATGATATCATGAGTATTAAAAAATGTCAACATATTTTCCCAAAAAACGATCGCCAAAAGTGTTTTGATTTATTTATGGCTATTAACAATATTTTTTGTCAAATCAGACAAACTATTCGGAATAATCACAGCAAATTAGCCAAACTCACTGCAAATTCACAATGCGATAGTCAGTACTTAATAGATCACCTTGAATTGAGTCCCATGAAATATCTGATAAACAGATCACTCCTCATTAATTCGGAAAAATCATTTCGCAATTCTTTAGGAATAGTTTTAGCAGCACAACTTACAGCTCTGCGTTCATCCTCTAATTGTTTCTCGACAATCTGAATAAGCAGATCCTTGATTTTTTTTAGTTCATTGCTGCATTTACCTATGTACAAATCTTTTGTTAACCGATTCAGCTTATTACTATCCTGCTTACTAAATGCTCTGTCAAATACTTTTGAACCCAATATCATATTGATTTCTGAAAGAAGTTTGTTTTCTTCACCCAGCCGTTCAGAAAAAAGCAAGTTATTTTTCTCATCTATCATTTCAAGACAATGTGAAAATTCATCTTCCTGCTGTTTTAGCATTTCATAAACATCTTCCATATCAAACTCCTATTGTGATTCTGTCAGCAATCAGCTTCATCATGCTATAATTATTCATTATATTTTTTGCAACATCATTCATTTTATTTGCAACCATATCAATATTTGCCTGATATTTTTGGTTATACTCTGAAAGCTCTCTTGATAAAGCAGTCATGACTTCTCGAGTTTTTTTGTCATTTGTACTTTCAGCGGTAACACTGACGGAAATAGCCGAAACATCGCCGGATATTGATTCACAGCTGTCACAAAGTTCACCTATCTTGCTGATAACGTACTCAACAGCTTTTTGGGTATCATTAATAATATCTTTCTGACTATTAATAGCTTCATAAATACCGTCCAATTTGCCGATTTTTTCGCTTGCCTTAGATAGTGTTTCGGAAATATTTGCGTAAAACTTATCGTTTTTGACAAGAATATCACCATTCGATTTAGCAAGCTTATCGGTCTGAGAATTTATAACTCCACGGATTTCATCCAACTTAGCGATATTAGTTCTGCTCATATTGCTGACTGTTTCGGAAATCTTTTCGAAAAACTCATCGTTTTTGACAAGAATATCACCATTCGATTTAGCAAGCTTATCAGTCTGAGAATTTATAACCCCACGGATTTCATCCAACTTAGCGATATTAGTACTGCCCATATTGCTGACTGTTTCGGAAATCTTTTCGTAAAACTCTTCGTTTTTGGCAAGAATATCACCATTCGATTTAGCAAGCTTATCAGTCTGAGAATTGATAACTCCACGGATTTCGTCCAACTTAGCGTTATTAGTACTGCCCATATTGCTGACTGTTTCGGAAATCTTTGCGTAAAACTCATCGTTTTTGGCAAGGATATCACCACTCGCTTTAGCAAGCTTATCAATCTGTGAATTTATATCTCCACGGATTTCATCCAGCTTAGCGATATTAGTACTGCCCATATTGCTGACTGTTTCGGAAATCTTTGTGTATAACTCATCGTTTTTGGCAAGAATATCACAACTCGCTTGCGCAAGCTTATCAGTCTGAGAATTTATAACTCCACGGATTTCA
>CAZINI010000032.1:2329-34146 GCA_964540575.1 uncultured Ruminococcus sp.
TCCAACTTAGCGATATTAGTACTGCCCATATTGATGACTGTTTCGGAAATCTTTGTGTATAATTCATCGTTTTTGGCAAGAATATCACCGCTCGCTTTCGCAAGCTTATCAGTCTGAGAATTTATAACTCCACGGATTTCATCCAACTTAGCGATATTAGTACTGCCCATATTGATGACTGTTTCGGAAATCTTTGCGTAAAACTCATCGTTTTTAGCAAGAATATCACCATTCGCTTTAGCAAGTTTATCCGTCTGAGAATTTATCATCTCACAAATCTCAGACAACTTCGTAACATTGGAGCTGTTCATATCGGTAACTGCTTTTGAAATCTCCGCATAGAAATCCTCATTCTTTTTTAGGATACCTTCGTTAACCGTGACAATTTTCTCCGTTTGATTCTCAATACTACAGCAAAGTTTTTCAAACATACTCTCTAAAACAGAGAATTTATTCTGTATATTATCATCCGCCAACGACTTATTTGCAATCATTTTTTTCTCGGCAAACCATTTTATTGTGCCATATGCACCCGAAAATCCGATCCAAATCACTGATGAAATCGCTGCATTGCCAATTTCATAAATGGCTTCTACAGAAATTGACGCAATTCCACCACAGATAAGCGATTTTAATATTATTTCCAACACTAAATTAATTCCCATCTTTCATTTATCCTTCCTTGAAGAGTTATGATACTATTTTTTATAAGTTCCTCAACCTTTGAAGCATACTTCATACATAGTGTGCCAAATTCAACAACGTCCATTTTCGCTAATTTAACTGCAAATTTTTCGGTGATTGGTTCAATCTGTTTTCTCAAATTGCACCTCATTGCATCGTATTCTTCCACCGCAATCAGATTTCTGACAAAAATAACATCGATACCGACACTGCTGCCTTGAATCTCAGAAGTCAGGCACTTAAAAAACAACTGTTCAAGCTTCTCCATAACAGTATGCATTGTAATTTTAGCATAGCCGTCACTTGAGATTTTTGACAGTATATTTGCAAGACCTTCCTCTCCATGCATAAGAAGTACTGAGCTATCCCATTCAAAATGTAACGTTCCGTTTTTTACCGTTTCTGATTTATGTGGATTCAAATCAGGATTATATTCGCCGCTGTCGAGGATAAGATTTTTCAAATCCTCAGCACTATTCAAAACTCGGAATTTTCCGCTATATCGTTTGAGCATTGTTTTTTCAATAATATCAGGCTCACGAAGCATATATATTACTGCTGTTGAATCCAGAAACGCATTGAACTTCCTATCCCCACTAACAAACAATATAAGCGGCTGTCTGTTTATGCAAAATGCGCTTTTTGTGTAGAGCACCCACATTCCATCTTCTTTACTCAAACCCGATTTGAAGGGATGATATAATAGCTTTAATCCTCCATAGATTGAAGTTGTCTTCATTTCTCCATCATCGTCATCTAACTCCGTTATTCCCAGAATCGTCATAATGCTTTCATAGTTATCACACAGCACCAGACGGTTTCTTTTGATAGCGGAGATATGAGCCTCCGCTTCCGGAGCAATTCGATAGGAGCGGTAAAGTTCAAGAAGATCCGGCATATATTTCAGCTGTAATTGTATATTTTCTCCAATATCAAGCATTTTCCACCTCGCTGTTATCACCGTCCAACCACAGATTCACGCTGTTCCTTATTTCCTCAAATGACGCAATCCGTTTTTTCTGCGAAACGATTTGCTCTGCAAGCTTTTCCTTACCGCAGTTAAGCCTTGAAAGCTCATCTTCAAGCTCCCGGAGCTTGTCCGAATAATCATACTCTACAGCCTGTCTGACAAGCTCTGATATGGAAGCTATAATACTCTTGATATAAGAACAGTTTTCAGCAGTCTGATTTTCAAATGCTTCCTTAATCTGTCGGATATACGCTTTTTTTAACGAAGAAAGATTTTCATATTCCATATTTTTTCTGTAAGCCTCTTCATCAGCTCTTTTCTCTTCTTCATAACACTGCCTTTGAGCTTGTATTAATCTGCTTTTCCGATCAAATTCAGACATATCCGACAATTTTTGTACTTCGTCCTCATAGCGGTCAACTTCCCGACGGCGTTCAGAAACAACAGCATTACTGTACTTCAATTTTTCCTCATACTCTATACGCTTCTGCTCATTTTCCTTATGATATACATATTCAGGTTTAACTGCGTCTCCTATTGCTTCTCCAATTTTCTCTCCCCAATGTCCAACAGATACACGGTCTAATACCTTTGCTATTTTACTAAGAGCTCCATTTGATTTTTCATTGGGTAACTCTTCGTCTGATTGTTCTTCATTTGCCGCATCAGAAACAGCATTAGCCACATATTGTGCAACCTTTGCTCCATCCTTTATTTTATCAGCAACCGCAATAGCTTTTGCCCCTTCTGCTACTGTCTTTGCACCGAGTTCTGCTGCTTCCCCTGCCGGATTAATAAACAAAAGCGCAAAATCCGCTATTTCTCCAAGAACTCTGCCTATTCTCTTTCCGCCTTCGCCACCGCTTTTTTCTACGATCTCATCCATCTGAGGAATATATGCACCTATGTCTGCTCTTTCCTTCACAGCCTTGTTATATTCTTCAGCCGCCTGATCCCGACGTTCCTTTGCTTGATTTATTTCGGCAGCTCTGCGAATCCTTGCATCATTCAGAGATTCTTCTTCAAGATCGCATTGACGAATCTTCATAATGTACTCCGAATCATCAAACTCCTGAAACTCCCAAGTATTATCTATAACAGGAGTTTCCAGATTGAATCTCTCAAAGCCGGGGATTTTTATGTCATCCATAACTTCCGAGATTTTATTTGCAGCACTCTTATATGCACTTGTCATAATATTATTTACTGACTTTTTTATCTCACCGGTAACGTCAGATTCATACTTCTCGCAAGTCTTAGATATCTCACGGTTCAACATTTCATCAATATTTTCAGAGGTCATTTTGTCTATTACAGATTCAAGGTTTGTGACATATTTATCAGAAAGCTGATTTATCTTGCGTACAGCATTTTTTTCAGCATTCTCGCTGCACTGCACTATTATTGAACCTATTGATGAGATCTCACTTCTCAGTGCATCCGTTTTCTTCTTGGCAGATTCAATTCGTTCCGACAACTCATCACTTTCAATATTATTTGCAGCAATAAGAGATTTCAATGCATTTTCCTGTTCACATACTGCTTTATCAATAATAATGTTAATTTTGTTTTCAGCAATACTATGCAGTGTATTTTTGCTGCAGTTTTCGCTGAATCTGTTGATATAATCAATAATCGGGCGTATATATGTATCATCTGAAAAAGCTCTGACAGAACCTACAGGAAACAGAGAGAGCGTATTCACCTGTACACCGAGTAATTTAGCAATTGAGTTACCGCTTTCTGTAAGTAATCTGCCAATTTCCGCAGCATCAAGATAATTGAAGCCCTCTTTCTCGTCAATATGTGTCATTACAAATATGATATTCTTATTTTGACGATATATCTCCTCAATTGCACCAAGGCTTAAATTGCTAATAGTCTTATTGAATAAATAGATAACCAGATCACTTCTGTTCAGAACGTGTCTTGTGATCTGCTCATGCTGTGAAAACACCGTATTTGTACCCGGAGTATCAACAATATGTATCCTACGATTCAGGCGAAAATCTCCCAGAGAAATATTCACAGCCGCAGTATTGCAGTCAAAATTTTCTCCAAACCGTGCAAATCTATTCATATTCTGCGGATTAAGCTCATACACTGACCTTCCGCCATCATATTGCAAAACTGCAAGTGAGTCTGTTTCTCCTGCCACCAACTCAGCATAAATTGGCGTGCATTCAGTTTCCCCATACGGTAGAAGCTCCTCTCTCCCAAGAAGAGCATTTATAAATCTGCTTTTGCCACTACTGAATTCACCGGTAACCGTAACTGTAATTTCTCCATTATGATAAGACCTTACACATTTTCTTACGCTATCGGCATCAATACCGAAATTACTGAGTTCATTTATTTTCATATTACACTCCTCCTCAAATCTTTTCAATTTCATTTATTGACTCTCTGACATTAACTGCCTCATTCAATTCCGTCTGGATTTTTAGCAATTCATCACGCTGCTCGCTTTCCGTTTTTGTCTTCATCTGCAATATACTTGTTTTTTCTTCCTCAAGTGCTGAAAGTGCGGTATTATTGCAATGGATAAGGTGTTTCATAATACTTATTATGCTCTTTTCAATTCGGATTAGCGTTTTGTCAGATTCAACAACAAATGTTTCTACGATACCTTCGATGTCTTTTCTGAGTCTGTCCTGATATTCCTGTACCTGACAGTTTTCAATATCATCACGTTCTCTGTCAAGCTCTTCCTGCATCAACATATTTGCTTTACGAAGATCACCCTGCTGATGAACAGCATTATTAAGTTCTAATTCAGCACCATAATTATTCCTGATTATTTCGTCCTGCTCCCTTTTTTTATCTGAAGCATTTTGGCGTCGCTGCTCATTTATGTCAATAAGCTCCTGATATTCCTCCTTACGTTTATTTGCTTCCGTATCATCAATTTTTGTTTCCTCATGACATTCAACCTTTTCTCCGAACAATGCATCAACTATTCCACCAAAAAATCCGCCTCTTGCACGGGATTCATATACTTTTTTGGTTACTCGATAGCCTCTTATCTGTATTTTTTGATCCAACAGTTCCTCAATGGAGGAATTAAGTCTGGAAATCTCATTACTAAGTAGTTGGCTATCACGAACTGCCCGATCGTAGTCACCTGATTGTTTCCTCAGTTCTTCTATTTTTTTTAAGGTATCGTCCAATTTCTTTTTGGTTCTATCTAATTCTAGTTGTTTACGCTCAAGAGCCGAAAAGTCCACCTTAAATTCTTCATCTGTGCGTAAGATCACATCGGGAGCCAGTCTAACATTTACAGCTTCATTAAGAACATCCGGCAGGCTGTCAGAATTATAGTCATTAGCTTCGAGAATATCTTCTATTACTCTTATTGTTTCGCTGCTAAGTCTGTTACAAGTTTTTCTCCAATAATCACAAAGCATATCATACGTTTCACGGTTCCAATTTCCGCCATGCTGTAAACGGTAATTTATAGCATACTGAGTATTCACCTTGTTTATCTTGCTAATAATGTCATCAGCTATCTCGTCATATCCGCTTTTAATTTCAGCACGCTTTGCAGTAAACACAGCACCCACGTTTCTGCGAACAGATGCGGATACTTCCTTCTCCTTCTTATGTTCATTGGCAATTTTAGCTTCCAAAGCAGCAATCTTCTGTTCTATATTTTCTGAATTGTTCTTAAACAGCTGCAGCATATTCTCATCATTATCAATGATCTCTTTAAGTGCTTTTTTTAGGCGTCTGAGCGGACTGCATAGCTTTTCCTTTTCAAAGCTGTCACTGCAAAGATACTTCTCCAATGCTGAAGTAAAGTCCTCAAACCGAGATTTCTCCATACGTTCACTTTTCTTAAGACTTTCTTTCATACAATTTGCTTCAAAAGCATACTTGGCAGACACAGGATATATGATCCTGTTACCGAGCTTTACATCCTGACTTTCCAGCTTTTCATAAAGAGAGTCGCATACACTGTCAATAGCACTGTCAGCATCTAATTTTTCATATGCTATGTCAATTTTATTCATCAGCAGGAAGGCTTTGTCAATGTTTTGCTGCAGCAAAGATATAATTTTGAAATCAGTTGCAGAACCTGCCTGTTCATAATCAAAAAGAAAGATCGTAGCATCAGATTCCTTGATAATAGAACGGCTTATTTCAGTGTGTTTCTCATATGTGGAGTTAAAGCCCGGTGTGTCCGTAATAACAACACCATTTTCCAGAAATTTTGACTTTATGTATAATCTGACCTCCTTAACATTGTCCTCTACCTCATCATCAGCACTTGTACCATCTGCTTTTCTGTGTTTTGCTGTATATTTGCCTATTTCCTCAAGCGGAACAATAACGTCAGGTTGTCCATTATTGAATGAAACCCGTGCCTTATTTTCCAAAGCAGGTGAATCAGGCATCTGAATAGCCGTAACAGCAGCTGTAGAAGGCAGACTATCGACTTCAAGTATCTCCTTATCAAAACCCATAAGAGCATTTAGAAGCATGCTCTTGCCATTACTGAATTTACCAAATATCGATATTGTGAATCTGCCATTTCTTATTTCATCAATACACTTTTCTACAAGTGCCTTAACATTTTCACAGCACTGACTATCTGCGATCCTGTTAAGTGCTGAAACTATTTGTTCGCGCTTGTGATTAAATTCTGAGTATCCCATATTAATTCTCCTTTTGTTTAATTCTATCAAGTAATACTGCCAACTTTTTGGAAACAGCGGCGTAATCATCACAACCGCCGCTGCTGAGTTCCTTGAGCTTGATATCCGCTTTTGTCTTGAATTCTTCAACTCCGATTTCCACATATTCATCTGATTGTCTTGTCATTTCATTGCGGATACGATCATTTTCGGAAATAGCAGAATCAAATATAGCGTTAACTGATTTTTCAACTGCTTGACTCATTTTGAATGTAAGTTCAGCCTTACATCGATCAAGCATTTTCTCATTTTCACGCTTAAGCCTTTCTCGTTTGCTTTTTTCTGCCATACGTTTCTGTTCTTCTAATCCCGATATTTCAATAGGAAGTTGTCTTATGCGGCGTTCTTCACTATCTATATCATACTGGATCTCCACAATACTGCAGCGTTTATTATCAAGCTCATTCAGCTGCTTGTGGTAACCTTCAGTCAAAGCCCGCATCTGTTCATCATAAGCCTTTACATTGGAATAATCAAGGTCTTTTTTCTCACGGATTTCATTTTTTGTAAAAAATAGAAATACCTTAACCTTTACGGTTTCTCTTGTTACTATTTCCTTAGGTTCAGGTCTTGGACCCAATATACGTTTCTTAGCACGGTAATCCGATTCAATATTTTGACTGCTGCGCTCCACTTCCTCATTTATTGCATCTCTTTTTTCTTTAAGTTTTTTGACATTATCGGTTGCTTGCTTAAGCTCCTCACGTTTCTGGAAAAGCTCCTTGTCTATCTGCTGCTCTTCGTCCGTTAGTCCCTCAGATGATACCTTAGCATTCTTTATGGAAATATCCCCTACATTAATACGCTCTGCATGAAGTATTCCGGTTCCAAATTCCTTATTAAAGCAATTTTCGGTATGAACAGAAAGCTGGTCTTTAAACGCCCTGAAAAATTCGGCAATTTTATCCTGCAGAGACTGTGAAAACTCCGTCGTCATTCTTCCGGCGTAATTTGTCAAGATCTGATATGTTTCTGTGTTCAGATTATCCATATTCGTTATTTTATTGAAAATATACTCTGCACATTTTTCGTTGATTTTATCGAGCTGGTCTTCCTTGTATTTACCAAGTCTTTCGTTAAGAGCATTGATCTGCTCCAAAATATAAAGTGATATCTTTGCAAGCACCTTACGTTTAGCTTTACAAGCACCCTCAAGCTTCTGAGTAAGCTCCTCCCTGAGCTGACGGCGGCAGGACTCTTCATCCTCTACAAGTTTGTTTATATGGTCATCCATAATCTTGCACAATCCATCCATTGTATCAAGCAGCTTTTTCCTTGTAATTTCCGCTCTGGCAGAGGTTTCAAGAAGCCTCATCAGCCCCGTGCGAAGTTCATCAAAACGACTTATTCTACGCATTTCCTCTCTTGATGGTGTTTCATCATTCTGCACCACTTCGCTGTATGCGTTGTCATCTACAGACTGCAAATAATACAAACTATCAACTGCAAAGACTTTTATATCCTTAAAAATTTTGTCCGCACCGTTATTATGCAGCTGCTCAAGTATCTCATTACGGCTCTGGGCGATTTTTTCTTCTTCAAGCTCGGGCGGAACGCCTTTAAGCAGCAATCCAATTTTATTAATAACTATTATAAGGTTTTGTGGTCTTATCTTACCGAACTCACAGTTTTTACCAAGAATAAGGTCCATCTCGTCCTTTTCCAGTGATTTATAGGATACTATCATAATAACAGCATCCGCTTCGCTCATTGCTTCCCTAGTTACCTTAAGCTGCTCTTCACCCAAACCGCTAAGACCGGGAGTATCCATAAACGTAATATCCTCGTCAAAGCCGTTCATAGGATAGTCAATAAGCAATTGTGTTTTAGATGAATTAGAATTATCTACATCAACAAAATATTTTATTCTATTATAGCTCTCATCATCAACCGGAAAAACCTCGTCTTCCTTGCCCGAAATTTGCACACATATGCTATTCTTATCAGAATTACATATGGTAGTAATAGAACCGGTCGCCTCCTTAGGACTTTCATAAAGGAGCCTTCTGCCAATCAATGCGTTAAGAAACGTACTTTTTCCACGGGAAAATGTGCCCAGCACCATAACATTGAAATATTGGCTCTCTATCATTCTGTGCAGTTCAGCAACAATAGCTTCTGTTTCCTCTCCAAACTGCACACCGCAAGTTTGACTGAATTCGATTATTTCGGAAGCTAATGTCTTGATATGTCTTAAGCTGTTATCTTCCATAATAAAGCACTCTCCATTTCATACCAAAGTGTATTGTTATTAGTGCAGTGTTCAGGTCACTATTTAATTATCGAAAGTATCCTGTCAATAACCTCAGTTGTTTTTTTAACTTCTTTTGAAGTAGAATTTCCAACAGCATTAAGCAGTTCATCCTGCAGTGGTTTAAAACACCCGGATATTATTTCAACAGACAGCTTTTTGTAAACATCTTGCTCATTGTACGAAGAAACCAATTTCTTTGCCATATTTTTTTCAAAATTGGTTTGTGCATAATATGATGCAACAACACCACCTGCCGCAAATGTCACTATTGGTATCAACGCCGAAATCGGCAGAAGAACTGTTGCTGCAGCTGTTGTTACAGCACTGCGTACCAATAAAGCATGTGATTCTGACCTAATAATTTGTGACTTTGGTGTCTGTTTCAAGATTTCATCAGGAATGTAATCATTTTGTGCAGAATCGGCACTTCTATGAATAAGCATAAACACTTTTTCACGAACACCTTCTAAATACTCTTTTGCTTCACTATCGTTCTCCTCAATAGCATTAAGCATCCTATTGAGAGCATATTGCTCTGCATCAACTACAGCATTTGCCAACTCCGAATTTACAACAGAAAGCAATCTGTACCTGTCCTCCTGCTTTCTTGTGATATTATGGCGCGTTATAAGCCTCGCAATATAGTCCACATTGATAACTTTGTCGTAATTCCTTTTAAAAGCATCTGCAAAATCATCCTCTGCATGAATGATAATACTCTTCAGATTCACCTGTGCTATTCGTTCAGATAATAAGCTTTGTGCTGAAATACGTCGTTTGAACAGTCCAAGCATTATTGACAAATAATCTCTACGCTTTTTATCATCGGAAAGCTTGATCAGCTGTTCTTTGAGCTTTTGATAAAACTCATTATTATATGAAGCATCATTCTTGTTTTTTTCATTTGTTATCTTATAAATAGATGAATACGAGCAAACTCTGTTTGCAATTTCATCAAAGAACTGCTTATCCTTATCCTTATCCAAATCTATTACCTGAGCCGCTAGCGAAACTATGATATCCGAATAATGCTCTCTAAGGCTGCTTATCTCGTCTACTGTATATCTGTCAGACTTTGCAATTACAAAAATAAAATGCTCCGGCATATCATAACGCCAACGTTCCCAACCGCAACGAAGCAGCCAAACTATTTTAGAGTTATATCCGGACATGAATTCACTCAGAATTACAATTATAACATCTGACATGCTTACGATACTTGCATCATTCTCAACAGCTACAATATCATTTGAATTATCCGGGAACATATTCATATAATTGCTGCAAACAATATTTAATGCACTGAGTGACGGAGAATCGCTGTAAACGACATAGCTCTTATCCGAAAACTCCATACCCTTTTTAGCTATCGGCTTAAGCTCCGTCAACATATTCTCCGAACAACGTTTTTTCAAAAATTCGGGAACAAGCTCTTCCTTTAGAATCTCATAAGGATATTCGCCCAAAGGATAGTTATACTCAACTACCGAATTTGAATCGGACATTATCAGAAGGTGTGTATATGACCTTGTTAGCGGCGAACCCAGAAACCTAAACTTTGTTCCCAACAGATTCTCTGCCATAGTTATTTTTCCGCTTGAACGCTGTCCGCATATGTAAATCAACGGATATTTGCAAACATCTACAACTCTATTTATCACTTTTTGCATCTCATCAGAGGTAACTCCACATTCATCAATAATCCGCAAAAGCCGATCCTTGGTTGATTTAATCTCTTGTCCGAAATTATCAAGCATGTCCTGTGCAAAGCTATTATCCGAAAGGCTGTCAATAACATCTGCCGGATTTCCACCCATATAGTCATACGATGCTATTAACCTTCCGACAGACGTATTTTCTATGTTGTTGTTCATTGCCGTTACTCTGTCTTCTGATATTCCTAATTCTTTTGCAAGCGTGCTACAAGGAACATCATGAAATTTGGTATCATCTTTAAAATCTCTTCCCATAATAGAGTTCCTTTCTATGCAAGCATATATTCTTTCGATATGTACCTAACCGCGGGAGGTATCCTTTCCATTACACTGCATATTCTGCAGTTACGTTTTGCGACAGTGAAGTCCGTTGCCTTATTATAATGGACACCATTTTTAAAGAAGTCGCAAACCGACTTACTGTGCCGTGAACTAAAAAGATAGTATCTCTCCCCACAAGGAGCAGCAGCATAGAATAGATCGCTGTTTCCGTTTCTTTCTGAGTATATTTTAAACTTCCTGTAATCCATAAGTCAACAACTCCTATAATTTATTATTGATGCTTCAAGATTGTATTATAATTATACCTCATAAAATGCGGTATGTCAATATTATTTTGGCAATTTAGCTAAATTTAGTAAGTATATCTATTTTTATGTAGGACACTTTGTGCAGTTGGTATATATTCAACCCCTTATATTATGCGGTATATCGGTTATATAAATCTAGATGTCTTTAATTTATCCTGCTAAATTGAGATACCACAATATGTTATCAGTACTGACCCCTTTATTAACAATGGAATTATAATTCAAATCTCGGACTAAAAAGCCATATTCTTTTCTCAGACTACGACTTTTCATATGCTAGGGCTATAGCTTTGTTATATTTTTAGAATAGAATTATATTTGTCAGAAACTATCAGCTGTAAATCGGCTGGCTATTTTTCTCGTGAGCAGAAAATAGCCATTGCAGTGGTTGTAATAGCACCTCACAGCTTTTTATTCGATCGGACTCATAAAATCCAAAGCCAGATTGACAGCGTTATTCTCCCAAACAAGAAATGACCTTCCGTAAATCTATGAACCGTTATCACTTCCCTATTTTTTGATTCGGCAAGAGATGTTTGTACAAAATTGTTACTATTTTCACGCTTTTTCAGTGCAATTTTCGTACTATTTCAGTACACTTTTTGTAACAATTTTGATCGTCAAATTCGCTGTCCACTTTTGTAACAATAAGTGAACTATTTTTGCACTATTTCAGTACACTTATTGTTACTATTTTATAACAAAAACTTTCACATATTTTTAGCGAGCAATTTTGTAACTATTTTTACACTATTATAGCATATTTTTTGTTACAATTTTGCACACCGCTTTACTGTTAACAAGCTATCAACTCTGTTATTATGAAAAATAAACCCTAAAAATGTGCTAACTAATAATGCACTTTGATTTATCTGTCACATTCATATTTCATTAATCTTTATCACACTAAAGTGAATTTAAGGCGCTCCACACGCCAAAATCAAACCTCTATATATTGAACAACAGGGGCGTGAAAGTGAATCAAATAGACGCATATAAACTTGAAACAAACACTTGCGTCTGCATTGACAACACCACGAGACATAATCGGAAATACACTTTCATCGCGACGGCAAAATAGCACAAAAATAAACCCAATTTTGCCTGATGTCAACTTTTGCAACCGTGTGACACGACACCACTAAACGAGTTGCATTTTTGCAAAATTCAACCACGTAGATACGTCGTTTGTCACACCAATGTCAACTAAGTTGAAAAAGTTGACCTAATCGCAAGCGCCAAAGTTGCATCGATGCAACTCCTCCAAACCGCGTAGATACGCGGTGCGCCGCTGTTGCCTCAGCTAACGCTTCGGAGAACAGCTCAAATTGGGGAAGAGCATAAGGGACGGTGACACACTCCGTGTGGTCAGCATAGCTGACACCGCTGTCTTACGCTATCGCTCCGGACACTTTTTGAAATGTCAAAAAGCCCTTACGAGGAGCTAACGCCCCTCGATTTCATAACAATCCCACGAATTGTTATGAAACTGCTCTTGCGAGAATGTTACACACTCTCGCTGCGGAAAAATGCTACTCATTTTTCCTATTAGGTATGGTGTAAATAGCAAGCAAATAATGACACACGCCCTACCTCATCACTAAGCCGTGTGACACACAAATCGGTAAATTAACTGACTTTTTGTGCAAATTCAGTACAGCATAGATTTGGTGCGCGGAGTCCCGCCGATTCATATTTATAAAAGCAAATGCTAGAACTGTCCGAAGGATTTTTTGTAAACCCTTTTATCTTCATTACCGTATAAACAGCAGCAGGCTGCTGTCGGTTCGTTTTTAAAGGGTTTGAAATAATACAAAGAAAGCATTTACGTGCTGTATTTGAGTAATTTTCAATTCCCGAGATAACGGCGTTCAGGAACGCCGCGGTTCATTTTTAAAGGTGTTTAAGGAAATGACGGTTAAGCTAGCGACTGTTGATTTCTCGACAAACCTAAATAATCTAAGAAAGGCGGGAATCCACATTGAAAATCACTGAAGTAAAGGTTAGAAAGACCTTCCCCACAGGCAACCTCAAAGCGATCGTATCAATTACAATCGACAACTGTCTTGCCGTACACGATATCAAGATCGTACAGGGCAATGACAGAATCTTTGCAGCTATGCCCAGCCGCAAGGACGAGAACGGCGTTTTCCGTGACATCATTCACCCTATCGATCCCGAAACGAGAGATGAGTTTGACAGCATTATTCTTTCGGCATACGACAGGCATGTTGCTCTTGAAAAGATCTTTAATGATATGATCGCTGATGAATAAGGCATAAGCACCGATTACGTCATAAACCTATTGCAGCCCTTGTTGTATTAAACGAGGGCTGTACACATTATTTTTAACATGAAAGGAAAAACATTTTATGAAAATCACTAATATTAACGTAAGAAGAACATTCACCGAGGGTAAGCTCAAAGCACTCATTTCCATTACCATTGACAACTGCCTTGCTATCCATGAGATCAAGATCATACAGGGCGAAGCAAGGCTCTTTGTTGCAATGCCAAACAGAATGGACGCAAACGGAGTTTTCAGAGATACTGTTCATCCGATTGACACGGAAACTAGGGACAGTCTTGAAAGTCTGATATTACGTGCATACGAAAAATATATAGAGTATGCGGACCTTCTGACAGGTTAATGCTAACGTGACGCCCGAGCTTTGATACTATATATCGAAGCTCGGGTTTTCAAAAAAGTATTGACAATTATATACATATAGTGTATAATGAAATAAACAAATTATGTATTAGCGAGGTGCATTATGCAAATATTGTCAGAACGACTAAAAAAGCTGCGTGAAGATCTTGGCATTTCACAAGCAAAGCTTGCGAATGAAATTGGGGTAACACAGGCAAGCGTAAACCGCTATGAAACGGACAAAACCACTCCTACGGCAGAAACGCTGCTGTGGTATGCGGACAGATTTGATGTGTCCCTTGACTACATTTTCGGACGCACTGATGAACCGCAGGGCAAGCTGTACAGCTATCAGCCGAAGCCTGCGGCAAGTTCCGAAATGCGGGAATTTGTCGAAATGTGCTTTGACCCTAAGTCACCAATGAATGAGCAGCTAAAACAGACGCTAATAAAAATGCTTGAGGAGAGCAGAAAGGATAAATAATGAATGCAGTGATATACGCAAGATATTCAAGCGACAATCAGCGTGAAGAATCAATAGAGGGACAGATAAGAGAATGTCTTGCCTTTGCCGCGCGCAAGGGATATACTGTCATACGAAATTACATTGACAGGGCAATATCGGGGAAAAGAGCAGATAACCGTCCCGATTTTCAGCAGATGATAACCGACAGCACAAAAGGCGAATTTGATGTCATTATCGTATGGAAAATAGACCGATTTTCACGTGATAAATATGACAGTGCAAAATATAAATATCTTCTGAACAAGAACGGTGTCAGTGTAATTTCAGCTACCGAACCTATTGATGACACCCCCGAGGGAAAGCTGATGGAGTCCATATTTGAGGGATTTTCCGAATACTACATCAGAGATCTGGCTCAAAAGACAAGCCGAGGTATGACCGAAAATACTCTCAAAGGAAAATTTAACGGCGGTACGGTAACCTTCGGATATTTGATCGACGATGAAAAGCGGTTTGCCAAGGATCCTGCTGCTGCGCCTATTGTTGAGGACATTTTCAAACGATACGCAAACGGAGAACCCATAAGAAGCATCGTTGATTCTCTTAACAGCAAGGGCGTGCGAAATAACGGAAGGAAGCTTACATACCATTTCATCAATTGGATGCTGAAAAACCGCCGATATCTTGGTGAGTACACTTTTAAGGACACTTTGAACAGTGAAGCTATCCCGCCGCTGGTTACGCAGGAAATCTTTGAGAAGTGTCAGAAAAGATTATCGGAAAACAGGCATAAGGCTGCAAGCTTCAAAGCAGTTGAGGAAAAATATCTGCTTACAGGCAAGATTTTCTGCGGCTGCTGCGGAGATACTATGTCAGGAATAAGCGGAACGGGGAGAAATGAAATATACCGTTACTATCAATGTATGTCCTCAAAAAAGCATCGATGCGGTATGAAAGCAGTGCGCAAGGAAGTTATTGAAACCGCCGTGCTATCTCTTACAATGAAAATGTTTAAGGATAAAAAGCTGATAAAGCGTATATCCGACACCTGTTATAAAATGCAGAATACCGAAAGCTCCGAACTTCCTGCACTTAAAAAGCGATTGAGGGAGAACAAAAAAGAGATCGACAATGTGATGAAAGCCGTTAAGTCAGGCGTTATCACAAAGTCGACCAAAGCTGCACTTGAAAAGCTTGAGCAGGAACAGGATGAGCTTGAAGCAGCTATTTCGCTTGAGAAAATCAAGCGTCCAATCATCAGCCGTGAGCAGATTGAAGCGTGGATAATGAGGTTCGCAAGCACAGATTTGTCAAGCAGTGAACAGAAACAGAAGCTTGTGGATATTTTTGTCAACAGCGTTTTTGTTTATGAGGACAAGGTGGTCGTGTTCCTTAACTTTAAGGACGGCGAAAGGTGCGTTCGTTTTGATGATGTTCGTGAGAAAATAAAAAAGTCGAACACTTGTGATAAGTGTTCGACTTCGTTTAGTGCTGGTGACCCGTACGGGAATTGAACCCATGATTACGCCGTGAAAGGGCGTCGTCTTAACCTCTTGACCAACGGGCCAAAAAGGGGGATATATCCCCCAACAGCGTTGGTAGCGGCAACTGGATTTGAACCAGTGACACCCTGGGTATGAACCAAGTGCTCTAGCCAACTGAGCTATGCCGCCGTGCAACAGTAACAATTATACCCCAAATCTCGCAAAATGTCAAGTGTTTTCGGCAAAAAAGTCATTTTTGGCGATAGATACAATATATCAGTTATTTTTATTCGTCATATTAGGCAATTCTAACAAACGACTTAAATTTAACAATAAACATAACTATTTTACATTATCTGACAAAGTAAAATATAAATTATTAAATCCTAAAATATCCATAATTATTATTATTTTAATAACGAAATGGTGTGCAAAAATCGCAACGGTGTAAAGTAGTACGCCTTAACATATCGAAATACCGCTTTCAGCAAGAAATTCGACAGTTTTCCGATAAGGCAAATATCTTATGCGATGGGACCTGCCGTTTTCCGCAGCAGTCCTAACGATGACATCACAAGTACCGTTCGCCATCTGAAAGACCGTGCGGCGAATTCGTACGGAAGCAATTCTCTCCTCAGGAACGGTGACAGTGTGCAGCTTGAACCATTTCCCATAACGCAGTGTGAAATGTCCGTCTGCATAACCTATTCCCGAAAAGGAGAACGCCACACTCTCGGCAATAAGCAGCCACGCAACGGGTATCAGCACCATGATCGAGGTAAATCTCAGAAGCTCCCGAAACTCAGCAAAAAATACCAGCCCAACAAGATCGACGACCAGCGAAGCAAGTACCATCAATATCCCGCCCGAGAGATAAACGAACACCGCCTTCAGCCCCGGCTCCACCGCATTTTCCGAAACCGTAAATCCCGGCAGCAGCATACGCAGCGAAGCAGCCGCCTCCTTGTCGGTAGTGATCGGCACAAACACAGGTATTTCCTGCTTTCGCTTTCCGTACCCCGAACAACTCACCTGAATCGACCGCACCTTGAACAGCCGCATCAGAACGCTCTGACTAAAATCGGCGTAATTTATCTTCCCGATATTTATTCTATATATAAAGTGCGAGAAAAACCCGTTTTCAACAGTCACCGCTTTGCCCTGCCGATAAATCTTGAACCCGATATGCCTGAGGATATTCGAGATAAAGGAAAACAGCCAGCCCGAGATGACCACCAATCCCAACCCGATAGCGGCAGGCGGTGCAGCGATAGCGATTTTCGACGAAACGTCATTCACAACATTGACCAGTTCCTGTTCGATCGACTGACCGAAAAGTCGTCCGCCTTGAATTAGCAAAGTTGCAATATATGCAGTCCCCGAAGTAGCAGAAGAAAATAGAAATGAAAAAATAAGCAAATTCCATTTTGAAGGATAATAGAAAAGTTTTGTCCCGACTTGTCTATCTGTTAATTTCTGTATTAAATATTGCGTTTCTTTTTCTGATAAAATCATTTTTAAATCGGCATTTTTTTCTTTTAATCCGCCAAAACTGCTGTCTGTTTCAATATAAATGTCCGCTGCTTTTAACGGCCTTTTAAAAAAGGAAAATTGAAAAGTCGCCGAGCTAATAACAGAAAATGGAATTTCATATTGGTATTTTGCAATTATTCCGCCCTTAAAAACGATGGAATTCTCCTTTATTTCATAGGTCATATACCGCCAACGCAGGTAAGCCAGCAGCAATATCGCCAGAAGCGTCAAAATATCAATGTACGCACCCTCCAGCCAGTGCCGCCAGTCAAACCGCAGATTTATCAAACCTCTGACCAGCGGTATCAGCAGCAGCCAAAAGTTTTTTACCGTCAGGCTGAGTATTTTTATAGGATGTTGCCGCTTCATTTCGCTCTCCTTTCTATACAATTAGTATTATTATAACTATATTATACTTATTTTTGAAATTTTATTTTGAGAAAACCGTCAGTTTTGTCTGTTCATCAGCCTTTTGTTACCTCTGTAAAATAGTATCAACCCTCCCCATAAAGTAAAATTATCTGCCATCGTTTTCTCCGGAATAGTTTGCGTTATTCCATTTTCGCACCGCAGGTTCAGGAATTTCCGACAATTTCCCGCTGTATCTTCGAGTATATTTCCAAAGCATCGCTGTAAGAAAGAAACGGCATTATAGCAAAACCGCCAAGGAAGTTCAACGTAACAAAATTCATCCCCGTATATCGGGAAAACGGCGTAGTTACGAGAACAATGTGCTGTATGGAAGCTATCCTCACCAGCTGACAACTCTTTATAAAGAACCCCGAACATATGGCAGCCGTTTCCCCCGAAACACAGTAAGAAACGCTTTTATACCATATCGGCAGAATAATCAGAGCACCCACCGCATAAATTGAAGCAATAACAACAATGGTTATCTTCGCTGCCAGCATAAACCGTTCAAAAAGGAAATAGTAGACCGCTCCGATAAGCAGAACCGTCACTATCAGCAAAAGAAAACGCATTAAATTCATCGAATTTCTGTCCGCATAGTATTTTTTCAATTTATAAATCACTCCCGAAGATCATTGTCGAAAAAGAAAAATGGAAATATAAAAAGGAAATGAGCATTTCTTTTTTTATTGAAAAATGGAAATGACCTTGTCGAAAATAGAAAAATCAGCTCCAAATTTCCACTAAAATAGAAATATGTAGAAATCATTAACATATCGGTGATGAGGTGAAAACTTGCAGATTTCTGTCATAGCAGAGAAAATTTCCTCACTTGTCTGGGGAAAGGGAACACTTTTGCTTATCTTGGGAACGGGAATTTTCCTGACTATCCGTCTGAAATTCTTTCAGCTGCGAAAATTCCCCGAAATATTGCAAAAAACGATAATTTCCCTGTTCAAGCCCTGCAAAAAATCGGAAGATAGTGCAAAATCCACACAATTTCAAGCAATTTCCGCCGCTTTGGCTGCATCTATGGGAACGGGGAATATTGTCGGGGTCGCTTCGGCACTTGCTGTCGGAGGACCGGGAGCTGTCTTTTGGATGTGGATCTCTGCAATTTTTGGAATGGCAGCGTCTTATGCAGAGAATTATCTTGGCTTATACTATTATAATCTGCTGGAAAAGCGAAAAAAGTCGGTTTCTGAAATAGAAAAATCAATATTAAACAAGAAATTGGAAATTGGCGGGGCTTTCCTTTATTTTGAGTACGGTTTACGCTCCGAAAAATCGGCAATTTTCTTTGCTTTAGTCTGCACTTTTGCATCATTTGGCATAGGAAATCTCACACAAGCAAGCTCTCTGGCAAATGCTGCTGCCTATTTTTCCGTCACCCCGGCAGTCAGCGGAGCGATTTTTGCATTGACAATTGCAATTATTGCGTTTATGGGAAGCGGTGCGATACTCCGTGTTACTGAGCGAATTTTGCCGTTTATCACTATTTTTTACATATTCGGGGCGATTTATCTGCTTATAACCAACATTTTTGCACTTCCGAGCTGCCTTCTGAACATAGTAAAGTCCGCTTTTGGCATAGATCAGGCGGTCGGCGGGATCTGCGGTGCAATTATTAAGCGTTCGCTGACCTGTGGACTGCAAAAAGGAGTGTTTTCAAATGAAGCGGGAATGGGCAGCAGCGTTTTCGCCCACACCTCGGGACCCTGCAAGGACCCCGTCACTATGGGCTGCTGGGGAATTTTTGAGGTTTTCCTGGACACCATCGTCTGCTGCACCCTGACTGCTGCGGCGATCCTGGTCACAAATTCGCCCATTGACCCCGAAAATCCCACCCAAACGGTAATTTCTGCGTTTGAAACGGGGCTGGGAAGCTTCGCAGCACCGTTTGTTGCAATTTCCATTGGGGTTTTTGCATTTGCCACCCTGCTCAGCTGGAATTATTACGGCGAAAAATCCGTACGCCGCCTTTTCCTTTCGTCCGAAAAATCGACGAGTGCGGCGTTGACGGTCTATCGGATTTTATACGCCGCCGCTGTTTTCATTGGCTGCACCTCTCTGCCAAATATCGCCTGGACTGCTGCCGACATTCTCAATGGCATTCAGTGCATTCCAAATCTGGCAGCGATACTTCTTTTGAGCGGACACGTCACTGCAGATCTGCCTGATGAAAAGTGAATTTTCAATTCTTATCCCAATATAAATTTACTATTTGTATTATCACATTATAAAAATACAAATAGTGCTATAAATACGCCAATTTATCGGTTCAATGGCAAATTGCTTGCAAAAGCTTCTCCATTCCGTAAAATAGAAAACGCATTGCTCAACGCTTTTATAATAGTATAGCACATTTTTCAAGTAACTGCAAGGTCTATCTATGATACTATATGTATACTTTATAATATGACTACTAATTGTATTATATCGGTAATCTTTATAAGCACATATCGTATATTTTATGATAATAATACTATTTGTATTTGGATTTTTATGCTATTTCAACTTGACTTTCAACAAAATAGCGTAAAATGTTGAAAACCGAGTTGAAACCGCTTTACAAAGAGGAATATTTATCCTATGCGTAAATTTTACAATGGTTTATACTTTACGAAAGTTGAAGAAAAAACATTGATTTTACGTCGAAACAACTGTTTTTCAGGCGGATACTGCCGCAAAAAATCCCTGTTTTAGGTGGGTTGATAAGATCGAGTTCGGTTACGTTAATTTGTTTCAACAGTTTCAACCTTTCGATTGTTGAAACTGAGTACAGTAAAAACTATTTCAACAGCAGCGAAATTTTGGCTGTTTTGGTACTCAACAAATTGTATTATTTCAAATAAAACTACACTCAGTAAACTATTGAAACGGCTTTTTTCGTAAAATTCAGCACTGCTTATACCAAAAGTTTTCAACAGTATCTTGAAAGTCAAGTTGAAAACAGGGCATTTTTCGGTGAAAACTTTTTGTATAAAGGCAGAAAAGTTGAAACTTTTAGTTGTATTTTTTTATTAATCTACTAAAAGTATTACAATTCATTCCAATTTGTATATTTATAAAATCTATTACTAATAGTAATAGATAATTTCAAACGTTTTAGCAGAACAATTCTTCCATGTTTTCAACAGCGGTTTCTGCTTCTCGGAGATGCTGCAAATTGCTGTATCGAAAGCTTTTCGGTTGAACTCAAACAATACTATAAAACAGAATTTGTTTCAAGCGAAAGACAAACACGCAAAGTGTTTAGTCGAGATGGGGTTTCCTAAATGCACTATCCGTCCGGCGGCAATAGGGCAGCTGTGGTTTTAGCAAAGCAGGATAATCTTGCAATGCCGGAGCTGACACTAAAGTATATTAATAGAAATTAAATATAATTGTATATATAAAACAGAAATATAAAGTCATAATTTAGAAAAACGCCCCGAGCATAGCCCGAGGCGTTTGTTATCTATGCAATTTTTGCATTTATCAAATCTGAGCAGAGTAGTTGGGAGCTTCCTTTGTAATATAAATATCGTGGGGGTGGCTCTCCTTAAGACCTGCACCTGTGATGCGTACAAACTTTGCTCTCTCGTGGAGTGCTTCGATATTTTCGCAGCCGCAGTAGCCCATACCCGAACGGATACCTCCGACAAGCTGGAAAATCGTATCGGAAACAGTTCCCTTATAAGGCACACGGCCTTCAACTCCCTCGGGAACGAGCTTCTTTGCGTCGGTCTGGAAATATCTGTCCTTACTGCCCTTGGACATTGCACCAAGGCTTCCCATTCCACGGTAAACCTTGAAGCTTCTGCCCTGATAGATCTCTGTTTCGCCGGGAGCTTCGTCGCAGCCTGCCAGCAGAGAACCAAGCATTACGACATTTGCACCTGCTGCAAGTGCCTTAACAATGTCGCCCGAATACTTGATGCCGCCGTCCGCAATAACGGGGATATTGTGCTGCTGAGCAACGCAGGCAACGTCATAAACCGCCGTGATCTGGGGAACGCCGATACCTGCAACGACTCTGGTCGTACAGATAGAGCCGGGACCGATGCCGACCTTCAGGCAGTCTGCACCTGCTGCAATAAGATCTCTTGCAGCCTCGGCAGTTGCGATATTTCCCGCAATAAGAGGGGTGTTGGGGAATCTTTCCTTTATCATCTTAACGCAGTTGATGATATTTGCCTGATGACCGTGAGCGGAGTCAAGCACGAGGACATCGACCTGTGCGTCGATAAGTGCCTTTGCTCTGTCCAGAACGTCGGCAGTTACGCCGAGAGCAGCACCGCAGAGCAGTCTGCCGTTCTTATCCCTTGCGGAATTGGGGTACTGTACGGATTTTTCTATATCCTTGATAGTGATAAGTCCCTTTAAAGCACCGTTTTCGTCAACCAGCGGGAGCTTTTCGATCTTATGCTGCATAAGTATCTTTTGAGCTTCCTCGAGAGTTGTTCCAACGGGGGCGGTAACGAGGTTTTCCTTGGTCATAACCTCTTTGATGCGGATGCTGAAATCTGTAAGGAAACGGAGGTCACGGTTTGTCAGGATTCCGATAAGCTTGCCCTTTTCATCGACGATAGGCACGCCCGAGATCTTGTATTTGCCCATAAGATCGTCGGCTTCCTGCACTGTTTTCTCGCCTGTCAGTGAGAAAGGATTTACGATAACGCCGTTTTCCGAACGCTTTACCTTATCTACCTCATCGACCTGCTGCTCAACGCTCATATTCTTGTGGATAATTCCTATTCCGCCTTCACGAGCGATAGCAATAGCCATTTTCGACTCGGTTACGGTATCCATTGCCGATGTCATTATCGGTGTATTAAGCATAATATTTCCCGCAAGCCTTGTGTTCAGCTTAACGAGATTAGGAGTTACGTCCGACGCTCCGGGGATAAGCAATACGTCGTCAAATGTGAGTCCTTCTTTTCCAAACTTTGAATTCATATCCGTATCTAACATTCTTTTTACCTCCCAAATAATCTTATATTCCCTATATTTTACCCCAATTATCCCGTTTTGTCAATGATTTTTATATGAACTTTATGGAGAAAGTTTTATACTTGAAGCTGATGTTTTTTGCAGTTGTAATTCATTATTTTATCATATTTCTGTTTATTTAAAACTGAAATATTTCCTTTTATATTATATACCAATCTGCTATATGTAAATATTATTAGTTATTATACTGTTTGTAAATTAATACGTCCTCAAAACAAATCTTTTCTCCCGTTTCCCAATTATTATTGTGGGATTATCTCTGTCCGAACGGTACAGTTCTATTTTCTCTCCGATTTTATATTGCTAATATCGAACTCATATTTTTCGATAAGCATCATATTTGACGCTATATCAGCGTTTACAGCGTTGTAGACGTGTCCTTTGACTATCCTTGCGTCTGTCCATTTTCCTGCCCTTTCAGAGCATTCCGTGGCGTTCTGTGATAGATTTCATCGAATTGTTTTATTTATCAGAAAGACAACTGTTTCAGATATGCTTAATTTGAGTCTACTAGTGTTTAGTATTTGTATATTTTTATTAAATTTTCCTATTTGTATAATTATTTATATTACTATATGTAATTATTATAGTTAATATACAATCTGTAATACTTAGTTTTGCATTCATTCAACACTTTTTTGTATTTGTTGATATATTAAGCATTTGTCCAATGAATTATGTACTGTCCGTCTTCGATTTTTGCCGTAAAATTTTTTGACAATTTGCTGTAATTTTCTTTCACTTCTATTTCTGCAATCTTTGTTTCGGTGTTGATTTTTATGTCTATATCCATAGAAAAGCGAACAGGCAGCAAGTCGTATCCCTCACAGTTTACAAAATCAAGCACAACTTTACTTTTGTCATTCGCATTTGACTGAACCGTAATTGTATAATTTCCCTGTTCGGCGGTGTCAAACAGATATTTATTGGATTTTTGTGTGAATTTACGGTTGCTTTCTATGCTGTACATATCAGTTGAATATAATTTTTCATCTACAAAATAATCCAGCTCAAACGAAAAGACATTTCTCATAAAAAGTAACGGTATTGCAGCTATCAGGAATACTATTACGCTGATTATCAGCACTTTTTTCTTCATCGGAATTCCCCTTTGTCTTTTTCAGCCGAATTTTTTTCATCTGTATATGATTTAACCCCGCTTTCGGGGCTGTTTTTGCCCGAAAACAGGGTGTTTTTACTGTATATACGGCTTTCGCCGAAATCAATTCTCTGTCAGCTTATGTACCAGCTCGGTGAGGTCGTCCTTGCCGTAGAACTCAAAGCAAAGCTTTCCGCCGCCGTTTTTGCTGTCTATGGTGACCTTTCTGCCCATTAAATTTGTCAGGCTAAGCTCCATTTCCGTGTAAAAACTGTCCTTTCCATTGAAAAACTCAGGGTCATCGGCGGGGTCTATGTCAATATTTACGGGACGTTCGTGCTTTACGGGAATGTCATTTTTGCCCTGTGCAAGCTTCTCCAATGCTCTAACGGACATTCCGTTCATTGCCTTTGCCGCAAAATTCAGCTGCATTTCCTTGTCGTCAAGGCCGCATATTACCTTGGCGTGGCCTGCTGTAATATCCCCTTCTGTGACCATTTGCTGCACTTCTGCTGGCAAATTCAGCAGTCTGAGGGCGTTTGTTATGGCCGTTCTGGACTTGCCCACAACCTTTGCCACCTGATCCTGGGTCATACTGAACCGTCCGATAAGGTCCTTGTAGCCCTGTGCTTCTTCGATCGGGTTCAGGTTTTCTCTCTGCAAATTCTCTATGAGAGCGATCTGCATGGTTTCCTGATCGTTCAGGTCACGGACAATTATGGGAACCTCGCTGAGTCCCAGCATTCGGCAGGCTCTCCAACGGCGTTCGCCTGCTACTATCTGATAACCGCCGCTTTCCAGCGGACGCACCAAAATAGGCTGTATAAGCCCGTGCTGGCGTATGGAATCCGCAAGAGCCTGTATGGAAGCCTCGTCAAAGCTGCGTCTTGGCTGGCTTTTGTTTGGCTCTATTTCGGATATTCTTGCACTTTGAGCGTTCTTTGAATCTATGGAATTATCATCGAGAAGGGCGTCCAGACCCATTCCCAGCACCTGCTTTTTTGCCATTTTATCCTTATGCTTCTGTTTTCGGGCGTTTTAACAGAAACAATCTCCTTTCTGTTGATTTATCTGAATTTGCACAAACTGTCCGGTCGGGAAACGGCAGCTGCGGCTTATACTATACCCGGGGGCGTATGAACAGAAGTATTTTCCTCCGCAAACTGCCAATGAAACTGCTTTTTTTCATATCTCACAAAGTAAAATTTCAAAAAATTTAAACCTTTGCCGGAGCCTTTTTCTTGCGGGTAACATTCTCCCTTGCTAAAACCTCTAAGCAGAGCTTTTCGTAATACTCCGCCCCCTTCGACGCCTTATCGTAATAGCAGACAGGCTTTCCAAAGCTGGGGGCTTCCGAAATACGCACATTTCTCGGTATACAGGTCTTGAAGACCTTCTCGGGAAAATGCTTTTTGACCTCCCTGACTACTTGTGCGGTGAGGTTTAATCTGCCGTCGTACATTGTGAATAGTATGCCCTCAATGTCGATGGTGGGGTTATAACGCTGTCTGACGAGCCTGATGGTTTCTATCAGCTGCGATAGACCCTCCAGCGAGTAAAATTCGCACTGCAGCGGTATCAGAACTGTATCGCATGCACAAAGTGCATTCAGTGTGAGCAAGCTAAGGGACGGCGGGCAGTCCAATAATATGTAATCGTAGTCCTGCTTACAGGTCAAAACCTGCATTTTCAGCCGATTTGTGCGGTTATCAAGCTCCACAAGCTCAATATCTGCACCTGCAAGCGACGATGAGGACGTTACAACGGAAACATTTTTGAACTCCGTTTCAATTATTGCGTCCTTGATGGGTCTTTCGCCGATAAGAACGTCGTAAACGGTGACTTTGACGTTTTTCTTTTTGATACCGAAGCCCGTGGTTGTGTTGCCCTGAGCGTCCATATCAATGCAAAGCACCTTTTTACCGTGAATTCCCAGCACAGCCGCCAGATTAACGGTAGTTGTGGACTTTCCTACCCCGCCTTTCTGATTGGCAACCGCTATTATTTTAGCCATATTAAACCTCCGCCGCATAATCGTTCTGATATTTCTGCCCATCAAACGGGACAAATCCTATAAATATATTATATCACATTCTCAGATTAAATCAATAGCTTTTGACAAAATTCTATAATTTGTGCAGATTGAAGCATTTTTTCGTTATGTTTTGCACATACAGGAATGTTCCACGTGAAACATTCAGATTGGAATTCGAATTACATACTCAATGCAGTTTTCATTCTGAGTTTTCTTGGAATCTGCATTTATCCCTGCCGCACGCATCATCTCAATTGCGTGATTAATAGTATTCACAAACAGCTTAACATTTTTAAATGCTCCGCTGCGTCGTTTCAGGCTTGCACGCTCGTTTTCCTTGACTATCAGATTATTTATGTAACGCTCCGTCTGTTCGACATTAAAATTGAATTTTCCTATTTTTTCGATAACGTCAAGCCTTTCTTCCTGAGATTGCAGCTTGAGCAATGCTCTTGCATGCCGTTCTGTGAGATTTAAATCTACTATCTGACGGCGTTCGGGTTCGGTAAGCTTCAATAGACGAAGCTTATTTGCAATGGTTGATTGAGATTTTCCCAGCTTCAGAGCAGCATCTTCCTGCGTCATTCCATAGAAATCAATCAACTTTTCAATAGCGAATGCTTCATCAAAAAAGCTAAGGTCTTTCCTCTGAATGTTTTCTACAAGAGCCATAACAGCAGAATTTCTCTCGCTGATATTCATCACGATACACGGCACAGTTCGCATCTGCAGAAGTTTTGCAGCCCTAAGTCGGCGTTCACCTGCTATCAATTCATATCCAAATTCTATCCTCCTGACAGTCAACGGCTGGAGAATACCATTACATTTAATGCTTGCCGCAAGCTGGTTCAACCCGTCACTATCGAAGCTACGGCGGGGTTGATGAGGATTAGGCGTTATTAGATCGGTTTGGATTTCAACCACCTTGTTTACTGCTGTTTTATCTATCAGACCAAAAAAATTGCTCATAATTATACTTCCTTTCTTCTTTCATTTTTGATTACCTTCAATACATTTTACAGACTAAATGATATTCTTTATACCGTGTCATTTGAATATGTAGGAGATATTTGGAAATTATTTCCTTTGCTATGCTTATTATATCATTAATATACAATTTTTTCCAGTAGAAATTTTCGACATATATCTCGCTGTTCAGACATATATATCTATTAAACAATTTTTTATCATATTATTATATACATTTTAACACCGCATTTGTCGGAAATTGCGATATTTTTCATTTTGAATATATAATTACATAGCATACAAAATTAAATGATATAAAAAACTGCAAAGCGATCACAACAAAATAATCGCTTTGCAGTATAAAATAATGTCGATAAATGTTTCACGTGGAACATTCACTTTCTTCGATTAAACTCAGCAGCAGTTATTGATACGCTGCATATTTTATTTACCTCACTAACAGCTTTAAAACCCGCACATAAATGCATTTTTAATATTTCAGTACGATAACTCTCAAATTCATTATGAACAGAAAACGCCCCCATTTCTGTAAATGCGACGTTTAAAAGCAGATCAATCGCCTGCTTTCCATAACCATTGCACCTATATTTGTTTTCGATGATTATCCCCATTTCATATTGATCCTCATACGGGTCAATGTTCTCGTTCTTATAAAGATATACCTCTCCAACAAATTCATCATCGGACGACCTGGCGACATAGGCATAATATCTAATCGGCATTCGGTTTACCCAATAGTCAAACCAATTTTTCCAATTCTCCTTTGGAAAATCTATACATCCGATTTTATAATTATAAATTACATTGGAAAGTATAGAATTGCGATTAAAGCTCATAGTATCGGGATCGGAAAGTAACTTTTGCCGATACCACAATTCAGATATTTTAGGAGTATGCAAATATATTTCTTCCAACATATATCAACTTCTTCTGAAATCAAGTATTACAGTGGTTTTTTTGCAATCTGCCCACCATTACGGGGATATTTTTTTGAAGTTACAGATACCTTGCGGATAACCACCAGCATCCTTTTATCACCGCATGGAAGTGCATATTGGATAGTATTTTCAATAGTCCCGCCTAATAATCTTACAGCGTTTTCGCCTGCCGAAATATCTTCGTTAGGACCTTTCATTGCAAGAAAATATCCTCCAACCTTAACAAACGGCAAACAGTATTCAGCCAGGACAGGTAAAGGAGCAACAGCTCTTGCAACAGCAAAATCAAATTTCTCTCTAAGCTTCGGGTCATGACCTCCGTCCTCAGCTCTGGAATGTATGCAGTTAAATTCCGAACCTGTGAGTTCTGCTGCTTCCTTTAAAAAATTAACTCGTTTTCCCAAGCTGTCAAGCAAAGTCATTTGCAGATCGTCACGGTAAAGCTTCATCGGTACTCCGGGAAAGCCGGCACCTGTTCCCACATCAATGACGGAAGCATTCTTAGGGATATTTATCAATGTCATTGGCAGCAAGCTGTCGAGGATATGTTTCTCGCTTATACCTTCACGATCTGTTATTCCTGTTAAATTCATTACTTTATTTTTTTCAACCAAGTGGTCGGTGAAAATGTTGAGTTTGTCGTAAATATTCTCTGTTAAACAAAGTCCATTATCGGTAAAAATCTTTTCTAAGCTTTCAAAATCAATCAACAAAGCTAAATCATCCCCAAGATAAAAATAAATAGAAATTCCAATTTCAGTAATTAAATAAGTATTTCTATTAATATTACTATTTGAAATAATTATATTTCTGTTTTATATTACCAATTAAATATTATTTCTATTTATAAAAATAATGTATTTCTCGTCCAAAACCTCAATTTCTATTAGCTGCCAGCCAAATAAGCAGAACAGAAACATCAGCAGGAGATACACCCGAAATTCTTGATGCCTGCCCAATATTCTCGGGCTGAACCTTGTTAAGCTTTTCGTATGCTTCCAAGCTCAGTCCGCCTATCTCGTGATAGTCAAAATTTACAGGGAGCTTTTTGCTCTCCAGCGTTTTCATCTGCTCAGCCTGTGAGATTTGCCGGTCAATATAGCCCTCATATTCGATTTTTAACTGTGCCTGTTCCCAAACTTCAAAAGGAAGCTCGGGACGCTGCGGGTCAAACGGCTTCAAATCTTCATAAGAGATCTGTGGACGCCTAATGAGATCAGCCATTTTTACACCTGTTTTTATAGGTGAAGTCCCCTTATTTTCCAGCATTGCATTAAGCTCGGCAGTTGGACTGATAGTCACCTTGCGAATACGTTCGACCTCATTTTTTATAAGCTCTTCCTTGCGGAGAAAATCATTGTATCTGCTTTCGGAAATAAGACCTATCTCGTAACCGATAGCAGTCAAACGCTCATCGGCATTATCCTGACGAAGCAGCAAACGATATTCGCTTCGGGAAGTCATCATTCTATATGGATCGGAGCAGCCTTTTATTACCAGATCATCTATCAAAGTACCGATATAAGAGGACATTCTTGTGAGAAAAATCAGCTCCTTGCCCTGAGAACGCCTTGCTGCGTTTATTCCCGCAATAAGTCCTTGCGCTGCTGCCTCCTCATATCCCGAAGTTCCGTTGAATTGTCCCGCACCGAAAAGTCCGCTTATTTTCTTGAATTCCAGAGTATTTCTCAGCTGCAAAGGGTCAATGCAATCATATTCTATCGCATAGGCATTTCGCATGACCTCAACATTTTCCAGACCATTTATTGTTCTCAGAAAAGCAAGCTGAACATCTTCTGGAAGCGATGAGGACATACCCTGCAAATAATATTCATCCGTGCCAAGACCCATCGGTTCAATAAAAAGTTGATGCCTGGGCTTGTCTGAAAATCTTACGATTTTGTCCTCGATAGACGGACAGTATCTAGGCCCCACCCCGTGAATTCTTCCCGAATACATAGGCGAACGATGAATATTATCCCGAATAACTTTATGAGTTTCCTCATTTGTATAAGCAATATAACATGAAGCAATATTTTCCATTTTATTTCTATCGGACTCAAAAGAGAACGGCTGGATAAAATCATCACCGTCCTGGCGTTCCAAAATATCAAAATTTACGCTTCTCTTGTGAACACGGGACGGCGTTCCCGTCTTAAAACGGCGAAGCTCGATCCCAAGTTTTTCAAGGCTCTCGGACAGTCCCTTTGCAGGAAGTGCAGAATCGGGACCGCTTTCATAAGAAACATCGCCGACATGGATAAGTCCGTTAAGATAAGTACCCGTTGCAATAATGCAGCATTTTACCTTATATTCGGCACCGAGCTTTGTCACAACAGCCGAAACAGCACCGTTTTCGGCTTTGATCTCGCATATTTCAGCCTGTTTAATATCGAGATTTTCCTGGTTCTCACAGATATTTTTCATATGATTATGATATTTAACTCTGTCGATCTGAGCCCGCAAGCTGTGGACAGCAGGGCCTTTACCCAGATTAAGCATACGGCTTTGTATGAAGCACGCATCTGCTGCTTTGCCCATTTCGCCGCCAAGAGCGTCTATTTCTCTTACAAGATGACCCTTTGCAGTTCCGCCTATCGACGGATTGCAGGGCATATTGGCTATCTGATCCAAAGATATAGTAAAAAGTGCGGTTTTTGCACCAAGTCTTGCGGAAGCGAGAGCCGCCTCGACCCCCGCATGACCTGCACCTATAACCGCAACGTCGTATTCACCCATAAAATAAGACATATTTCTTTCTCCTCAACAAATTGTTCCTCGTAATAAATGTTCCATGTGAAAAATGTTCCACGTGAAACATAATCATTTTCCTACACAAAAATGCGAAAATACTTCGTTTACAACATTTTCCGTTGCACGTTCACCCGTAAGTTCTAAAAGATAGTTCAATGCATTGTCCAGCACAACATTCACAGCGTCAAGAGTATATCCACTGTTGAGCGTTTCAATTGCAGCTTTTATCTCGGATAAAGCATTGCTGCAAGCCGTTCTTTGACGCTCATTTGAAATGACAGCACCGTTCAAATCAACCTTATCCAAAAGGAACATTTCTCTAACGGCACTTTCTATAACCGATGCAGAATTCCCGTCATTAGCCGAGATAGTGACAGCTTTCGAAAATTTTTCTTCGATAAACTGCCAATCCTCCATAGTTCCCTTGTCGGATTTGTTTATAACAGCAAGTATTTTTTTCGATATATCCGCTTGTGACAGTAATTCTATCAGCTTTAAATCGTCCTCGTCCGGCGGACAACTTCCATCGAACACGGCAATAATAAGTGAAGCACCACCCAACCGTTCGACAGCTTTTTGCACGCCGAAATTCTCCACAATATCATCGGTGGAGTGAATGCCCGCAGTGTCCGCCAGACGCAAAGTAATATCTCCCAACCGAACGCTTTCCTCAACAATATCCCGAGTTGTCCCCGCAATATCGGTGACAATGCTTCGTTCACAGCCGCTGAGAAGGTTCATCAAGGTGGATTTTCCCACATTCGGCTTGCCCACAATGCAGGTGTCTATGCCGTTTTTGAGTATCATTCCCGAATCATAAGTGGACAAAATCCGTGAAAGTTCACCGCTTAAATCGGCAAGCTCAGCCGATAAAGCTTCTTCGGACACCTCGGCAATGTCCTCTTCGGGATAATCCACCCAAGCAGCACAGCTTCCGAGAAGCGTTTGAAGCCTGTCAGCAACGGATCTTATGCTCTTGAACAGCTTTCCATCTCTCAAAGAAACAGCACACTTATGAGCCGCTTTACCCTCGGCGGAAATAATATCCATAACGCCCTCAGCCTGAGTAAGACTGAGTTTTCCGTTAAGGAATGCCCTTTTTGTGAACTCTCCCGCCTGTGCAGGAACGGCACCGTTTGCCAGAACAGCCTGCAAAACGCTGTCCGCAACAAAAATGCCGCCGTGGCAGGAGATCTCGCAAACGTCCTCGCCCGTGTAGGAATGAGGTGCACGGAAAACCGTGAGAATACCGTCGTCCAGCTTGCCGCCGCAGCCATCTCCGATAATGCCGTAAGCACAGGTATACCCAGCCATTTCACGGACAGATTTGCCATAAGGCGTGAAAACCTTCGCCGCACAGTCGACAGCACCGTCCCCGCTTATACGAATAACGGCAATTCCCCCGGCAGCCCGAGGAGTTGAAATTGCAGCAGCAGTAAACATTGATTGACCTCCAAATATATCCAAAAATAAAAGGCTGCTTCGATGAAACAGCCTTTATCATCTGCCTATCGACAGAAAAATATCAAATATCGATTTTGCCGTAAAGCTC
>CAZINI010000033.1:0-22911 GCA_964540575.1 uncultured Ruminococcus sp.
CCTGTCTTACAGGATTTTCAGCCAATAACTGCCCGGTGGGCAGTTATTGAGTACGGACTAATTTAGTGTGAAATGTGAACAAATCATTTTGGGTACGGGTTTCTGTTCCGCAGGTGTCGCTGAATTTGTTATGACCGCTAAAACTAAACACTGAACATTATCTTGACACAATTCTCGGTTGGTGGTAAAATCATATTACCATAATATTTTTAATAGGGTGATAAAATGCGGTGCGATACAAAATATCCTATTTTTCTTATCCACGGAATGGGATTTCGTGAGAATAAGCATATCGGCTATTGGGGCAGGATACCGAAGGCTCTTGAAAATAACGGTGCAAGCGTCATATGCAGCATTCAGGACGGCAACGGTTCTATCATTGGAAATGCCGAACAGCTCGAAAAGCAGCTGACTGCCTTTCTGAAAGAATCGGGGGCGGAAAAGGTAAATATTATCGCCCATTCAAAGGGTGGTCTGGAGGCACGTTATCTTATTTCCACAATGGGTATGGCTGACAGGGTGGCAACGCTTACCACCGTTTCAACGCCCCACAACGGTTCCCGCACGGTGGACAGGCTTATGCAGCTGCCGCAGTCCATAGTAAAGATGGGCTGCAAGGCAGTTGACCTGTGGTTTCGCATTATCGGGGACAGTTCGCCCGATACATATAACGCTGTTTGTTCGTTCAGAACAGCCGATGCGGAGAAATTCAATGCCGAAAATCCCGATGCCGAGGGCATTTACTATCAAAGCTATGCTTTTGTTATGAAAAATATGCTGTCGGATATTTTTATGTGGCTGCCGTGGCTGGTGGTAAAGCATTACGAGGGCGAAAATGACGGTCTGCTTGCACCCGATGCCGTAAAGTGGACTAACTTCAAGGGGATAATCCGAGGTGCGGGACGGCGGGGCATTTCTCATTGCGACGAGGTGGATATGCGGCGAAACAAACTGTCCCAAAAATCGGACAATAGCGGCGTTGCTGATATAACGGAATTTTACGTTTCGGTGGCGGAGAATTTGAAGGAAATGGGATTTTAGGAGGTCAGTATGCCCGAATATGAATGGGAGCTTGATATGTCCAATATAGCGGACAGTAAAGAATTTATTCTCCGTGATTTAAATGGTGTTTAGCATAAGCTATGACGACGGCGATACCTTTGAGGATAAGGAAATCAGTATCTCCGAAAAGAAGTATATGTCTGAGATGCATAATATTCAGCAATAAGAATTTACTATTTAGAATACGAATTTACTTGACTTTATTCCCGAATTGTTATATAATGTAGATTGAAATTATTTTCCACCGACAAAAATCGGAAAAATATGAAAAAGGCGGTATATATAAAATGGCTGAAAAAACTATGGATAAAGTTGTTGCTCTCTGCAAAAACAGGGGCTTTGTTTACCCCGGAAGTGAGATCTACGGCGGTCTGGCAAACACTTGGGATTACGGCCCTCTCGGCGTTCTGCTGAAAAACAATATCAAGAATGCATGGCTGAAAAAGTTCGTTCAGGAGTCCCCCTACAACGTTGGGCTGGACAGTGCTATACTTATGAACCCTCAGACTTGGGTGGCTTCGGGTCACCTGGGCGGATTTTCCGACCCGCTGATGGACTGCAAGGAGTGCAAGACCCGTCACCGTGCGGACAATCTTATCGAAGATCAGGCAGGCGAGAACACCGCAGGCTGGACTAACGACCAGCTGAACGAATTCATCGCAAGCCACGACATTAAGTGTCCCAACTGCGGAAAGAAGAATTTTACACCTATCAGACAGTTCAATCTGATGTTCAAGACATTCCAGGGCGTTACCGAGGATTCCAAGGCTGAGCTGTATCTTCGTCCCGAAACCGCACAGGGTATTTTCGTAAACTTTAATAATATTCAGCGTACAACACGTAAGAAGGTGCCCTTCGGCGTTGGACAGGTGGGCAAATCTTTCAGAAACGAGATCACTCCCGGTAACTTCATCTTCCGTGTAAGAGAGTTCGAGCAGATGGAGCTGGAGTTCTTCTGCAAGCCCGGCACCGACCTTGAATGGTTCCAGTACTGGAGAACATACTGCAAGGACTTCCTGCTGAGCCTGGGTATCAAGGAGGAAAATCTCCGTCTGAGAGATCATTCTCCCGAGGAGCTTTGCTTCTATTCCAAGGCTACTACCGACTTTGAGTATAAGTTCCCCTTCGGCTGGGGCGAGCTGTGGGGCATTGCCGACAGAACGGATTATGACCTCACTCAGCATATGAAAACCAGCGGAAAGTCCCTTGAATACTTCGACCCCGAAACGAACGAGAAGTACATTCCCTATGTTATCGAGCCTTCTCTGGGCGTTGAAAGACTGTTCCTGACCATCGTTTGCGAGGCTTACGATGAAGAGGAGATAGGCGAGGGCGACAAGTCCGATGTTAGAACGGTTATGCATCTGCACCCTGCACTTGCTCCCGTAAAGGCTGCTGTCCTTCCTCTGACAAAGAAGCTGAAGGAACCCGCAACAGAGCTTTACACCAAGCTTGCCAAGAAGTTCAGCGTTGAGTATGACGAGGCAGGTCAGATCGGCAAGAGATACCGCCGTCAGGACGAGATCGGTACTCCTTTCTGCATCACCTACGACTTCGACACTCTCGAGGACGGCTGCGTTACTGTTCGTGACAGAGATTCTATGGCTCAGGAGAGAGTTAAGATCGATGAGCTGGTTAAGTATCTTGAGGAGAAACTGGAGTTTTGATTTTTGAATAATGCGTAAAATATGCCCCTTCCAGCTGAATGAAAGCCGGGAGGGGCATTTACGTTTGATAAATTGAATTATTCTTTAATATCAATCAGCTTTTTATACCAACTGTCGTATTTTTTGCGGTGCAAACCATCATTCCATTCCTGGCAAAGGAGATAGGTTTTGTTTTTGTAATTGACAGGGGTGGTGTAATATCTGTTGTATCCTTTGGAATCCTTACGCATTGAGTCCTTATCACTGCAATCTGAGATGTCCTTTAATAGCGGAAAATTAATGCCGAAAGATTCTTTGCACCATGACTTTGACTGAAGTCTTTCAATAATGTCATCACTAAGTAAATCATTTTCCATCATATGGTTTATAGTAAGCTGCACGACCATTCCGATTTTCAGCTGATCAAGGGCTGCAATGCTCAGATATTCGTTGTCGTCCTTATTTGCCCGTTCCGTTGTTTTATTGGCTTTTTCACCATTCTTCGTAGGCTTTTCAAACAGCTTTATCATCTGATAACTGCGTAGGAAAAGCTCTGACGTGTCGGAAATATCTGTTGACTGCAGCATTATAGGGCTGAGTATGGAGTTGTAAAAATCGGCATTTGTGTACAACTTTATAGAGAAGTTCAGTTTGAGCGATTTAAGCAGTTCTTTTAAATCGTCAAGAAACGGGATCATCTCATTCAGTACATTGGGATTAGCCTTTGGGGACGCAAAAATTATTTCACCCTCAAAAAAATTCAGGTAGCCAATTATGCACATTATGGTTCTGACATATTTCTTTACGATTCGGGCGGCGGTTTCACGCTTGTTTCCGTACGTCAGCCCGCCTTCGTGAAATGCCACATCAATACCGTAAACAAACGGTTCGGGGTTAAAGCAAACGCCCAGAACGTCGGCTTCTGCTTGACGCATAAGTTGCTCGGGGGAGTTATTTCCGAAAATATCAACATTGTATTTGTCGGAGTAAAATTCTGACACAGTATGCATAATTTCGTATAGCTTTTCGCTGTTTGAAACAGTCCAGCTGGGAGATGGTTTCCAATTGGTTTGAACTATTTGACAAAATTTAACATGTCTGAGATATGAGTACATTAAGGATTCGCCCATTTCTATTTTCATCGCAAGATCACTCCTATTGTTTATTTCCTGCAGCTGCAAGTATATTGTACCATAAGTCGTATAATTTGTCAATAATCCGAATGTCCGACAATTTACCCATTGAAACCAAAACGGTTTACCCGATGGTTCGGGTAAACCGTTTTTATCTGATTGAAAAATCACCATTCCCAGTCACTCATAAACCTTGTCTTGTTTTCGCTGCCGTTATTGGCGGCGTTTTTCTTTTTAGATTCGTTGACCGCTCCGATGACGATAAGCAGACCGCCGCCGATAAGCAGGAACGCCAGCCAGCCCATACTCGAACGGAGGGAGAAGGACAGGTAAACCGTCAAAAATCCCAGAACGGCAGCCGCCAGCACGAACCAACGCTTTTTCTTGATGACAAACGAGATTATCATTATGGACAGTGAAACTATTCCCGCTGTAAGTGCCGCAAAAAGCTCTGCTTCCGAAGCTGCCTCAAAAGCAAGGATCGCCATTGACAGTATAGACGCAGCAAAGGAAATGTTCGCCGTTTGGACCTCGTATCCCTTGTGTATCTTCGTAAGCAGGAAGCAGACTATCGGGACGGGGAGAAGCCGAAATTCCGTCAGGAATATTTCGGGTATCTCCAAATAGGGGATAAAATACCAGGCTATCCAGCCGAAAAGAAGTGCTGCGGTAAGTGCAGCTCTGTCCCCGGAGGGTTTTCCTGTGCGGCGGAAATAGAGCATTGATGCGGCGGCGAGGAATATCAACGAGCAGAACATTCTGTGCGGGTCACCGAAGCAGATAAGCACTGCGGGGACAGTCAGGGTGAAAATATCCGCTCGGTAGATGGTTTTGCCGTCCGTTTCCGAGGTCGTGAGGATATTTTTACCGAAGAGGATAATCCCCGAAATAACGCCGATTGCTGCGGCGGCAACCGCTATTCCCGTTTCAGCCAAGCCGTCTATCTTGGCAATATTGCAGATGAATATGGGTGTCAGATAGAACTGAAATGCCGCCAACAGTCCCATCAGCATCATATTTGAACGGCTTGTGCAGAACACAGCCAGATTTATGATATTGAAGCAGACCGCAAACCATATCAGTTCTTCGCTTGCGGCGGATTGGAACAGCAAAAACAAATTCAGCACCGTCGACCAGCCCGAAAAGAATATCAGCAGTTCACTCAGGCAGAAGCTGCGTTTTCCCATTTTCGTGAATATTGCTGTAATTCCCGAAATGGCTGCTGCGTATGCGGCGGGGACGATAAGCCCTTTGCTTCCTAATTCAAGTCTGAATGAGAACATTGCCAGCAGGAATCCCATAAAAGCTGCATTTCCCGTAATGACTGCCGCACAGGCGTATTTCCCGCCGAACCTGTTCGCCGTCAGACCCCTTAATGCGAAATACACCGAGGCGGCAAGCAGGATATTTGTGCAGTAATATTCTTCCATATCACAGAAAAGGGCAATAAACGCAAAGGGTATCAGCATTAGTCCCAAGATGAACTCAAAGTCTTTTAAATTGTCCGATTTATTGGACAGGAAGTATAGCAGGAGATCTATCGTCGCAAAGACACAGACGTATATAACGGTGACCAAAGCGAAGTCCGTTCCGAAGAAAAGCGTGATAAGATAGGAGGCGATATACCCGAAGATGGGCAGCGAAACTCGTGAGATGATGCGGTTGTTCTTACTGCCGCAGAACGACATTACCGCTGACATAACACAGGACAGAAAAACGGGAGCCACCGCTTCCGAACAGCCGTCGGCACATGCGATTATCGAGCAGATACACATTGAAATATGCAGTGAAAGAGCAAATATGTGAGTGTCGCTTATCTTTTTAAGTTTTGGGATAAACAGGAAGATAAGCCCGTAGACTGCAATGATCAACGGGAACAGCATTATGCCGATATTTGCCGTATTCAGCATATTGTCAAGATAGATCGAGAGTTGAGCAGCCAAAAGCACAGCAGCGACGGGAACTATCTGAACAGATGCTTTGTCATTTTTAGCAAGAGATAGCCACAGGCACTGAACGGCAAGCATTGCGGTCACGATGATAGTGCCGAGAGTTACTTCTTCGGAAAACAGCTCACCGCCGCCTATCAGCAGAGCGGGTACAAGGGCAAACAAGCTGATATGACGAAGCAGCTTTGCCGCCTTTTCGCCCAATGAGGGCAGGGCATAGCCCACAATGCCGCAGGAAACTGCCAGTGCCCCACAGATGAAAATGAACTCTCCCAGCTCATCGGGAGATGCAGCCTTGAAAGCACAGGCAGTCACAAGCACGGAAAACGCCACGGCACCCGAGCCTTCCAGCTGTTCGTCCAGAACGCCGCTGAGAGCGGCTGCCGCAAGAACACCGCAGATGACTGCACCAATGAGATTTGTTCCCGAAGCGATTATTGCAGCCGCCGAAAGGACGGCTACCGAGCCTGCGGAGCATATGCCGAAAACTTCGGAAAATACGCTGCTTTCAGCTTTTTTGGGCAGCCTTTCGACAAAATGGGATACCGCCGTGATGACCAGTGCAGCCGCCGCCGCAAACACCGCAAAGGTGTCACTGTCGGGCACAGCCGAGCCTATAAGACAGCAGTAGGCAAGCAGTCCCGCTATCCAGGTCAGCACGCCGAAGCTTTTGTGTTTATACAGCCTTGCACCTATTATGCAGGGGACGGCAAACACTGCCGCCGCAGCACCGATGACGTTCAGACTTCCGTTTGCTGTTCCGAATGAAAACATATCCCCGAAAAGCTCGAAATATCCCGCACAGATAACATTAACAGGCAGAAATACCGAGCCCAGCCTGTACATTGCCAAGGCGGTCTTTTCCATACCCTTCTTCATAAAAAATCCCGAAAGCAGGAAAAGCAGCAGGGTCATCAGCAGCGTACCGGACAGCTTTCCGATTCCGCTGAAGAACAGCAGGGCGGAGGTGGCGAAAATTATCCCCGCCATAAACACCATTATAACGCCGATAAGCAGGACGATATTCATGGAGCTTACGCCGCCCGATGCGGGCTTTTCGGCATATACGGGGGGCATTTCACTTTGCGGCTTCGGCAGCACATATCCGTAATTTTCGGGAATGGCTTGCTGAGCCGCCGTTTCGGGAGGGGGTGCCGCCGTCTTTGCTTCCTCCTGTAAATTCGGAGGTGGGGCAGGGGGGACGGTATACGTCGGCATTTGGTAGCCGTTGTCGTTATCCTTGAAATATGTTGCCGTTCTTGCGGCAGAAACATAGTTGAAATGCTCCTCGGCTGTTATTTTTCCCGAGTTTTTCAGATCCTCGAGAATACGCATATATTGCCGAAGCTCCTTGTCTTTGGCGTTCAGGTCGTGCTTTGCACCGATCAAAAGCGGCAGAAGCACCAGCGGAGATACCACCCATGCTATTATCAGAATTGCATATATCATATCCGACCTCCTAAAAAATCAGCTTCGCAGTGATTTGCTGCGAAGCTGACGTAAAGTAGTTGGTTAGTATTGAAGCCGTTTACGAAAGCTTATGTCCGCACTCCATACAGAATTTAGCGGTGGGCTTAAGTATAGGTGCACCGCACTCCTCGCAGAAACGCTTCTTGGGAGCGGCGTTCTCGGGCTTGGGCTCGGCAGGCTTTTCCTCGGGCTTAGGCTCGGCAGGCTTTTCCTCGGGCTTAGGCTCGGCAGGCTTTTCCTCGGGCTTGGGCTCGGCGGGCTTTTCCTCGGGCTTGGGCTCGGCGGGCTTTTCCTCGGGCTTGGGCTCGGCAGGTTTCTCCTCGGGCTTAGGCTCGGCGGGTTTCTCCTCGGGCTTAGGCTCGGCGGGCTTTTCCTCGGGCTTGGGCTCGGCAGCTGCTTCCTGTTCAGCCTTCTTGATGATCTCTTCGGTAGGATCAACAACGGGCTGATGATGCTTCTCTGCCTCGGCAGCCTCCTGTATCTCGGCAAACTTAGCAGCGGAGCGTTCCTTCTTGATGAAGTTTATGAACAGTGTCAGCACCTTGGCGGCATTATCTACATTAGCCTTTGCAATTCCGCAGGGAAGCTCGTGTGCCTTGCCGTCCTTTTCCTTAAGGGTGATGCTGCATGGACCGAACATTGCCTTTTTAGCGGTAAATTCGGCGATGTTCTCCAGCAGTATCCTGTCAAATTTGCCCTGAGGCAGCTTGTAATACAGGTATTCGTTGGTTATAGCAAAGCCTTCATCGGCAGAGCCTACCTTGCTTTCGTGGATAAGCATAGGTATCTCGTATCTTCCGGGGCTTAAATATGTTTTGCATATATCTCCGAATTTCAGGTCAAATACCTTTGAAAGTCTGGGAACGTGGAACTGAACATTGGAAATGCCGTTATCGGTCATTGTCTTGATAAGATTGTCAATGTAACCGTCGGTTTCAACGCCCTTAAGCATAAGGATATGTTCATCGATAGCATCAAGATAGCGATCCTTGGCTTCTCTGTCGATATGCATAGTATCGATCTTGACCTTCAGATCCATAGCCTGCTTAATATTGAGAGCACTGAGATTTCCGCAAACGCCCTGAAGCTCCTTATCTTCCAGCTCATGGAGCTTAACGTTGATCTTATCGGCATATTTCTGTTTAAGCTCTTCGGGACAGCCATTGCCGTAAGCATTGGTCTTAGCCAGTGCCTCGGTGAGCTGCTCCTTGGACATATTGTCAATATCGGATATAAGTTCGAACAGATAATTGGTGTGCAGCTCGGTTATCCTGTTGTTAAGCTGCTCTGCAAAGGACTCGGTGACTTCGGAACCATAGCCGCTGCCGGTGACCTTTTCAAGAGCCTGCTTTGCCTGGTCGAGAGTGAAATCCTTGTAACCGTCGCAGACTGCTTCCAGATCCTTAAGTTCAAGAGCGGTAAGCTGCTGTGCAGCCTTTTCGGCAGCAGCTTTGTATTCTTCTTCGGAGATCTCGGATTTTTTAGCTTCAAGTTCTGCCTTGAATTCCTTGATGCCGTCAAAGTCCATATCGGAAATGCCGGAAAGCTTCTTATCGAATTCTGCCTTTTTGAGTTCAGCTATTCTCTTGTCGATCTTTGCAAACATTTCGTCGTAGTTATCCAGATTTGCAAACTCGGGATTTTCGGCAAGGCGAAGCTTGGCGGCATTCAGCTCGTCAATGGTAGCTTCATCGATATTGCCCGCAGTCTTATTGAATTCCTCGTTGAGTATCTCATTTTCCCTCTTGTCAAGCATATCGAGATACTTCTTGGCAATATCGGGATCGTAATCGCCGTCCTTGATAAGGGGACGAAGCTTGCGGACGTCCTCCTTGGACATTTCGGAGATATTCTCGCAGCGTTCTGCAAGCTGCTTGTCGAGAAGCTCCAGCTCTCTGTCATTGATCTGCTGTTCATAGGGAGCAACAAGATCGGAGGCATATCTTCCGCTTTCCAGTCTGAGTCGAAGCTGATCCAGCTGATCCTGATTCATATCGCCGATCTCGTGGCATATCTCAACAAGTTCAAGCTTAAGCAGCTCTCTTTCTCTTGTTTCCAACTTTGCAATGTACTCTTCGGTCTGTTCGGGGGTGTATCTGTCGCTGTTAAGGGCAAGCTTGAGATTTTCAAGCTGCTCCTGAGTCATTTCGGGAATATCGGCACAAAGCTCGGCAAGTTCAAGCTCAAGCAGCTCTCTTTCACGTTCGCCGACCTGTGCAATGTAATCGCCCGTAAGCTCGGCGGGGTATCTTCCGCTGAACAGTGCGTCTTTTATCTTTTCAAGCTGTTCGGAGGTCATTTCGGGAATATCTCTGCATATCTCTGCAAGCTCTGCGGAGATTATTTCCGTTTCTCTCTCGGAAATGCGGTTCTGTGCCTTTTCTACGGCTTCGGGACTGCACTTGCCCGAGGAAATGATCTCTCTTATCTCTGCAAGAGCTTCGTTGTCCATTTCGGAAACGTTGCTGAGTTTTCCGAGAAGCTCCTCATCGTTGAGGGCAGTTTCTCTCTGCTTGATAGGCTCGATATATTTGGAGGTAAGCACTTCGTCGTACTTGTTTTCGGAAATAAGCTTTTTAAGTTCTTCGATGCGATTTCTGTCAGCCGTTTCAATGTCGGAGAATACAGCAATGACTTCATCGAGAACATTCTGATTGATAAGATTGTCGATCTTACGGAGAATTTTGCCCGTGAACTTCTCGGGATAGTTCTTTGCAGCGACTTTTTCTCTCAGAACGTCCAGTGCTTCATTGGACATATTTTCCATACCGTCACAGAGAGCGGCAATATCCTGACGGACAGCTTCATCACGAACGGTAGACAGTCTTTTCAGCGTATATTTTGTGAGCACGGGGTCATAGCCGCCGTTCTTTATCTTTTCGGTCAGAGCGGAAAGCTCCTCGCCGTTTAAGGAAGCGGCAGTTCTGCACATTTCGGAGAGGGCATCTCTCTGAGCGGAAACCATATATCCCGAAGCCTTTTCAAGGAAGGGCTTCTTAACGTACTCGTCGCAGTCGTAATCCTTGATCTTAGCACAAAGGTCGGAAACCTCCTGCTCGTTCATCACGGGCAGTTTAAGGCACATCTGAGCGAGAGCGTTTTTCTCGCTTTCGTTCATAGCGACCTTTATCTTTACCAGATATTTTGCAGCTGTGCGGCTGTCAAGAGGCATTGAGCGGATATACTGACGGAGGTTGGAAAGCTCCTTGGAGGTCATTGCGGAAAGGTCGGTGCAGAGGTCGGCAACGTCGGTTTCGTTCTTCATTGCCTTCTTCATATCCTCAACGGTATCGAAAACAGTGCCGTTGTAGGTTTTTCTCTCTCTGTCCATCAGGTCGATGTAGCGTTCAAGACGCTTAACATCTTCGGAATTGTCAAGACCGTATTTTTCCGAAACGGGCTTTAAAGCGTTGAGAATTATCTCAGCCTTGTCATAGCCTGCAGTGATCTCGCCATCAGTAAGAGCATCTGCAAAATATGAGTCGGAAACGTACTGTTTAAGGGCTTCGCTGTCCAGAGCGGACATTCCCCAGAATTCCTTGACAGCGGAAATATCCTCATCGGGGAAACGTGACTCGGCAAGGTTGAATACAGCCTCGCAGCAGGGACGGTCGCCCAGCAGGTCAGCAAGAGCACTCTTCTCCTCCTCACGCTCGGACAGAGGAATGCACTCCACAGCATGGAGCTTTTCCATATACTCGTCCTTGTCGTGACGGATATACTTAAAGCCGATGCCGCCTTCCTTTTCGAGGAATTTAACAAACGCAAGCTTAACGCAGTCAACGTCCTCATCTTCGGAACGTACATCGATAATATCAAGCTGGCTCTTTACCGCTTCATCGGAAATTTTTGCGGTAAGGGGCAGGCAGTAAACGCTCATAAAGCTTTCCTTGGAAACGCTTATGCCTTCCTTTGCAAGGTATTTAACAAGAATATCGGAAATATAATCTACCATACTGAAACTGTAGCCCGCAGCATAGATAATGGTAAGATTATCCTTCATTACGGAAACGGCTTCGTCAATGGCGGCGAATATCTGATTTGTTATCTTCTGACGCACCTCGTCCCTGCCGACAACGATCTTTCCGCCGAAAGCAGCGATCTCCTTGTCCTCGGCGGAAGCAAGGGAGGGCATTTTTTCAGCAGCGGAAACAGCATAATCCGCAAGACGAGAGCCTATGTATTCCTTGTTGAGGACCAGAAGCTGTGAGGGGTCAGCCTTCTGCCAGAAGAAGCTGTTTGTGATCTTCTTGAAGCAGAGCACCTTGTTGGTGAGAGGAGTAACGGGGGCGTATCTCTTGCCCTGTTCTCTCATATAAGCTTCGCTGACAACAACACGGTCATTCTGACCGTTTATCATCCAATCCTCGGAAAAGAAAGCGTTTTCAAAAAGCAGGTCGGTAAGCAGGACGTGACCGTTTTCCGCAGCGATTTTTCTTGCTTCCTGCAGATTAAAGGTTTCCCACTCCGTTCCCATATCGGACATAAGCAGCATATCCGCCATACGGGCAATGTAGATAGCATTGCTTCGAGCCTCCTCCTCCGAGCAGGCAACAAGGATCATATTTTCAACAGTCGGGTGGCAAACGGGACTGTTATCCTTAAAATATGCTTCCGTAAAACGGGAGGAGAAGTTTAGACACTTTTCCTTGAATTGGTCATAATCCTTGAAAATTTCCACGCTGAAATCACACCTTTCTGTCCGCCCCGACGGCGAACCTGTTTTGATCGCTAGACAGGGGAAATACCCCATTTCAAGTAAAATATATAATATAATTATAATAAAATTATGCAGTAAAGTCAACGATATTTTGTGGATTTTAAATAATGTTAAGATTTAAATCGAATAATCGACAAAATTAACGATGAAACGGGCTGTCAGTGGTTGTTTCGGATATAGTGGAAGAGGTACTGCTGAGCGATACCGCCGTAGGGGACGGCATAATCGGGCAGACCATTCGGGTAATATTCCGACATAACACGCTTTATCCATACATCGACGGGAAATGCCTCCACACGGTGCAGACCGAAAAGCAGGACGCATTCGGCGACCTTGGGACCCACGCCCTTTATGGTCATAAGCGTCTTTCTGGCGTCCTCTGTGGACATATCGGAAATTGTTTCACGGGAAATATCTCCCGCTGCCGCCTTGCCTGCCGCATCGCATATGTATTTTGCACGAAATCCCGAACGGAGAGGTGCAAGGTCATCGACAGTTTTTTCGGCAAGCTCTGAGGGAGAGGGAAATCCGCCGAACATATCGCATAAACGGGAGATAATGCCCTTTATTCGGGGAATGTTGTTATTCTGGGAAATGATGAACGAGATTAGGCATTCAAAGAAATCCTGACGGAGAAGCCGTATGCCGCCCGCATAGCTGCACGCTTTGGACAGCGTTTCGTCCTGTGAGAACAGCCGCTTTAACTCGCTGTAGTCGGTGTACAGATCGAAATAATCCGCCCAAACGTTCAGAAAATCGTCCTCGGAGGTGTTTTTCAGGGTGAAATAGTCCTTTTCTCTGAGAATGGTCAGGGGACGGTCAAGGAAAAAGCCCGTAAAACCGTCACCGTCAGCTGTCCAGCGGAATGCCTGACCGCAGTCGAGAGTCTCGGCAAGGTCGAAATCTTCTTGTTTGAGAATAATGTCATTTCCTCGGGTAAAATATTCCATAAGTACCTCCAAAGACAGTGTTGAGTGTTTAGTTTTGGCGAATATCAATTTCACTTTACGCATTAAACTAAGCAATATTTATAAGGATAAATCCGCAATAACTGTTGAAATATGCCGAAAGCTATGCTATAATTATAATGGAATTCGACAAATATGTTATTACTTAAATGTGAAAGGAATTTAAAATATGCGTGAAAGTATTCTTACGATCCCTATCAGCGAAATATTTGAACCGAAGTGCGGCTGTCCTATCTGCCGAATGAGGGATATGCTGGAAAGCCGTACGGTGGAGTACATTATGGGTGCGGCTATGATGGAGCCTGATGTGCGTATCGAAACCAACCGTGCGGGCTTCTGCAAGACTCATTTCTCTCAGATGCAGAAGCAGAAAAACCGCCTTTCCCTTGCACTGATGCTGCAAACTCATCTTGCCGCCGTCGATCAGCAGATGTTTGAACGCCGCCGTCTGTTCGAGCCGAAAAATGCCCGAAAAGCGAAGCTTTCCGCTATCAACGAAAGCTGCTTCGTTTGCGAAAAGGTGGATTGGGGCATGGAGCGGCTGATGAAAACTCTCTTTGAAATGTTCGCAAACAGAGAGTTCAGAACGTTGTATGAGGAGCAGCAATACATATGTCTGCCGCACTATGACCTGCTGCTGTCGCTGGCACCCGTTTATTTGCAGAAAAAGGAGCTGGAGGATTTCAACGCCGCAACGTCCAAGCTGGTCAAAAATTATCTTGAGGAATTGTATAGCGATGTTTCCAAATATTGCACAATGTATGACTACCGCAACACGGGAAAGGACGCCGACTGGGGCAATTCCAAGGACAGCATCGAGCGGGCTATCGAGTTTCTGACATCAAGAAAGTGATTTTTACGTGGATTTTCCTTTTTTTACATAATACCCGCTGTAATTCTTTTTTCCACATTTTGCGGATTTCGTATTTATGGGAGTTTTCAACTCTTTCAACAGAGTTTTCAACATATGACCCTCGCTGTTTAGAAAAGTTTTCAACTTATTTTCCAACAGGCTGTTGAAAACTCTGTAAATGTCCTTTTACTTTTTGTATATCTCGGGGATAATTGCCAATAATATCTCCGAATATCGAAAAAAAGGAGCATTTTTGTATGATAAAGGGCGTAAACAGGCGAGTGATCGAAATAAATTCAGCCGAGAGCGATTACTTTGAAAAGGCGGTGCTGTATCTCCGTCCCGGAAGTGACGAGCTGCCGCCAAAGCTTCTGAATGATGAGGCGAATGCCTATATTGCAAGGATAACGGGTGCAAAGGGACGAAGAAAAATGCTTTCGCCTGCGGAAATTGCGGGACTGTCCTCCGCTTTGACTGCTGTTGTCACTCTGCTTATTATGACAATTCTATTTAGTCTGTGAACATATATAAAATTTTCCGAAAATAATGTTGAAATGCTGATGGTTTTCTGATATAATAGTATGGATAAGGGCAAAATGTCATCTTTTATATAAAAAAACGAACATTTTGCCTGTATTTATGAATTCTGCATCTGCAAATTTAAGGAGTTTATTCTATATGTCAGATTACAATAAATATAATAAAACCGGAAAGCCCGACGGCAGACGAAACCGCAGTGATGACCGAAAAGGCGGCTTTAAGGCAAAGGAACACGGCGGAAAGCCCTCAAAACCGAGAGAGTTTAAGCCTGCCGACAGCTTTTCTCCCGCCGATGAGGACTCCGATTACATTATCGGAAGAAATCCCGTTACAGAGGCACTTAAAGCGGGAAAGAGCCTTAACTGCATCTATGTGAACGCTGCTGCCGGCGGAAGCATTGCCGTTATTCTCAAGCTTGCTGCCGAAAAGGGCGTGCTTATCAAGAAAACCGATGAAAAAAAGCTTACGGCAATGTCGGGCGGAGCGTCCCATCAGGGTGTTATTGCGGTGGGGGCTTGTGCGGAATATTCCACAATCGAGGATATTCTCGCTTCTGCCAAGGAAAAGGGCAGACCGCCGTTTATCATTATCTGCGACGAGATCGAGGATCCCCATAATCTGGGGGCTATTATCAGAACTGCCGAAACTGCGGGTGCAGACGGCGTTATTATCCCCAAAAGACGTTCGGCGGCATTGGGACACACAGTGTTCAAGACCTCGGCGGGGGCTGCAAGCTATCTGCCTGTGGCAAGGGTAGCAAATCTTGCGGCGGCTATTGACGAACTAAAGGAAAACGGCGTTTGGATATACGGTACCGACGGAAGCGGCACAGATTATGCCGACTGCGATCTGACGGGACCCTGTGCTCTGGTAGTGGGGTCGGAGGGCTTCGGTATGGGCAGGCTGGTGAAGGACAAGTGCGATTTCCTGCTGAGTATCCCAATGTTCGGGAAGATAACCTCTCTAAACGCTTCGGTGGCGGCAGGCATCTTTATGTATGAAGCTGTGCGTCAGCGGAGGATCAAAAAAATTATGTAAAGGAGTGTCTTTAGTTGGCTGACGGACGTTTTTCGTTGGATGACATACTAAATGAATATCCCAAAAAAGACAGACCGACAGGCTCGGAACGCTCCTATGATACGGACGCAGAGCTTGAAGCTATACTTAGCGGCAATTACAAAAACAGTTCGTTTACTGCCGATGAACCGTCCCCGAAGGCTTCGGATAATGCTCCGAAAAAGAAACAGCCTGCGGAGATCAGCGAGCAGGAACGGTTTACGCATATCACTATGCCTATCCCTGAGCCTATGGCTGAGGTGCCTGCGGAGGAAGCTCCCGACAGCGTGAAATCCTCCCTGAAAAAGGCTTTTGAAGAGAAAAATGCTTCCGCTTCCGTGAGGACTTCTCCCGTGAAGCCTGAGGACAGCATTACCAAAAATAAATACAAAAAAGACCCGTTTGCGGAGCTGAGAAGCTCGGGTGCTGCTCCGAAGCTTGACAAGACAGGCTCGGCAGCTTCAAAGTCCGTTTCCGCAGAAGTCCCGAAACAGTCCTCGGCAGCAGGAACGGCAGTCAAGGAAAAATCCGTTTCCAAGCCGACAGCAGATACTTCGGTCAAGGAAGAAGCCAAGCCCGCTGCCGTTTCGGATAACATAACACCCGAGGACAGACACCGTAATAAGGTGCTTGATGAGTTCTACAAATCGCTTGACATAGAGCGTAAGGACATATCTCCCGAAGCGAAAGCCGAAAGAGAACAGCTCAGACGCCGTGCGGACGAGCAGCGTATCGCCAACACGGGCAGCATTCAGCGTGCGGAGATCACTTCACGGACGGGACTTTTTGACATTAAGGACGCCGAAAAGCAGAAGCCTTCCGAGGAACTGATGCGTTCCTATGCAGGTGAAAAGGAAAAGACCGAGCCGAAGCCGCAGCCCGAAAAAAGCGTCAATCAGTATGCGGAGGTATATAACAAGCGTCCCGCAAGAAAGCCGCCTTTGGAAAAATATTCGGATATAAGGGCAAAAGATAAGCATTCGGACGAACTTTCGGATATTTATATGGACAAAACGGGTAATATCCCCAAGGCTGCACCGTCATCAAAGCTTGAAAATACCATTTTCAAGGGATTTACCGTGCTTTTCAGCAAGCTTAAGGTGCAGAAAGAGATCATTGCCCGCAGAGAGGAGCTGGCGGCGGCTGCAAAGGAGCCTAATCCCGCTGAACTGCCTGCCGATCCCGTACCCGCTCCCGTAAAGGAAAAAAGCGAATTTTCCGATTTCTATAAGGAAAAGGCGACTCGCACGGGGCTTCAGGATATGATAACGGGATTTACGGGAATGCTCGCCAAGCAAAATGACGATGAACCCGAAAATCCCCAGCTTATGGACGAAATACGCAGGATAAAACAGGAACGGAGAGGTGCACACGTTGCTCCTGTGGAACGCAGCAAGCCTTCCGACTTAAATCTTGAACAGCTCAGTGACAAGATCATTCCCAACACGGCGAAGATAAACCGTCCCAAGACGGAGGCGGAAGAACCCGAGCCGAAGGAGCCCGAGGACGTTTTTGAAGGTTCCGAGGAGATGGAGAAGGCTATTGCTCTGAAAAAACGCCGCAATAAGGTCATCGACAGCTTCCAGATACGCCTTGTGGGCGATGAGGAGGAAACTCCCGAGGAGGAAACGGCGGAAGCTGCGGAGGAAAAGGGTTCTATCGACGATTTCAACAGCTTCGACGATGCGGCTTCCATAAACGATGATATTTTGCAGCTGAAAAGCACGCTTATTGTCCGTCTGGCGGTGCTGGTCATCTGTTTCCTGCTGACGGCATATATGGCATTTGCAAATGATCTCGGTCTGCCTATCATTCAGCTTCTCGACAAGCAGACACAGACTCCCGCTTTTGTTTTCGTGAATTCAATTCTCGGTATACTGGCGGCGTTTGCGTCCTATACGGTCATTGCCTGCGGTATTTCAAAGCTGTTTGCAATGAAGGGCGACTGCGACAGCCTTACTGCCGCTGCGGTGGTGGCTGCACTGGCACAATCCTTTACTATGCTTGCGTCCCCCAATCTGGTCAAGGCGGGGATAGTACATAACTATGTCCCGGCGGCGATTGGATGTCTGCTGTTCAATACGGTGGGCAAGCTGCTTATCGTTTCAAGGACGGAGCGGAATTTCCGCTATATCTCGGGAACAAGCAAAAAATGTGCTATGTTTATGGTCAAGGACGAGGAAAAGGCACAGGTATTTACAAGGGGAACGCTTACCGATCTTCCCTCGCTGGCGGCTATGAGAAAGACGGAGTTTATCTCCGATTTTGTGAAAAACTCGTACAATTCCGACATTACCGACCGCTTCTGCCGCATTTTTACACCAATTCTTATCGGTCTTGCGGTGATAGCAGGTGCAGTGGCTGTTCCGCTGTTCCGAAGCGGAGGGTACAGCGAGTCGGCGTTTTATCCTGCTCTTTCCGTGTTCACGGGAACAATTTGCATCTGCTCCTGCTTTGCGATGATGCTGGTGGCAAATCTGCCTATGGCGGCGGCGTCCAAGAAGCTGCGTCCCATGCAGGCGGCAATCATCGGATATGACAGTGCACAGGATTTTGCGGAAACAAACAGCGTCGTTGCCGATGCCGCTCAGCTTTTCCCACAGGGAATGGTGTCCCTTTACCGAATAAAGATATTCTCCGAAACGAGGATAGATGAGGCTATCGTTGAGGCGGCGAGTCTTACCGCTCAGGCGGGAAGCGTTCTCCGAAATATGTTCTACGACATTATTGCGGGGAAAACAGAGCTTTTAAATCCCGTGGAAAGCTATATTTACGAGGATTCCATGGGGCTTTGCGGCTGGATAAACAACAGGCGAATACTGCTGGGAAACAGAGATCTGATGATAAATCACAGCATTGAGGGTCTGCCCTCCGAGGAAAAGGAAAAGGAGTACACCGAGGGCGGCAGATGTGCGGTTTATCTGTCCATATCGGGCGAGCTTTCGGCTATGTTCATTCTCGACCTGAAGGCTAATATAGATGTGGAAAATGCACTTCATCAGCTGGAGAAAAATCATATCTACCTGATGCTTCGTTCGGTGGATTCCATTATCAGCATCAACAGGCTTTCGGAAATGTTCGGCGTTTCTCCCGAAATGTTCAAGCTTATCCCGTTCAGGCTTCACCCTGCTTATGAGGAGCTTACGGAGTATCAGCCGAAAACCTCTACGGGAATGGTCTGCTCGGACAGCTTCTACGCTATGACCTCCCTGATAATGGGGGCTAAAAAGCTCAGAAGAAGTGTTACGCTGGGCATTTGCATACAGGCAACGGCAATGCTTCTGGGGCTTGTGCTGGTCATTACACTGGTTTGTATGAAGGAGTTCGGAACGCTGTCGGTTTCCAACACCATTATGTATAATCTGATTTTCCTGATAATCACGCTTATTTCACAGCTTTTTAATAAGCCGTAGGGAAGCACTGATTTGATCTTTATTTTCGTTCTCACAGCCATTTGAGTGACGTGTTTGGGTGGGTGTTCCCCGCCTTCGGCGGGGAACACCCATTAATCAGTATTTCCGTAAATTTCGCCGTTCTTCGTTTTCGGAGAACGGCATAATAATATGCCGAAAGGAAATGATAATATGAAAAAGCAGGTATTCAACCCATTTCTCCCCTTGAATGAATGTATCCCCGATGGTGAACCTCACGTTTTCGGGGACAGAGTTTACCTTTACGGTTCGCACGACAATGAGGGCGGCGAAACTTTCTGTATGCTGGATTATACGGTATACTCCGCTCCCGTTGACGACCTGACCGATTGGCGGAGAGAGGGCGTTATCTACCGTGCGGAACAGGACCCCGACTATGTTACCGACAGAAAATATATGTATGCACCCGATGTTGTAAGGGGAAATGACGGAAGATATTACCTTTACTATTGTATGTCGGGCAAGGACGGCGTAGGCGGATATTTCGGACCTATTCAGGCGGCTGTTTGCGATGAGCCTGCGGGAAAATATGAATATCTGGGCTGCGTTCACTATCCCGACGGAACGCCTATGAAAAAGTATGTCTGCTTCGATCCGGGCGTTATCAACGATAACGGCACTATCCGCATATATTACGGCACACAGTACGACTTTGAGGAGAGAGAGGATTTCCCGGGAAATGAGGGACTTATTTCCACCGAGATGAATATGTTCGGCAAGTCAAGAGAGGAAATTCTCGGTACTCCCGATTGCGTGATGGGTCCCTCAATGGTAACGGTTGGGGACGATATGCTCACCGTCACAAGCGAGCCTGTTCACATTATCCCCTATAAGGTGAAGGGAACGGATTTCGAGGAGCATCCGTTTTTTGAGGCAAGCTCAATGCGTAAGGTGGGGGACAAGTACTATTTCATCTACTCATCCAGGCAAAATCACGAGCTTTGCTATGCTGTCAGCGACCGTCCCGACGGCGGCTTTAAATTCGGCGGAACTATCGTATCAAACGGTGATGTTGGCTTAAACGGCAGAACCGAAAAGGACAGGCTGAATATGACGGGCACTACCCACGGCAGCATTGAAAATATCAACGGCGAATGGTACGTTTTCTACCACCGCCTTACCCACAAATCCGATTACAGCAGACAGGCGTGTGCCGAGAAGATAACCATTGCCGAGGACGGCAGCATCAGGCAAGTAGAGATTACCTCCTGCGGTTTGAACGGCGGTGCTCTTATCGCCGAGGGCAGCTATCCCGCACCGATCGCCTGCAACATTACCAACGGCAATATGCCCCACGGCTGCAACCGCATTTTCACGGACAGTTTCCCCAACGTTAATCATGACGACAGCGGAAAATTTATCGCCGAGATAGCTGACGGAACTTTTATCGGCTACAAATATTTCGATTTCAAGGGCGGGGAAACTCTGTGCCTGACCTATCGGGGAACGGCTGACGGTGCTTTTGAAATTTCCGATGAAAACGGCGTTATCGGTACGGTGCAGCTTTCTCCCGCCGACAGCTGGAGCAAGGTCAGCTGCAAACTGAATGTAAGCGGCGGTGTTCACCCTCTCTATCTGCGGTATAAGGGCAGCGGAATGGCTGACCTTATGGAAATAAATTTCGCATAAGCTGTTAAAATTGCTTGAAATTATCCCCCAAAATCGACAAAATATACAGAAATCTTGGCAGATTAACAGAAAATTTCTGCTTGACATTGTGCAATTCGGAGAGTACAATAAAAAAGGTGTGTTTTATAGCTATGAAATGTACCTATTTTATTGGAAAGAATGGTCAAAAATATGATTGTCAAGGATTATGTTAAGGATCTCAAAAGCGAATTTTCGGGGTATAATGCGGGAAAATTCGGCAAGGACGTGCTTGCGGGTATCACCTGTGCTGCCGTTGCTCTGCCGCTGGCTCTGGCATTCGGTGTCGGTTCGGGGGCTTCTGCCGCTTCGGGACTGGTCACTGCGGTCATCTCGGGTATAGTTATAGGCATGCTTTCGGGCGGATTTTATCAGATAAGCGGTCCTACGGGTGCTATGACGGCTATCCTCGTTTCGCTGGTGGCTCAGTACGGACTGAAGGGCGTGTTCATCGCAAGCTTTATGTCGGGCGTTATTCTTCTGCTCTGCGGACTGCTGAAGCTGGGCGGGCTGGTTTCGTTTATTCCATCTCCCGTAATCACGGGATTTACAAGCGGTATCGCTATAATTATCGCTCTGGGACAGGTGAACAATCTCACGGGACTTACCTCCGAGGGACTGACCACCGTTGAAAAGCTGGTAAGCTATTTCCGTCTGGAACAGCACCCGAATTACACGGGGCTTATCATCGGTGCGGCAGTAATTCTGTTTATGTTTATCTATCCGAAAAAGCTGACGAAATACTGTCCTGCTTCGCTTGCGGCTATTATTATCGCAACGGCTGTCAATATGATAGTGAAGTTTGACGTTCCCGTTGTGGGCGAGATTCCCAAGAGTATTTTCCTTGCCGACAGACTGACATTTGCGGACTTTGACCCGTCTACAATGGCAAAGCTTTCCGTCAGTGCACTGTCCATCGCTGCTCTGGGACTTATCGAAAGCCTGCTCTGCGGTGCGTCTGCGGGACGTATGACGGGCAAAAAGCTCAACTCCGACCAAGAGCTGGTGGCTCAGGGTGTGGGAAATATGCTTATTCCGTTCTTTGGAGGTGTTCCTGCAACTGCGGCTATTGCGAGAACCAGCGTTGCTATCAAGTCGGGCTGCGTTACCCGTCTGACTTCGGTCATTCATGCTGTTGTGCTGCTGCTTTCTATGTTCGTGTTGGGCGGCGTTATGTCACAGATACCGCTTTCTGCATTGGCGGGAGTGCTTATCGTTACCGCATGGCGTATGAATGAGTGGGAGGCTATCAAGTCGATTTTCGGCAAAAAAATAAAGACGGCTATGTCACAGTTCCTTATTACAATGGCGGCTACGGTGGTTTTCGACCTGACCGTTGCGATAGTTATCGGCGTTGTGTTCTCTATAATAATGTTCGTTGTAAAGGTTTCGGATATGCAGGTCTGCGTTTCGGATATTGATGCGGACAAGCTTGGTTCAGACGTGACCCACCCCGAGGCATTGAAGGGAGCAAAGGTCGCATACATAACGGGTCCTCTCTATTTCGGAACTGCCAACAAGCTTGAAGAAAAGCTGGAGGACGTTAAGGGCAGCGAGATAATCATCTTTTCAATGCGAGGCGTTCCTCTTGCGGATATTTCGGGCGTTTCCGCACTGCTGGAGATATGCAGAAAGCACACACGCAAAGGCTCGAAGATATATTTCTCCTGCGTTCAGCCGCCTGTTCGGGAAATGTTCGGCAGATGCGGTCTGATGGAGGAATACAGCGATGAGCTGTTCTATTGGAGTACCGACAGGGCTCTTTCGGCTATTTCCGCAATGGCTGAGTGATTTCGGTGAAATAAATTCAGCCGCTTCCGATGTATCTCGGGAGCGGCTTTTTGATTGGAATGGTGATTATGAAAACACTTACGTTTAACGAACTGACTGCTCACGATGTTCTCGAATTTTGCTATGCGGAAAATTATCCCAATCATTGGAATGACAATTCGCTTTTCGTGGAATTTGACGAGTTCACAGAGCTTTATCCCCATATTGAAAAGGTAATACCCAACTTCAGATGGGACGCTCCGCAAAGGGTCACGCTGAACGAATGGAGCAGACTAAAATCGCTTCTTGCGGTCAATTGGGAATACGCTGCATTTTTCAAAGCGGTCGATATTTGGATAGTAAACAGTCCGTCCCTAAACGACTATTTCTGGATATTGGGAATATAATATCCCCCTTGCTGCACAAATTGGCATCAAGGGGGACAGATTTTATCTTTGAATATTAAAGCTTCTTGTCCAGATCGTCGTAATCGTCAAGGGAAAGGCTTGAGGTGTCAAGCTCGTCCATAATTCCCATGCCAACTGCCGGCTCTTCAAAGCCCTTGGGAGCGGCGGGTTTGACGTTTGCGGTTTGGGGCTGGGCGTATGACGGTGTACTTGTCATACTCTGAGGCTGAGCATAGGACGGAGTTGTGCCGGACATACT
>CAZINI010000033.1:23011-33995 GCA_964540575.1 uncultured Ruminococcus sp.
GTGTACTTGTCATACTCTGAGGCTGAGCATAGGACGGAGTTGTGCCGGACATACTCTGTGGCTGAGCATAGGAGGGAGTTGTGCCGGACATACTTTGGGGCTGAGCGTAGGACGGTGTTGTGCCGGACATGCTCTGGGGCTGAGCGTAAGATGGTGTTGTGCCGGTCATACTTTGTGGCTGTGCATAGGACGGTGCGGCGTTCATATTATAAGGTGTGGCTGTTCCGCCCGACATAGGCATATCCATTGCTTCGCCTGTATGGCGGAGTCCCTTTGCGGGCATAAAGGGCACCTGTAATTCACCTCGTCTGATAATGGGAATGAATATTGCCGCAAGAATTCCCAAGCACACAAGACCTATGCCCAAGAAAACGGGTCCGCCGCCCTCTGCTCTGTATTCTATGCAGTAGGGGGAAATGTGACGTGATATTTCCGTTCTGTCGGTGGTATCGAAAAATTCGGCATCGATCAGACTTTCGTAAAGGAAATCCTCTATTTCGGAATCAAGCTCCTTGACCTCTCCCGTAAACGGCAGGCAGGCGAATGTATCTGTATCGCCGTAGGTGTAGTCGATGACATGATCCATTATAGTCTGAAAGCTGTAGTTGGCGGTGCTGAATGATACATAGTACCAATCGGTAATATCATCGGATTTGTTCATTGATGACGGAAGTGGAACAAGGTAATATTCTATTGTTCTGTCGTCATCTGTTTCATAGGCATAATTTCCTACACAGGCTGCGATGGTACCTTCAAACTTTGCATTTTTTGTCAGCTGATAGGAGGACGCTGTTGAAAAATCCTTGGCGGTTTTTCCGTCAAAGGATATGCTCGAAATACCGAAGCCTGTGAACATTACTCCCATTGTTGCAAGAACTATCAAAAGTCTGGTTTTTAGTCTTCTCATAAATATTCCCCCGAAATATCATATTTTCACCCGTTCGGGCAAAGTTTACCTTATAAATTATATCACGGTAAATCAGTAAATTCAATGCACTTTATTCACAAAATTTTCAGTTTTGAAACGGTTATTATGTCGGGTAAATAAAAATCTTACGATTAAATCTGAAATAATAATGAACTATACCGCATCTCAGACGGTTTTATATGTGAAAGATCTTTCACAATACTAAACATTCATTGAATTATGGGAATCTCTCGCCGCAAAATCCATATACGCAAGATTTAGCGGCGATTTCTTCTCCATAATTCTAATGGTGTTAAGTATAATACAATGGAGGTGAAAATTATGCAGAATGCCAATTTTGAAAAGATTGTGGAAGCCTATGGCGATATGGTCTATCGGATAGCTCTCACTCACATTATGGATAAGTCCTCGGCAGAGGATATTTTTCAGGAGGCTTTTTTAAGGCTTGTTAAGAATATAGGCAGGATAAAGGACGAGGAGCATCTGAAATTCTGGCTTATCCGTACAACCATTAATCTCTCGAAAAATGCAAATTCACGGCTGAGATCAACTGCTGCCGATACCGATCGTGCAGCTGAAACAGGCGATGACTTTTCCGAAAGCGATCTGAGGATAATAATAGGCGATCTCCCGCAAAAATTCAGAGAGGTGATGATCCTTTGCTGTTTGGAGGGATATACTGCCGATGAAGCTGCAAGGATACTCGGCAAACCGTCCGGTACGATAAAATCTCGTCTTTTCAAAGCAAGACAGCTGTTGAAAAAAGAAATGGAGTGAGGAATATGAAGTTTGAAATATCCGATACATATTATAAAAGCCTGAAAGCACCCGAAGCACTAAAGGAAAAAACCGTCATGGAGATGAAAAAGCTGGCGGGACGGCACAGCCTTAAGCCTGTTGCAGCGGTATGCCTTTGTGCTGTTTCGGCTGCGGGAATAGGAACTGTAATGGCATACGGCAGCAAGCTCTACGACCCCGACGATCTGCATTTTACCGCCGAATATATGGGAAACGGCATTGTTGAGATAGAAATATACAACGGTACCGACAAAACGGTATACTTTCAGGACAGCTACAGGCTGGGCAGCTTCGACAATAATGTAATTCCCGAACTGTCCGATAAACGGGACTATAATTCCAAGAAGGTAAAGTCCGAGCAGAGGGAAACTGTGCGTATCGACCTAAAGAAATCGTATGATATTTCGGAGATAGAGCAGGACGATTCCGTTTATTATATTCAGCTGACGGACGATAATTTCGTTCACGAACACGACTGGCAATGCTCATTCAGATTTGTTCAGCCAACGCCTGTTCCCGATGAAGAACCGGAAGCTGACCGACCCGAAACGCCGACTGTTCAGCCCGAATATTATGCGTCAGCAGATTCAAAATACAGCTTCTATTTTGAGGGCGATCCCGATTCCGAAGATATTTTATCCGACTACTATGAGGCTGTACAAAAGGAAATTTCCGCTATGGGCGACAGCTATGTCAGTGCCCGCTCTATGACCAGTTTTCCCGAATATTCCCTCTTTGTGACCGAATATGAGCGTTCCCCGCTCAATAATGGCGAGGACAACCGCTATCTGTTTGTATCGGGCAGGGGAGCAGAGCTTGACCATACTCACCGCTGTATTTTGGGCGAGGAATATTACGATATTTCGGATGGAGAAAAGGTATACAACCGCAAGGACGGCTGCTTTCAGATATATGTTGAATATTCCGATAAAAACGGCGGTACGATACAGCTTCCCGTTTACACCGGTGTTTCCTTTGCCGCTGAGGAGGTATCCCCCGAAAAATATTGTTTTATTCACGGTAAATTTTATAGATTTTCGGAGCTTGAGGACTTCAAGATATTCGAGGACGAAAGGTATATTATCTATGGAATAAACCGTCTGCTTTTCGATGATACCGAGGCATATCTCAAGAATAATATCCAAAACTGTGATACTGACGAATTTGAACAGACCTTTGAACGGGCAATGCGGGTCTGCGGCTATTTCGAGGAAAATATCTCCGACTGTTTTGAATATGTCTTTTACGGTCGGTGACAGTAATACTAATTCCTAATCTCCTTATAGACAGAGTCTATAAGGAGAGCCGCCTAAAAGGCGGCAAGTCAAAACCGTCGGTTTTGACGGAATTAGTATTGTACGGCTTTCCTTTGCGGCTTCGCCGCACCCACCGCAAAGCGGTGGGAATCAACCTATAGACCTTGTCTATAGGTTGATTAGGAAATAGTATAAATTATCAAAACTTGCACAGCATATTCACAAAATATCCTTATAATTGACGTATAATAAAGACATAAACAATAAACCGAAATATGAAGGAGAAATAAAAATGACTCAGGAAAAGATAGACAGAATCAATGAACTTGCCCGCAAATCCCGCACTCCCGAGGGCTTGACCCCCGAGGAAAAGGAGGAGCAGACCGCTTTGCGTAACGAGTACCGAGCGGGTTTTATCCGCAATCTGACGGCTCAGCTTGACAACATTGAGATAGTGGACGCTCCGAAGCTGGCGGACGGTGACAAGAGAAAGATAGATATTGTGGAAGATGATTGATCATTAGCCGAATATGACATACTGTTGTCATATTCGGTTTGCTATTATTAGGGGAAGGACGGTGATTTTATGGAAACGATTCCCGCAAAAACCATTCTCGGCAGGACAAAAGGCGGCTGGTTCGGGACGGATTATATGATGAACCTGTACCGTGGGTGCTGTCACGGCTGCATTTACTGCGACAGCCGAAGCGATTGCTACGGCATTGACGATTTCGAGCGGGTCAGGGCAAAGGAAAATGCCCTCGCTATTCTTCGGGACGAGCTGCGGCGAAAGGTGCGGACGGGCGTTGTGGGGACGGGGGCAATGTCCGACCCGTACAATCCCTTTGAGAAAACCGAACAGCTGACCCGTCATGCGTTGGAGCTTATCAATGCTTACGGCTTCGGGGCGGTGGTGCTGTCCAAAAGTGCGTTGATAGTTCGTGACACGGATATTCTTCTGGAGATAGCCGAACATTCCCCCGCAATGGCGAAGATGACCGTCACCACCTGCGATGATGAGCTTTGCAGGCTTATTGAGCCGAATGTTTCCCTATCCTCCGAGAGATTTTCGGCAATTGCGGAAATGTCCGATAAGGGGCTTTTTACGGGGATAACGCTGATGCCCGTTCTCCCGTTTATCGAGGACACCGAGGCGAATATCATCGGCATAGTGAAAACCGCTCACGAATGCGGTGCAAGGTTCATCTATCCCGCATTCGGAATGACGCTTCGGGGGCGTCAGCGGGAACACTATCTCAGTCAGCTGGAAAAAATATTCCCCGAAAAGGGACTTCGAAAGAAATACGAAGCCTATTTCGGGGAAATTTACGGCTGCACATCGCCGAGCGTCAAGAAGCTTTGGGCAAGGTTCGTTTCGGAATGCGAGCGGTACGGTATACTATATAAAATGGAGGATATTTGTGCTGCTTACAAGTCGGGGTATGATACACAGCTTAGCTTTTTCTGACCAAATTATCTATGTTTCCAAGTGCCTACTATATACCAATTATCATTTATCTTTTCATATTCCAAATTGTCATACCAATTTTTTTTCATATCTCTAATTATTTTTTTGGGGTTATCAGCGAAAAGCAGTCCTAATCGCTTTGTTTCATCATTCCAGAAAACAACTGATTTTTCTTCAAGCCATAAATAATTAAAATCTTCTTTGGCAGCAGATACACTGTCTTTTATTTCTTCAATATCAGCAATGTTATCCAATAAAATTGTTATGGATTTCGATTCACCATTTCTATATTTTTCAAACTCAGAATAATTCTCTATAACGTATTCTGTTATGTTTTGATAATTATCGATTCTTTGCAAAAAATACTGTGCTTCCCTGCTTTTTTCGCATCCGCAAAGAAGTAACGACATTATTAATATTATCAATATAACAGCATTTGATCTCTGCACTTGATTCCACACTCCTTGCAGCTTGGAAAATTTATTATTCGTATAAGTATTCATTGGCAATCATACGTCCCAAATATTCACGGAGATTTGCTTCATAAATGCTATCGTATTTGTTGAGAAATTCAAGCATTTCTCCCTTTTTAATGATGATAGCTTTTGCTTCATTGAAGTTTTCAGCTATTGCCAGACGGTTAAGTGCGGGAATGGCATCTGCGGAAATATCGTAATATGAAACACCAAACTCGGAGATCTTTCCGCTTGTGTACAGCCGATAATTCTCGTTGACAATAAAGCTGTCAACATTTGCAAAGCTGAAAACGGAAAGCATTGTTACCGTCAGAACGAACGCTGTCATTGACAAATCAAACTGTTCCCATACCTGTTTTACGATAACAAAAATGAACAGAATTGCAAGTGCTGTCATCAGGATAGAAGCGTAAATTCGCTTCTGAGTGTAGCCGTATTCGCCGATATACATAACCATTTTGCTCATTGCTGTGGCGACTAAAAGCACCGTTGACGCTGACAGGAAAATAGTGAAAAATTTCAGGGCTTTCGGTCTGCCGTTTTGCTTTTCGCAGATGCCGTTGATGAATAGGATAATTGCGGCGTTTATAACGGCGACCGCACAAAGCTCGAAAAATCCTCGTCTTGCATATTCCGAAAAGCTCTGACCGTCCGGGAGATTGCCCATAAATCCGCCGAGAAAATAGTCCGCTTGGAGGCAGAAGAAAATCACATAAATAAGGCAGATGGGAGTAACAGCCGAGTAAACAAGCAGTCCGTTTGTCTTGCCGCAGGTTTCCGCAAAGGTGGATTTCAGGAAATTGGCTTCATCGGGAGTCCGTTTAGTGCGAATTGCGGAGAATATCAGGCTGAATATCCCGCAGGAGATAAGCAGGGAAAATGCAAAGGTTATGACATTTGAAATCATATCTTCGGGGATAAATTCAAAGTCGAAAATGCTGTCCACAAGGTTTTCCATGCGTTCGTCTGCCATTGATAGAAGCACGGTTATTACGGCGGTGGCGGGCAGGGCGAAAAGCAGTCCGAGCACTATATATTTGACATTTTTGAGATTGTTCCCTTTAATTCTGCGGGTGACGGAAACGGCTGCGGGGAGAGTGTCCGAATAGCTTTCAAAGGGACGTTTCAGGACGGCGTTCATCAGGTCAAGTCCCATATAGGACTGGGGCTTGGTATATCTGCAGGAGGTACACCAAAGGAACATTGCCGTGGCGGTCACCGAGGAAAATCCCGAGGCAAATTTGGCGTATTCGTTGGACGTGATAAAGAGATTTCCCCCGAAAAGCAGGGACATTGCAAACAGGAATATGACAAAGCGGTTCATTGCGGCACCGCTTTTTTTCATTGAAAAAAATGCCGTCAGCGAAAGGGCAATGCAGAAAAGTGCTCCGCCCGTGCTTCTGCCGCCGTGAAGCAGCACGGTATCAAGCCAGAAATATCCGAGAATTATGCAGATAAATGAGCATATCTGCTCGGTTAAGGTGTAGACCTTGGGCGTTTTTATCGCCGTCTGAGGTGGGATATTCTTGTAGGGTTCTGTAAGCTCGCACATGTTATTTCATCCTTTCGTCGTTTTCATCGGGTGTATATTCGAGAATATCGCCCGGCTGACAGTTCAGGGCTTTGCAGATATTTTCCAGAGTGGAGAAGCGGACGGCTTTTGCCTTTCCCGTTTTGAGTATAGACAGATTTGCGGGGGTAAGGTCGATCATTTCCGCAAGCTCGCCCGAGGATATTTTCCGCTTCGCCATCATTACATCCAGATTGACTATTATAGGCATTTTTACCCCTCCTCAGACCGTAAGGTCGTTTTCCTCACGAAGCTCAACAGCCTGTGAGAAAACGTTTTTCAGCACTCGGAGGATAAGTCCCATAAACGCCGCTGCAAGGGCGATCGCCAGCGAAACGGGCGTGTAGATGCTGAAGTAGATAAAGATAAGCGTTACGGTGAAGCAGCAGTAGGACAGTATCCTCAGCAGCTTAACGTTTGAGTTCACAAACACCTTTTCGTTGGTAATGTTCAGAAGCAGCAGCCAAACAGAAACTGCGGCGGTGAGAGCGGGTATTTCGGCGGCGTATAGGGTAATGTTCAAAGCTATCTCCGCATCTGCACCGTTTGTGGGACGAAGTGCGGTGGCATGGGGGACGGCGGCGTACCAGCTGCCTATTACGGGGATAAAGAAGAGCGTTGTTACCAGAAATAAAAGCAGAAGAATTGTAAGTATCTGAGTAAGCAGCACCGATTTTGAAGATTTGCAAAGAATTTTCATTTTGAGATCTGTCCTTTCCTGTTTCATTGAAAACAGTATATCACAACAAAGCTCGTTTGTCAATAGTTTTTTATCGAAAAACGATAATTATTTTTCAAATAACAAAAAACGCCGCAAATGTATGAACACTTGCGGCAAAGGGTCATGTAATGCAAAATGATTATACGTTCAGAGTAACACTTGACAGAATTTCCCTCAAAAGCTCGGATTTCTCGGCATCTGTGTGATTTGCGGTGACAGATACAAGGTAATTTTTTTCACCGCTGATAATCATGTAGGTATAGCTTTCGTATCTGCCTTGGACGAAATCAGTGCCTGTGAATTTTGCAAGGGCAGATTTTTGCCCGTTTCGCTCAAACAGCCGAAAATCGTCGAGGTTTCCGCTTTCAAGCTGTTTTGCGTATAGTTTCTGATAGGACTTTGAGGTGAAATTGTCGCTTATCAGGTAGCCTATATTGTCGGAAACATTTATCCAAATGTCCTCCGATTGGGCTGTAAAGCCTCTGAAATCGGAATATGTTTCCAGCCCGTCGGGAATGAACAGGCTTATTCCGCAGCCCGAGTCGGTCAGGCTTTCGGCGGTATTTGACGTGAAATATTCATCGGCATTTTCGTCAAAAGCAGGCTCGGGAAGTGTGTACGCCGGCGTTATAGATGCGAAAAATCCACGGAAATACGGGCGGTAGTCGGTTCCCCAATGGGTGCGGTAAATGGTGGCACGGGCTTCCATCTCCACGCCGTCAACGGTATAGCAGAAATCGGCACAGTAACGGTTGTCGGCGTAATATTCCCTGTAAAAGCAGTCGTTTCCGAAGGCGGTGCCGTCAAATTCGACAACGAGAGTTTCGTCCTCATCAAGCTCCTTTAACCGATTTGAGTATTGGTCGGACACAGCCACAACGAAATTTACCTCAGGCTCTTTTGAGTACAATCCTAAAAAATTTCCCATATCAAAGCTTGCCCTGTCTATGAATTCGGGGACATAAATTCCCGTATTGAAAACACGAATGGGTTCGGCGGTGCTGACGGTCAGGTCCTTTCCGAGAAACCAGTCGAGGTCCTTTCCGCTGACGTCCTCGGCGTACCGTTCATAGGTGGGAGGGGTGTAAATGACGGGTGCTTCGGCGGTCGGTTCGGTGCCGTTTCTGCCGATAAATGCGTCTAATGCATCGGGGGAGCAGAGGTAGCAGCCCGAGGCACGGCAGCTGTTTTCGTAGGCGGTTTTCACCTCATTATAGGGGGCAGTGGAGTCGGGATATTTTTGATTCAGTGCATAAAGTCCGCTCAGGTCGTCGACCGTAAGCATGACGGCATCGTTCTCGCCGCATTTGAAAAATTCCGCTGTGACCGTCCAGTAAAAATCGTATTTGTTTATCTCGATGGTGAATTGGTCGGCGGTGAAATTCAGGTCGCTGTCGGTCAGTTCAGCCGTATTTTCATCGATTTGGGAGATAAGCTCTATCTCGGAAAGTGCTGCCGCAATTCTGTTAAAGGAGTCCGTGCTGATCTCCTCATTCCTTTTCCACATATCGGGCTGACAGACGGCGAAATCAAATCTGTCCAATAAAGCGGACATATCCTCGGCGGAAATATTTTCCCGAAGCTGACAGGGAGCGTTATATGCCAGCACCGAACGGTACTGAAATCCCTTCATCAGATCGTCACGGCTGCCCGTGTCAAAATCCATTGAATAGCTGCTGCCCTTATCTCCGTCCCAATGGGAAACGTACATAAGCATATTTTCACCTTCGCAGTTGGTGACGGGGTAAACGTAAAAATCCTCGAAGCCGTCAATATCGCAGTAGACGGGCTGAACGGTTTCCTCCGAACCTGTTTCTTCGGTGGCATTCTCAGTGGTATTTTCGGTGGTTTCCTCGGACATCACAGTGCTTTCGGTTACTCCCTGTGAGGGGGTGGTATTCATCGGATGACAGGCGGTCAGTATGAGTGCGGCTGCGGTCACAGCGGCGATTTTTCGGGAATGATTTTTTGCATTCGGTGACATGGCAATTCTCCTTAATGAAAAGATTGACAATTATTCACATATATAATACCACACAGTTAAACGGTTGTCAACTTTGAATTTATACTAAACACCGATTATAAAGTGGACAAAAAATCAAGCAAAAGCTTGCGGTTATGGGTTTTGTGCAGATTTTTTGTCTACACTTTAATGAGGGGTTAGTATTAAGATCAGCAAGTAAAATAAGTTAACAAAATCGCCGTACCGCTTATGAAAAATGTAAGCGGTACGGCGATATTTTATTCGGCTGCTTTTTCCGAGCCGACAATGTTTGTTATCCAAACGCCTTTTTTGATAAGCACTGCACCTATCACGCATTTCAAAATATCGGTTGCCTGGATAATAGCATAGAGCGGAAGTATAGGCAGGTCTGTCAGATTGCAGAGGGCAAGTGCCAGCGGAATTGACACGACCCACGAGAACACGCTGTCAAACAGGAATGTGATAAACGTTTTTCCGCCCGAACGAAGTGTGAAATACAGCGAGTTCAGCACGCCCTGAACAGGGAAGAAAAGTGCCGTAATAATGATAAAGCTGCTGCCCAGCTGACGAACGCCTTCCGAAACATTGTAAAGCTTCGGGAAAGCACCCGACAGTGCGACCAGTATCACCGTCAGACCGACGCATATACCGCCCGAAAGTGCCGCAAGACCGAAGCAGCTTTTTCTTGCCCGCTCAAATTCGCCTGCACCGAGAAGCTGTCCGATAACAATGCCGATAGCGTTTCCGAGGGCAATGAACACAACGTTCAGCAGGTTGCAGAGGGCGTTTGAAATGTTTATGCCGGGGATAATGTCCATACCACGAAGTGAATAGCACTGTGTCAGAGCGGCAATTCCGCCCGACCAGAGAAACTCGTTCAGGAAGATGGGCATGCCCTTTCTTACAATATCTCCCGCAAGGCTTTTGGGTATGCGGAAGGTGCTGAAAACGCCGTCAAGAAAGACGGGCTTGTTTTTGCTTGTATGTGCGGAGATGATGATAATGCACATTTCAATGATACGGGCAATATTTGTGGCAATGGCTGCACCCTTTACACCAAGCTTCGGCATTCCGAAGTTACCGTAAATGAGCAGATAGTTGAAGATAATGTCTGCAAATACCGAGCATATTCCCGCTATCATGGGGGTGATGCTGTTGCCCGTTTCTCTCATGCTGCCTGCGTATATCTGCGTTATTACAAAGGGGAAAAGTCCCCAGAGCATAATGTGCAGATAGTCAAGACCATGGCTGACGATAAGTGCGGGGTCAATTCCGTTACTGTCCCCTTTAAGGTACAGGTTAAGCAGAAAATCTCCCTTGAAAATGAACAGGGGAATGGCAATAGCAAGGCAGGCTGCACATATAAGCCATTTCATTCGGAATGTGTTTTTCAGTCCCTCGGTGTTGTTCTGCCCGAAAAACTGTGCTCCGTATATGCCGGGACCTGCCAGCCCGCCGAATATGGCAAGGCTGAAAACGAAGAGAAGCTGTCCCGAAATGGAAACGGCGGTCATTGCCTCAGTGCCAAGGCTGCCGACCATTATGTTGTCTACCAGCCCCACGGCGTTGGTTATGCCGTTTTGTATCATCATCGGAGCGGCAAGTGCCAGCGTTTTTTTGTATAGTTCTTTGTTTTTCACGATTTTGTCCTTTCGATGTTGCTGTAAATGCTTTTCTCCCCGCCGAAGGCGGGGAGAAAAGCATACAATAAATGGGTGTTTCGTATGTTATTTTAATGTCTGCTCAACAACTGAAAAAGTGCGTAGAAGCTTTGCTTCGGAGC
>CAZINI010000034.1:0-33181 GCA_964540575.1 uncultured Ruminococcus sp.
CTAATTCCGTCAAAACCGCCGGTTTTGACTTGCCGCCTTTTAGGCGGCTCTCCTTTTAGACAGAGTCTATAAGGAGATTAGGAATTAGTATTACAACGGCTGCTGACTTCCGATGAACGGGTCATGCCTTGGAATGCTGATCCATAATAATTGCCCCTGTCGGTTGCCGACAGGGGCTTGGTATTTTGGGGCATTGAAAGGTTTGACGATTACAAAAGACTCATTGATCGGATCGTCGGGAAAACGATGATCAGCCTGCCGAAGCTGTTGCTTCAAGTTCCTTGGCGGCTTCTTCGTTTTTGTCGGGAGCGTTTCCATCATCCTGACCCTTATCCTTTTTGAAGAGAACTTTAAGAAGAATAGGAGAAACGATAGAGGAGCAGATAATAAGCAGGATAACGGGTGCAAAATATTTCTGATCCATAATGCCTGCGGAAAGACCCTTTGAAGCAACGATAAGTGCAACCTCGCCTCTGGTCATCATGCCGATGCCGACCTTTAAACTGTCGTTCCAATTGTATTTTGCAAGCTTGGCAACGCCGCCGCAGCCGATAACCTTTGTAAGAAGGGCAACGATAACAAACAGCACTGCAAATACGATAAGATTGGAATCCAGACTGTCAAGCTGTGTTTTAAGACCGATATTAACAAAGAATATAGGTCCAAAAATCATATAGGAGCTTATGTCCATCTTTTCCGCAACATAGTCGCTGTCCTTCAGACTGCAAAGAATGATACCCGCTGCATATGCACCTGTAATATCTGCGATGCCGAAAAGCTTTTCTGCACAGAATGCCATAAGCATTGCAAATGCAAGTCCGAAAATCGGAAGACGTCTGTGGTGAGGGTATCTTTTGTTGAGCACTTTAAATATTTTGTAAATAAGAATGCCGGAAAGTATCGTAAATACAAAGAAGAGAAGCACGTTTACAATAACCTTTGCAACATCGCCCATGTTTTTGTTAATAATATCTGCAATACCGCCTGCGGAATCAGAACCGCCTGCAAGACTGATAACAAATGTGAGAACAACGATGCCGATAATATCGTCGATGATAGCTGCACTGAGGATAAGTGTTCCGACACGTGTCTTGACCTTGCCCATTTCCTTAAGCACCTGGACTGTGATGCCAACCGAGGTAGCGGTCATGATAGTACCGATAAACAGCGACTCATAGAATTCGGGTGAACCGATTGCGGTAAGCCCTCCAAAATGATATAAGGAATAAAGAAAATAGCCGCCCACAAGAGGAACAAACACACCAACAGATGCAATAAGAAGTGCTAACAGACCGGTTTTCATAAGATCCCTGAGATTTGTTTCAAGACCTGCCGAAAACATTATCAGCATGACTCCGATTTCTGCCATTGCACCAATAAAGTCCGACGTATTGACAAGCCCCAGAACGGTAGGACCGATGATAAGACCTGCAATGATCTGACCTACCACCTGAGGTGCCTTAACCTTTTTGGCAATAAGACCGAAGCACTCAGCAGCAAGAATTATGAGTGCAAGATCCATAAAGATTTCATAGAGTTCCATTGATTTTTACCTTCTTTTCTTTAGTTTGTCAAGTACATATTATAAAATATGATTATGGAATTTCTATGAAATCTTATATGTATTTGTTGGTTTGGTGATAATTTCGTGACGCCCTATAATAAATACTGACCGTTGTTTGATTGTTTTGTGCATTTTTAGCATAATTTTTATAAGTTACAGTGGTTTATGCGGATCTCCTTTGGAATAACGGCTCTGCCAAGCAGCATTAAACCGTATATTCTTCACCGTCATCGAGCATTGTGCATTTCCCGGTGACATTTTCGAAAAGTTCTCTTCTGCTTTCTTCGCAGTGAACGGGTATCACGGTATCGGCATTTATCATATTCACAAATCCCGAAATGGTATCATCATAAGCGTGACCGCTGCAATGTATATCGACAACATCAACTCCGAGAGCGGCTATTCCCGAAAGAAATCTTTTCGTGTAAATGCTGTTTTTATAGCCGTTCCACAGCGAATAAACAAGTACATTTTTCCCTGAAGTTTCGCAGGAATTTATATACTTTCCGATAAACGGCAGCATTGACTGACGAACGAAAAGCACTTTTTTGCCCTTCCATTTGGCAAGATTTTCCGCACCGACAAGAAGCCGCTTGGAATTGAACTCTTTGAAATATTCCGACTGAGGTGTCCCCTCTTCAATGTAAGTGGGGACGAATTTATACTTGCTTGTATCGTCTGACCTTCTCAGCACAGCCGTAAACAGGTCCTCATATGCCGTTCTGCCCGCTCTTTTTGCGGCAGAAGCAATAGCCCTTACTCTCGGTTCATTTGCCGCCGAACACAGTGCAAATACCGTGCCGTCATATTCACTGCATATCTTTTCAAACGCTGCCAAAACATCGGCTTCGTTCTTGTATTTGGCGTTTGATATGCTGATATTTGTTCCCTCGGTTATAAGTGCGTTTATATGCCTGCCGCTCAGAAATTCCGAAGCGTTGGAATAGTCGTTGAAATCACCCGAATAAAGCACCGATTTCCCGTCTGCTTCAATAAGGAACATAAACGCCTCTGATGCCGAATGCTTTGTAAGTATGGGTGTAACTTTTATGCCGCCTATTTCAACGGGTTCACGGTCGCTGACAGTCATAAATTTTCTTGTCACAGGTTTTCCTGTGAAATCTCCGAGCACTTTAAAATAATGCTGTGTTTTTTCGCCGCAGTAAACGGGAAGAGCTTCATCTATCCTGTCAAGCAGCCCGCAGTGGTCGCCGTGATAATGGCTTATGAATATTGCATCATATTTTGTATATTTCGTATCGGTAAGCCCGTCCACGGTGAAATTATCCGTAAAATCCCTGTCGTCCAAAGGGGGCAGCTCCGAACCTGCATCAAAAATAAGCTTTGTGTCAGCAGTGCCGACCTCGATTATATTTCCGCCTATCTGCTTTGTTCCTCTGATAACGTTTATGTACATAGCGGTGCCTCCTTTTGAATTTTTTGGGGGACATTGCTTTTGCTTTGAAGTTCATAATGCATCTTCTCTCCAATAATAAGCAAGTGCCCCGCTATCCCGTTCAGACCATATGCCATATTTCCAGCTCAATGAATCAAAAATGTAATCGACCTCTGAGGTGTCATCTCCCAACAGTTTTTCGCCGTATGCCGTATAAAAATACAGTGCTTCATAAAGCGTCCCCTCGCATATGAGATAAGCCGCCAAATCTTCGTTCTCACGGCTTTCGCCCACTGACATCTCGTTTTCCGAAATACACTTCCGTGCGTCACTCTCATTCAGATCGCATATGTCATACAGGTTCACTTCATATTTGCCGAAAAGGAAAATCGGTTCGTCATAAAGAATGCTGTGTGAAATTTCCGACAGCTTCTTTGCAAGCTCGTATGCAAACATAAAAAGCTTTTCTTCATTTTTGTTCATTGCCTATCCCTCACCTTCCGATAATATTATATCACCGGGTATGTGACATTTCTGACACATACCCGGTGATATAATAATTAATTTATAAATTCCGAAATAGTAAAATACTCATCGGAAATAAGCTTTTTCGTCAATACCTTTTCATCGTTATATTCTTCGGGAAGAATATGCTTTATCTTTACGGGAACCGAAAAATCTATGTCGTTTATATTTTCTATAAGCTCAACGTATTTGGACTTGTGATCCATTTCTCCCTCTGTATCCACAAACAAAAATCCTATCCAGACAATATCTTCGATCGCCTTTGTCAGATAATTTTTCTCAAACTCATCTAAGACTTTTTCATATTCCGCACTAACAGCACCGATCTCTATCAAAGCTCTGAAACGTGAGATAAAATGCTCAATGTATTCTCTTCCGTTATTTGAAACCAAAGCGTTAAAATTCTCGCTGTGCTTTTTGAAATTATCTGTGCTCTTTCCGTTGCACTTCAATTCAACTATTCCGAAGGAGCTTCCGTCGAAAATAGTATAATCGGGTGAATAGTATATCGGCTCGCCGTTTCTTGTTTGGTTGGAAATGCTCTGAGGGCTTGTATATTCCATATCAACAATTAGCCATTGCTTTTCATCGGGACAATATTTGCAGTTTTTCCCGGATATTGCAGTAAGCTTTGTCTGATACTGACGTTCATCTCCATTGAATTTCAGCTCCGTTGCCCATACAGCAAGAGATAAATACTTTTCCAGTTCGGGAGTTAATTCCGAAAGGTCATTCTTTTTCAGTTCCTGTATCAGAACGGGCAGACTTTTATCATATTCTTTTTGCTTGGAAAGATAATTTCTTTCATAATTGATGTCCAGCCCGGAAAATTTATACCCATTTGCTGTGGGGGTGAGATTACAGATAACTCCGCCGTTTGCATACAGTCTGTATGCGTTTTTCCCGTAGCTTGGTGCCATGATAACTATATCTTCCGAGCTGTCCAGTATCTGCTTTATAAGTGATTTATTCATATGTATTCCCATTCCCTTCTATAAACAATATCTCTCTGCCGCTGCCTTTATGTCCTCCTTGATAAGCTGAACGAGTTCCTTCGGATAGGTAACGGTGACCTTTGTGCCGTACTGCATCGCCCAGAAACGCATTGCTTGCATATTCACCATAACGCTTGCTTTTACGGTAGCTTCGTCCTCGCCGAGAAATGTCACCGAACTGCCGAACCAGTCCATAATATCATTTATAATGCTTCTGTCGGCTGTAAATACGACCTTTACGCTTTTTCCCGAAAACATATAAATATGTTCGGCGATATGCGAAGGATAATCAATAGCAGTCGGAAGTTTTTTCTTTTTATTGACTTTTTCCGCAGACCGAACATCCTTCATTCTGTCAACACGGTAATGAACTATCCCCTCATGGTCGTCGCTTTCGCAGATAAGATAATACTTTGAGCTGACAACAGCCAGCTGCCTTGGGATCACCGTATATAACTTCGGGACCCCGTTTTTATCAAGACGAGGATGAAGCTTTTTATCCGTGCCGAAAGTCATATAATTAAAACTCAGCCGTTCATCGTTGTTAAGTGCGTTCATTATAGCATCAAGGCTGTATATGAGATTTTTGTTATTATAAGAGCTGTCAAGGGCATTTCGTATACCTTTCATTTCCGAAGGCTTATGGCATCCGATCATAGCCAGCAGCTTATCGGAAATATCCTTTCTGCGGCTTTCGGGAAGTCCCTTCAGGCTCATAAGGCAGTCGTTCAGCAGCCTTATCTCCGACCTTTCAAAATTTCCATGATAATACCAGTCGGTGTAGGCGACACATTCGTCCTCCTCATTATCTGACGAGCGGGGTTTCTCATTGTATCTAATATCATATCCCGCTTCAAGCAGCTTTGAAAGATTTCGTCTGATAGCTTTGCGGTCGGCTTTTATCCCATAATCGATCATAAGCTTTTCCGCAATATCCGACTGTGTAAATTTTATGTCAGCGGAGGTGTATTTTTTTAATATTTCAAGTATATATAACGCCATCAGTGATTTTGAACATTTTTCCATAACCAAGACCTCCCGTATTGATAATTATAAAATAAAAGGTATATTATGTCAAGCGAGCCGACAGTAAAAGCCATACCGCATATGAACTTAGGGAAATACTGATTAATGGGTGTTCCCCCGCCGAAGGCGGGGGAACACCCACCTAAATACGTCACTCAGGCAACAGAAAAAGCAGAAATGTTGATTAAATCAGCGGTTCCTTAGTGCTCTTAACTTATCGGTCAAAAATGCTCGCTTTCTCGGTGAGAAACTCATTTTCATCATTGCTGTCGGAAAGAAGTTTGTACGCCTCCGAAAGGTATTTTACAGCTGCTTTCTTATCTCCCATACGATAATATAAATGTCCCGATCTGCAAAGAGCAGCTGCTTTTTTCTGCGGTGCTTTTGCCGCATCACATATCCTCTGCAATTCGCATAATGCATGAGAAAAGTCATCTGCACAGCAGTAAATATCCGCAAGCAAATACCCGATAAATGCTTTGTTATCCGTCCTTATGCTTTGTGCTGTCTTGATAGCTTTATCAGTATTTCCGCTTCGGGCAAGTGCCATTGCAAGCTGTTGTGCTGCAATGTTACCATCTATTCTCATGCCGTTTTCAAAGTAAAATTCGGCAGCGGTTTCATACTGAGAAACGGCAGCTTCGTACTGTCCGCTCCTGCATAATACCGACCCTCTGTCACAGGCAATATTTGCGATAAAAGCACTGTCTGCCCAGTATCTGTCGGAAATGATCTCCTCCGATTCCGAAAGAAAATCAAGCAGTTCGGAATAGTTTTCGCCGCCTATATCAAGCTTTTCGGAAAAAATATCGGCGTATTTCCGACTGAAAATATATGCGGTATTTTCATCGCTGTGTTTTCTTCCGCCGACTCGTCCCAATGCATTGAATATCTTGTGAAATACAAGCTGATTCGGACTGAATCGATAGTCCGAGAAAAAACGTATGCCGTCATTTTCAAAGTATTCCGCAATTGCCGCCGCACAGCCTGCACTTATGCTTTGCCCGTATTCGCAAAAGCATATGATATTTCGATTTTCCCTGTATGCATCAAGGATAAATCCCGCTATATCATCTGCTTCGGGAAGATATTTTCCATAACTCATACCCATTTCTTTTAACGTGTCCCTGCCGATGTCCGCCGCATTTACAAAATATGCATTAACATTTTCGGGCAGCCTTCGGGGCTTTTCGTTCGGTTCGTAAAATCCGATAACAGCGAGCTTTTCATAATGGCTGCCTTCAATATATGTTCTGAGCCGACGCCTTGACATTACTCTTATTTCCATTCAATATTCCTCCGTTTCTGCCCTTAATTTTTCGATTTCCGAACTCAGCTTTTCAAGACGTTCTTTATGCATAATATAAGCTTTGTCGGCGTTTCTGCTTTTGTGCAGATATTCAGCTGAATTTTCCGTATCTCCGATCGCTTCATATGCTTTTGATATTTTGTAAAGCATCGAGGGTGGCTCTGCATTGCCTGCTTTTCCCCATTGATCTATCGCATCATAGTATCTGTGAATGTGGAATAATGCATCGCCGTATAATACCCTTGCATGTCCGACAAAAACGCTGTCATCATATTCCATCTGTTTATCGAGTTCCGCTTTACATTCCGATACGACCTTTTCGGGCAATTTCATTTCGCTGAACATAAGTGCAAGGCTTCGCCGAAAACGTAATCCCGCACGGTTCTGCTTGTTTAGTTCGCATATGTAAAGTGCTTTTCTGTACATTTTTTCCGCTTCGTCAAAACGTTTGGAATATCGGCAGATACGAGCAGAATAATAGTAAACATATGCCGTGTGCATACTGTTTTCTCCCATTTCGGATGACAATATCTGAAGCAGCATATCAAGTATCCGCAGTGCTTCATCGTTTTTTCCGTTCCTGCAAAGCCTGTTAGCACGCTCTATATAATTGTAATATCTATCCTCATTCAAAGTGTTCAAAACCTCACCGAGAGTCGGCTCAGTATGAACTTTTTTCAGCGAGTACATAAGCTTGTTAAATATCATCTGATTTGGAAGATATTTATCATCGGCAAATACAGCTATCCCGTTTTTCTCGAAATGCTCCAGTATAGCCGCCGCACAGCCTGCACTTCTGCTTTGTCCGTAATCGCATTGACAGTATATCGCAGCATTATCATTTACCGCCTTCACAATGAACCTTGCCAGCTCATCGGATTCGGGAAAATAATCGCCGTAACGCATACCGTATCTCTTTAAAGACGAAAGATCGGTATCACGGATCGCAAATTGAAACAGGCGTATGTCCCGACCCGAATAATCAACGGGAGCATAATCTCTGCTGCTGTTTTCGGGGTCGTATAGGCTGATGACTGCCGCTTCCTCGTCAAACCCTCTGCTGAGCAGTTTTTCCATATCCGCTCTTGAACATATCCTTACTTTCATTATCATCACGCTCCTGTTTATGTTTACGAAAAAAATTATAGCAGAGGGTATGTGACGTATTCGGTACACACCCTCTGCTATAATTGTTGTTTCATTGTTATTCTCTTGTAAGCATTTTTTTGAAATGATCAATGTGTCTTTCCCCGCCAAAGGCGAGGAAAAACACACCAAAACACGCCGCTTTTATAGATGAACAAATCAAAATTACGAATTAAATAGTACTTCCCTAATATTAATAATATCATTTAAGAAGCAAAATAATAAGGATAACAATTATCACTGCTGCAATTGCACCCACTATAACCACGGGCGACAGCCCGTTTCCCGAGCCTTTTGCAGTATTGTTCGCACCGGTTTCATCATTCTCGGGAACGAGAACCGAATTTATTCCTTCATAAAGTGCCTTTTCAAGCTCGGAAACATTCTGCCATCTGTCCGCCGCTTTGATGCTAAGACCTTTCATAATAGCATTGTTTTGTTCAGCCGTTATGCCGTACGCCATAGAGGACAGATCCACGAGTGCATTGCTGTTTTCGGTTAGTTCAAAGAAATCGGGCGGTGTCGATCCGGAGATCATCCAGTAGATAGTTGCACAAATGCCATACACATCAGTCCAGGGTCCCTGTCCCGAGCTGCTGTACTGCTCGGGTGCGGAGTATCCCGAGTTAAGCATTACGGTGAGTTCGCTTCTGCTCATGCAATCTCTTGCAAACTCAAGCCCTGTAAGAACAAGCTTGCCTTTTTCGGTCACTATTATCGTATCTGGGCTGACACCTCTATGTATAATACCCGCATTATGCAGAACACCCAGTGCCTTTACCACAGGCTTTATCAGCGAAAACGCATTGACAGCCTTCATTTCGCCCTTAGAATATTCTCTGAGAGTTATTCCCTCTATCACGTCAGAAGCATAATAGAAAGTTTCGTTTTCTTCAAATGAGCACCTGATAGGTATTATTGATTCAAGATTGTTATGCTGTTCAAGAATTGCGGTTCTTTCCTTGAAACGTCTGAAAGAATATTTAAAATCCTTCATCGACTCTTCGGGCACAACGACGGTCAGCTTATCATCAGCTCTTGTAACGCCCTCCTGCGGGAAAAACTCGGTAACATGGCAAACATCGTTTTTCTCGTTATCATAAGCGAAATATTCAATGCAGTATTTATCCCTTGCGGACACTGCTCCTACCTCAAATCTCCCGCCAAGAACGGTAAACATTGGCAGACGATTGGGTGTATTGACATTTTTGCTTATTTCTTTTCCGCAGCCCGGGCATGTGTTGTCATCGTTAAGCGTTTCAAAGCAGAAAGGACATTTTTTATGTTCCATTTTTATTCCCCTATCCATAAATAATATAATAATACATATTATACCATTGTTTTATAAATAATGCAATACATTCACCGATAAAATTCAAGTTTTCGAACCCAATTGTGACATATGCATATAAAAAACTTGCATTTTTCTGCATAATATGATAGAATATTTTTATAAATATACTCAGAATAGCAGCTATTTGGTAAACCTCTGTTACATTGGCGATTAATTTTTGAGAGAGATTATTAAGGGGTGGAATACAGTTGGATAGATGTATATATTGTTTTAAGGAAATATCACAGGATATATGTCCCTGCTGCGGTAAAAAGCAATCGTCATATAAACATTCCGAATACAAGCTGGCTCCCGGGACGATAATTGCCGAAAGATATATCATCGGTGCTGTTATCGGAGAAGGCGGATTTGGCATTACATATCTGGCATATGATAAAAAGCTGGAAGCAAGATGTGCCGTAAAGGAATATTTCCCGCATGAGCTGTCGGTGAGAAATTCGGCGGTATCAAACACCATATCCTTTGCGGATAACGGCGGCGAGTATTCCGCAGGGCTTGTAAGATTCAGAAATGAAGCCGAAAAGCTCTCAAAGTTTTACAGTATCAAGAGCATTGTAAATGTCAGGGATTACATTGAGGAAAACAACACCGGATATATCATAATGAATTATGTAGAGGGTATTTCCCTTAAGGAATTTCTTGACACTCATAACGGAAAAATAGAAGCGGAACTATTTTTTTCAATGATAGAACCCATAATTCATGCCCTTAGCAATGTTCAGAAGGAAGGCATTATCCACAGAGATATAAGCCCCGAAAACATTATGGTAACGGAAGAAAACAAGCTTGTGCTTATAGATTTCGGTTCGGCAAGAGAATATGAGGACAATAAAAGCCTGTCCATTATACTAAAGCACGGATATGCACCTCCCGAGCAGTATATTTCTACGGGAAAGCAAGGTCCATGGACAGATGTTTATTCTGTCTGTGCTACGATCTACCGAGCGATAACGGGAAAAGCCCCCGATGATTCCATCGACCTTATGGAAAGCGGCAGCAAAACAAAGAAGCCGTCCAAGCTGGGAGCCAAGCTGTCCGAAAAGCGTGAAAACGCATTAATGAAAGGGCTGGAGCTTAATTACAAGGAACGTATCCAAAGCTGCGAGGAGCTTTACAGCAAATTTTACACCGAAGATGACGGCAAAAGAAGAATAACCGGCAATAAGGCTTTTGCGGCGGGTGCGGCTTCCGCAGCAGTACTTGCTGTGGCTTGTGCTGCGGTTTTCTTTGCAGTGCAGCAGGATAATGACGGCGAAAGCATTGCCGTCCCTGCGGACGAATCGACAGTTGCTGCCGAAAGCGTATCTTCGGAAACGGAGAGCATTACCGTCACAACAACCGAAACTGTTACCGAAACGGAAGTGCCCGTTGACGAAAATATCCTTGCATCGGGAAATACCGAAAACGGAGAATGGGAGCTTACCCGTGACGGAGTGCTGACAGTGGACGTTTCGGGTGCCGTAGGTCTTTCGTCAGGCGGCTGGACGGAGTATTCGGATAAAATTACAGAGGTGGTTCTGGGTGATGAAGTAACCGAATTAAGAAATGGAGCTTTCAAGGAGCACACCAATCTCAGGACGGTTCATTTTAACGATAAGCTTGAAAAAATCGGTGAGCAGTGCTTTATGGGCTGCACCTCTCTTGAATCTGCCGATATTCCCGAAAGCGTTGCTTTGATAGGAAGAAGTGCTTTTGAAGCTTCGGGTATTGCTTCTCTTTCCATAAACGGTGCTGCGGAAATTGAAGAAAAGGCGTTTTATCAATGCCAAAGTCTTGCATACGCTTCTCTCGATGAGGCTGTGTGGCAAACAACAGCTTTCTCTATATTCAGAGATTGTACTCAACTGAAAGAGATCGTACTCCCGAAGAATATAAAAATATTAAATAATTATCTCTTCAAAGGCTGCTCTGCATTAACAAGTATTGTTCTTCCTGAATCAGTCGAAGAGATCCGTGAGCATGCTTTTGCTGACTGTGTATCACTAAAAGAGATTTCTATGCCCGAAAGTATGGAGCTTATATCAAATAATGCATTCTTAAACTGTTCTAATCTTTGCACCGTTAAACTGCCAAAATATATCCGAAAAACTGAGCCCTGGCCGTTTAATGGGTGCAGTAATGACCTGAAAATTTATCTGCCCGATGATTTTTCTTTTGATGATTTTCCTTTTGGTGATTTCATATATTATGGCATTAATAATATTTTTGTCGGCAGCGGGAAAAATCCTGTTATGATAGATTTGGCGGAAAATTTGCATAATGTTGAATTTACCGATGATTATTACACAGGAAATTACAGAACAGGCAATATTTTTTATGTCAATACCTTATATGAATCAAAAAAGTCTGTTTGTGAGTCGGATACAGGAAATATTGACATTTTTTACTATACAGTCGGATACTATGCCACATGTGATGAAGTTGAGTATATTGTCATTAGCGATGATATTCCGTTTATTAATGATCACACGCATGTTCTTGATATCAGGTATTATGAGTATCCAAATATTAAAGGCATCTATATTCCTTCGCACATTAGAATGATAAGTAACTATGAATCGAAATATTTGCCTGAAATGGGTCAATATTCACATGAAAATATAATTACATATTATTCTGAAAAGTCGGATGATAATTACCTTGAAAGATATGCTGAACACTGTATAGATTCTGAATTCCAATACGTTTCATCCTATGATGAAATGCTACAAATAATAAAGGGAGAATAGTATGGAAATAAAAATATGCCCCGAATGCCTGTATCAGGTCAACGGAAAGAAATTCTGCCCCTACTGCGGCTTCAATATTGCAGGCTATACTCCGAAGGAGCATCATCTGCCGCCGGGAACGGTCATAGGAGAACGATATGTTATCGGAAGAGCAATAGGCGAAGGCGGCTTCGGTATTACATACACTGCTGCCGATATAAAGCTGGGAGGAAAATTTGCTGTCAAGGAATATTATCCTTCAAGCATTTCGGGACGTTCCTCAAGCGTTTCGGACAGTCATATGATATGCCCCTTCACGGGAAATGACGAGGAGTTCAACGCAGGTCTTGTACGGTTTGAAAACGAAGCCCGCCGTCTTGCACAATTTGACGGAAAAGCAGGTATCGTAAACGTTAAGGACTATATATGCGAAAACGGAACGGGCTATATCGTTATGGAATATGCTGAGGGCATATCTCTTGAAAAATACCTTGAAAACAATGGCGGAAAGGTAAATATCCGCACTGCCTCCGACCTTATCAAGCCCATAGTTTTATCCCTGTCCGATGTGCATAAAAGCGGCATTATCCACCGTGACATAAGCCCCGATAATATAATCGTGACCGAAAATAACGGAATGGTGCTGATAGATTTCGGCTCGGCAAGGCAGTATGATTCTGAAAAGAGTATGTCGGTCATTCTGAAATTCGGGTATGCCCCTTATGAGCAGTACAGCCGCCACGGAAATCAGGGTCCATGGACGGATGTCTATGCTTTGTGTGCGGTAATTTACCGAATGATAACGGGAAAAAAGCCCCCCGATGCCGTTGAACGCCTGCAAAGCAATGTGGAGCTTGATTTTTCCGAATGTGAAATATCCGAGGGTATGGAAAGAGCCTTGCGAAAGGGTCTGGAAATAAAAGCGGCAGACAGATTTCAGTCTATGGACGAGTTTTATTCGGCTTTTTACAAGGGAATTTTCCCGAAAGAAAAGAAAAAAGGCGGAAAGAAGGCTGTTCCTGTTATTGCGGCGGCAGCGGCGGTCATTATCTGCATAGGAGCAGCGGCAGCATTCGGATTTACTCGTTCTCGGGATAATGACATTGCAGCGGAAACAACTGCCGAAGCTGTTTTGACCGAACAGACAACTGCCGAAACAGAGGCTGCAAAAACGGTGATAATTCCCGAAATAATCCAAAAGCCCTTGCAGCAGGCTGAAAAAAAGCTTTCCGAGCTGGGAATTAATTATACGGTAGAATACGTTGAAAGTCTTGATACAGCAACGGGAAATGTTGTGTCCCTGACCCCCGAAGCGGGAACGGAATGCAGCGAAAAGGATAATGTGACCTTATTTGTAAACTCTCTTGAGGTAGAAATGGTTCCCGACCTTTCCGAAATGTCACCCGAACAGGCAGAGCAAACTTTGACTGCCCTCGGGTTTAAATACGAAACTGCACCCGGTGAGGATTATGATCACGAAGACGGAGTAATTCTCGGGCAAAGTGCGGAAAAGGACACTTATATGAGGAAGGGCGATACTGTTACATTTACGGTAAACACCCTGCCTGTCCCGCTTGTTCCGTCTATGCCCGATCCTGATAAGTTCAATTGGTATTCTGCGGAAATGAAATACGGTTATCCCGATGTATGTGATATTGACTATATTATGTCAAGATACAAAGATGATCTTAATAATTACAAAGCTGATATACATAACGATATATACAATGTTTATGGCACCGAAAGCGAAATAAGTGCTCCGTCCTATTCAACTGTAGAATATCTTGAAATTTTAGGCTTTTCGGCAGATGACCCCGAATTCTGGTATATTGCAGATGATTTTGATTACGATGGACGAGATGAATATTACTTATTTACAACAATCAGTACTAATGATAAATATATAGATGCAGATGGCAATATAGCAAGTGGATGGAACGGAATGTTATATTTTGTATATTCAAATCTGTACTATATTGATAATAATGGCGATACCTCATTTATGTTTAATTTCCAATTCCCGATGTATTCTGAATATCCAACAATAGACAAGGCTTTTACAAGCGGAAACAGTATTTTAATTATAGATTATGGTGATTGTAAGCACCTATTCGGCTCATTTTTTTCTGAAGGCGGAAGCATGAAAATGCTTATGTACAGAAACAAATTTTTTTCTCCCATGTTTATGAAGCTTTCCGAAGCAAACAATTGCTTGACCAACTTTTATGAATGGGAAGGTGATTATGTTTACATGACATGGGACGGCACCAATTACATATGGCGAAATTATATCAATGGTTATGTAGACCCGAATGACGTTCACGAATTCTATGGCGGAGAACTAAAAGAAGAACGAACTGTAGAATGGCATATAACCGAATAAAAAGGAGTGACAAAATGCTAAGATATTCATACATTTCCGAAACGGGCGGACGGGACCACAATGAGGATTCTGTCCTTGCGATAAAAGACGGAAATATCCTTATTGCCGCAGTTGCCGACGGGCTTGGAAGCCACGGGGGCGGAAAGGAAGCATCGGAGGCAGCTGCAAAAACCTTTTCCGACAATTTACAGCTTCTCAGCAAATTGGAACCGTCCGAGATAGAAAAAGTATTTGCCGAAGCAAATCGGAATGTAGTAAAAATGCAGACGAAAGAGATCGAAATGAAAAGCACGGCGGTGCTTCTGATATGCGATACGGCAAAAAAAACATTCAGATGGGCACACGTCGGAGATTCACGGCTTTATCATTTCCGAAACGGAAAGCTCATGCACTATACCCTTGACCACAGTGTGCCGCAGATGAAGGTGTCAATGGGCGAAATAACCTACGATCAGATACGCTCCGACCCCGACAGAAACAGGCTGCTTCGGGCTGTGGGCGGTTCTCCCGATAAGATCGTTCCCGTCATAAGCGATATTTACAAAAGAAGATCACCCTTTTCGAAAAATGCATTTCTTCTTTGCTCTGACGGGTTCTGGGAATATGTGCTTGAAAGCGAAATGGCTGCTGCACTCAAAGCTTCCTCCGAACCGCAGCAATGGCTCGATAAAATGGAAAGCATCTTAAAAGAACGTGCTAAAGATAACAATGATAATTATTCCGCTGTTGCCATTATGGAATAAGATCAATGGGTGTTCCCCCGTCTTGTCGGGAGAACACCCATTTAGATTTTTTCGCAGAGCCGTCTTTTTATTCCGTCAGGTCAATACCGTAGTCGGCTTTTATTTGGTCAATAAATATCCTCGGTATCTCTATCCTGAAATATTTTATATCATAGGATTTTGTTGAGGTTTCTCCGTCAGAATTGTTGAATGTCTTTTCAGCCTTTATAATAGTGTCCAAACCGTCAAAAATCCATTTTAAACGAAGTTGATGCAGTTTCATTGGCATCAAAGATTCCGCCGAATCTATACACTTCACCATTCTCCTTTAATACAACCGTTTCAAATATACCAACATCTACATCAGCAACATTTTCCATTACTTTAATAGGAACATCACTATATATATCATCATCAACCAGACTATTTTCTCCGTACTTACCATTTCCGAATTGTCCGTAATAATTATCTCCCCACATATATAATTCTCCATCAATTGTAATCAAAGCATTACATGGACGATCCTGATCTATACCTAATGCAACTTTCTTTACATTATCGAAATATTTTACAGGTGAATAAATGTTTGAATCAGAGTAGTCATGTTTAAAGAAATCATATCCCCAAACATACATCGTTCCATCATACGTTACGGCAGCAACATTTCTATCTCCTAAACTAACAGATGCTACATTATCCATAATTTTTTGTGGAACAGAAGTACTCTCCCCGTTGTATTCTCCTAATTGACCATGGGAATTATCTCCCCACATATATAGTTCCCCATCTTTTGATATGACAGCAACATTACTCATGGTTACACATACACTTGCAACATTATCCATTATTTTGACAGGAACAGAACTATAATAGTCTCCATCTCCACTATTCATGTTTGTATTTGTTACAACATTCACCGGTTCAGGACTATTACTTGGAGGAGTATAGTTATCAAGATTTAGTATATTGTAGTTATTCACCCCCCACATATATAATTCATCATCTTTGGTAATAGCAGCACTTATACAATTTTCAACATTTACCGAAGCAACATTTTTCATGATAAGTGTTGGAGAATAATTATATTCGGTTGGTCCATTTCCTAATTCTCCACAAGTATTGGTTCCCCATGTATATAAATCACCATTTTCAGTAACCGCCGCACTGTGCCCGCTGCCAAGACTAACATCGATAATATTATCCATTATTTTCATTGGTGTATATTTGTTTAAATAAGATATTTCCGTCTGGGTCTCTTCATTTCGATAAGTTGGATGAGTATCATCAAAAATAATTGAATCATCTGAATATGTTTGATGACCGATGCCAAGCTGTCCATCAAAGTTGTCGCCCCACATATATAGCGAACCATCATTTAAAAGTGCTGCATAATGATACCAACCTGAACTTACTTTATATATATTTTCTTCTTCAACGGCTTCTGTTTCGGCTGTAATTGAAACAGAAGTGGTTTCACCTGTTGTAATCGCTGTTTCAACATGAAAAATCTCATCAATCATATTTTTAAGCTTTATATCCCCTGTGTTTTCATAACCACGTTTTAGAGTCTCAACCGCCTCATCGATTTCGCCCATACCGAGATACGCCTCCGCCAGCCCGAGATAAGCATCTGCGTTCATCGGGTCTATCCTAATAGCCTCGGTAAACTCGATGACCGCCTTGTCATAGGAAAGCTCGATAAGATAAGTCCGCCCAAGGTCTATGTGTGCAAGTGCGGAATCATCACCGCCGCCTGCCCTCGACAATACAGCCATGACCCCCATTATAACCACCGCAGCCGCTATTAATATGTAGATAATTATCCTTGTTTTCTGTTTCATTTTTACCCTCCGCTCATTTATCAGGTTCTTCTTCGATTTTTTTCGCAAGCTTTTTTCCGGAACGCTTGAAAACGCTCAGCATAACGATAAACGCTATCAGCAAAAGCACAAATGCCGCCGCTCCGCCGTAAAGCATCATTTCCCCGACTGTAAGCTCCATTCTATTGACCTCCGACCAGCTTTTCTTTTTCAAGAGTTTTATATGCTTCTTCAAGCCTCTGCATTTCCAGATCTTCACTATCGGTGCAGAGTGATTTTGCTTTTTGATAATATATGCAGAAATTGCTGTAATCCCGTTCGGAATTTTTCCTTTCGCTCTGAATATCCGTTTCGATAAATGCCAGGAGCTTGTATAAAACATAGTCATCGCCGTTTTTTGCCAAAAGGTTTTCGGCAAGCTCCTTTGCATAGCTGTGATTTCCGATAATGCGGTACAGTCTGACAAGGGCATAGTCCGATTCTGCCGTTTCCCAGCCCAGCTTATTCATCTGCTCGTAAGTGGTTATGGCGTTCATATAGTAAATGCTGTTACCCTCGTCCTGTGCCATATCTATATTGGCAAGTGCAAGCATTTCATAAAGCGGCATAGCCTTTTCCAGCGGGACACGGCTTATGGCATCGTTCAGAAAGCGTATTCGTTCATTTCCGTCCGCCTGACCGCTGTAATATGCCTTTGCGTATCCATTCGCACCGACCACATACGCACGGTAGAGAAGCTCTTCGTCCTCGGCTGCGGCTGTACATTCGTTTATGCAGCCTATGCTCGCCTTGTAGTTTCCCATCGCAAATTCTATCTCTGCCTTTGCAAACAGAACACTTTCATTTTTCAGCCCCTTGCTTTCTGCCATTTCAAGTATTCCCGCCGCTTTCTGCGTATTGCCGCAGCGTGCCAGAGCGACCGCATAATCACGATAATATTCGGCTTCGCCGCTGTTTAAGGATACCGCATTGTCAAACGCCTCTGCTGAAAGCTCATACTCTCCCGTTTCCAGATAACATCGCCCAAGTATATAGTAAAGCTTATCATACGAATACTGCATACCGTTTTTGCCGACAGCCGACCCTATATTTCCGAAAGTATCGTTTATAAACACCTCAGCTGCTTCATTATCTCCCGCTTGCCATAGCAGATACGCCATTTCTTCATATGCCTCGGCTCTTTCGGGACAAAGTTCCGCCGCCTTGCTGAAATACTCCTCTGCCGAGGAAATATCCGAATTTTTCATTTTGGAAATATAGTTATCGTATTTTTCCGCCTTTTCTTCTTTGATCCTAACCCAACCGCATGCGGACACGATACAGGACGCTGCCATAGCCAGGATGACAGCTGCCGCCGCAAGCTCCTGCCGAATAAGCATAGCCTTATATCTTCGGTCATACCGCCGAATATTATTCAGTGCCTTTAGCATCTGTTCCGCATCGGAAAAACGTTTTGCGGGATCCTTCTGCATAGCCTTATTCACTATCGCATCAAAGCCGTCGCTTATCCCGCTGCTGTTCAGGGGGACAGTATTTCCCTTAGAAACAGCAGGGCGAACGCCGCAGGCTAAGTGATACGCCGAAGCACCGATAGAGTAAACGTCAGAACGCTTGTCGATCATTCTTCCGCTGTCCGCCATAGGAGTTGATGAAACCCTTTCGCTTACCTTTTCCGTCAAGGTAATATCCTCTGTGTTATTTTTATAAAGCGGTTGTGTGATAATCTCTGTGGCATCTTTGTCAACGAGAGCTTTATCGCCGTCAGACACCGTATCAGTCGGTGCTTTGCTGTCGGGGTATGTTTTTTCCTGCTTCTCTCTTTTCGGCAAAAGCGTCCCATACTGTTCGGGCGGAGAATAGCCGTCACTTACTCCTACCGCACTTCCTCCCAGCATAAGGGAGATATTATAGTCTATAAGGCAGATATTTCCATCGGGCGTAAGCATAATATTTGCAGGCTTGATGTCACTGTGAATTATAGGCGGTCTGCGGGAATGAAGATACGCCGCCGCCTCACAAAGCTGACGTGTATATTCGTAAACCTCCCGCTTGGAGAACCTTTTTCCGCCGGCGAGAAGCTCCATAAGAGAACTTCCCTCTATATACTCCATAACGGTGTACACTTCCCCGTTCTTTTCTATAAAATCATACACCTGCGGTATATGGTCGTTTTTCAGATTTTTGAGAATATCCGCTTCACCGTGGTCGTCAAGAGCACCTCTTATCTCATCCTTTATCAGCTTTATGGCAACATATCTGTTAAGTCCCCTCTGAAATGCCTTGTAGACCGTACCTCCGCCGCCCGCACCGATACGTTCAATTATTTCATATTTATCCTCAAGTATCTGACCCGATTCAAACACACTGTCACCTCCAAGAAAGATTTAGGAAACTGCTGATCAATGTGTCACTTTCAAAGCGAAAAGAATAAAAATGACGAATTGACCGGTGATTACTATAGCAATCCATAAAAATAACGTTATTGTAGGGGCGGGGTTTCCCCGCCCGCAGGTTACAAAAGTTCTATCGGTAAATGCGGGACGGGAAACCAAAGCTATGCTTTTTCCCTACAAATGTGTTATGATATTTTTATGTACTACTATAGTATATAACAAAAAAATCCGTACCGAAAAGCCGTAAAAAGACTTTCGGTGCGGACAATTTTTCAAATCTTACTGAACGATAGTAATATCGCTGCCGAACCAAGCTGTAGAAATTTCGCCCAGCTTGCCGTCAGCCTTCATATCGCTGAGAAGCTTCTGCACCTCATCTCTGAGAGCCTGATCGTTCTTGCGGAAGCCGATAGCATACTCTTCCTCATAAAGCACGTCCTCAAGAATTCTGTAGGGCTTATTCTTGGAAGTAATGAAATAATTTGCAACAACAGAATCAAGGAAAACAGCGTCAACACCGTTTGCGTCAAGGTCCATAAACGCTGTAACGTTATCGTCATAGCCGATGATAGAGCCTGCCTGACTGTTGAAGTCGGAGCCTTCCAGAATTTCCTGTGCGGAGGAACCGTTCTGAACGGCAATATTCTTGCCCGCCAGATCAGCCTGAGAATTATAAGCGGAGGAATCCAGCACAACGAACACCATATCATTTCTGAGATATGCTTCGGAAAGGTTCATAGCTTCCTTTCTTTCGTCGTTAATGGACATACCGTTCCAGATGCAGTCGATATTGCCCGAGTTAAGCTCCATTTCCTTGGAATCCCATGAAATAGGCTGAACTACCAGCTCAACGCCCATTCTCGAAGCGACCTCTTTTGCACAGTCAATGTCGAAGCCAACGATCTCGTTGTTTTCATCTCTGAAGCCCATGGGAGGGAAGCTGTCGTCCAGACCCAGGATAAACTTGCCCTTTTCCTTTATGCTGCTGAGAGAAGTGTCCTCAGCGGAAACGGGAACGTCGGTGTTTTCCATACCGTCGCCGTCCTGAGTGTTACAGCCTGCAAGCAGTGTAGTCATTGAAGCCGCAGCAAGAAATGCTGCAAGTATTTTCTTCATTTTCATAAATATTTCTCCTTCGTTATAATAATTTTACCTGATGATATTATAAAGCCTATTCACGAAAATGTAAAGCATAACAAAATAAATTCGGCTGTTTGAACAGAAAAACAGCCGAATTTGCAAATATCGTCATATATATTTTCTCACATAAACGCCATTACCCGCTCAACGATGAACACCACCGCCGAGGAAATAAGTGCAACAGGCAGCAGTCCCAGCTTTTTGAAGGACAGCACCAATGCGGTAATGCACCCTGCCGTGGACGAAACGGGATTTGCACAGGAGGTGAAAACGGCGGGAAATATCATCGCCGAAAGCACCCCGTAGGGCATATATTTCAGAAATGCCAGCAGAAATTTGTTCTCTATCTTTTTCCGCAGCAGCACTATGGGTATGACCCTCGGAAGATAGCTTACCAAAGCCATCATCGCAACTACTGTTATGTAATAGCCTGTCATTGTTCGTCCTCCTCACTTACGGGAGCGAAATATGCCCCGATCGCCGCAGATGCAGCACCGCAGATTATGATTATCCAGCCGCTGCCTATGTTTTTCAAAGCGGGGACAAGATTCATCAGGCAGGAAGCTATTCCCGCACCCGCCGCTATCAGTGCAATTGGCTTTGATTTTGAAGCGGGGGGAATGATTATTGCAAGGAACATTGCGTACAGGCATATTCCCAATGCGGAAATGACCGATTCGGGAAACAGACTGCCGCAGACACCGCCCAGCACCGTTCCGCCGACCCAGCCCGAATATGAGCAGAGTATCAGCCCCGCCATATATCGGGGACACAGTGCGTCCGTCTGACGGATAGCAACGGCGTATATCTCATCGGTAATGCCGAAAGCCGTCAGCAGACGTTTCCCGACGGAATAATCGTCGCAAAGCTTTTGTGCTACCGAAAGAGACATTAGCATATATCTTGCGTTGATGATAAGGACGGTAAGCACGATCTCCGAAACCGCCGAAGCCGCTGCCGCCAGCTCCAGCCCCGCAAACTGACCCGTTCCCGTAAAGTTGGTTATTGAAGTTGCAACGGGCACCCAAAGAGGGAAGCCCTGCTCGATAGCTATCATTCCGAAAGCAAAGGACACGGAAAAATATCCCAGACAAATGGGTATCCCGTGTGTAAAGCCCTGACGAAAGGTTAAGCTGCTCATTTTACATTTCTCCCGATTTTTCTGATATTTTCAATAATATTATAGTGTACTTTATAAATGTTAATCGGCATCGAAAAAATTGTAAATCATTGCTGAACAGTGGACTTCATGATTGATTTTTTCAAGTATTATTTGTCGGGATATTTCTTGAAATATCCAATAAAATAGTGTATACTATTGTATAAAAACAGAAATCAGGAGAAAATCTATGACCGAAAAAATCATCGCCGAGATAATCGGCGGAGAATCCTTTGAACTGCATAAGCATCTTGGTGCACATACCTCGGGAGATATTACCCGTTTCCGATATTACGAACCGAACTGCACCGCTTTGAACATAGTCCTCCCCGACAAAACGCTCCCCTGTCAGCCGAACGGGAACGGTTTTTTCTCTTTGGAATGTCCCCGCCTGCCCGACGGAACGGTCTACCGCCTTGAAGCGGTCACCGAAAGCGGAGATATTATCCGAAAAAATGATCCGTTCGGACGAAAAAGTGCACCGTCCCCCGAAAACGGCTCGGAGATTTACGAAAGCCGCTTTGCTTGGACGGACAGCGAACTATTCCCGAAAAGCTTCGATATTCCCATAAATATCTATGAACTGCACGTCGGCTCATGGAGGAAAAACTGCAATTTTGAACGGCTTGAACGGGAGCTTGTCCCCTATGCAAAAAAATTTGGCTATACCCACATTCAGCTTATGCCCGTCACCTGCCACCCGAACGGCGGGTCGTGGGGCTATCAGTCAAGCGGATATTTCGCCGTTCAGCCCGCATTCGGCACTCCCGATGAGCTGAAAAGCCTTGTGAACGCCTGTCACGTTCAGGGCATAGGCGTAATATTTGATATTTCCCTCGCCCACTTTGCCGCCGACTGCTGGGCACTTGATGACCCGAAAAATGTCATATTCGGCGGTGAATGTTCGCCTTGGGGCAGTCCCCTGTTCAACTTTGAGAGCGGTTATGTCCGCAGCTTTCTGAACTCCGCCGCTGCATATTTCCTCGAAGAATTTCACGGGGACGGTCTGCGTATAGATGCCGTTTCCGAAATATGCCGAACGGTGGGCGGCAGAAAATTCCTCGCTCACCTGAACCACGGACTGCACCGGCGTTTCCCGAACGCAATTATCACCGCCGAGGACTCCACCCCGGGCAGTCAGGCCACAATTTCCGCCGAAAAAGGCGGTCTTGGCTTCGACTACAAGCAGTCCCTCGGCTGGATGAACGACACCCTTGCCTATTTCACCCAGCCGCCGTGGTATCGGGCTATGAAAACTGAAAGCTTCACCCGTCCCGAGAAATATTTTGCGGATAACAGGTATATCCTGCCTCTCTCCCACGATGAGGTCGTCCACTGCAAGGGTTCGCTTATGCAGAAAATGTCCGTGTTCGGAAATGAGAAACAGCAGCTTTCGGCATTGAAAATGCTCTATCTCTATATGTATATTTCCCCCGGGAAAAAGCTGTCGTTTATGGGAAATGAGCTTGCGATCTCCGAGGAATGGAACGAAAACCGTGGGCTTGAAGAATACCGTCAAAACACCGATTTTTCGGAATTTACGGCAAAGCTCAACCGCTTTTACCTTGAAACGCCCTGCCTTTGGCGGAATGAAACAGACCCGTCCGCCTTCCGCTGGTTGGAATCGGACGGCATACGTTCGGTATTTGCAGCCGAACGCACCGACGGCGAAGCGTCCCTCTATCTGCTGATGAATTTTTCTTCGGAAACGAAAGAGATAGTGTTCTATCCCGAAAAAAAGCCCACCGAAGCAGCTGTTTTTTCGACTGCCGAGGGAAATATCTCTCTGTCCCAAAGCGGAAACGGAGGATATTCCGCAAAGCTTCCCGCCCTTTCAGCCGCCGTTTTCTGGGACTAATACTAAACACTCATTAATCACGGGAATCTCTCGGCGTAAAAACCCATATACGCAAAACTCTTTTCAACAGTTTCGCTTTTTACGCCGATTTCTTCTCCGTGATTTAAATGGTGTTTAGTATAAACAAAAGAAAAACGAGCCGCCCGACATGACAGCTCGCTACGAAAACGTTATTTGATTACAGGCATTTCTGCCGAACAATCCGGTTAGGTGGAATCACTCCTTAACATTTAGTGAATGGTTATTCTCCTAAAGTCTTTCATAGACACCACTTCCTAAAATTGAACTCATACAACCGGCTGTTAAGCCATGGGACTCACTCCAAACATATATTTTAATCGAAATCAAGCTAAACTGTCCATGGGACTATCTCCTTATCATAGAATATTGGTAAAGAATGTAAAGCTTGCCATCGGAATAAACTCCTTTGCATTAAAATAGTCTGTGAAGAAAGTTATCTTTCCATTGGAATAAACTCCTTTATCAGAATATGATGAAAGAAATCAAATCACTTCATCGGAATAAACTCCTTTGTTAGATTTTGGTCGAATGAATTTTCAGCTTTCCATCGGACTATCTCCTGACTACATTATTTTATCTGATGATGACAGTTAATGTGCCATCGGACTCACTCCCGGATAATTATTTATTGAAACCGTCATAGCTGACGTCTTACCTGTCCTGTCGGACTCACCCCTTACATTGATAATCAAAGATTCAGATCGTGGAATACTCGACTCATTTTGATCATTGACTCCACATCCTTTCCGGCTATCGAAGCCATTAAGCGGTGAATGTAAATTATATCCTATTGGCAGATATGAAACCTGCCGAAGCTAAGTGACCTGTTGGACTCACCCCTAACATTATTTATCGGAAATTCAGATCTCGGAACACACGACGTAATTTGATCATTGACTCCACGTCCTTTCCGGCCATCGAAACCGTTTAGCGGTGAATATTCTATTGTATCCTATTGACAGGTATAAAAATAACCTGTCGAAGCTTACCTTTCGGGCGGACTCACTCCTTATCTGCTAGAATTTTAATAACCTGCAATGAATACCTTTCATATCGATCACGCCTTTCATAGGGTAACAGAATGTGTATTCACCTTTCAAATCAATTCAGCAGCTTTTTATGTAAAGTTGCATATATGCAAACGCTTTACAGTGGAGGACTTCGGGTCCTATAAGCTATGTCGCTCGGGCGGGACCGCATCGTGAGGGAGGTATCCAAAAACTCTCAGCTCCGAAGAGGTATACGCCTTTTGCATCGACAGGAATAAACTCGTATATATTAACTTTTATTTGCCAATGAACTCATTCATTAATGTGGGAGGGGCGTTAAACGCAGGCTTTAAAGCACTATCCAAGCTCCCTATTCATACACGGCGAAAAGTTACGCACGAGCCGCCGAAGCCGCCAAAAATATTCTGCTGTGATGCCTCTGTGAGCTCCATTGGACTCGCTCCCTTTCTCCGGTAAATTTATCAGACTGCCGCAGCCGCCTTCATCTCTTAGCTTTAACGTACTGCACCGAAAGATGTGCTCTGTTTATCGGCTCTGAACCGTCGGAACAGAAACCCCAACGCTGAGAAGTCTTAACTTCTGCCGTCTTTGCCAAACCGCCTGTCCGCTATCTGTTAAGCTTACGTCAGCCGCCATCGCCGACCGAACGGTCATCGCAGATATTTGCGGGTATCGGTTGTATTTGGCTTTCGGGTCATTTCCTTTTCCTTGTATATACTATACCATACGGACAGGCAAATGTCAATAGTTTTTCAGAGAAAAATGATATAATTTTTGTGCAATATATTTGTTACTATTGCGTCTTGACATTCTGTTAAAAATATAGTAAAATTAAAATATTGAGTGTGCTTGCGGCACGTCCGGCGTGATATTTTCGTCGGAAATGTTCCGAAAAGCGTCGTCTTTACAGGGAAATTTCCCCTTGAAATCTGAAAGGAGCGGTTAAAATGGCAAACGCATTTGAAGAAAACGATATGACTCCCGATCTGTACACCCTTGTGGATGAGGACGGCGTTGAGCAGCAGTTTGAAATGCTCGACTGCATGGAGGTAGACGATACCACCTACTATGCCCTCGTGCCCTATAACGAGAACCCCGAGGAGCTTCTTAACGAGAACGACGAGCTTGTTATCCTTAAGGCTGCCGAGGAAAACGGCGAGGAGATCCTTGCAACAATTGATGATGAAGATGAATATAATAAGGTAGGCGAAATGTTCCTTGCCCGTCTGAACGAGCTTTTCGGTGAGGACGAGGAATAATACCTATTTGTCAATAGGACATTTCGACAAAATTTTACCCGAACTTTTTCAATAATTTACTTATTGATATTTGCGGGAATATGTGTTATACTAATCTCAGAAAAAGAGATTCTGCCTTGACCGAGGAAGTGCGGTTTTTATAATCCAACACATTTTTTAAGGGATTTAGTCTCCGCTTTAGTATTGAAGACCTCCCGACAGCCGACTGAAAGAATGCATTTGCGTTCCTCGGCTGAAGGACGAAGGGATCATGAGGACTGCGGGCTATTGCCCACCTGCTTAGTGCGGGTTTTATTCGCCGTATGGCGGCAAGGCGGATTTTTTTGCAAATTATGACCGTTTCTTCGGAAGCGGTCTTTTTTTGCGGAAATGAAAATATCCGAGGGGCGACCCCTCTGTCATTTCGTTCGGTAAATAGTGATACTAATCTTCTATCAGCATATAAACTATTTTGCAAGCATATTTCTGTGGTGAGTATGGGGTAATTTGCATTATTTGCTACACATTCTTTTCTCTCAACCCATTTGTGACCTTTGTTTCTTTTGTGACTCTCCCGCAAAGGGGGAAACTATATGGGCGGGGGACACAACAAACCCTAACGCAAAGCAGGGAGTTTCCCCCGCCCCTAACGTTTCCCCCTTTGCAATCCCCTTTCCTTTCACCCCACCCTCTTTACCCTGCTTTACATTTTAGTGGAATGAGAAAAATTGAATACCAATGGGAAATAGTTAATAATCTGTTAGATTGGCTGTTGAATGGAAGTTGGTGAAATGATGTAAATTATTTTGGCGTTTTGTCTACATATTGATGAAAGATTAGTATAAAATGAGCAAGGTTTTGCCGCTCGGTACCGTCAAAATCTCTTTATCGTCAACTCTCTAATACTAATATTTAATCGTTTTGTAGACAAAAGCCGAAGATAAAAACCTACCGTCTTTTGCTTTTATTGCAAAATACTGCAAATTTATCGGCTACAAGACCACAAATTACCCCAAGAAGCACTATATTATATTTCATAACAAAATGTAAAGCGGGGAAAAGAGGGTGGGGTGAAAGGGAAGAGGATTGCAAAGGAGAAACCGTTAGGGGCGGGGGAAAGTCCCCGCTTTGCGTTAGGGTTTGTTCTGTCCCCCGCCCATATAAGGTTGTCCCCTTTGCGGGGGTGCCACAAGCTGACATAAATCACTAAGGCAGTTGAGGGAAAAGAAACCAAAACGAGTAAAGTGCATTTGTCGGCTCGCACCGCAGGAATAATTATGCAATGAACAGCCGTATTATTGTAAGATAAGTCTATATGTTGATTTAATATTAGTATAAAAGGGCGACCCTCCGTCATTTCGTTCGGTGAATAGTGAAATGAGGAAGGTTTTGCCCCTCGGAAACGGATATTATCCAAAAACCGCCGAAAATCACCGCTCGGCAATAATTTTTCCTTCGGCAGAAATAATATAAATATGGCAGGGAACGGACTTGCCCGAAGCTTCAACAGCCCGTTTCACAGCGTCCTCTATGCCGCCGCAGCAGGGCACCTCCATTCTTGTGACGGTAATGCTCTTAATGTGGTTTCGGGAGATGATCTCGGTCAGCTTTTCGGCATAATCAACGCTGTCCAGCTTGGGACAGCCCACCAGCGTTATCCGTCCGTCAATAAATCTCTCGTGGAACGATGCATAGGCAAACGCCGTGCAGTCGGCGGCAACAAGCAGCTCCGCTCCGTCAAAATAGGGTGCGTTTACGGGAACAAGCTTTATCTGCACAGGCCACTGGGACAGCCTGCCGGGACGTTCCTCCGCCGAAGCAGCACACCCCTCCCGCTTGATGGACTTCGCCATTGACCCGGGACAGCCGCAGGGCATTTGTGCAGCCTTCGCCGCCTGCCGTGCCTTGACAGCCTCCTCGTCATACGCAGCCGCTTCCCTTTCGATTATGGAAATAGCGTCCGTGGGACAAGCAGGAAGGCAGTCGCCCAGCCCGTCGCAGTAATCGTCCTTTATGAGCCGTGCCTTGCCGTTTACCATGGCAATTGCACCCTCATGACAGGCTTCGGCACAAGCACCGCAGCCGATGCACTTTTCTTCGTCGATCATAACGATTTTTCTTATCATAATATTTTTTCCTCCAATTTTATTAAATCAACAGCGACTATGCGTCTTTCTCTTGATTTTGCAATTTCATTATAGTATAATATCATAGAAAAATCTGTTGTAAATACAACGAAGGAGTGCTTTTTTTGATAGAAAATTATTCCGAATATATGCCCGTCATCACCTCCGCACGGCTGTTTGGCGGTATGAGCGTCAGGGAGATAAAAAGCGTCCTCCGCTGCCTGAATGCACAAATGCACCGTTTCCCGAAAAACAGCTTTATAATGCACCGAGGGGAACGGTCGGACAAGATAGGTATGGTGCTGTCGGGCAGCGTGCTTATTATGCAGGAGGACTTTTGGGGAAACCGAAGCATTACGGCAAAGCTCACCTCGGGAGACACCTTTGCGGAAGCCTTCGCCTGCTCGGACAATGCGGTCATGAACGCCGACGTCCTTGCAGCGGAGGACTGCACCGTGATGCTCCTCCATATCCGAAAGCTGTTGGACAGTTCGGGGTCGGAATGCGGCTCTCACGGCGTTCTTATCAAAAATCTTCTTCGGGAAACGGCAGAGAAAAACATTATGATAACCGAAAGAATGACCTTTATGAGCCGCCGCACCACACGGGAAAAGCTCCTCGCCTACCTGTCTGCGGAATCAGCAAGACAGGGCAGCTCCGAATTTTCCATACCCTTTGACCGACAGCAGCTGGCGGACTATCTCTGCGTTGACCGAAGTGCAATGTCGGCGGAGCTTTGCAGACTTCGTGATTTGGGTGTGCTGAGCTTTCATCGGTCGCATTTTGAGCTGTTTTCCGAGGAAACGTCCTGTGAACAGCACTCATGATTTGACAGCTTGTACCAATTATCCCGTAAATCCTACAAAAAGTTTTGTTGAATATGCTTAAAATAATCAATGAAAATGTATGAAATCTATAAACTTTTACAATGACTATTGAAATTTAAAGAAAAATATGTTAAAATAGAGTTGGAAAAAATTTTGAAAGGATATGTGCCCTATGGCAATTTTATCTTCAAAGTCCCGTGAAAAATATGTGGGACTTCAGAATTTTCTGCTTAATGTCAACGAGAAAAAGCTTATGGTGTCCCCCGATATGCTTATGCAGACCGCCGGGCTTTACATAAAAAATCGTCGGGCAACTATCACCGACGATCTGAACGTCATAAAAAGCACCCAGAAAATAGCTGTTTTCTTCTCCCGATACGATTCGGCAATAAAGGCGTTCGACGAGCTGATAGCTATTGAGCCGTATTTTGACTATCTCCCGCCAATGCCCTCCGAGGAAAAAGCCAAGCTGGAGGCAATGCAGGAGGGGCTTATCAGCGGGCTGATAAAGCGTTCATGGGAGTATATCAAAAGCGGTGCAGCTTATGACCCGTCAATATTTGTAAGGTCGGATTCGGGCGAGATAAACGGCAGGTTTTTCTCCTCCTTTGACCCATTTCTCGACAGACTTCCCGAAGGCAATCTCAGAACGCTTGAGGAACTTAAGCTGAAAATTCTCAGTGACGCCGAGGAAAAACAGAATAAGGAAGCCGATGGCTTTTCCGCCGTCGTGTAACGGTCTGCAAGCATGTGCGGACCGTTATTTTTTGTAATTTTGGCGGCGAATGATACATATTGACCGCCGTTTCTGCAATAAAAATAAAGTATAGTGCCGAATTTACCGCATTTTCCTTGACTTAAACGAAAAAATATGCTATAATGCTATGTCAGAATTAATCTGTCATGGTTACAGAAATAATACAAATTATGCCGCCAAGGTTACAGTTTCGGTTTAGCAGTTGACATATCGGCGGCAGGCTGTTATTATAATTATCAGAACGTGAAACACGTTTCCCGAAATTCTATTCAAGGAGGAATAAGCTTGAACGGCGATACTGCTAATCTTTGCCCCGGCTGTATGGAACCACGGGCGGACGGTGCTGAAAACTGTATGCTGTGCGGATATAACGAGCATACCCCGTATCTGCCGTCATATCTTCCGCCGAGATATATGCTCTGTGAGAGATATTTGATCGGAAAGCTTCTTAAATATAACGGTGAGGGTGCCGATTATATCGCATACGATACCTATACCGAAAATAAGGTCATTGTCAGGGAATATATGCCCGATACCCTCTGCACAAGAGAGCGGGGAAACCCCGAAATTATCCCCAATAAGGACAGTGTTGCACCTTACAAGACCTATATGTCCGAATTTATCGAGCTGAATAAAATGCTCACCAAGATGCGGACACTTAATCATATAATCAGCTGCACCGAGGTATTTCAGGAGAATAACACCGCCTATGCAGTGCTGATTTATGTCAAGGGAATGACCCTTATGGAATATCTCCAGGACAATGCAGGGGCACTTAGCTGGGAAGAGGTCAAGAAAATATTCCCGCCTATTTTCACTACCCTGTCGCTGGTGCATAATGCAGGGCTTGTCCATCGGGGAATATCTCCCGAAAATATCATCGTCACCGAACGGGGCGAGCTGAAGCTTACGGGATTTTCCATTGCCGATGCGAGAACTGCCAATACAGGGCTTGCCGCCGAGATATATTCGGGATATGCAGCCCCCGAGCAGTATTCGTCAAATAACTGGCAGGGCACCTGGACGGACGTTTACAGCGTTTCCGCCGTGCTTTACAGAATGCTGACGGGCGTTGTCCCCCCCGAAGCCCCAAGCCGAAAGACCAACGATAACCTCATCGAGCCTGCTGGACTTGACCCCAATGTGCCGAAAAATGTTTCTAAGGTCATAATGAGCGGTCTGAATATGTCGGGCGAAATGCGTATACAGACAGTTACCGAGCTTGTAACGGGACTTTTTGAGCAGCCCGAATATTCCCAGTCCACCAAACTGGGGAACACCTCCGCAACCATCACCTTTAACAGGGACAGTCTGAAAAACAGCAAGCAGAACGAGCCGATCGCCAAGCGTGACATGGGTAAAGCCCCCCTTGTTATCGTCGGGATAATCGGTGTGGCAGTCATTCTCGGACTGATGATAGCACTGCTTATCACCCTTGACGACAACAGCCGCTTCGGTATGCAGTCAGGCATCGGAACGGTCACCGTTATCGGCAGCGACACCACTATGCCCGTGCTGACAGAACCAACCGCCACCGAACCCACAGCACCTGCCACCACCCCCGCACAGCCGTCCACTATCTATATAATGAACGACTTTGTTGGAAAGGTATACGATACGCTGAAAAATTCCGAAACATATAAGGACAATCTGATATTTGTCCCCGAGTACGTTTACAATGAAGCAGTGCCGAAGGGGATAATCATCTCGCAGTCCATCGAAAAAGGCTCGAATTATACCAAGAATACGGAGCTTAAGCTGGTCATAAGCCTTGGCTCGAAATATGCGGTAATCCCCGACTATGTGGGCGTGCCTAAGAAGGACTATTTCACTATGCTTGCCGCCGCAGGTATCAAGTATACCGAGGAGCAGGAGGAAACTGTCGATGTGCTGGAAGGATATGTTATCCGCACAAGCAAGGAGCCGGGTGAAACGCTGGACATTGAGAAGGGCGAAGAGCTTGTGGTATATGTAGCCATAAATCCCCCCGACTCAATGGTGTCCGACGTTACCGAGCAGACCACAGCCGTCACCACAGAGCCGCCCGCTCCCCCCGAAACCACCGAAGCTCCGGCAATGACACTGGCAACCGATGACCCGCTTAATCTTATTGTAAGCAGATAATTTCAGTAAAAAACAAACCGATTTGCCCCTTAGGGAAGTACCGATAAAGAAGTTTCAACGGTACCGAGCGACAAACTTTGTTCAATTCGCTATTTATAGAACGAATTGACAAAGGGGTCGCCCCTTAGGGCAAATCGGTTTTTCGTTAAAGAAATTGTTTCCGCATCACAGGAAATCGGGACACAAAAAACCGCCTCCCCTTATGCAGAATCGGAGAAGCGGTATGTGAAAATGCCTTGCGGCATTCCCAATCAATTACAGGCTGCATAGACCGCAGAGCCTAAAATTGGAGCTGTTTATCAGACTTGAACTGACGACCTCATCCTTACCAAGGATGTGCTCTACCAACTGAGCTAAAACAGCATTTTTATTGGTTTGCCCCAACAATTAAACATTATACTCTATTTATCTGCAAATGTCAAGTGTTTCACAGAATATTTACAATTAAACTGAATAGTTTCTCTCTGTACGCCTATACTCTCATCAAATAAACAGAAAGGACTGTTCAGCATGAAAAACAAGCTCATACGGCTTATGACCTCCGCAGATACATTGACCCTTGCAATGCTCATAGGGTTCACGATCACCCTTATACTTACCTCCGTATCCTCCTTTTCCGAGGACAGAAAGAGCCTTGAGAACAGCGTGTTCAGACTGCATATCCTCGCAAATTCCGACAGTGATGCCGACCAGACACTGAAGCTAAAGGTTCGGGACGCCGTCCTTGCGGAAGTCCCCACCCTTTTCGGGGAATGCCAAAGCAAGCCCGAGGCGGAAGCTGCCGCCGCCGAAAATATTCCTCACATCATCGAAACGGCTGAACGTACTCTCCGTGAAAACGGCTGTGACTGCGGCGTTTCTGCGGAAATATGCGAAATGTACTTCGACGACCGCACTTATGGGAATATCGTTATGCCTTCGGGGGATTATACCGCCTTGCGTATCACCATCGGGGACGCAAAGGGGAAAAACTGGTGGTGCGTGATGTTTCCGTCCCTATGCCTGCCGACTGCTATGGATATGGAAGAGTTTTCGGTGGAAAACGGCGGCTGTTTTACCGATGAGGAGCTGTACATTCTGGAAAATCACAGCGAATATGAGGTGAGGTTTTATTTTGCGGAGCTTTTTGAAAAGCTGCTTAACGATTAATGTGGAGAGTGAAGAGTGGAAAGTGAAATTATACTATTTCCTAATCAACCTATAGACAAGGTCTATAGGTTGATTCCCACCGCTTTGCGGTGGGTGCGGCGAAGCCGCAAAGGAAAGCCGTACAATACTAATTCCGTCAAAACCGCAGGTTTTGACTTGCCGCCTTTTAGGCGGCTCTCCTTATAGACTCTGTCTATAAGGAGATTAGGAATTAGTATTATATGTGATGAATGATGGATTAAAAAATGACTCCACATTACACATTATTTCAACACTTAACTTTTAACACTCAGCATTAAAATTTCCACTCTCCACTTTTCACTTTTCACATTAACACAAAAAAATCCCGAAGCCAAACAGCTTCGGGATTATTATGTGGAGCGGATTACGGGGCTCGAACCCGCTACCTCCACCTTGGCAAGGTGGCGCTC